>NZ_JBEZFW010000012.1:0-372438 GCF_040649695.1 Nonomuraea sp. NPDC048901 | reverse complement strand
TCCTGGAAGGTGCTCACCAGGCTGCGCTGTTGTCCGCATCGCACGACCGCGCTCGTGCAGGCGAACCTCGTGCTGCAGCTCGTAGAAGAAGGCCGCTCAGGATGAAAAGGGCTCAGTGAACACGTCGTCGGACACCGCCCCCGTTCACAGGCACGATCGCGACGAACAGCGCGGCGACGATGGTCTTGGCGTACCGGCCTACCTTCATGAATGCCTCCCGGCATGCGAAAGACCCCGCCGCTCGGCAAGAGCCTAGACTTCTTGATCTTCAACCAGCTCGACAAGCCGTTACTTCACGGATCATGGTCGGCAACCGACTTCTTCAGCTACCGTCCGACCATGACCAGCCAGGACGAGTCCACCCTTCGCCTGCCGCCACCCGCACAGACGGCAGACGTCTCACCGACGCGGAAGCCGCAGGCCAAGGTGACCCGGACCTTCCGAAACCTGGCACGGCCGAAACCGGCCCTAGAATCACCCACCCCTCCTCCGGAGGTTCGGCCAAAGAGACGAAGGAGGCCGCGCGTCACCCCACCCACTCAGGAAGAACTCGACAGATTGCCCATTGAGAAGCGGCAAGAGATGTACGACGCCCGCCGGCAGCGACCTTGGCAGCACCTCACGTCGATCGGCGTACTACTCGGCCTCATCTTCACTGGTGGCGGTCTCGTCTACACTGCGCGGACATACGACACGGGCCAGGAAACCCTTCGAACCACGCAACAGCAGCAAATCACGGACCGCTACACCAAGGCAGTTGAGTCAATCGGCAAAGACAAGCCGATGGAGGTCCGCGTCGGCGGCTTATATGCGCTCGCCAGGGTTGCCAAAGATTCTCCTCCAGACGCTTCTACTATCGAGCAAGTCGTGACGGTATACACCTTGGAACATGACCGCGAAGACCTTGAGCGATCGCAAGATATTCGCGAGCCTAGGACCATCACTCCGTGGCACACCGGGGTCGATTTAGTTGCGGCCCTAAAAGTGCTGAGACAAGTGCACCTCGTCGACAACGGCAGCCTTGGGCTCCGCTCCCCTCTTCGGACAGCACGATTCATGGGAGCAGTTTGGAATGGCATGGATCTGTCCGAAGCGATGCTTTCCGAAGCGGACCTGACCGGCGCGAACCTGACTAGCGCTAACCTGATCAGCGCCGATCTGACCGATGCGAACATCAGCCGTGTGAATGCCACGAATGTCTGGCTGATCGACGCGAATTTGACCGGTGCAACCTTCTACGCTGCGGACCTGACCAGTGCGGCCTTTTCCGACGCCAACCTGACAGGCACAGATCTCACAAATGCGATCTTGGCGGACGCGGACCTATCTGGCGCGGTCTTGACCAACGCGACCTTGACCGGCGCGGACCTCAGAGGTGCGGACCTCAGAGGTGTACGCGGGGTGACGCCCGACAAGATACGCAAGCAGGCACGAACGGACGCCACGACTCAGTTCTGATCTCTCCTTGTTCATGACACTCGCAGCAGCGCCGCCCATGTCTTCGACCCGCACACACCATCCACCGCCAACTTCGCGGCCTTCTGAAACTGGCACAGCGCGTCGTTCGTCGCATCGCCGAACACCGTCTCGGCGATGCCGCCGTTCAGCCCGGCCCCCTCGCGCATGCAGCAGGTAGAACAGCGTCTTGACATGCCAGCGCAGCGGATCATCCTCGCTTCGGTCCTGTCATATGTCGTGACCGCAGGTTGGCTTGGTCGTGAGCATGCCGGTGCCCAGCGTCGGTAGGGCGCGTTTTCGTTGGGACACGCCAATGGCAAAACTGCGCGAAAACGTGGGCTCGTACGGCAAGGCCCCGTATCGTGCCAGGTAGAGGGCCTTCTCCTACTGGATCCACCCCGGACGGCGTCCACTGCGCATGCCGCGCATGGAGCCTGCTTCGGATGGGGTTCTTCGTCGGACAGGAGTTGGTTCGTATGGACCTGCAACGTGCGCTTCTTATAGCGCTCGCGATAGTCGCCTCCACCAGCATCGCGACTGCTCTCATGCTCGCGGACGGCTCCACGTGGCCCGCCGCACTCCTAACTGGCCTCGCCGCCGGCGGCGCCGTTTTGTGGGGGCTGCTCGGCTGTTTCAGGCGCCACCCATAGACGCACGGAAGGGACCCAGCTCTTCTCTAGGTTGGGCCTCTTCCTCGTCACCCCGGCACGGTTGGGGCCGCCACGAACAGCCCGTCCGGCAGCCGCCGCCCTCGCCCGTCGCGCCGTTCGACGCTTGCGACCCAGCCGTGCCGTGTCAGCTCGACGGGCGCTGCCCGCACGTCGCTCAGGCTCGCCTACATCTGAGCGCGGTTACGGCAACTGTCGCCGAACTGGGCTCGCAAAATCACTGGCCACCTTGTTGAGCAACGACTTCGGCTCTAGCTTGCCGACATGCAACAGGTAGCTCACGGACGAAGCAGCCAGCTTCTCGGCTCGTTCCTTCCTGGCTCCTCGCACGACGCCGAAGAGGCCGAACACGGCTCCGGTGCCTGCGAGGATGGGGTGGCCGGTGGCGACGGCTCCGCCCACAGCGGCGGCGGCAAGAGCCGGTACCTCGAACTTGACGTTCAGCGCTCCGAGGACCGAGTCAACACGAGCGCCTCGCATAGCCTTCCGTAGATCTCCCAGGGGTCGTTCGAATCGCCGCTCCACTTCCTGCCGGAGATAGACGTCGAGGACGTTGGGGTCTTTAACGTCTGCAAGAGCGTCGGCCAACTCGGCAACGGTGGCGGTCACAAGTTCACCGAACGCGTCGAAGTCAGCCCCGTACTTCTGACGGAGCCGGACGATCTTCTTGGTGGGGATGTCATTGAGGTTGGATGGGATGGCCACCTGCAGGGCCAAGAAGGCGAGCCTGTCGCTTAAGGCCTGCACCTCCCGGGCGGGGGTCTGCTTCCCGGTTGAGGCAAGCAGAGCATCGGTGATCTGGTCTGCTGTCCATTCCCGATCCGCGGATTGCGTGCCGATCTGGTCCGTGGTGGGCTGTAGGAGGCTTTGCCGCGCGACTTCCTTAGTAAGGGCGCATTTGTACGCCCATGCGAGTGTGGGATGCACGATGACCCAATGTTCGTGTCCTCCTTGGATACGTGATCCTAAATAGGCGAGGCCAGCCGTGAACAGCGTTTCACGGAGAGCGGGTTCGATTTCCCCGGTGATGATGCCTGTCGGCAGAGGTTCACCATCCGCATCGACTTCCAGTACAGCGGGCTCCGCGGTATGACTCCATTCATGGACGTTGCTGTGCCCTATCTGGATGGGAAGAGCGTCGGGCTTTGGGGGACGCAGATGACGTAGCCGGTCGGCGTGCGCCGTAATCACCTGAGCGAAAGTCGGAGCTATAGCCGACGCGGCTTGATCAGGGGCCACGTCTGCGACGAAGCCGAGCCCGTCCGCCAGAGCTCGCGCGACAGGGGAGTCGTTTGGCTGGTACCCGGCGGGCACGACGCGCGCCATGGCGGGCCAGTACAGTGCCGCCGCCTTTAGCCATCGGTCATCGCGGAAATGAATGTAGGGATAGTAGAGGCCGATTCGTTGCACGCTTCATCGTCTCTCGGCCGACGTGCCTGACCAAAGGTTTTCTCCGAAAATGGCCGGCCACGCAGCGCTGCCCGCGCCCCGCCTGCCGTGAACTCGGTGATCCGCTGGGGCTGATCTGCATGGCGATGGGTCTCGCCGGCCACCTCCAGGGCATGGGTCGGTGTTCTCCCGGCGAACCCGGCCGCGCCAGACGTCCCCCCGGCCTGGCGCGGCCACCTCATGCCCTGGCCCTGCTGTACCAGAGGGTGACCGCCTTGAGTTCCGTCGCGGGCCCTTCGGCGAGGACTCGCTGGGTCTTGCCGTTCAGGTCGGCCAGGACCAGCCGAGTGGTGCCTGCCTTGGTGACCGTGGCGAGGAAGTGCTCAGAGTCCAGCCAGCCGTTGAAGACCGTGCTCTCGTCACTCGGTATGACGGCTCGCCTGGCGCCGGTCGTCGCGTCCCACAGGCAGGTGCCCTTGAGCGTGCCCGGGCAGACAGTGGCGAATACCGTAGCGGTCCCTGTGCCGATGCGCACCGTGGCGGTGCCCACATTCATCAGATCGCCCTTGTCGCGGAACGTACGGATGACCGTGCCGTCCAAACCGACGAAAGCGATCGCGCCGTCCGCCTCCTGGCGCATCAGCGTCGAGGCGTCCGGGCCCCAGGAATAGCCGCCCTTGCGCCCTCCGGTCGTCAGGCGGGACCGGACGCTCTTGGTGGCGGCGTCCACGATCACGAATCCCGCCATGTTCAGCGAGCCCGGTTTGCGGGCAAAGAGGGTCATGAGCAGGTGACGGCCGTCGGCGTTCCACCTCGCGTCCATCGTGTCGCCGGGTTTGTCCGCGGTGCGGAGCTCGACGTCCTCGCCGGTGGCCGGCGTGACCAGCCTGATCGTGTTGTAGTCGGTACGGCTCAGCGTGGTGACGGACAGGGCGGCCACGTACGCACCGTGCGGCGAGACCGTCGGCTGCTGGAAGTTCCCGAAATACTGGAATTTGCCGGTCTTGGCATCGCGGACATAGGCGGGAGAACCCTCGCCCTGCTGCGCGGTCCCGTAGGCGGAGCTGACCCAGACGGGGTCGGCGGGGTTCTCGTGCAACGTGATCTTGGTGCCGGGGATCTTCACCGTGGTGGTCGAGGTCGTGGGCATCACGTCGTCGGCCGTCGCCGCGCCGGACGATGTCGAGGACGGGCCGACGGTCTGAGCGGTGGCTGGGGCTCCGGTCCCTGGGGCTTCGGTCCTTGGGGCTCCGGTCCCCGTGACGCTGGTCCCTGGGGTGCCGGTTCCCGTGGCGCCCAGGACGGTCGTACCGGCCTGCTTGATCGTGACGGCCACCGCCGCGGCCGCCACCAGCACCGCGGCGGTACCGATCAGCGCCACCCGCCGCCCGGAGCGCCGACCCGGAACCAGCGTCGACGGGGATGGCCCAGAGGGGACGGAAGGCACACCAGAAGCCGGCGGCACCGAATGCGGCACAGACGGCGACTCGGACTGCGATCCCCCGGACGGGGTCGCAGACGGTGAGGCGGCAGCGGGTGGAGCGGTAGTGGGCGAGGCGCCGGTGAGTCGAGCAGGGGTGGGTGGGGCGGCGGATCTGGTGCCCTCGGTGAGCAGGCCCTGGGGTGGGACCGGATGGCCGAGCAGAGTGAGCAGCGCTCGGGCGGCTGTGGGCCGGGCGGCGGGGTCCTTGGCCAGGCAGCGGGCCACCAGGTCACGCAGGTCGCCGCGCAGGTCGCCGAGGTCGGGTTCCGCCGACAGGATCCGGTTCAGTACGGACGGCAGGTCTCCCGAGCCGAAGGGCGGTTTGCCGGAAGCCGCGCACACCACCGTGGCCGCCCAGGCGAACAGGTCCGCGGGCGGCCCGGCGCCGGCGCCGCCGAACTGCTCCGGAGCCATGTACGGCGGCGTGCCCACCAGATGCTCGCCGGTGAGCTCACTGGAGTCCAGCGCCCGGGAGATGCCGAAGTCGATCACCCGGGGACCGTCCCTGCCGAGCAGTACGTTGCCCGGTTTGAGGTCCCGGTGCACCACCCCGGCCTGGTGGATGGCGGTCAGCGCGGTCAGGCTGCCGATCGCCAGGCGGCGCAGCTCGGCCGGCCGCAGCGGGCCCCGCTCGGCGAGCACTCTGGCGAGGGAGGGCCCGTCGACGTACTCGCTGATGACGTACGGCACGCCGTTCAGTTCGCCGGTCGCCAGCACGGTCGCCGTACAGAACGCCTTGACCCGTCGCGCGAGCTCGATCTCCTTGGCGAACCCCGCCCGCCCCTCATCCCCGGTCGCGTGTGTCAGCAGCTTGATCGCGACGCGCTCCCCCGCTGCCGACTCGCCGAGATAGACGACCCCCTGGCCGCCCTGGCCGAGCCGGCCCGCGACGCGGTACGGCCCCACCTGGGCGGGGTCGCCCGCGAGCAAAGGGCGCGGTTCCATGGTCACGGAGCCTTGGGCGCGAACTGCCGGGCGCTGTTGTTCGGGGCGACGTCCGCGAGGACGCGCTTGACCTCGCCCAGGAAGTCCACGATCTCGACGTGGGCCCTTCCCTTCTTGGCGGACTCCTGCACGAGGATGTTGTCCTCGTTGAACCAGCCGAGCACGTAGGAGTCGTCCTTGACGCCGGGCACGGTGGCCGTGCGGTCACCGGTCGTGGCGTCCCAGATGCAGATCTCCTTGTTATTGGGGCAGACCGTCATGAACTGCTTGCCCGACGGGGAATACCAGGAGACGTCGCGAGGCCTGCCCACCCAGTGCATGCTGTGGATGACTTTGCCCGACATGTCGTACGTCTCGATGCCCTGACTCTTGGTGGCGCTATAGCCTCTGGCGATCTTGCCGTCCGGGGTGAACGCGAACGGCAGGCTGCTGGCGTCCTTGTACTGCGCTTCCACGACGGTGGCCGTCCGCGCCTGGACGTCGATGACCGCGAAGCCCGTGATCAACGTCCGCTTGGCGTTCGAGACCGACAGCAGCAGCCGCCTGCCGTCCCGCGACCAGGCTGGGGACCAGGTCTGCGCGGGCTTCTTCACCGTGTTGACGGTGAAGGACTCCTTGGTGTTCAGATTGGTGAACCGCACCTGATCCATGTCGGAGCTCTGGAACTTGACCCACGGGTTGAGCGCCACCCAGTCGCCCGTCGGTGACAGGCGCGGCTCCTCGGCCAGCCCGACCTCTTTGAACTGGCCGGACCTGTCCCTGGCGAACGCCTTGTACGGGCTCTTGACCTGGAGGTAGGCGGCCAGCCATACGGGGTCGGCGGAGTTCTCGTGCAGGATGGCGTCGACGTCGGCCAGCTTGACGTCTTTGTCGGCCTTGGGCGCGACGCTGGCGACCGGCGCGCTGGTCACGCTGGGGGTGATCGGGGGCGCGGCGGTGATGACCGAGGTGGGCGCACCCGACGCGGCACCAGACCGTACGGGACCGGAGCCAACAGCCCCGGAACTGACGGGACCGGGGCTGACGGGACCGGCCGAAGCCGAACGGGGTGCGGCCGGGCCGGAGGCCGCCACGAGCCGCTGGCCGGTCAGCGCGTAGACGCCGATGCCCGACACCAGCGCCCCGGCGACGAACGCGGCCACAGCGATCAGCACTCCCCGGCCCCGCCGTGCGGGCAGCGCCGCCGCGACACCGTCCGACGCCCGCCCACCTGCCCCATGCCGCTCAAGCCCATCCGGCCCTCGACCGTCCGCCCCCTGCCGCTCAAGCCCGTCCGGTTCTCGACCGTCCAACGCCCGCCCTTCCGGTACCTGCCCGGTCGGCCCCGGCCACTCCAGTGCCTGCCCGGCCGACGACGGCCGCCACGGCGACGGCGGCGGCAACTGCGACGAGGGCGACTGCGAGGGTGGCGGCGAATCCAGGGAGGAGGAAGGCCGCGGCTGCGAGTCAGGTGGTAACCGTGGCGGCGGCAGGTTGTAGGGCAGCCCGGACGGTGGCGGCAGCCGGGCGGTCAGGAAGTTGGTCTCCCCGACCAGCCGCAGCAGCACCTCACTCGATGTGGGACGCGAGGCGGGATCCTTCGACAGGCAGGCCACCACGAGATCGCGCAGGTCCCCGAGGTCGGGCAGGTCGGGCTCGCCGTTGGTGATCCGGTTGACCGTGCCCGCCATCGAGCCGCCGTCGAAGGGAGAGCGGCCGGACGCCGCCGACACCAACGTCGCCGCCCACGAGAACAGGTCGGCCGGGGGCTCGGCGGCGGCCCCGCCGAGCCGTTCGGGCGCGGTGAAGGCGGGCACGTCCACCTTGCGGGTCGTGGCGGACGCCGTGCCCGCCATCGCCCGGCCGATGCCGAAGTTGATCAGCCGCGGCCCGTCTGGGCCGAGCACCACGTTGCCCGGCCGGATGTCGCCGTGGACGACGTTCGCCTGGTGGATGGCCACCAGCGCGGTGACGGTCCCGACGGCGAGCCGGTGCAGCGCCGTGTTCCGCAGCCGGGTGCCCGTCGCGGTCGTCCGCTCCAGCGTGGGGCCGTCGATGTACTCACTCACCACGTACGGCCGGCCGTCGTGCAGTCCAGACCCGAGCACCTGGGCCGTACAGAAGGCGGAGACCTCCTGGAAGGGCTCGATCAGGCGCAGGAAGCGCTCCTGGTCGATCTCCGGGTGTAGCAGCTTCACCACGACGAGTTCCGCCGATGACGGCGGCGGAGCCGACTCAACCTCCGACTCCGGCGGCGACGGCGGGGGCGGCGATTCATCCGTTCCGGCGGGGTTCGGCGTGCCGACGAAGACGTCCGGGCCCAGCCGCCCGATCAGCCGGTACATACCCACCTGGACGGGCTCTTCCTCGCGCAGCGGTTCGAACTCCGGCATCCGGATTTCTCCTCCCGGCACAACCAGGCCGTAGATCACCAATTATGGTGACTTGCCGCCAGGAATTGCAGGGGTTGCCAGCGATCCGGGGCTCAGGAGGAGCCGGTGGCCGGAGCGGTGACCGTTTCCGATACCGATGGGGTGATCGACGGGTCCGGCGACTCACCGGGGCCGTCCTGCGGGATCGTGGTGATGGACGCCGACGGTGGCGGGCAGTCGCGCCTGGCCGAGCCGCCGCGTCTCTTTCCCGCGGGGCCGGCACAGCCGCCCGTGTCAGCGTCGCCCGGTTCGCCCGGTTCGTACGTCGTCGGCGGATGCCAGGCCGTCTTCCGCTCGGGCGAGGGGTCGAGCACGATGACCGGGGCGGTCGTACGGGCCCGGGTGGCGGACACCGGCGGCGAGGTGATCGCCGTGCCCGCGACGGTGGCCGGGACGCTGGTCAAAGGCGTGATAGCGGGGCGCCTGGTGGAGTCGGCGCTTTCGTACGGCTGGACGACGGGCCGGTTCTCCGGCGGCGGAGAGGCCCCGCCGATGCTCGGACCACCACCGCCGCCGCCCGACGCCGCGATCACGGTGACGGCCGCGATGGAGACCGTGGCCAGCGCCGCGAAGGTGGCCGTGCGACAGGTGCGCCCCGGCCTTGGCCCTGCGTCCGCGCTTCGGCGTGGTCGTCGCCTCCTCGCCGGTCTCAGGCGTGAGCCGTACCCCTTCGCCGGTCTCG
This sequence comes from Nonomuraea sp. NPDC048901, assembly GCF_040649695.1. Taxonomy (NCBI): domain Bacteria; kingdom Bacillati; phylum Actinomycetota; class Actinomycetes; order Streptosporangiales; family Streptosporangiaceae; genus Nonomuraea; species Nonomuraea sp. NPDC048901. The sequence goes on along the minus strand of NZ_JBEZFW010000012.1, from coordinate 363,402 downwards.
GGCGCGAGCCGTAGCCTGCCCGCTCCCGGCGGATAGGGCACGGGCGTCCAGATCTCCGCGAGTACGCCCGCCACCGCGGTCCGCAGGTCCCACGGATCGCCCACGCCCCCGGCGGCGAGCAGGACGCGTAACAGGTCGGCGGCCTTGGGCCGGTCGCCGGGCGCCTTGGCCAGCGCCGCCTCGACCGCGGGCCGCAGCAGGGCGGGCACACCCTCGACGCGCGGCGCCTCGAACAGGATGCGGCGGGTCAGCACATCGGCCTCGCCGCCGCCGAACGGGTGGTGCCCCGTGGCGGCGAACGCCACCAGGCAGCCCCACGCGAACACGTCCGACGCGGGCACGGCGGGCCCGCCGGTCAGCCGCTCGGGCGCCACCCAGCCCGGACTGCCCATGACCTGTCCCGCCTGCGTGTGCGCCGCCAGCGTGTCGACGTCTCGGGCGATGCCGAAGTCGATCACCCGCGGCCCGTCCTCGGACAGCAGTACGTTGCCCGGCTTGAGGTCGCGGTGGACCAGCCCCGCGTCGTGCACGGCGACCAGCGCCGCCGCCACGCCGAGCCCGGCGCCGTAGGCGAGGTCGGGCGTGAGCGGGCCGCGCGCCATCACGACCTGGGACAGGGCGGGGCCTGGAATGTACTCTGTGACCAGGTACGGGCGGTCCCGGTCGGTGCCGTCCTCGATCACGGCCGCGGTGCAGAAGGGCACGATTCGCCGCGAAAATGCGACTTCCTCCGCGAAACGGGCCCGCAACGTGGGATCGTTGAGGTGTACCGCGTGCGGCGTCTTCAGCGCCACCAGACCGCCCCGCGGGTGTTCGGCCAGATAGACCACCCCCATGCCGCCGATGCCGAGGCGGCCGAGGAGCAGGTATCTGCCGATGATGACCGGGTCGCCCACCGTAAGCGGCCGCACGCCTGGAGGCATGTCGCTCGCACCACGCGCCATCGGTTCTCCGCTCGCTGTCTGGGACACGGCCAAAGCACACTGTCGTCCCATTCGAGCGGGGTTTCCGCATGGTTTTCACAAGGGGTATCGGAGGTAAGGCGGTCGTGCCTCCACGGTAAGTAAGTGGTGTGACTCGATGGCCTGAAGTGGCGTTTTACCACCTAGCCGAGGGCCGCGGCCTCCTCGGCCTCGACCTGGCGGTTCCAGTCGCGCTTCGCGGCCCGCCAGCCCTCGTCGTCGGCGCCGAGCCGCCAGTAGCCGGAGATCGACAGCTGCTCCATTGGCACCTTGCGTTCGACCCGGAGATGGCGGCGCAGCTCCTTGACGAACCCCGCCTCCCCGTGGACGAACGCGTGCACGTCACCGTCGGGGAACTCCAGCTCGCGCACCGCCTTCACCAGCGCCTCACCGACGGGCGCGCCGCCGCGGTGCAGCCAGACGAGCCGCGTCTCACCCGAGACCCGCAGCTTCTGCTCCTCCTCCGGCCCGCCGACCTCGAGGAAGGCGTAGGCGGTGGCGCCGTCGGGCAACGCCTCCAGCGCGGCCGCGATAGCCGGGAGCGCGCTCTCGTCGCCGACGAGCAGGTGCCAGCCCGCCTCCGGGCGCGGCGCGTAGGCGCCGCCTGGGCCGAGCATGAACAGCTCGTCACCGGGCACGGCCCGCGCGGCCCACGGCCCGGCGATGCCCTCCTCGCCGTGGTAGACGAAGTCGAGCGTCATCTCCCCGGCGTCGGGGTCCCAGGCGCGCACGGTGTAGCTGCGCAGCCGCGGCCAGACCTCCCGTGGCATGGTCTCGCGTACATGCTGGACGTTGAACGGGACCGGATAGTCGACCCCCTCGTGCGGGAAGACCAGCTTGACGTAGTGATCGGTGAGACCCGAGGTGGCGAAGTCCCGTAGATCCTCACCACCGACCACGACACGGATCATGTGCGGCGTGATCCGCTCCGTACGTACCACTACGCCACGGTGGTGATCTCTGGGCTTGTCAGCCATCGGAACACTCCTCAAATATTAGGTATGCCTAACCTACACCCTGATTCCCGGTCTGGTCAGGGCGAGCGGCCACGGGCAACGACAAAGACCTGATTCCCGCACACCATTCACGCGCCGCGACCCATCCAGCATCGCATCACGACGACCACCCTGAACCCCAAGGGGTCAGGCCGCGTCCTCCAGAGAGGACGACCGCACCGCCGCGACCGCGGCGAAGAACCTCGTCATGTGCCGGAAGGCCAGCCTGCCCTCGGGCAGCACGTCGGCCAGGATCGGGAACACGTGCGGCATTCGCCGCCACTCCTCATACGTCACCGGCACCCCCGCCAGCCTGGCCTTGACCGCCACGCGCCGGGCCTCGTCCCGGAGCACCTCCGTCGAACCGGTGACGATCATGAGCGGCGGCAGACCGGTGAAGTCGCCGAGCACGGGCGACACGAGGGGATCACGCGAGTCCAGGCCGGAGGTCCAGCGCCGGGCCAGCCAGCGGATGCGGCCGGCCGGCAGCATCGGGTCCTGCCAGCGGTTCGCGCGCTTGGGCAGGTCCGTCAGGTCGGCCCAGGGCGACAGGCAGACGGCCGCGGCCGGGAGTGGCAGGCCGCGGTCGCGCAGGGCGAGCAGGGTGACGAGGGTGAGGTGCCCGCCCGCCGAGTCGCCGCCGAACAGGACGTCCTCGGTCGCGTACCCCCGCTTCAGCAGGCAGTCGTAGGCGTCCAGCGCGTCGCTCAGGGAGTCGGCCAGCTTGTGGACCGGTCCCTGTCGGTAGTCGAGGGCGAGCACCGGGCGGCGGGCCGCGACGGACAGGCGCCAGGTGATCGGCCGGTGCGTCCTGGGCGAGCAGGAGAAGTAGCCGCCGCCGTGGAAGTACAGCAGCACCTTGCCCTCGTCGGGCGCCGCGCCCGCGCGTACCCACTCACCGCCGCACGCGGAGAAGGCGGCCGGCTCGACGTCCACGTGGCCGGGCGGCCGTAACGGCACCAGCCGGCCCAGCTCGCCGAGCCGGGCGGCGCAGTCGATCGTCACGGGGTGGCGCATCAGGAGGTGGGAGGCCGGCTTGAGGGTCCCGCGCATCAGGCCGGTGACCGCGCGAGCCTGCCAGCTCAGTGGATAGTCGGGAGTGACGTCCCTGTCCAAGTCCATATATCCCTCCGATGAATCTCCTTCCCCCCAGAACATCGCTCTACTCGCAAGTAAGTATCTCCTCGCTTACGGGACTATTTCCGCGATGTGTCACAACAGGCCGGATGGCGGTCGCGCGTCGTTTATCGCGTTGCGGATCGCCGACCGGAAAGCAGATAATTCAAGGCTTCCATCGGCTTACCCGCGTGCGGGTCCGGGCACGGTTGGTCACCGTGTCATCACTATCCGGAGGTGCAAAACCATACCGCTCTATGCCCGGCTGGTCCGGTACGGCTTCCGCAAACACGCCACCTACGTCTGGGCCGCGATCGCGGGCGCCTTCACCAACAGCGTCTTCGGCATTCTTCGCGCCTACATCCTCATCGCCCTCTGGCAGGCCAGACCCGGCCTGGCCGGCTACGACGTCACCCAGGCCGTCACGTTCTGCTTCATCACCCAGGCCCTCATCGGCCCGATGCAGCTGTTCGGCACCGGCCTGGCCATCCCCGAGCGGATCCGCAGCGGCGACATCGCGCTCGACCTCGTCCGACCCGCCTCGCTCCTGCTCTGGTCCCTGTCGGAGGACCTGGGCCGGGCCTGCTACCTGTTCCTGGTGCGCGGCATCCCGCCGATGCTGCTGGGCGCCGCGTTGTTCGGCGTCACCTATCCGGCCGGACCCGGGCAGTGGTTCGCCTTCCTCGCCGGCTTCCTGGCCGGGATGATCGCCAGCTTCGGCTGGCGCTACCTGGTCTCGCTGTCGGTCTGCTGGCTGATCGACGAGCGTGGCGTGGGGGCGTTCTCGCTGGTGCTCACCACGCTCTTCAGCGGGATGCTGCTGCCGCTCAGCCTGTTCCCCGGCCTGCTCGGCGACCTGGCCAAGGCGCTGCCGTGGGCCGCGATGGTCCAGGCACCCACCGACCTCTACCTCGGCAAGGCGCCGGTCCTGGAGACCCTGGCCTTCCAGAGCTACTGGGCTGCCGCGCTGCTCGCCGCCGGTGCGCTCGGCACGCGGGCGATCCGCCACAAGGTGGTGATCCAGGGTGGTTAGCACATATTTCCTGCTGGCCTGGACCTGGACCCGCGCCGCGATGGCCTACCCGGCCTCGTTCGTCCTCACGATCGTGCTCGGCCTGTTCGTGGCGGGCACCGACGTGGCGGTGATCCTCATCATCTTCGCCAACACCACCTCCCTGGCCGGCTTCTCCCGCGAGGAGACGCTCTTCCTGTACGGCACCGCGAACCTGGCCTTCTGCCTGTGCGACCTGTTAGTCGGCAACATCGACCGGATCAGCCAGCACATCAAGGCGGGCACGTTCGACACCATTCTGATCAGGCCCGTGAGCGCCTGGATCCAGCTGGCGACCGACCGTTTCCTGCCGACCCGCGCCGGCCGCGTCCTGCAGGCGGCGATCGTGCTCGGCTACGCGATCAGCGCCCTCGACCTCGACTCCGGGCGGCTCTGGATGGTCCCCGTCATGATCGCGACGGGGATGGTCATCTTCGGGGCGCTCTGGACGCTGACCGGGGCACTGCAGTTCGTGCTGACCGACGCGCCCGAGGTGACCAACGCCTTCACCTACGGCAGCGGCCAGCTCACTCAGTACCCGTTCGCCATCTACGGCCGCGACCTGGTGCGCGGGGTGACCTACGTGCTGCCGCTGGCCTTCATCAACTGGCAGCCCGCCCTCTACGTGCTGGACCGGGACGACCCGTTCGGCACGCCGGGCTTCATGCGCTTCCTCGGGCCGGTCGCGGCCCTGGTCCTCGCCCTGCTCGCCGGGTTCGCCTGGCGCCTGGGCATCCGGCACTACCGATCCACGGGGAGTTAGGGATGATCGAGCTCGACCAGGCCGGGCGCTCGTTCAAGGTGCGAAGGAGTCTCAAGCTCAAGGGGAACATCGTGCACGCCGTACGCGACCTGTCGTTCACCGTGGCGCCGGGAGAGTTCGTCGGCTACCTCGGCCCCAACGGCGCCGGCAAGTCCACCACGATCAAGATGCTGTGCGGCATCCTGACACCCACGTCGGGGCGGGTGCGGGTGGCCGGGCTCGACCCCTCGCGCAAGCGCACGACGCTGGCGCGGCGCATCGGCGTGGTGTTCGGGCAGCGTACGACGTTGTGGTGGGATCTTCCGCTGCGGGACAGCTTTGAGCTGATCCGGCTCCTTTACAAAGTAGATCGCAAGGTATTCAAGACGCGGCTCGACGAGCTGACCGAGACGCTCGACCTGGGGAGCTTCACCCGCACGCCGGTGCGTCAGCTCAGCCTGGGCCAGCGCATGCGCGGCGACCTGGCCGCCGCGCTGCTGCACGCGCCGGACGTGCTGGTGCTCGACGAGCCGACCATCGGGCTCGACGTGGTCAGCAAGTCGAGCATCCGGGCGTTCCTGCGCCGGCTCAACGCCGAGCAGGGCACGACCGTCCTGCTGACCACGCACGACCTGGGCGACATCGAACGGCTCTGCCGCCGGGTCATGCTGATCGACCACGGACGGCTGGCGTTCGACGGCACGCTCGACGAGCTGATGGCCACGGCGCCCGAGAAGTCCACGATCGAGGACGTGGTCACCCACCTCTACACGGGCAGCCGCTGAGCACCCGACTCCCACGAGCACCCGTGAGAGCGAGGCGTTCATGCGGACGCCGGCCCGCATGAACGCCGGCCTCGAGGACGACGATCAGTAATAGCCGCCCTGGGGGCTCTCCTCGTAGTCCTCATCCTCGTCCTCGTGCCGCCGCGACCAGCGCGACGGCATCAGCACCGGGATGAACAGGGCGACCCCGAGCAGGGCGAACACGCCCGAGGTCAGCAGCGTCTTGTCGCCGGTGCCGATGTCCCTGATGATCTGGTTCACCGACGGCTCGGCGGGGATCAGGGAGATCGCCCGGTTCACATCGAGGGAGTAGACCACGGTCCAGGCCAGCAGCACCATCGAGGGCACGAACGTGGCCATCGGCGAGACCCGGCCCGCCACCACGAGTCCCACGACCAGCCCGACCGCCGCCATCGCGCCGAGGGCGATCCACATCTTCTGGCCGCCGACGGGGTTGGCCGACGCACTGGATAATGCCTGCTGGACGGCCCAGCCGCCGCCTCCCAGCACCGCTGCGGTCACCACGACGCCGATGAGCAATCCTGCAAAGTGCCGCAACGTTCTCACCTCAATGTCAACGTGTTCGGCACGACCCTAGCGACAATTGCCGCAAATCGACCAGCATTGCGCGGCTTGGGAGTAGCGGTCTCCCCGATCTCTGCCCCCGTGAGAGCATGTGACACACCCATGCGCGCGGAACTTCCCCTCAGGCTCGCGCGGACGGCCGCCTTCGCCGCCGTCTGCGTGGGACTCGCCGCGCTCGCGCACGCGATGGGCGGCGGTTCGGTTCCCCCGCCGCACACGGCCGCGCTCGGCCTCGGCGCCGTGCTGCTGCCGGCCCTGGCGCTGAGCGCCCGGGAGCGCTCGGCCGCGACGATCAACGTCGCGCTGATGTGCGCCCAGTTCGGGCTGCACGAGCTGTTCGGCGCCGACGGCACCGCCTACGTCATCTCGCACTCGCACGGCCGCGGGCTCGGCCAGGCCGCCGGCATGCTGCTGGCGCACCTGACGGCCACGCTGATCACGGGATGGTGGCTGGCGCGCGGCGAGAGCGCGCTCTGGGCGCTGCTGCACCGCCTCGGTCACCGTCTGGCACTGCTGCGCCCGGTCGCCGTTCCCGCCGTGCGGCCGGCCGTCCCGATGGTGATCGTACGGATCGTCCCCGTCGATCCGCTGCTCCTGCACTGTGTCGCCAGGCGTGGTCCTCCGCTGCCCGCCTGATCCTCTGACACCTTTTCGACCCCCGCTCATTCCAGTGGAGATCCATCATGTCCTTCGTGCGACGTACGGCCACGGTCCTGGCCGCCGCCACCGCCATCACCGCCGGCCTCGCCCTTCCCGCGCTGGCCCACGTCACGATCAACCCGGGCACCGCCGAGCAGGGCGGCTTCAGCAAGGTCGCCTTCCGGGTGCCCAACGAGCGCGACGACGCCTCGACCGTCAAGGTCGAGGTCTCCTTCCCCACCGACCACCCGCTGGCGTTCGTCTCGGTCAAGCCGGTGCCGGGATGGAGCGTCAAAGTCACCGAGGGCAAGCTGCCCAAGCCCGTCAAGACCGAGTACGGCGATCTGAAGGAGGCCGTCACCAAGGTCGTCTGGTCGGGCGGGAAGATCGGCAAGGGCGAGTTCCAGGAGTTCGAGGTGTCCATGGGGCAGTTGCCCACGGACACCGATCAGCTCGCGTTCCCGACGACGCAGACATACTCCGGCGGCGAGGTGGTCAAGTGGGCGGACGCCCCGAAGGCGGACGGCAGCGAGGCGGAGCACCCGGCTCCGACGCTCAAGCTGACCCCCGCGACCGCGTCCGACTCGCACCACAGCGGCTCCCCGTCGGCCGCCGCGTCAGCCCCCGCGGCCTCGGCGCCGGCCTCCGCTGACGGCATGGCCCCGTCGGTCAGCAAGGTAGCGGCCGGCTCGTCCTCGGACGGCACCGCGCGCCTGCTGGGCGGTGCCGGGCTCGTGGTGGGCATCATCGGCATCATGGTCGCCGTCCTGGCCCTGCGCCGCCGCCCGTCCTGATGGCCGGGCCCCGCGCCGCCGCCCGTCCTGACGTACGGGCGGCTCGGGCGGCTCTCTGTTGAAGGCGGACCGCCGAGACGGTCCGGGTCGGATCTCACCGGCCCGGACCGCTCAGGAGGTGATGTCCTTGCCCGAGAAGCGGGCCCACGCGATGGAGCCGAACAGCAGGATGTACGCCCCGAAGACCAGCAGCCCCTGACCGAGACCCGCGAAGTCGACGGGACTGCGCAGCACCGCGTCGAACTTGGTCCACCAGCTGGGCAGCAGGTAGGGCGTGATCGCCTCGAGCTGCGGGATCGCCCTGAGCACCTGGGTGACGATGATCAGGACCATCGTCGCCGCGATGGCGCCGATGGACACCTCGGTGAACGTCGACAGGGCCACCGCCACGGCCGCCAGGGCCGCCATGCCCGCGCCCACGTACCCGACGGTGAGGAGGATCCGCAGCAGGCCCTCGGCCACCGAGATGGTGCTGCCCGACAGCAGCGTCACCGGCCCCACCGGGAACAGGATCAGCCCGGTGACGAGCGCCGACAGCGCCACCACGACGGTGATCGCGTAGCCGAACACCACCGCGTTGAGGTACTTCACGACCAGCAGCCTCGTCCGGCCGGCGGGCGCGGCGAGCAGGTAGCGCAGCGTCCCCGCGCCCGCCTCGCCCGCGATCGAGTCGCCGCCGACCACGCTCACCGCGATCGGCATCAGCAGCAGCACCAGGAAGGAGAACGAGGCGAACGTCAGCATGAGGCTGTTGCCCGCCACAGCGCCGATGAGCCCGCCGACCGCCTCGTCGGCGCTGGCGATGCGCAGCGCGATGCCGATCAGCACCGGCACGCTCGCCAGGACGGCCAGCATCACCTGATTGCGGGGCCGCCGGAACGTCAGGCCGAGCTCGGAGCCGAGCAGCCGCCAGAACGCCGACGCCAGGCGCACCGGCGGCGCGGCCGGCTCGGATGAACCGGGCGCCGAGGACGGCCGCCGCTCGGCGGTGCGCATCGTCTCGGTCACCGGCACCAGCCCCGGCGTCCGGCGCTCCTGCGTCTCAGCCGTCGACATCGAATCCCTCCCCTGTCAGTCCCACGAACACGTCCTCCAGGCTCGGCCGTACGACGGCCAGGCCGCGCACGGCGACGCCCTCCCGTACCAGCGTCGCGTTGATGTCCTCGGGCGCGTGCGCGCCCAGGTCCGCCGTCACCGCCGCGACGCCCCCGTCAGGCGTGCGCACGTCGGCCAGACCGAGCGTGCCGAGCACCCGCGCCGCGTCGGCGACGTCCGGTGTCTCGACTCTGACGCGGGTGGTGAGGCCGCCGTTGAGCGAGGCGATCGTGCCCTGGGCGACCAGGTTGCCGGCCCGCATGATCGCGGCGTGCGTGCACATCTGCTCGACCTCGGTCAGCAGGTGCGAGGAGACGAAGACCGTGGTGCCGTCTGCGGCGATCTCCTTGACCAGCGCGCGTACCTCGCGGGTGCCCTGCGGGTCGAGCCCGTTGGTGGGCTCGTCGAGTATGAGCAGCTCACGGGGTCCGAGCAGGGCGGCGGCGATGGCCAGGCGCTGGCGCATGCCGAGTGAGTAGTTGCGGAAGCGCTTGCCCGCGGCCGCCGACAGGCCGACCCGCTCCAGGGCCTCGGCGACCCGCTTCTTCGCGGTGCGGCCGGCGGCGGTGGGGTCGGCGGCGTCGAAGCGGTACAGGTTCGCCTCGCCCGACAGGTACGGATAGAACGCCGGCCCCTCGACCAGCGCCCCCACCCGGGGCAGTGCGTCGGCCAGGGGCAGGCCGAGCACGGAGTACTCGCCGGCCGTGGGCGCCACCAGGCCGAGCAGCATGCGGATCGTGGTGGTCTTGCCCGAGCCGTTGGGCCCGAGGAAGCCGAAGACCGATCCGCGCGGCACGGTCAGGTCCAGTGCGTCGACCGCGACCTGGCCGCCGCGGAAGCGCTTGGTCAGGCCCTGGGTGACGATCGCCGAGTCGCCGGAGGGCGGGGCCGCCCCGAAGGGCGCCCCCGCTTCATGCGTGACAACGGTCACTTGGTGCCCGCCGCCTTGGTGATCTCCTCCGGCGTGACCGCGCCGACCAGCAGCCGGCCGTCGTCGGTCAGCAGCGCGGTGACGAGCTTGGTCTTGATCAGCTTGCCCGAGCCCCACGTGCCGCTGACGGGGGTGGCCGTCTTGAGCACGTTCTGGACGAGCGCGCTCGGGTCGGCGCCCTCCGAGCCGCCCTTCCAGTGGCTGCCCGGCTTGCCGTCGGACGGGGTCTCGGCCGGCTTGGCCGTCAGGTCCGCCAGCGTGGCGGGCAGGACCGCGACCCTGCTCCAGCCGGCGCCGACGACCTTCGCGCCCTTGGCGGCCTCCTTGGCCGACTCCGTCTTCTGCTCGGCGTGCTCGGCGTCACGGCCGGCACCGAGCGTCTCCTCCTTGACCTTGGCGCCCGCGGGCGGGGTGAAGGAGAAGTTCTCCTCCGCCGGCGGCGTGAAGGTCACCTGGGTGAAGCCGACCTGGAAGGCCGGCTCGGCCGAGCCCTTGGCGAAGACCTGGACCTGCAACGGCATGTACGTCTCACCGTCGAGCGCCAGCCGCACCTCCTGCACCAGCGAGCCCTCGTCCTTGGGGGCGAGCACGAGCTGGTAGGCGGCACGGCCGGCCACCTGGGCGTTGTTGGTCACCCGGATCGCGGTGTGCTCGTCGGCGTTGGCCAGGAGCTTGGCCGCCACCTGCTGCGGGGTCACGTCGGCCGGCCCCGGCGTGGGCAGCTCGTGCGGCTTCTCGGCGCCCTTCGCCACCTTGATCTTGGTCGCCGTGTTGTCGCCGCTGTCCCAGTACCAGATCTGGTCGCCATTGACGATCAGGTTGGACTCGTCGAACTGCGTCGGCATGGCGACCCTCAGCTTGTCGCCGGCGCCGTACCAGACCTTCACCTCGTGCGAGCCGGACAGCAGGCTCAGCGGCGACGTGCCACCCATGTCGGGCAGTGCGGGCAGACCGAGCGAAGCGGTCTGCTGCACGGTGCCGGACATGGGCGGCGGGCCGGCCTTGTCCTTGGTGGCCGCCGCGGCGTCGGCGAGCAACTGCTGCGCCGTACGCTCGGGCAGCACCGGATCGCCGCTGACCGCGGCGATGACCGGACCGGCCCCCATAGCTCCGGCGATCACGGCCGCGGCCGCGATCGGAACTCCCCATCTCACGAACGTTCCTCTGCGCATCTCACTCCTTAACGGTATGTCGATGACCAGAGCCTGCGTCATGCATGCTTAGGCGAGCCTGAGACCAGCTGAGACGGCTCTCAGCCTTCTCAGCGTGGTCACAGGGGAGGAACGGGAGAATCGCCACATGAGAGTACTTGTCGTCGAGGATGAGCGGCGGATGGCGGCCGCGCTGCAGCGGGGGCTCCAGGCCGAGGGGTTCGCCGTGGACCTCGCCCACGACGGCGAGCAGGGACTGCACGCGGCCAGGCACGGCGACTACGACATCGTGGTGCTCGACATCATGCTGCCCAGGCTGTCGGGCTACAACGTGTGCAAGCAGTTGCGCGCCGAGGAGAACTGGGTGCCGATCCTGATGCTCTCCGCCAAGGACGGCGAATACGACATGGCCGACGGCCTCGATCTGGGCGCCGACGACTACCTGACCAAGCCCTTCTCGTACGTGGTGCTGGTGGCCAGGCTGCGCGCGCTGCTGCGGCGCGACTCCGGGCGGCGGCCCGCCGTGCTGACGGCGGGCGACCTGACGCTGGACCCCGCGCGGCGCAGGGTGGAGCGGGGTGAGCAGGTGATCGAGCTGACGCCCAGGGAGTTCGCGCTGCTGGAATATCTGCTGCGCCGGCGCGACGAGGTGGTGTCGAAGTCGGAGATCCTGGAGCACGTGTGGGACACCTTCGACACCGACCCGAACGTGGTGGAGGTCTACGTGGGCTACCTACGGCGCAAGATCGACGCCCCGTTCGGCAGGAACGCCCTGCAGACCGTGCGCGGCGCGGGCTACCGGCTGGCGGGCGACGGTGGCTGACTCGCCGCTGCTCTGGTGGCGCCGCCAGGGGCTGCGCTTCCGGCTGACGGTCGTGGCCGCCGCCGTCCTCGCGCTCGCGCTGGCCATCTCGGCGTCGGTGCTGCTGACCGTCCTGGACCGGGCCCTCATCGGTACCGTGGACGACTCGACCAGGCAGCAGGCCCAGACCGTGCGGGTGCAGGCCGACGCGGGCACGCTGACCAGTCCGATCGCCACCCACGACGGCACGATCGTGCAGGTGATCGACGCGGCGGGCCGCATCACGGACGTCACGTACGGCGCCGACCGGCTGGTCCCGCTGCTGGACGCGCGGGAGCGGGCCGAGGTGCTGCGCGACGGCCAGGCGACGTTCCTGGACGGCCGGCCGTTCGCGATCTCGGGGCCGCTGCGCGTGGTGGTCATCAGCGCCGACCATGGCAGGACCGTGGTCGCGGCCCGGCCCATCGGCGAGATCCAGACCAGCCTCGGTACGGCCGGCCGGGTGCTGCTGGTCGGCACGCCGATGCTCATCGTGGCGCTGGCCGTGGCGAGCTGGGTGGTCATCGGCCGGACGCTGCGGCCGATCGCCGCGCTGCGCAGGGGCGCCGCCGAGATCACGCACACCGCCAGGTCGCGCCGGCTGCCGGTGCCCGAGTCACGCGACGAGGTGCACTCGCTGGCCACCACGCTCAACGACATGCTGGCCCGGCTGGAGGAGGCCGAGCAGCGTCAGCGGGCGCTGGTCTCCGACGCCGCGCACGAACTGCGCAGCCCGCTGGCCAGCATCCGGCTGCAGCTGGAGGTGGCGCTCGGCCATCCGGAGGGCCAGGACTGGCCGGAGACGGCCGAGGGCGTGATGGAGGACGCGATGCGGCTGTCCAGGCTCGCCGAGGACCTGCTGGCGCTGGCCCGCCTGGACGAGCGCGGGGGCGTGCCGGCCAGGCGCGAGCCGGTCGATCTCGACGAGGTGGTGCGCCAGACCGTCGACAGGTACGGCGAAGCCCGGCTGACCGTGTGCGATCCCGTCGTGGTCCGCGGCGACGCGCTGGACCTGAGCCGGGTGCTGACGAACCTGGTGGACAACGCCGTACGGCACACCTCGTCGAAGGTGGAGGTGGCGCTGACGGCCGACGGGGTGCTGACGGTGACCGACGACGGGCCCGGCATCCCCGAGCAGGATCGCGAGCGGGTGTTCAACCGGTTCACCCGGCTGGACTCGGGCCGCAGCCGCGACGAGGGCGGCGCTGGGCTGGGCCTGGCCATCGTCCGGGAGACCGTGCGGGCGCACGGGGGCGGGGTGCATCTGGAGGACGCCGCACCGGGGCTGCGTGCGGTCGTGCGGTTGCCTGTGGCGAGATGAGGAGGGGGTTCGCGCACGGGGTGCGTGCGGGGTTCGTACGGGGTTTCTGCGGGGGGTTCGTGCGGGGGTGAGTCCTCGCTTCCGGCCGGGCGCGGCGGCGGCCGAAGGCGATGTGCTCAGGACGGGTCAGGCGGCGCTGCCCTTTTCGGCGGCGGCCAGGAAGTCCTGGGCGATCAGCGGCAGGCGGCGACGGGCGTGCACGACGGCGATGACGCGGCGGACCGCGGGTTCCAGCGAGCGCACCACGAGGCCCGCCCGACCGGCCTGTTCGGCCATGCCGCGGTACCACAGCAGTGACGCCTGGCCGGTGCGTACGGCGTTGAGCCAGCCGTTGCGCTCGTCGGTTTCGAGCACGACGACCGGGCTGACGGCGTACTTGCCGAACATCGCGTCGAGTTCCCTGCGCCGGACGCTGCCCCGTGCGGGCAGGGCCAGGCGCATCCCGTCGAGCTTGCCCATGGGCACGGGATTGGGCAGTTCGAGGCCGGGCGGGGAGATCAGCACGATCTCCTGGCGTTCGAGCGGATGGGTGATCAGATCGGTGGGTACGGGCAGATCGGTCAGGCCGAGGTCGGCCCGCTGATCCCTGATGGCGTTGACGACGGCGTCCCGGCCGTCACAACGGACGATGTGCACGCGGACACCTGGGTGCTCGGCGGTGTAGGCGGGCAGCAGCCGTCCGGCCAGGCCGGGTTCGAGGCTGGGCGTGGCGGCGATGCGGAGCTCCGCCTCCCCTGTGCTGCCGTGATTGGACAGGCTCTCGATCTCGTGTACGGCATCAAGAGCCTCCCTTGCCAGTTTGACCACCCGCCGGCCTTGTGCGGTGACGACGACACCGCGTCCGGACCTGGCGAAGAGCGTCATGCCGAGTTCCCGTTCCAGATCGCGGATCGCGCGCGAAAGCGCAGGTTGCGCGATATAGAGCGATCTGGCCGCGTCGGTCATGGTGCGGTGCTCCGCAGTCGCGACCACGTAGCGGAGCTGCTGGAGGTTCATGTCAAAGAAGCTAGGACACCAGCTGCCGCGCGGTCCGGGACATAGCAGAGATCACCTCGAATGATTTCGGACCGTAGCCAGACACCGCGACTTCTGTGACGGGTGATAAATCGGTATGCTTCTGCCCCAAATTCGGCAAATGTCCAACCAGTGACGTACCAAGTCACCCTTTACGGACAACCGAGTCAAGGGGGATACACGGTGACAGGCAACGGGCAGCATCCACCCCCGCCTCAGGGGCCAGGTCAGCCCCTGCGGCCACCGTCGCGTCCGTGGCCGCCGCCGGGTCACCGCGAGCCGCAGTCCCAGAGTTACGGTCATCCGGGGCAGCAGCCGCCTCCCCCGCCTGGACCGGTCTATCCGCCGCCTCCGCCGGGGCCCGTCTATCCGCAGGGGCCGGTGCATCCCCCGCAGGGCCAGCCGTACGGGGCGCCGCCTCAGGGGCAGCCGTACCCGCCTCAGGGGCAGCCGTACCCGCCAAGCGGGCAAGGCCGGCCGCACCCGCCAGGCGGGCCGTATGGGCCGCCACAGGGCGGCTCCTGGCATCCGCAGCAGCCGCCTCCTCCCCCGCGCCCGCCCATGCCGCCGGGGCCGTGGGGGCCGCCGCCGCGGAAGAAGTCGGGCATGGGGGTGATCGGCATCCTCGGGGCGGTCTTCGGATCGATGGCGGCGCTGTTCGTGCTGCTCGTGATCGCCGCGGCGATGCTCAAGGGCTCGTCCAGGCCCGACACGACCACGCCGGTCGCCATCCCCTCCTACACCTACAACACCGGGACGCCGTCCCCGTCGGAGTCGCGGAGCCAGACCCGGTCGAGCGAGCCGACGGCGACGCGGTCCACCGAGCCCGAGACGCCGACCCGGCCCATGCTGAACACGAGCACGAGGAACAACACCCTGTACCGGGTCGGCACCCTGCCCAGGGTGGCCTGCCCGGCGGGCGGCGCGAGCATCTTCAGCCACAGCCAGCTCAAGGCGCTGATCCTGAAGACCGGCAGGTGCATGGACCGGGCCTGGGGGCCGATCATGCAGCGGCAGGGCATCCGGTTCACGCCGCCGAGGTACTCGATCGTGGCCACGCGTGGCAGGGGAGCCTGCGGCGACTACCCGTCGCCGGGGAGCATGGTGCCGTACTACTGCCCGCGCAACAACACCATCTACGCCTCCACCTCGGCCATGGCCAGGGGCAACGGGAACGCCCGCGGCTACGGGGAGATCATCTCCTGGCACGGCGGGATCATCAGCATGCTGGCCCACGAGTACGGGCACCACGTCCAGAACATCTCGGGCGTGATGGACTCCTGGTGGAAGCAGACGGTCGACTCCAGCAGCCGGAGCGGCAAGCTGGCACTGAGCAGGAAGCTGGAGCTCCAGGCGACCTGCTTCGGCGGTATGTGGATGCGGTCGGTGGCCGCGTCCTACCCGGTCAGCACCGCGAACCGCGCCCGCCTCTTCGCCTTCTACGGGCAGGTGGGTGACTATCCCGGATATCCCCGCGACCACGGCAACAGAGTGAACAACAGCCGGTGGTTCCGTCAGGGCTGGGAGAGGAACCAGGCGTTCCAGTGCAACACCTGGATGGCGGCTTCGTCGACGACCTCCTGATGTCATGGCCTGTTCATCTCAGGTTGGGTACATGTCTTGGATGTCCCTATATGGGAGCTAGACTCCTGGCAATCTTGTGCCCTACGGGGTGCAAAAACCATGGGTTTCGCCAGGTAGGCGTGTGAAGGAGCCGGTGTGAGCAAGCGCGATGGGGTGGACACCGCGCCCGAGGGCAGGAAACGGCGCGCTCCCCGCCGCTCGGGCACAGGGTCCGAAACCGGACCAGGAGAGGGTTCGGACCCCGGCCGTTCGGGCGAACCGCCGGACGCGGACGACACCCCGCAGAACCGCACCCCCGCGGACGACACACCGCAGAGCGACGCCCCCGCGGACGGCCCCCCAGCCGCGGGCGGCCACGGCACGCGTCCGGCCGGCACGCATCCGGCGGGTCCCGGTGGGACCGGGCCGGGCGGCACCGGTCCGGGTGGGAAGGGCCGGGGCGGAAAGGGCGCTCGTGGTCCCGCGTCCCCCGGCGCTGGGCGGCCCAAGCCCCGGCCGCGGGCGGGCTCGGGGGCACCGCAGTTCGCCAAGCCGCTCTCCACGGGCGGTCTGCTCGGCTGGACCCTGCTGTCCGCCATCGTCCCCGGCACCGCTCACCTGCGCGCCGGGCGCCGTCGTACCGGCCTGATCATGCTCGGCGCGTACGTGGTGCTGCTGCTCGCCGGGCTGGCGTTCGGGCTGACGCGCAACGATGGCAACATCGCCCAATTGGTCGGCGCCGACATGCAGATGACGGTCATCGTCATCGCCGCTGTCCTCGCACTGGCCTGGTTCGCCATCATCGTGCTGTCGTACGTGGCACTCGGCCCCAACCGGCTGAACCAGCAGGGCCAGATCGTCTCCGGCATCGTGGTCGGCGTGCTCTGCGTCTCGGTCATGGCCCCCTTCGCTTTCACCGCGAACCTCGTCCTGACCTTCCGCAACGCCTCCCAGAAGATCTTCGTCCCCATCGCCCTGAGCACGGACCCGAGTGTCGCGCCGATCAAGGAGAACGATCCCTGGAACGGCAAGGACCGGGTGAACTTCCTGCTGATCGGCGGCGACGCGGCCGGCGACCGTACCGGCGTGCGCACAGACAGCATGACGATCGCCAGCGTGGACGTCGCGACGGGCAAGACGGTCCTGTTCAGCCTGCCGCGCAACCTGCAGCACGTGCACTTCCCGACGTCCTCGCCGCTGCGCAAGCAGTTCCCCAACGGCTTCATGGCGGAACTGCCCAACGGCGGCCTGCTCAACGAGGTCTGGCAGTACGCCACCGACAACCCGCAGATCATGGGCGGCAAGAACAAGGGCCCGCGCGCGCTGATGGACGCCATCGGCTACACGCTCAACTTGAAGATCGACTACTACGCCATGATGAACATGTACGGCTTCGCGGACCTGGTCGACGCCATCGGCGGCCTCAAGATCCGCGTCGAGCGTGACATCAAGTGGGGCGGCCACTTCGGCACCGCGGGCACGATCAAGGCGGGCTACAAGAAGCTGACCGGCGAGCAGGCCCTCTGGTACGGCCGGTCTCGGGTGGACAGCGACGACTTCTCGCGCATGGCCCGCCAGCGCTGCGTCATCGGCGCGTTCGCGCAGCAGGCGACGCCGGACAAGATCCTGTTGAACTTCGGCAAGATCGCCGATGCGACGAAGCGGCTCGCGCAGACGAACATCCCGCAGGAGCTGGTCGAGCCGCTAGTGGCGCTGGCCGTCAAGGTGAAGAGCGCCAGGATCACCAGCTTGCAGTTCGTGCCGCCGGAGTTCCTGTCGGGGCGTCCCGACTGGCTGAAGATCCGGCGGGCCGCAGAGAAGGCGATCAAGGACTCGGTCCGGCCGGCTCGGAGCGCGCAGGCGGCTGACGTCACGTCCTCGCCCGGGACGCCCACGACCAAGCCGACTCGTTCGTACGCAGCCGCCAAGCCGACCCAGACGCCCACCCAGAACAGCCAGAAGACCGCCCAGAGCCTGTCTGAGCTCTGCGGGCTGTAAGCCCCGCCGCCCTGCCAAGCCGCGTTGCTCTTCGGCCGCACCCACCCGGTGCGGTCGGAGAGCGCTGCTGGGTCACCGGGTCACTCAGGTCACTGAGGTTACTGGGTCGCGAGGGAGAGGAGTCGGCGCAGGTAGGTGACCTGCTCGGGGTCGCCGGTGACCGACACCTCGCCACCCCTGCCCCACACCCAGCGCAGCAACTCGTCGGGCGCCCCCGACACGACGGTCCGCGCCTGCTCGACCGCCCTGTCGGCGGTCTCGTCGGTGACGGTGATCTCGGTGGGCGTGGCCCGTACGAGCCAGGCGCGCTCTCCGCCGACGACCGCGATCGCCCCCTTGAGGTCGGGGCGCAGGGCCTCGGCGAAGCTCTCGGGGTAATGGGCGAACTCGTGCGCAAGCATCACCTTGAGCCCCTCGTCCACCCCGTCGAGGGCCAGGTCGTCGGCCGCGGGCGTCACGGGCAGGCCGGCCGCGAGCTCGGCGTCGACGCGGTGGATCACCGTCTCCTGGGCCATGCGCCTGATCCAGAAGCCGACGCTCTGGTCGGGCTCGTACCAGGTGAGCGCGTAGTCGTCCGGGGCCCTCGCGGCGAACTCCGCCATCAGCTCGGCATAGGCCCGGTCGAGCACCGCGAACGGCTCCTCACCGGACAGGTCGGGCGGCCACGGCGTCGGCCACTCCCCGCGCAGCATCGTCTCGGCCTTGTGCAGGTAGACCTCAGTGATGTGCGCGACCAGATCGGCGGCGGTCCACCCCGGACAGCTCGGCACGGGCGCCGCGTCCGGCGCGGCGGAGGCCGCGGCTCTGAGCAGGCCGTATTCATCGGCCAGACAGGCCAGCAAGCGAGGGGCATCCATGGCACCCACCCAACCACGCATCGCCGGCACACGGCATCGCATTAAAACCGGCGGCGTGTCGCCAGATAAGCCAGCAGCGTGCCTTGCCTGGTCGGCGACGTATCGCCTCAGGCCAGCGGTGTGTCGCTGTGAACAGCTCGCGGATCGAACAGGCGCCCCCACAGCGCCCGTTCCTCTCCCGCTCCGGCGTCAGGTGCTAGGCGGCGCTTCCGGGCCCTCTCCCGGCGAACAGCCCGCCCCGCCGTACGGCCGGCATCCTCGGACGCCGGTACGGCAACGCGAACCATGTCGCCTTCCCGATACGCCCCGGACTGGTGACGTACTTCTGGGGATGGCATCCCCAGAAGCCTTCGGAGAGCGCGGCGACGATGCACAGCCCCCGCCCGCGCTCGGCGTCGGCGTCGACCAGACGGGCCACCGGCAGCGGCGGACCGCAGTCCACCACCATGCACACGATCTCCTCGGGATCGGCGTGAAGCACCAGCTCATAGGGTGCCTCTCCATACAGGAAGGCATTTGTCACCAATTCGCTGGCCATTAGCACGGCGTCATCGACGAGATCGGGACTCAGTTCCAGTCCGGTCAGCGCGTCACGGACGACCGTTCGGGCATACCGGACGGCCTGCACATCTTCGCGCAGGGGCCAGGCATGCTCGGCGTGTGTTCGCGGGACGGATCGCAGTGGGGTCATTGGCTTCTCCTTCCGCGTTCAACTGTCGAAACGTGTACGGAAGAGAGGTCAAAAAAGGCGGATCTTGAAAAATCGTTTTTCGCCGGACCCGCCACGCACCGCGACCCGCCGCACATGGTGACCCGCCGCACACCGCAGCCCGCCGCACACCATGGCCCGCCGCGTACCGTGCCCCGGCGACCTCTCCGCTCGGCGACTCTCCGTAACGCCCTGCCCGGTAAGCCCAGACCTCCCAGCCGCAGCCGGGCCCCGTCCGATCGGTTCATGGCCCCGCACGCTGACTCCTTTCGCCGCGCTGACTCCTTCCACAAGGACATGTCAGCGCCACGCCAGCGATACGAAAGCCGAAGCGGCGAGCATGAAGTCCGCAGCCTCGAAATCCCTTGGAGATTCGCGACAAAAGGAGAGTCGCATTGAGAACGACAGCACGATTACTCGCGATGACGACACTGGCCGCAGGTATGGCGCTCATCGCGGCACCCGCGAACGCCGCCACGGGAACACTGACTCTTTCCACCAGCCCCGCCGGGCAAAGAATCGTGTATAACAATCCCACGGCCGGTTGTTACAGCACCACATCAGCCTTCAACAATGCCACAAATCGCACGAATGTCGCTGTCACCGTTTACCAAGGAACGCACTGCCAGGGACTGTCCCTAATCATCGCTCCGGGTACGAGTCCCGTGCCGGTCGGAGACCGTCTCAGCGTCTCCGTCCCCGCCTAAGGGTTTTCGATCCAGAAGAAGGGATGAAGTATGCACAATCGCATGGCGAGGCGAATAGCCGTCGGCGTAGTCGGCCTGGGTCTGGCGCTGACTCCCGTGGTCCCCGCATTCGCGGCGCAGAGCAGCTCGGCGAGCCGGCAAGTGGCGGGTCCCGCGCAGGTGGAGAGCCACACGGAATGGGGCGGGTGGTATTCCAGCGTGGACAGCTGCGCCGAAGTCGGCCGGGCATACGTCCACCAAAACGGAGCTATTGGATTCACCTGCCGGCCTCTCAACGGCCAGTGGGCCCTCTGGGTCGTCTACGACCCCTCCCCCTGACCTTCGATCCGATGAATCAAACTCAGGAGAGAACAGTGCGGAAAATCAAGAAGGCCGCGACGACGCTCGCGATCACGGCCACGCTCGCCGCCGGCGGCATGACGCTGGCCGCGCCGACTTGGGCGGAAAGCGCATCGTCCACCACGCAGGCGAACGCCGCGGCGGGAGTCTGGTACATCTTCAATTTCTATCCGGACGAGGGGACCTGCGAGGCTCAGCGCAGATGGGGCGCCAGTCAGGGCTGGTGGACCTGGGACCATTCGGCCTGTGCGACCAACGGTCGGGACTGGGCGCTCTTCATCCTCTACGACGCGGCCCCTTCCGCGAAGCAGGCGCCACTTCCCGAGGGTTGGCAGCGGTCCTGATTTCTCGGCGAAATATGAGATAGCGCGAAAAGGTGCCTTCTAACCTGTCTGGCGGCGACTTGCTGGGGTCGCAGCGGAGGCAGAGTGGAAGGCACCTTTTCGTACCGGAATTCGGGGTCCGGCATTCGTACGATCGCCAGGTCAGCAGGCCCTGACTTCGTCGAGGTAGGAGCCCCAGCCGTGCCGGAAGAGGAAGGTCTTGTGCGGCTTGAGCACCTTGCACTCACTGTCGAAGTTGTACTGGATGACGATCTTGACGCGGATGGTGTGCCCGCAGTCGTTGCGGACCTTGACCCACTTGTTGTAGTCGTGCCCGGTCCAGGTCGTGGCGCAGTCTGGGGCGCCGTCCCGGGCGGCCGACTCGGTCGAAGCCGAGGCGCCGTAGGCCGGAAGTGCGACCAGAGCGGCAGAGACGAGTGCCGCCATCGCCGCGAGTCGGATCTTTTCTCTCATGCTCATCTTGCGCGTCCCCTTTCTCCGTTTTCTCCGTCCGAAATGTCACGCCGACCGTAGGAGCGGGGATGTTGAGGTCATGTTGAGGATGCGTCTAGGGCCTGGCGCTACGCGCGGGCGCGGGCGTGCGGGCGGAGGGTGGCCAGCCAGCGGCGAAGGAGGCCGGCGAAGGCCTGGGGGCGTTCCAGATGCAGGAAATGCCCGGTCCCGTCCCACGTGACCATCTGTGACCCGGAAGGTGCGGGGATCGAGGACTCCCACGCGGCCGGCTCGCTCAGCGAGCGGACGCAGAGGACCGGGCGGGTGCGCCTGGCCAGGTAGCGGCGCGTCGCGGGCCGGGCGCCGAACGCGTCCGGGCCCAGGTACATGCCCTCATAGCAGGCGGCCAGTACGTGACCAGGGGTGGCGAGCAGCTGAGCGCGTACCTCGGCGGGCAGGGTGCCGAGCTGGCGGACGGCCGCCGCCGCGCCCTTGGCCCGCAGGGCGGCCAGCCGTTTGCCGAACAGCCGCTCCTCGGCGGCGTCCGCACCATAGGCGGGATCGACGACCACCAGCGCGGAGACGTGTTCGGGGTGCTCCACGGCCATGGCGGTGACGACCTGAGCGCCCATCGAGTGCCCCACGGCGACGACCGGTCCGGCGTCGAGGCGGTCGAGCAGGGCCACGAGGTCCCCCGCCAGGTCGATGGGCCGGTAGCCGTCCATGGGCGCCGGCGACCCGCCGTGCCCGCGCAGGTCGGCGGCGATCACCCGGTGACCCGGCTGGAGGGCGTCGGCGATGGGCGCCCACGTACGGGCGTGACCGCCCCAGCCGTGCACGAGGAGCAGGGTCTCGCCCTCGCCACGATCGGTGTGGCACAGCGCGATGGGGGCCATCAGCGTGAGCTCTGGCGGATCATGGGACGCCCTCCTTGAAAGCGCTTTCCAGCCATCGTAGGCGCTGCCGGCCCGAACCCGGCCGATGAGGTCTCCTGGACACCGTCGGCGTACGCGTCGCGGCCCGCACGCACCATTGACATTCACCGGCCGTCCACGCGGGCGCGCAAGATGTGTCGGAGTGATCATGTAGGTTCCTGGCATGCCTGATGACGACGATGAACCCGACGACGCTACGGATGAGCCGGCAACGGAACGCGCATTCTTACGGGAGCAGATCGAACTCGCGGTTCTCGGCGGTTTCGCCGATGAATATGACATAGAGGACTGGCTGGAGGATGAAACGACCGACGAAGATCTGCTGGAGGAGCTGAAGGCGTACGCGGAAGAGCTGTTCCGGCAGGAGCGGGCGCATGAGGACACTTGGCTCACCCCCACCGTGAACGACGCCATCGACCAGGCGTTCGAGGAGCTGAACGAGCGCGGCCTCGTCGCATTGCAGAACGCGGGTTTCACGATGTCCGACGGTTGGACCGACGCGCTCGAAGCCGCCTCTGAGCTACCGGACAAGCCCCGCGGCGCGGTCTTCTATCACGGCCAGGACCTCGAGTCCGGGGTTCAGGGCCACGGGCTGATGCTGGCGTTCGGCGCCTTCGAAGACGACGAGGCGAAGAGCGAAGCGGCGAGCGCCGCCATCGCACGAGAGGTGTGCGACACCCTCACCGCTCACGGGGTCGAGGCCAAGTGGAACGGCTCCGTCAACTCGCGCATCGAGATCACGCCGTTCCCGTGGCGAAAGCGCCGCTGGACCGATGCCCCTTGATTCTCGGCCCGCTGCCCAGGGAACAGTCTGTGACGCTATCCCCCTGGATCTGCGGATAAAGACGCTGATGCGGCACTCTTGTCACCTGACGTGCAGCAAAATGTGACCAAAGCACGTGTCCGTCCTATCGGGGTGAGGGTGAGGGTGAGGGTCTTGAGTATCTCGGTGCCGGCGGCTCCGGAGGCCGCTGGGACGCTGCGCTACCCGGCCGGCTCCCTGGTGATCCTCACCGGCCTGCCCGGCGCGGGCAAGACCACGCTGCTGCGCCGCCTGTACGCCCTGGACGGCACGGAGAGCCGCCCGGTCGTGGCGGGGTCGGTGGTGGTGATCGATTCGGCGCAGTCACGCCTGAGGTGGAGCACGCGTCTGGGCTGGGCGCCGAAGCCGGTGCGTACCGCGGTGGTGTTCACGACGCATGTGTGGCGCATCGGCCGGGCGTTGCGGGGCGGGAGCGCGGTGATCGCGCACAATCGCGGCTGCGGGTCCGCCGTGTTGCACGGGTTCGCCTGGCTGGCGCGCCGGTCGGCGGTCCCGTTCCATCTGCTGCTGCTCGACGCCCCTCCAGCGGACGCGCTGGCCGGCCAGCAGGCCAGGGGCCGGGTCGTGGCGACGCGGACGTTCGCGCAGCACAATCGCCGCTGGGAGGCGCTGCTGACGCGGGTCCGGGCCGGCCGCACCAGTCCGGCCACCGGCGCGCACGTCCTGGACCGGCCGACCGCCGATCTCCTCGAAGGCATCCACTTCGACGGGCCTGTCCCCCGCTGACCGCACGCGCGCCGCATCGGCTGCGTGCCTGGCCCTGCGGCGGGAGCCTGCGGGCTCCTACGACACCCACCACCTGCGGGCGCTGCCCGATCACCACCCCCCGAAGGATCTCCCGTGACCAACATCCCCGGCACCGTGCTGCTGGCCGGCGTCGTCGGCTCCACCGCCTACGGTTTGGCCGGGCCCGACTCCGACGTCGACCGGCTCGGCATCTTCGCCACCCCCACGCTGGCCATGGTCGGCCTGTCCCGGCCCAAGGACAGCATCGTCCACACGAACCCCGACCGGACGCTCCACGAGGTGGGCAAGTGGTGCTCTCTCGCGCTGGGTGGCAATCCGACCGTGATGGAGCTGGTGTGGTTGCCCGACGACCTGTACGAGACCCGTACACCGGTCGGTGACCAGCTGATCGCCATCCGGACCGCGTTCCTGTCCGGTCCGCGGGTCCGCAATGCCTACCTCGGGTACGCCACTCAGCAGTTCCAGCGCCTCGACCGGCGCGGCGACGGCTCGTTCTCGGCCGACACCCGCAAGCGGACCAGCAAGCACGCCCGCCACCTCGCCCGCCTCTTGCACCAGGGGCGCGAACTGTACGAGACCGGCCACCTGCCGATCCGGCTCCCCGACCCCGAGGCGATCCGCGCCTTCGGCGAAAGGGTCGCGGAAGGCAGCACCCAGGAGGCCCAGGACCTCCTGGCGGCCACCGAGAAGGCGTTCGACACCGCGCGCACACCGCTGCCCGCCCAGGCCGACGCTGCCACGGTCGAAGCATGGCTGCGCGAGGTCCGCATCGCCCACTGGAACCCACCGGCCGACCGCTGACCGCCCTGCTGCGGACCACGGCCGTCGCTGTCTACCGGGGCAGCTCAGGAACTGGTCGGGCAACAGCGCTGCGGGCAGACATGTCGCCACAATCTGCAACCTAGGTTGCCTTTAATCGTGCAACCTCGGTAGCCTAAACTGATGATGAGGAAGCGGGATCTGGAGCGACGCATGCGCAAGCTCGCCAAGGAGTACGGCGTGCCCGTTGAGTCCACCGAGGGTGGCAGTCACACCAAGTGGCATGCCGGTTCGGAGGCGATGCCCGTGCCTCGTCACTCGGAGGTCAACGAGCGGACGGCGAAAGGAATCTTGGAGAACTGGGAGAACATCCTTGCTGAGGTCGCGAAGGAGCAGGAGGAGCAGTGAGCAGGAACGACACTTTCACCATCACCGCCAGTCGGAGCGATGACTGGTGGGCTTTGACCGTCTCCGGACCCGGCCTCAAGCGGAGCTACCACACACAGGTGAAGCGCTTGGAGCAGGCGGAGGAAATGGCGCGTGACCTGGTGGCCACCATGCTGGATGTGGACATCTTCGAGATCAACGCCGACTTCGACCTGACCGTGGCCGACGATGAAGTGGCTACAGAACTGGAAGCCACGCTGGTGACACGCCTCGCGGCGACCCTCGTCAAACAGAAGGCCGCCGAAGCGACGCAAGCGACAGTGGCTGATCTGGCGCGAAGAGGTTACGTTCACCGCGACATCGGCTACCTGCTAGGCATGTCACATCAGGCGGTCGGAAAGCTGCTGAACGAGGCGGAGAAGGAGACAGCCGCTTCCGCGGACGATGCCGGTACACGTTCCCTGGCACTCTCCCTCAAGGAAATGCTTGATCGGCTGCACATGACCCGCGCCACGGAAGCGCTGTTGAAGTCTTATCTGCTCGAGGTGGCCGCGGGCGATCCGATGGACCGCAAGCTGAGCAGGCTGAGGGCGCTGGGCGAGCAGCTGCGTCACGGCAGACGGCGGAGGCTGACAGACGCCTGATCAGGGTCGGAAGGCGGAGCTGAGGCGGCACGCCCGGTGCGCGCGGTGACCACCATCACGGCGAGGCCGAGCGCCACGACCGCGGCGCCCACGTACAGCGGCGCGGTGTAACCCAGGCCCGCGAAGCCCGAACGCCGCGAGCGTGGCGGCGAGTCCCGCCAGGGACACGATCAGCGTGCGGTCGCGGTCGCGGTCGGCCCCCCGGCCCCCGGCGACGTTGCCGATCACCAGGCCGCTGCCGTAGACGACGAGCAGCCAGGCGACATCGGCGCTGGTGAAGCCGGTGACCTCGGTAAAGGTGTAGGCGATGTAGCTGAACGCCCCGAACATGCCGCCGTAGCCGAGGGCGGTGGCGGCCAGGGTCAGCCAGACCTGCCGGGAGCGGAAGGCGCGTAGCTGGGGGCGCAGACCGGCCGGCCGGTGGGCCTCGTGCACGGCGCCCGCCCAGGCCGGAACCCACACGGCGATGGCGGCCAGGGCCAGCACGCCGATCCCGGTGATGGCCCAGAACGTGGCGCGCCAGCCCCAGCGTTCGCCGACCAGAGCGCCGAACGGTACGCCCAGCACGTTGGCGACCGTCAGCCCGGCGAACATCACGGCGACCGCCTGCGAGGCCCGCTCCGGTGGGACCATGCGGCGGGCGACCAGCGAGCCGATGCCGAAGAAGGAGCCGTGGCACAGGGCGGCGACGACGCGGCCGAGCAGCGCCACGGCGTAGCTGGGCGCGACGGCGGACAGCAGGTTGCCGAGGACGAACAACGCCACCAAACCGACGAGGACGGCCTTGCGGTGGATGCGGGTGGTGGCGGCGGTCAGCAGGATCGCGCCGATCGCGACGCTCAGGGCGTATCCCGAGATGAGCCACCCGGCCGTGGCCTCGGAGACGTCCAGGCCGCGGCTCACCTGGGGCAGCAGGCCCGCGATCACGAACTCGGTCAGGCCGATCCCGAAGCCGCCGAGCGCGAGCGCGACCAACCCGGCGGGCATCCGCCGCGCGTTCCCGTCCTGTCGGATGTTCACGTATAGATCATGGGGGGTCGGTCGCCAAGCTTGACAAGGCTGTCCGCGACAGAGGTATGGGCCGGACTCACATGTGCGCCTCCGGGAATTCTGGTGCGTGCCACATATCAGGCCGTTCGCCCGGAACGTACCGTCACGGGCAATCGCCAGGCGTGTGAACCACGGAGTCGCCGATGTTTCCACTCCCCAGCCGAGCCGTCGTCAGAGCCGTGACGGCGCTCGTCCTCATCCTCGCCGTACTCGCCGTCGCGCGCCCGTCCCGGGCGGCCTCCCTGACGAAGGTCACGGGGTTCGGCTCGAACCCGGGTGCCCTGAACATGTGGGTCTACCGCCCCGACGGCCTGCCCGCGGGCTCCCCCGCCGTCGTCGCTTTGCACGGCTGTACGCAGAGCGCCGACGCCTACTACACCAACTCCGGCTGGCGGAAGTTCGCCGACCTGTACGGTTTCGCGCTGATCTTCCCCGAGGCCACCACCCCGCCGTCGAACTGTTTCCAGTGGTTCCAGGAGGGCGACATCGGGCGCGGCCAGGGCGAGGCGCTGTCCATCGCCCAGATGGTGTCGTACGCGACGAGCACCTACCAGCTCGACCCAGGTCGCATCTCCATCACCGGCCTGTCCGCGGGCGGCGCGATGACCGCGGTCATGGTCGCGGCGTACCCGGAGCTGTTCGACGCGGCGTCCATCGTCGCGGGCCTGCCGTACCGCTGCTCCCCACCCGCCTCGACCAGCACCTGCATGAACGGCCCGGTCACCAAGACCCCCAAGGACTGGGGAGCCTTGGTGCGCGGCGCGTACCCCGGATACACCGGGCCGCGACCGAGAGTCTCGATCTGGCACGGCCAGGCCGACTACGTGGTCAACAAGGCCAACGGCGTCGAACTCAGGGACCAGTTCACCGACGTACTCGGCCTGTCGCAGACCCCCGCCTCGACGACGAGCCTGCCGGGCGGCACCACGATGGAGACGTACGGCGGCGGTGAGGTCCGCTTCTACCGGATCGCCGGAATGGGGCACGGCACGCCGGTCGATCCGGGCGGCGCCGCGGAGCAGTGCGGCACGGCGGGCGCCTATTTCCTCGACACCATCTGCTCGGCGTACTACGACACCCACTTCTTCGGCCTCGACACGGGATCGCCGCCGCCCCCCACACCGACGCCCACCCCCACCCCGTCGCCGCAGCCCTGCTTCACCGCCACCAACTACGCGCACACCCAGGCGGGCCGGGCCCACC
Organism: Nonomuraea sp. NPDC048901; assembly: GCF_040649695.1. Lineage (NCBI taxonomy): Bacteria > Bacillati > Actinomycetota > Actinomycetes > Streptosporangiales > Streptosporangiaceae > Nonomuraea > Nonomuraea sp. NPDC048901. The sequence continues at coordinate 335,883 of NZ_JBEZFW010000012.1, read as the reverse complement.
AGTCCGGCGGTTACGCGTACGCCAACGGCTCCGGCCAGGCGATGGGCCTGTGGAACACGTTCGTGACGACGACCTTGCGGCAGACGGGACCGAACTACTACGAGGTGGCCGGCACCACCTGCTAGGTCAAAGGGGGCGGTTGATCATCAGGCGCTGAAGGAGAAGCGCCCGCCGCGGTTCTACGGCGGACGGCGTGCGACGATCTGGCGGTCCGCCCGTGCATCGGCGATGCTGTGACGCGTGAAGTACGTGTCCAGAGTGCCGCGACCGCCGCTGGACGGGCTGATCGACGACCTTTACTACCTGGAGGGTGAGCCGCCGTACGCCCGGCTGACGCTGCCGCCGATGCCTGCGGCGTTGCTCGTCGTCAACCTCGGGGCGCCGTTCCGCATCCGCGCCGGCACCGACATCGAGTCGGCCGGGTACGCCGACGGCTGCGTGGTCACCATGCCCACCCGCGCCTTCGAGTTCGGCTATCCGCCGGGGACCCGGTCAGTCGGCGTGCACATCAAGCCGTGGGGGCTGGCGCCGTTCCTGCCGATGCCCGCGGCCGAGCTGTGTGACCGGCCGGTGACTGTGGAGCAGGTTTGGGGCCGGCCCGCCATCGCTGAGCTGCGGGACCGGCTGGCCACGGCGGCCGGGCCCTACGAGATGCTGACGCTGCTCGAGGAGGAGCTGATGCGACGGCTGTGCGAGACCGCCGGCCTGGGGCTGGTCCGCCATACCAGCAGCGTCATCGCGGCGACCAGCGGGGCGGTGGCGATCGGCGACCTGAGCGTGGCGGCCGGTGTCAGCAGCACTCATCTGGCGCGGCGGTTCAAGGAGCTCATCGGCGTCACGCCGAAGCGGCTGGCCCGCACCTACCGCTTCGCCGCCACCGTGTTCGCGATCGACCCCGCCGGACCGATCGACTGGGGCGACCTCGCCGGTGGCGCCGGCTACTTCGACCAGGCCCACTTCGGCCACGAGTTCCGGGCGTTCACCGGACTCACGCCGACCCGGTACGTCGAAGTCCGGCGGCGGTTCCTGCGCGAACATCCCGGCCACGTGCTGGACGGCTGGCCGCTGCCGGCCGATTGATTTCTTACAAGAGCGACAGCTCACGACACGCTAATTTGGGGCACCCCAAGCAGAGGAGAGCCCCGTGGGCAAGGTGGTCATGTACAGCTCGGTGTCGGTGGACGGCTTCGTCGCGGACGAGAACGACCAGCCCGGACCGCTGTTCGACTGGTTGTCCAGCGGTGACGTCCCGTTGGACGAGAGCGGCGAGCTGAAGGTGTCGCAGACGTCCTACGACTACACCCGGCCGTACTGGGACCAGATCGGGGTGACGATCGTCGGCCGCCACGTCTTCGACATGACGGACGGCTGGGACGGGAAGCCTCCGAGCGGCATCGACCACGTGGTCGTCGTGTCGCACCGGCCGATGCCCGAGGGCTGGGACCCCGAGGCGCCGTTTCACTTCGTCGACGGCGTCGAGGCAGCCATGGCCAAGGCGCAGGAGCTCGCGGGTGACCGCATGGTCGAGGTCGCCGCCGGCGACGTCGGTGGCCAGGTGCTTGCCGCGGGCCTGATCGACGAGGTGCGCATGGACGTCGTACCCGTCGTGTTCGGGTCCGGCAAGCGCTACTTCGGGTCGGTCGACGCACAGCACCTGTTGGAGGACCCTGACGTGGTGATTCAGGGCAACCGGGTGCTTCACCTGCGCTATCGGGTGCGCCGATAACTGATCTGAACGGGTACGCGAAGAAGCTCCTTCATGCTGGCCAGTCGCCGCCGGAGCGAAGCCATGAACCTCCCAGAAGCGCCGCACACAGCGCATCCGCCTTTCCCGGCCCGAGCCGGTGGATTTCCCGGCCCGGGCCTCTTTCTTCGGGGCGGCTACGCCGTGGCCGCGCGTCAGCCGCCACCGCCGCCGTCGCCGGGCGACGCCCCGGTGATGGCCCGCGTCTGCTGTCCGGTGATCTCCTGCAGCGGTATGTCGTCGTAGTTGCTGAGGACGACGCCGACCCACCCGGCCTCCGGGTAGATGCTCCAGTGGGTGGAGCTGCCGGGGTGGACGCCGCTGCGCGAGAGCTCCCACTGGCCTTCGACGATGTGGGCTGTCGGCCCGTAGGTGCTGAACCCCGGGGAGCCTCGGAAGTTGGGGGCCTTGACCGAGGTGAACACGTCGGCCCAGGCCGGGTCGAGCACGGTGCCGTCGTACAACGCTTCCGCGAACCGGATCAGGTCCGGTGCGGTGACGAACCCGCCGTCCGGGACGAAGTTGCGGGCATTGTTCTGGCCCGCCAGGCCCGGGCTCGGGCTGTCCTTGTCCAGGTTGCGGACGGCGTCCACCCAGCTGCCGTCGGCCTGTTTCATGTACGAGTGCGCGATGTGCTCGTCGGCCAGCCACTGCGGCCTGGTGTAGTACGCCGAGCCGGCCATGCCGCAGCGCCCGAAGATGTGCTCACGCACGTAGTCCCAGAACGTCATGCCGGTCACCGCCTCGACGATCTGCACGGTGACGTCCGCCCCCCAGCCGGGTTTCTCTGAACCCGCGCCGGGGGTGGCCACCAGCTTCGCCTGCCGTGTGTACTGCTGGTAGTACTCGTGCTGCTCCTCCTGGCTGTGGAAGATGCGTTTGTAGTCGTGCGCCGGAAAGGACAACCCGGAGGTGCCCATGAGCAGGTGGTGGATGCGCACCTGCTCAGCGATCTCCTTGGCGAAACCGGTCAGGTAGGTGCCCACCGTGTCCCACAGCTTCACCTTGCCCCGCTGCGCCAGCTGCACAATGGACAGGCTGACGAACGGCCCGCCGTAGAGATTGAACGCGACACCTTCGTGGTTACGGATCCCCTTCTCCTTGTCGGCCATGCCGTAGCTGCGCGACAGCACCGTCCGGCCCCGGTGCGACAGCAGCACCACTCCGGAGAACTTGTCCTCGGCGGCCAGCTTCGCCACGTACCGGTCGTAGGCCCCGCCGGGCCGGGTGTCCGGCGGGATCCGGTCCTGCTCGGACGGCTCGGACGCGGCGGCGGGGGCGGCGCCTAGGCACGCGCCGGCCGCCATCACACCGGCGGCCAGACCGCCCCATTCGAGCAGCCGCCGCCGCTCGACACCCCGTACGGAATCCGAGTCCATCTCATCGCTTTCCCCGCGCGAGGCAGGAGGCGAGTGCTCGTTGAGGACGCGATGGTCCTGGGCGCTGTTGGTCATGGCTGCGATATTTCGTCGCGAATATCACCGGCCCGCGCGCGTGATGTCACCGTTGCTCGACAAACCCCTGATCTCGACCGGGACTCCGTGACAGTGGCTGCTGGCCGCAGCGCCGCCCGGGAACGTTGACATCAGCGTTCGGCGTCGGCGCTCGCCCGCGTCAGTGCGCCCGGTTTGCCGCTGGACAAGGGCTCCGTCCGTCTTTCAGCTCGTCAGCCGGCAGCGACCGGATACCGGGCTGCCGCAAGGTCGTCGGCGAGATCCTTCACGGCAAGATCAGCGTTCAGCGCGGTGACCACCCCCCGCGTCAGCGGACGGAGGGCATAGACGTGCCGCACCGCATCGAGATCCACGGGCACCTCGTAGTAGTCCTCCGCGAACCGCCGGAACGCCTCCGGAGACGGATCGACGAGCCGTGCGAACAAGTACACCGCCCCATCGGGATCGCTCACACCGTCCGGGTAGTCAATCTCACCCACCCGCCAATGACCATCACCGACCTCACGCCATAGGCAAGCGGTCACGACCGGCATTCCGTCCTCATCGCAGAACGCCGGCTCCTCCGCACAAGGGCGGAAGACCTCGGGAACGTAGTCGAGCACCCCCGGCCACGGCCCATCGTTGCCGTACGGGCTCATCGCCGACTCGTGGGCGAAGCCGCGGATGTACGCACCTGCCGCGGAGAAGACGATGGAGTACTCATCTCCCGAACCGTTGCGCATCGAGGCCATCTCCTCCCCAGGGCTCCAGCCCGCGTCGAAGGAGTGGTAGCGACTGGACCATTCCGGACTCAAGATGGCCTCCAACACCGCCATGGACCGGCACAGATCGCGAAGCACCGGGATATCAGGCAGCAGCCGGGCCACATCGTGAGCAGTCATGAGCTCATCCAATCGGATGCCAGCGACATCCCTGTGTCCTTCCGATGGGCATGAGACTTTCAGCACTTCACATCCGCCATGTCCGTACCCGGCGGCAGCGACTCCCGGGTCCCGTTAGTCCAGGTGACGGCTATACCCCATGGCCGGTCGGTCGTCTCGCGGACCACCAGGTCCAGCTGGATCCGCGCCTCGTTATAGAGCGACTTCTCCAATACGCCGGTGACCCAGAATCGCCGTACACGGCGGATCAACTCGGTCCGCGCTTGCGTCGAAGGAACGTCTGCAGGCCGCTCGTCCTTCTGCACGACTTCCAGCACTGCCATGGCGATCACGATCACCAGCATCAGCGGCCACGCCACCCATAGTCTGCTCTCCCATGCTGCTGGCAGAATCCCGGTGGCGACATTGGTCGCCACGCCGAGCATCGCGATGAAGAGGACCGAGAGCACGATCTGAGCGCGACGCAGCATGACACTCTTTCTACATCTAGCGCTTGCTGGTTATGGGGGAAGGGATGCGGACCCGCGGGCGCTTCGGTCGTTCAACCGGGATGCGAATCCCCCAATGACCCGGCCGCTCTGTGTCCTCTCCTGTGGGCCGACCGCAAGCACCTGACCACGGATTGTTCTCGTCAACGCCCATCGGTGGCCAGAATGCGGCGGCTTGCAAGGCCCATGGCGACCGCGACGGCACCCGCGCGCTGATCGAAGTGCTGCTCCTGACCCGTCACATCCCTACCGAGCATCTGGTCACCGGCCTGGCCGCCGCGCTGCGGGCCGGCGCCCTCACCGCGGACGCGGTCGCACTGGAGGCCCGCAAAGCCGCTGAGGAAGATGAACAAGCCGCTCCCGAGCCCGCCCAGCACGACAACCACGAGGCAACGGTGACGTTCCTGACCGAACGGCGCCTGGCCCGGCTTCCCCGCGACACCCGGCCGCTGCCCTCGGTGACGGCCTATGACCAGCTCCTCAAACGCGCCCGGCCGCCCGACGAGCGCCCAGCCCAAGAAGGAACACCATAAGCGTCCCCCACCGCGGCATGACCGAACAGGCCGCCCGGCCTCCATCGATCAGGCCTGCTGGATGCTCCGCCTGCCCAGCTCCGCACCGCCTTTCCCGAATTGGCAGAGCAGGCGACCCGCGAGCAGATGTCCTACCTGGGATTCCTCACCGAACTCCCACTAACCGAATGCGACGACCGCGCTCGCCGCCGCTCTGAACGCCGCATCAAGGCCGCCCAGTTTCCCCGCGACAAGTCCCTGCGCGCCTTCGACTTCCACGCCAACCCCAACATCGATCCCGCCACCATCCATACGCTCGCCACTTGCGAATGGGTGAAAAGGGGTTAGCCCCTCTGCCTGATCGGCGACTCCGGCACCGGCAAGTCCCGCCTGCTCATCGCCCTCGGGACCGAGGCCGCAATGAAGGGCTACCGGGTCCGCTACACCCTCGCCACCAAGCTCGTGAACGAACTCGTCGAGGCCGCCGACGACAAGGTTCTCGCCAAGACCGTCGCCCGCTACGGACGCGTCGACCTGCTCTGCATTGACGAACTCGGCTACATGGAACTCGACCGGCACGGCGCCGAACTCCTCTTCCAGGTCCTCACCGAACGCGAAGAGAAGAACAGCGTCGCCATCGCCAGCAACGAGCCCTTCTCCGGCTGGACCCGCACCTTCACCGACCCGCGCCTCTGCGCCGCGATCGTCGACCGGCTCACCTTCGCTGGCAACATCATCGAGACCGGCACTGACTCCTACCGCCTTGCCCAAACCCGAGCCAGAGCCGAACAAGCCGGCTGACCACACTCACAGGGGTGGGACCCCAATACGCCAGAAACCTGCCGTGGTGACCGGTAAGCGCTGGTCAGCGGGTGGCCGAGCTTGGACTGACCAGATCACTCCGTCACGGGCAGGCACTCGGCGAGCAGGTCGACGACGTCGCGCCAGGCTCGCTGCGCGTGCCGTGGGTGGTAGCCGACGCCGGGGACCACGGCGTGGTCGACCGTCGGGTGGTGGAAGGCGTGCAAGGCTCCGCCGTAGACCACGAGGCGCCAGTCGACGCCCGCGGCCTGCATCTCGGCGGTGAACGCGTCCCGTTGCGCGGGCGGCATGATCGGGTCTTCCGACCCGACCCCGGCCCACACCGGGCAGCGAATGCGCGCCGCCTCGCCCGGTCGGCCCGTGGTCAGTGCGTTGACTGTCCCGATGGCGCGGAGGTCGACGCCGTCGCGCCCGAGTTCCAGCCCGATGGCGCCCCCGGTGCCGTAGCCGACGGCGGCGATCCGGTCGGGGTCGGTCCGCGGTTCGGCGCGCAGCACGTCGAGCGCCGCGTGGCCGATGCCCCGCATCCGGTCGGGGTCGGCGAGCAGCGGCATGCAACGGGCCAGCATCTCCTCGGGGTCGGTGAGCAAGCGCCCGCCGTGGAGGTCGAAGGCCAGCGCCACGTATCCCAGCTCGGCGAGCGCATCGGCTCGGCGGCGCTCGACGTCGCTGAGCCCTGGGCCCTCTGGTCCGAGCAGCACCGCGGGGCGGCGCCCGGTGCCGGAGGGCAGCGCAAGGTGCCCGATCATCGTCAGGCCGTCGGCCGGGTACTCGACCGTGCGGGTTGTCACTGTCGTCATGAGACTGGACTGTAGTGATCGTCGAACACCGGTCGGGCCGGTGTTCACCGCTGGCAGAGTTCACCGCTGGCAGAACAGCGCGGGTGTGCCTCTGAAATGCGGCGATGGCTCACAAGGTCCGTCACAAACCCCGTTCTCGCGGCAGCGTTATCGGATCATCTGCCCTGGCCACGGTGCTGGAGACTGACCCTCGCGGCAGGTTTCTGGCATATTCCGGCCCACCCCTCACACAGCGTCACGAGAGCCATGCCCCAGACCCACGGGCATGGCTCTCGTTTTCACCAACACCCAAGGCAGTTGATCAGCAAGTGGCTCTCAAACCGACCGACACATGGCTCTCGGATCCACCTTCATAGCCAGCGGGGCGAGCAGCTCATGGCGGTCCTCGCGTTCATCTTGGCGCCTTTGGCTTTCTATCTGGGTCAATTTAGTGGCCTCCTTGGCGGAGTCCTTCGAAGCGACAGCCGATGCCTCTGACGCGTCCGCGGATCGTACTGACGCCCGGTACGAAGCGTAAGCGATCACGATGGCGATCGTGCGAATGACGCCGGACACTAAGGGTGACCTACGGTCATGCCACCGGCCCTGACGGTCCCGGCCTCATGAAAGCGACCGCGGGCCGGCCTGCGAGGTCAGTCGGCGAGCAGGGTGTCGAGCCAGTCGAAGGTGCGCTGGTGGAACAGGGAGAGCGCGCCCTCGTGGCAGTGCTCGCCCGCGCCTTCGTCCTCGCGGAAGGAGATCAGCTCCTTCTGGCAGGTCAGCTCGTCGAGCAGGCGCTGCGGCTGCCCCTTGAAGAACTGGTCGTTCTCGGCGTCGAGGACGAGTGTCGGGCAGGTGATCTGGTCGGCGATACCCGCCATGGTGTACGCCTCGCTTGCCTTGACCAGTTCGTCGATGTCGGAGACACCGAAGGTCCACTGGCCGTTGCGCACAACCCAGCGCACCATGGTGTTCTGCGCCATCAATGCCTCCATGCCGCCGGGCATCGAAGCGGCACGGCCGGCGGTCGCCGCGATGACCGCGTGGAAGTCGTAGACGCCGTCGTGCAGCACGCACGCGGCGACGCGGTGCTCGAAGGCGGCGGCCCTCGCGGCGAGGTAGCCGCCCAGGCTCGTACCGACAAGCACGAGTCGCTCGGCGTCCACCTCGGGCACGGTGAGCGCGAAGTCGACGGCGGGGGTGACCACGGCCTCCCAGTCCGGCCGGAAGTGCAGGCCCTGTTCGCGGACGGTGCTGCCCTGGCCGGGGCCGTCGAAGGCGATGACGTTGTAGCCGCGCCGCAGCGCGCCCGCGGCCAGTGCCAGGTAGTCCTCCTCGAGAGTGGAGTCGTACCCGCCGTGGTAGAGCAGGGTCGGGCGCGGGGTGCCCGAATCGTCGGTGAGGAACAGGTAGCCGGGAAGCGTGGTGTCCTCGTACGGGATGCGCAGGGCGCGGGCCGGAGTGTCGAGCAGGGCGGCCGCGTCGGCGAACGTCTGCTGGGAGGCCTTGGCGAGCCGCGCCGACTCGGCGTCGGCGGCGGGATTCTCGCGGCGGTAGAAGTCGGCGGTCCGGTAGTAGTTGGACGCGCGCAGCAGCGCCTCCCGGGCGCTGACTCGGTGACCGGCGGCCAGCGCGTCCCGACCGATGCGCTCGATGCGCGCCGCCGTCGCGGCCCACTGGGCCGACCAGGCCTCCTCGTCACCTTCCGGGATCTGCCGGCAGGTGACCAGGACCTCGCCGAGGTCGGCGCCGCTATAGGCGGCGTAGCCCGCGGCGCGCAGCGCCTCGAAGGAGAAGGACTCGTTGTCGTAGAGGAATTTCATCGTCGGCTCTTTCCGAAAACGGAACGGAACGGCAGCGTTCCATTACGCCGATAAGGTAACACATGGAACGACACCGTTCCGTTCGCTATGCTCGAGAGCATGACAGTGCAGCAGCAGAAGAAGGGCCAGCCGGCGACCGGCGGGGCGGTCCTGCGGCAGCGGGTGACCGAGGCGATCACCGAGGCAGCCCTCGCCGAACTCGCCGAGACCGGGTACGCGCGAATGTCGATGGAGTCGGTGGCCCGGCGCGCCGGCGTGGGCAAAGCCGCGCTCTACCGGCGCTGGCCCTCGAAGCAGGCGATGGTCACCGAGTTAATCCGTAGCAAGGTCACCGACGCGATCCCGCCCACACCGGCCACGGGTGCCCTGCATACGGACCTGCGCGAGCTGCTCGCCACCTTCCGCGGCCAACTGGCCAATCCGCTACTCGCCCGGATCGCGGCCGGACTGCTCGCCGAGGCCAGGTACGACGACGCCCTGGCGGAAGGGCTCTACACCGGAGTGACCGCACCGCGGCGGGCGGCGGCGCGCGCGATACTGCAGGGCGCGATTGATCGCGGCGAACTCCCCCAAGGGCTGGATCTGGACCTCGGCACCGACCTGCTGATCGCACCGCTCGCATTCCGCGTACTGGTCATACAGGGCCGCAGCGACGATGAGTATCTGGAAACGCTGACCAACGCGATCGAGGCGGCGCTGAAAGCGGCCGTCCGCTGACCTCGCCGTTTCGGCTGGGGCGGAGTCAGCCAACAGCGAGGTTAAGCGTCTCAGTCCTGATCCAGGGCGTACCTCAGATAGAAATCGGGTTTGGCGAGGAATCGTCGCCAGTGGTCCACCAACTGGAGCTTTTCCCAGTCGGTGGTGCGGATACCGTGGTCACCGAGTTCGATGACCTGCGCCCCCGGAAGGCTGGTGAGAATCGGCGAGTGGGTGGCGCAGATGATCTGTCCGCCTTCGGCGGCGACGCGGTTCATGAGGGCTACCAGGCGCACGCATGACTGGAACGACAGGGCGGCTTCGGGTTCGTCCATGAGGTAGAGCCCCGGCCCCGACACCATACGCTCAAGAACGGTGAAGAACCCTTCCCCATGGGATTGCTCCGTCAGGTCGTTCTCCCAGAATCCATACCGGCCAGACACGTTCTGCCCCAGGTTGAAGAGTGTTTCGGCGCGGAAGAAGAACGCCCGCCGCTTGAGGCGGGGGCCGTGAAGCAGTCGCAGCCCCGTTGCGGTGAGGTCTGCGTCAAGGACCTCCCCCAAGGGGGTGGCGGGTCCGGTGCTGGCGTACTTGGTGCCGGCTTTGCCGCCTTCCGAGTTGAGGCCGCAAACATCGGCGACCGCTTCCATGATGGTGGACTTTCCGGAGCCGTTCTCCCCGACGATGAAGGCCACAGGGGCGGCGAGCTCGAGACCTCGTTCCGCCAGGTGGCGAACAGGCGGCAGCGTCGCGGCCCAACCTGGTGGAAGGCTGCGGGCAGTTAGCTGGGTGAGCAACACGGCTGATGCCTTCCTGCGGGCTGGATCAGCCGGGCCGCGTGCGCGCGTACCGGACTGACAAGAGTTGGGTGGTCACCACTCCGGGCGGCACGATCGAGAATATGCGCCGCGGCAGCAGACCGCTGCGGCAGACGGCCGTCGGGGCGTCGAGGACGTTCAGTACGGATATTTGGTGCTTATCGCCGCGGGGATGGCGGCGTGTGGCGCGATGTTCATGCCGGCCGGTCGCCGCCGGAGCGAAGCCAAGGACCCCCAGAAGCGCCGCGCACAGCGCATCTGCCTTTCCGCCATCGGCCCGGAAAGGATCATCGACCGCGCCGCTCCATCGCGCACCGCTGATTTGCCTCTGACATTGATGTGAGGTCTTAACGTGGCCCAGGGTGGCCGATACGTTCACGGGTGTATGGGCTCGGAGGAGGCCACGACGTAGAGGGAGGAATCGGCGATGTCGACTCTGGGAATCATCGGAAGCGGAAAGATCGGCTCGGCGGTCGCGCGGCTGGCGGTGGCGGCGGACATCGACGTGGTGATCGCCAACTCGCGTGGCCCGCAGAGCCTGGCTGCGCTGGTCGAGGAACTGGGGCCGCGAGCCACGGCAGGCACCGTGGAGCAAGCTGCCCGCGCTGGCGAGGCGACCTTGCTCAGCATCCCGCTGACCGCCTACGGTTCCGTGCCCGCCGAGCTGCTGCAGGGACGGACCGTGCTGGACACCGGCAACTACTACCCCTTCCGCGACGGCCGGATCGCCGAACTCGACGCCGAGAAGGTGACCACGACCGAGCTGGCCCAGCAGCTCTTGCCCGGTGCCCTGCTGGTCAAGGCGTTCAACAACATCCTGGCCCACCACATCCCGCAGCTCGCCCGGCCCACCGGAGCCCCGGACCGCAGCGCCCTGCCCATCGCCGGCGACGACCCCGGCGCGAAGGCTCGGGCAGCGCAGCTGATCGAGCGGCTCGGCTTCGACACCGTCGACGCCGGAACTCTGAGCGAGAGCTGGCGTTTCGAGCCCGAGTCCGGCGCCTACACCCAGATCTACCTCGCCGACCCCGACGTACCGGTCGAGCGCATACTCCAGGCCCCCGCCGCGCCGCTGCCGGCCGACAAGCTTCGCGCCGCGTTGCAGGCGAGCCAGCGGGTGAGGGTCGCCGAACGCACCTTCTAAAGCTCACACCAAGGCCTCCTGTCTGGCGCGCCGTGGCGAAGCCGCCGGGTCATGCGGGCAACGTGAAACCACCTCCAGGGGCTCGTGGGGCACGCCGCTACGCTAAACCTGACATCGATGTGCGAGGCAATCCGGGATGGAGGTGGCCGTGCGGATCGGTGATCTCGCGCAGCGGACCGGGGCCAGCGTGCGCTCCCTGCGCTACTACGAGGAGCAGGGCATGCTCGCCAGCCGGCGCAGTGCGAGCGGGCAGCGCCACTACGACGAGGACGCTGTGTGCCGCGTGCTCTTGATCAAACAGTTCTTCGCCGTCGGAATGACCGGCAAGGTCATCGCCGCGCTGCTGCCGCACGTCAAGGACTCCGGGGAGCGCTGCCCTCCGGCGGTACTACGCCAGCTCACCGCGGAGCGCGACCGCATCGACGCCCAGTCGGACGAGCTCGCCCGCACCCGGCAGACCCTGGACGCTCTGATCACGACCACGCAGGAGGCCATGCGTGGCGCCCCACCCATGAACCCCACCTGACCGGCATCCGATCAGGCCCGCCATCTTGCGAGGGCTGACCGGCCTTCATGTTTCACCCCGGCCACCGACAGTCGCTCCTAAATCGAACGGGGTGTGCTGACCGCCCCGGATGAGGCATGGGACGTGGCGGTCCGCCGGGCGGAGGTGATCGGCCCGCCGGCCGATCAGCCGCGGCTGGGGTCAGCGGCCGCGGACACGGCGGCGGCGCGATCGATGTGGGCAGCCGCTGCGTGATCGGCCTGATGGTCATGCTGGAGGCGCCCTCGGCGCTGTCGGCCGGGCTGTGCCTGGCACGCATGGTGTGCGACAAGCGGCCGTGGCTGGAGCGGCTCGGCGTGGAGGGGGTGGCCTGGCCCATGAGCGGCAAGCCGGACGAGATCTACGTGGACAACGCCGCCGAGTTCCGCAGCGAGGCGCTGCGCCGGGGCTGCGCGCAGCACGGCATCCCGCTGACGTACCGGCCGAAGGGCATGCCGCACTTCGGCGGCATCATCGAGCGGCTGATCGGCGCGATGATGCAGATGGTGCACGAACTGCCCGGCACCACCTTCTCCAACCCGGCCGAGCGCGGCAGCTACGACAGCCGCCGGGCCAGCAGCAGGGCGGTCGCCCGGCCGATGCCGCCGGACGCCCCGGTCACCAGTACCGGACCATGACGAGACGCACCTTCCATATGTGGGCCTTCCTCGCAGCCGCTCCCACGGGGGACGGGTCATCCCAGAACCAGCGGTCCGCTGACCAACCAGCACCAGGTCAGGCGTACAGCTGATAGGTGGCGGCGTCCTGCCGTGCCGTGCGCAGGACCGTCAGCCGCAGGGCGACCCACCAGCAGCCCCCGGCCAGGACTGCTGCCCACACCCACCATCCGGCCGCGGCGACATCGCGGGTCAGCCACGCGGCCGCCACCGGCAGGGCCGCCAACGCGCAGGCGGCCACCAGCCGCACCGGCCACTGCCCCACCGCCATCGGCAGCGTCCGCCGCCCGCAACGCCGGTCGCCGGGCACGTCTCGCAGGTCCTCCACGAACCCCACCAGCCAGTACGCCGTCCCCGCGGCGACCCACGGCCAGGCGCGCGGGGTAAGGGGCCCGGCGATCTGCCAGCCGGCTGCCAGCAACGCCCACGCACCGACCACGATCGCCGGATTCTTCACATACCAATGGCGCATCAGCCCTCGGTAGGTTCGCAGACCCACCATCGCGACCCACAGCACCGTCCAGGCCAGGATTCCCATCAGCGCCCCGGCGAGCAGGAACGCCGCGACCGCCAACCCCCAGCGCACCCAGGCACCGCGCGCGGTCATCAACCCGGCGGGAATCGGCCTCCAGGGCTTGTTGACCTGGTCTTCGGCAACCCCGCTGGCCTGGTTGGACAGCGTGTGAACGCACAAAATCAGCCAGAAGTAGACCAAGGCCTTGGCCAGCACCCACGGCAGCTCCGCCAGGGGCAGCGCGTACGCGCGCCACGCGGCGGCGGACGCCAGCACTCCTGGGATCACCGCGGCCGTCAGGTCGGTGACGTTGCACCGCCATGCCAGCACCACCTCTCGCCACACGCTCGCCTGCTGGAACTCGCCACGCCTGGCGGCACCTGCACTGGTACCCCAGCGTGGAGCACGCCCTCGCCGCCACGCGCGGAGCTACCGATGAGCCAACGGTCGCTCTCGCGTGGATCGTTCCATGCCAGCCGGTCGCAATGCGGCGTGGCCAGACCCGCAACAGCGCTGATCACCCGCAGAACGACAATTGCGTAAAACCCATCCGTACGGGCGCAGCAAGGCGGCCGGGTGGACTGCCGCCCTGCCCCGGCGAGGTCGGTGGCATTTATCGTCTTCTCGTCTTCGTCAATCTCCGTTCCCCAATCTCGTCACGACCGATATGCGGCAGAGCCGACGGTGGATGAGGACAGGGTTGGTGCGCGAGAGAATCCACCCGCGGTAACGCCGCTACGCCTAGGGCGTGGTATCGGAAGTGTTCTAGGTTGGCTCAGGTGAGCATGCGGGGGTGGAACTATCGGTACGTGGGACCGGCCGATCTTAAGGCCACGCTCCGGCCTGGCAGCGGCGGCTGCCGGATCGGCTCTGCGGCTGATTTCGACAACTGGGTCGCCGAGCGTTCCGCGGCGGAGCTGGTTGAGCCGTTCACCTTCGTGGTCGGCGCGGACGGCGTGCTTCGGCTGGCGCCGCGACGAAGCGAGCATGTGGCCTGTGCAGGCGGACGATCGGTCCTGAGCGCCGGCGAGATCAGCTTCACCCGCGAGGCAGGCAGATGGGTCGTGGGCGATGTCAGCAACCATTCAACCGGGTACTGCCCGGACGTTAACTCTTGGCCGTCGGTCGCCCAGGCTCTCGATTGTGTAGGGCTCGGACGGCCGTCCGGTTTCACGCACGAAGTGGTGTTCCGACGCTGTCCTGGGTGCCAGGAGCACAACATCGTGCGTGAGAGCGACTTCGTCTGTGTCTTCTGCGGCAGTGAGCTGCCCGAGAAGTGGAACGTGGACCTGCTGATTGAGAGCGGTGGGTCCTAGCCGCTCGTTGGCGGTCCGTTACGAGGACGGTCGCCTCGTAGCTGGCCATGCGCGATGCCTCTTGAGGCAGTTGATGCCGCATTTCACAGCGTGCCGCTCGCGGTAGTCGACCGGGGCGAACTTCGGCGACCAGCCATCACTCCTCGGCCAGTGGCGGGCGCGGCTGGCGGTGGATCTTGCGCGAGCGCATGCGCAGCGTCGTCAGGTGGATCAGGCGGTGGTTTAGTTGCTGGAGGCGGAGAGCATCACGCCTGAGCGGATCCGTATCCATCGGGCCGTGCGGCAACTCGCGTCGGATCTGCGGTAGATGCGGGATCCGGCGTCGGCCGACCTGGCGCGCGGTGGTGCGCACAGCACGATCGCCACCTACGTTGACGTATCCCCAACGACGACACGGCCGCCGGCCAGAAAGAAGCATGAGCCGTGGACCGCGTCGTCGAGGGGTACATCGAAGGCGTCTACTATGCCGTGACCGTGGGCCGGTCCCGCCGGAACGCCACGGCGACGATCGGCACGGCATCGCGCTCCGTGCAAGCGTGCCGACTGCTGGAGTTTCACAACGGCCGGGCGCTGCCGCAGCCCGGACAGGGGTTGCGGCTCTCCCGGGTGGGTTTCTATGGATGGTAGAGCCAGAGCTCGACCCGGTAATCCGAGACTTCCCAGCAATATGCCTGGTAGCCGCTAGCGTTCCAGACCTTTCCCATCTCGATGCACTTGTTGCAGTTGTTGGTGCCGGTGAATGCCGTGCTGTAGTTGTACCACCATGGCGGCGGCGTAGAAGAACAACTGGCGAGCAGAGCGTTCTGCGGAGCGCTCGTTACCTGAGAAGAACTGGCGAAGGCCGACTCGCCGACGCCGGCACTGGCGGGGAATGTGCCAGCAAAAAGGGCCAGTAACGTCATGAGGAACATCGTGACAAGCGCCTTGCGGATCATTTCTCTCCCCTCGATCTTGCGTTGCGGCAGGTTCTTGGTACCTATGCGTTCGATGCTGCCTCGCCAGGGTGAACACAGCCAGGGCATCCGCCGGACATCCGCCGGGCATTGTCGTCCTGGGCCATTGCCGTAGGAATCCACAGAAAAAAGATGGGAGCGAGAGCAGAACTACGCCTCGCCCAGATCCCTGGCCGTCCAGATCGCCGCCCGGGACATGTTCGGACTTGACCGGACCACGCTGGACGACGTGGACGACTACGAGCTGGAGAGCGTTGCTAGTGTCGGACCGTGTCGTGCTGGCCGGCGCGGTGTACCCGCTCAACGGAAAGAGACTTGATGCGACCGACGATCCGCAGGGCGGTGATCCCCGCTGCCGGACTCGGCTCCCGCCTCCTGCCGCTGACCAAGGCCATCCCCAAGGAGATGCTGCCGGTCGGCGACAAGCCGGTGATCGAGCACACCGTCCGTGAGCTGATCGCGTCCGGCATCACGGACATCACCATCGTCGTCTCCGGCGGGAAGTCTCTGATCCAGGACCACTTCCGGCCCAACCCCGCGCTGGTGCAGCAGCTGCGCGCCGACGGCAAGGGCGCCTACGCCGACGCTGTGGAGGAGGTCGCCGAGCTTTCCCGGCAAGGCCACATCACCTACCTCGACCAGCACGGCCCGTACGGCAACGGCACCCCGGTCCTGAACGCCGCGCACGGCATCGGCGACGAGCCGATGCTCGTCCTGTGGCCCGACGATGTATTCGTGGCCGAGGTGCCCCGCGCCCAGCAGCTGATCCGCGCCTATGAGGCGACCAGGTGCCCGGTGCTGGCCCTGATGCCGATCGACCGGCAGGACTCCGCACGGTACGGCGTGCCCGTCGTCCAGGAGAACCTCGAGCGCGGCCTGCTGCGGATCACCGGCCTGGTCGAGAAGCCCAAACCCGCCGACGCCCCCTCCGCCTACGCCGCCATCGGCGGCTACATCGTCACGCCCGCCATCATCGACGAACTGCGCGAGCAGACCAAGCGCTGGTACGAGCACCGCATCGGCGAGGTCTACCTGACCGATGCCATCAACGCCTGCGCCAGCAGCCACGTCGTATACGGGCAGGTCATCTCCGGCCGGTGGTACGACACCGGCAACCCAGCGGACTACCTCACCGCCCAGTTCGCCTCCGCCCTGGCACACCCCGAGTACGGGCCGCTCCTGCGCCGCCTCACCCGCGACCTCAGCGACAACCACCGCCCCTGATCCGCGCCCCCTGTCTGGAAATGGCGACGCCCCACAATCGTGAGGTCGCACCTCCCATCCATGCCGGGCCGGCCAAGCTCAACAAGCGCCGTGCAGGCGAAGCCTGCCTGGGTGGGGCGTCCGAGCGGAGTGAGGCCCTTCAGAGGTCGGGGCTTTGGCCCGAGCGGGTGGCCCGGATGAAGCGGGCGCCCCATTCCTGGACGTGCGCGGCGAATTCCGGCGGTCCCAGCACCTCGAACTCGGCGCCCACGTTGCCCAGGGCCTGGGTCGGCCAGTCGAGGGAGGTCGAGGTCATGGTGATCCGGCAGCGGTCCTGATCGAGCGGTTCGATGGTGCCCCATTGGCCGACCGCCTGCCGTACCCGGGCCGCGGGGGCGTGGACGAGCGCCTGGACCGTGTACGGCGCCGGGGCTCCGCCGGCCGCCTGGACGAAGGCCGCGGCGTCCTCGGCCGGGAGCGGGCGTGGACGGAAGCGGGTGCCGGTCGCGGCCGGCTCGGTCAGCCGGTCGAGGCGGAAACTGCGCCAGTCGTGCCGGCCCAGGTCGTAGGCCACCAGGTACCAGCGTCCGCCGAGTGCGACCACGCGGTGCGGCTCGACCTCGCGCTCAGTGGGTGCCGAGCCCCTGGCCGTGTAGCCGAAGCGCAGCCGCTCCTCGTCCCGGCAGGCCTGGGCGACCGCGGTGAGCACCTCCGCCGCGACGATCGGCCCGGAGGCGGCGACGGCCAGGGTCATCGCCCGCAGGGCGTCCACCCTGGCCCGCAGCCGGGGCGGCAGGACCCGTACCACCTTGGTGAGTGCGCGCAGCGACGCCTCCTGCATACCGGCGATTCCGCTCTGCGCCGCGTCGCCGATGCCCACCGCCAGCGCCACCGCCTCCTCATCGTCGAGCAGCAGCGGCGGCAGCACGGCGCCGGGCGCCAGCTGGTAGCCGCCGTCGGTGCCCCGGGCCGCGCCGACCGGGTAGCCGAGCTCGCGCAGCCGGTCCACGTCGCGGCGAAGGGTCCGCTCGGAGACACCGAGCCGGTCGGCCAGTTCCAGACCGGGCCAGTGCCGGTGGGTCTGCAGCAGCGAGAGCAGTCGGAGGGTCCGTGAGCTGGTGTTCGCCATACCCCCATCCTTGCCCGACTTCCGGTCAAAAAGTGGCCGGAAGTCTTTCTAGAGTCGATCTCAACGGCAACGCCCGAGGTGAGGACAGACGAATGATCACCCGTGAGATCCAGCTGACCGCCCAGATCACCGGCGCCCCCACGCTCGGCCATTTCACCGTCGCCAAGACGGAGGTGGACGGCGAGGTCCTGGTGCGCACCGACCAGATCGGGCTGGCCGCGACCTATCTGGAGCTGATGCGGGCCGACTGCACCATCCCGGTCCCGGCCTGGCAGCCGGGGCAGCGGGTGGGCGTGGCGACCATCGGCACCGTGGTCCGCTCCGACAGTTCCGAGCTCGCGGTTGGCGACCTGGTCCAGTCGATGACCGGCTGGAGCGAGTACTCGGCGGGCCCGGCCGCCCAGTACATGAAGCTTGATCCCGTCGCGGACCCCGGCTACTACCTCGGTCAGGGGCCGACGGCCTACTACGGGATGGCCGACGTGGCGGGCGTCGGCGAGGGCGACGTGGTGTTCGTCTCCGGCGCGGCGGGCGGGGTCGGCTCACTGGCCGGGCAGATCTCCAAGTGCCTCGGCGCGGCGCGGGTGATCGGCAGCGCCGGCAGCCCCGCCAAGGTCGGCGAGCAGTACCAGGCCGCGCTGCAGGCGGCCAGGCCCGGCGCCCGCTTCGCGCTGTGCGGCTCGCTGTCCAGCCAGCTCGGCGACGCGGCCGAACGCTTCCCCGCGCCCGACCATGCCGCGGCCCAGGCCAGCGGCATTCAGCTGCTGCCGTTCTCCTGCCACCACACCCCCGACCAGATCGCCGCCTGGCGGGAGCACTTCAGCGCCTGGCTGGGCGAGGGCCGCTTCGTCTATCCGCAGACGGTCATCAAGGGCGGGGTCGAAGACGTGCCGCAGGCGTTCTTGTCCCTGCTCCAGGGCTCCTACCGGGGCAATGTCTCGGTGCGGCTGTCATGAGAACTCTCTCGAGCAGGGTCCTGAACCGGGCCCTGCTGGGCCGCCAGTTCCTGCTGGCCCGCACCGATCACACCCCGCTGGAGGTGATCGGACGCCTGGTCGCGCTGCAGGCGCAAGAGCCGAACTGGCCCTACGTCGGGCTGTGGAGCAGGATCTGCGGCTTCACCCACGCCCAGCTCACCACACTGCTGCAGGACCGCAAGGTGGTCCGCTCCGGTCTGCTCCGCAGCACCCAGCACCTCGCCGCGGCCGACGACTTCCGCCGGCTGCGGCCGCTGCTGCAGCCCGTCCTCGACCGCACCGCCCGCTCGGCGTACTTCGCCCGCGACAACGCGGGCCTGGACACCGCCTCACTGGTCGCCACCGGGCTTGAGCTGCTGGCGGGCGAGACGACACCGCGAAAGGAACTGGCCCGGCGGCTGGCCGAACGCCACCCAGGCCGCGACGGGCGCGTCCTCGCTGGGGAGGTCGAGCTCAGAACCCCTCTCATCCACAACCCCGCCGCCGGCACATGGGGATCCTGGGGCACCCGATCGGCCGTCTCCGTCACGCCCGCCGAGACCTGGCTCGGCCAGCCCATGGCCCCGGCGACCGCCAAGGACCTCATCCGCCGCTATCTGGCAGCATTCGGCCCAGCCGGGATCATGGACGTACAGGCCTGGTCCGGGCTGACCCGCCTCGGCGAGATCGTCTCCGGCATGCGCGCCGAACTGCGCCACTACCGCGACCCCGACGGCAGGGAACTGATCGACGTCGCCGACGCGGAACTGCCCGACCCCGACACGCCCGCCCCCGTACGACTGCTGCCCGCCTTCGACAACGCCCTGCTCGGCCACGCCGACCGGACCCGCATCATCAGCCACGAGGACCGAAAGCGCGTGATGCCCGGTCAGGCACGAGTACGGCCCACCTTCCTGGTGGACGGCCACGTGCACGGAACCTGGTCCCTCCAAGGTGACACCCTGCTCATCACGCCGTTCCGCCCGCTGTCCGCGATCGATCAGGCGGCCTTGGAACAGGAGACGAAGCGCCTGCTGCCGTTCGTGGGAGGCAAGAACGTCTCCTACAGCAGCCCGGCCGTCACCAGTCTGTCGATCTAGGTAGTGGGCGTAGATAGGGTGGTAGCGCACACCTTCACTTGTAGGGGCGCGTGTGCTGATCGGGCCGGTCGGGGCTCGCGTATCTGGGCAGGACGGAGGCGCGTGAGCGTCGATATGCGGGAAGAGTCGGACGTCGATCACGTGGCGGGCGAGGCGAGACCGAAGAAGCTGCTGTTGCGCGCGCTCGCGGGCGAGCGCACCGAGCGACCACCGATCTGGCTCATGCGGCAGGCCGGACGCTATCTGCCGGAGTACCACGACGTCCGCGAGGCTGCGGGCGGAATGGTGGGGCTGTGCAATTCGCCCGAGCATGCGGTCGAGGTCACCTTGCAACCGCTCCGCCGCTTCACGCTCGACGCCGCGATCCTGTTCGCGGATCTTCCCCAGATCGCGGCGGCGTTGGGGCAGACCTTGGAGTACCGGGTCGGTGACGGCCCCGTCCTCACGCCCCCGATCCGTTCGACTTCGGACATCACCGAGTTCTTGAGCGCCTCCCGCTTGCACGAAGAACTGGCCCCGATCTACGAGACCGTCAGACGACTCACTCGCGCGTTGCCTGACGAGATCACGTTGATCGGCTATGCCGGTGCGCCGTGGACGGTCGCGACCTACATGGTCGAAGGGCGCGGCGGTGGCAGCTCAGAGCACTCCATCGTCAAGCAGTGGGCGCTGAGCGATCCGGAGGGGTTCCAACCCCTGATCGACCTGCTCACGGCGGCCACCATCGAGTTCTTGGACCGTCAGATTCAGGCGGGTGCCGAAGCGATCCAACTCTTCGAGAGCTGGGCCGGAATACTCCCCGACCCGCTGTTCCAGCGTTGGTGCGTCACGCCGGTCGCCGCCATCGTCGCGGCGCTGAAGGCGAAGCATCCGAGTGTTCCCATCATCGCCTTTCCGCGCGGCGCGGGGCTTGCCTACAACGGCTTCGCCGAGGCGACCGGCGTGGACTGCGTCGGGCTCGACTCGGCAGTGCCTGTGGAGTGGGCCGCGCGGAAGGTGCAGCAAGAACTCGGCCGGTGCGTGCAGGGCAACCTCGACCCTCAGCTCCTGGTCGCGGGTGGGCCCGCACTCCACGCGGAAACAGAGCGCATCTTGAACGCGCTCAGTGGTGGCCCGTTCGTGTTCAATCTCGGACACGGAATCGTCAAGACCACACCTCCCGAGCATGTGGCCGCTCTCGCCCAGCAGGTACGGTCCTGGTCCGCGGCTTTGACGCAGTAGAGAGCCTGAACGCGTCGGCTAGAAGGCAGCCAGTCGGCGAGCAGCGCCGGGCCAGTCGGTGCCTGGCCGCCGACGGTCAGCCGCATGGGTACCGACACGTCGCGGAGCTGCTCGCGAGTCGGCTTTTCCGGAGAATGCCGTGAGTGCGGCGATGCCCTAGCCGGCTTTGTCCAGGCCCGCAAGCTGCGGCCGATCAGGTTCTGCGCGAGATGACCATGATGTATTCGCAGGGAGCGTTCGTTCGGTTGGCGAAGCCGTGGTCCGCGTCGGCCTGGAAGAACAGGGAGTCGCCTGTGTTCAGGGTCTCGCTGATCCCGCCGATCGCGACGGTGAGGATGCCTTCGAGCACCACGAGTTGTTTCTCCGTACCCGGCGGATATGCGGGCAGCAGCCCGGTAGAGACCTGCGCGGGGAGGTAGTGGACGACCATCTCGGCTCCTCCCGCGCCCGGGGCCGCTGACACCATGTGCCGCTCGAAGCCGGTTTCCGGGTCACGGAAAACGGGGCGATCGTTCTTACGCATGACAATGGCCACACCAGACGCGGCAGCAGCCGGCGCACCGATCAGGTCCGAGAGCGACGCGTCGAGCGCGTGGGCGATCCTGGACGCGACGCCGATCGTCGGGCTCTTCTCACCGCGTTCGACCTTGGACAGCATCGCCCGGCTGACCGACGACTGTGTGGACAGCTGTTCCAGCGTCAGGCCCGCCTCCTCGCGGCGTCGCCGCACGTTACCGCCGAACGCGCCGGCCAGGTCGTCACCGTGCTGTGATTCGGGCGCGTTTCCGTCTTGCTCGACCACCGTGCTCCTTGATCGTTGGGTACCTCGCTGCCCACAGTGTAGGGTTTCTCCTAAAGAAGATAAGATCTTCTATCGGAGAGGCGCGATGTGCGCCCAACACGACGGAGGCTCCATGCGTTTGATCTCGAGTGGCCAGCTCCATGCCACGTTCGCATTCGGCGATCTGCAGGTGATCTCGTTGCGAGACGGGTACATCGACATGCCGCCGACACGGCTTCGCGACGAGGATGGGCGCACGCTCGATGAGCTGCCAGCCGCCGTTCCGCTGGCCGGCGACAACTTGCGGCTGTCGGTCAACGCCTTCTTCGTCACCGACGGCACACGGTCGGTTCTCATCGACACCGGCGCGTCCAACGCCTGGCACGACCCCACCATGGGATTGATCTACGACGCGCTCGACGAAGCGGGAATCGACCGCGCGCATGTCACCGATGTGGCCATCACCCACAAACACGAAGACCACGTGAGCGGCCTGATCGCGCCGGACGGTTCAGAGGCGTTCACCAAACTCGAGCGCGTGTGGATCGGCGCGGGCGACACCTCGGTGTTCACGGGGCGGCTCGAGCCGATCCGCGACCGGGTCGTACCCGTGTCGGAGAGGGTCGCGATCAACGACTGGATCACCGCGATCCCGACACCAGGCCACACACCCGGTCACACCGTCTACGACGTCAGGAGCGGCACCGGCCACCTTCTCGCCTGGGGCGACACCGTTCACGTTCCCACGCTCCAATTCGATCAGCCGAACGTGTCCTGGGAGCTCGACGGCAACCAGTCGCAGGCCCGCGCCGCGCGAGCGGCCCTCCTCGAACAACTGACCCGACCACACCACTTCGTAGCCGGCGCCCACCTCGACTCACCCGGCATCGCCCGCGTAACCCCCTCCGGCGACGGTTATGCGCTGGAATACCTCGCACCACCGATCGGCTGATCGAGCCTGTCGGCTCCGGGCCGCGCCGGCCTCCTCGGAGGCCGGTCGACCGGATGCCGTCTGGCAAGGGGTTCGGCCTCAGCACGCTGCTATCCGCCTTGTTCAGGGCCGCCGGCTCGGCCTCGAAGCGCTGTAAAACCTCGTTGGTGAAGACCAGCTCGCCGAGCCACCGCATGCGTTTGGCTTCGGCCAGGCGTTCGCGGGTGTCGTCTTCGCTCTGCGGCAGACGGGGACCCTGGGCCAGGTCGATCCGCAGCATCGGACAGCGGACACACGCTTCTTTGAACTTACGCTTTGAATGCTGATCGATTCCGGAGTATCAATGCTCGCGATTGAGTTCGTGGTAGGCGATCACTGTTTCAGACTTGATTTCCTGCAGGGTCCAGGGGTGGACGGAGTAGTCATCTGTTGCCACGCCTCCGTGCTCAAGCAGCAGCGCGACCATTTGGTGAACCTCTGCGGTGCCGTCGATCCGTCCGGAGATGTCGATCTGCACTGCCCAGGTGGGGTGGTGTCCGACCGCCGCTTCGAGGACCGCCACGTCCTCGGGATCCCAATCGGAGAAGAGTTGACCTGCTCCCCGCTCTGAAGGGGCGGGGATTCCCGTGCCGCTATGCGGCAGCTCGTGCCGCTTGCGCGGTCCGCGCTGTGGGACGGGGTGCTTGACGTTTCGCGGACCCGGGTGGGTCTCCACGCCCTGAGACGACCAGCCCGGCCGCCTGTCCTTTGCTCTTGATGTTCCTCGCCCCGATGATGTCGGCGTGCTCGGTGTGCCCGCAAGAGGTGCAGGAGAAGATCGCTTGGCTCTTGCGGCTCTTCTCGTCCACCTTCCCGCACGCAGGTTCCGGGCACGTCTGGGACGTGTACGCGGGGTTGATCTTATGGATGACGCTGCCGGTGTAGCGGGCCTTGGAGCGGAGAGCGACTTCCAGCCCGTACCAGCCCTTGTCGAGAATCGCCGTGTTGAGCCCGGATTTCGCCGCCGCGCCGTTGCGCAGGAACCTGCCCGGCCGGTCGGGGTCGGGCTTGGGCTTGACGGCCGTGCTCATGCCCTTGGTGTTCAGGTCTTCGATGACCACGTGCCCGTAGGCGCGGGTGAGCCGGTGCGCGGCTTGGGCGTTGAAGTCAGCGCGCCGCCACCGCACTCGCCGCATGACCTCACTCATCGCAGCCCTGACCCTCTTGCGGCGCCTCGATCCCTTCTGCGTGCGGGCGAGTCGGCGTTGCAACCGCAGATACCGTTCCGCCTGGCCGGGCGTGACATACCCGAGGTCGCCCTGCCGGTCCTGTTTCGTCTCCCGTTTCGTCTCCCGTGGCGGCTGCCGGGAGGAGACACCGCCGGTTCCGGCGTGGCGGCGGTCGAAGAACTCCCCGTCCGAGGTCACGGCGGCCGTGACCACCCCCCGGTCCACGCCCACCCAGCCAGGGCAGGCGTGTTCCTCACGCTCGGCGATCCCGTCGTCGAGCAGGAAGCTGATGAACCAGTGCTTGCCGTCCCGGGACACGGTCGCGGACTTGACGCTTCCCCCGAGCGGGCGCGACATCCGAAACCGCGCCCACCCGAACTTAGGCAGGAAGACTCGCCCCCACCTGCGGTTGATCCGCTCCACCGGCAGGTGCTTGGCGGTGGGGAAGCGAAACGAGGGCCGCCACTTCGCCTTCGACTTCCAGTGCACTCTCCACGTGCCATGCGTGCGGCACGCTTGGTCCAGGTCCTTGAGGGTCTGCTGGATCACCTGGGCGGGGGCGTCGGCGAGCCAGTCGCAGTACGGGTCCTTCTTCGCCTCGGCGAGTTGCCTGCACTGCTCGGCATAATTGATCCACCCTCCGCGCCGCCGGTATTGCCGCCGTTGTTCGAGGCCGGTGTTCCACACGGCCCGGCAAATGCCGCCCAGCCTTTCGGCGAACGCCTGCTGCCCGGAGTCGAACTCCAGGCGGTACTTCCGGCCCGCCAACATGCGCAACACCCCCTCTCCCAGGCGCCACTCTCGTCTCCCCGACTCGAAAACAATATCGTCTGGTCTATGAGCCAGGAAGTGGAATATCGACGAGGCAGACACGTGGTTTCCGCGATGCACGCCCATCTGGTCTTTATCACCAAATATCGCAGAAATGTGTTCGACAACGCGATACTGCGCCGCTGCGAAGACATCATGATCGAGGTATGCGACAGTTTCGAGGCCGAACTCCGCGACTTCAACGGCGAACACGACCACGTCCACCTGCTCGTCCACTACCCGCCCAAGGTCGCGATCAGCAAACTCGTCAACTCGTTGAAGGGCGTCTCCTCGCACTACCTGCGCAAGGAGTTCACCGGCCGCATCAACCCCGCCATCATGCACGGCCCCTTCTGGTCACCCAGCTACCTCGCCGCCTCCTGCGGCGGAGCGCCCCTATCGATCATCAAGGCGTACATCGAACAGCAACGCCACCCCACCTGAGGCTCCAAATCCACGCTCCGCGCTCCGGGATGCCCCGCCTACGGCGGGCCATCCCCCAAAGGGGGACCGCATTCATCCCC
The DNA here is from genome assembly GCF_040649695.1 of Nonomuraea sp. NPDC048901. NCBI lineage: Bacteria > Bacillati > Actinomycetota > Actinomycetes > Streptosporangiales > Streptosporangiaceae > Nonomuraea > Nonomuraea sp. NPDC048901. The sequence continues at coordinate 310,855 of NZ_JBEZFW010000012.1, read as the reverse complement.
GGCCTGAAGGCCGAGGCTTTCTGCGGACCTTCGGTAACCGGTCTGCTCATCGTCGATGTCGATGTAGAGCTTGCCGTCCAGCGTCCACGGTCCGCTCTGTTGAGGCAGGAGCTGATCAAGTGAGGCGACGGTCTCAGCTCGCTCACCGGCAGGGAAGACGAACACAGTGCGCCTGGGGAGGAGCGGAGGCTGTGCGGGTTTGCGACGACCACGGATATTCAGGACTGGGTGCTGCGGCCCGTCGACGTGGTGGTGCGGATCGCGCTGTCGGCAAGAGTCGGCATTCCCAGGTGGACCGCCGCCGAGCGCCGGGCAATGAGGTTGTCGAGCTGGGCAGGTTTCACCTCCCGCTCCGCCTGCCGCCTCAGTACTGTGACTTCGCATGACCGAGATCGAGATCACCGCAGACCTGGTCCGCGACCTGCTGCAGGAGCAACATCCAGACCTTGCGGGGCTGGCCATCCGTGAGGTGGTGGGCGGTTGGGGCAACCAAATGTGGCGCCTCGGGGACGAGTTGGCCGTGCGCATGCAGCGCATGGACCCCAGCCCGGAGCTCCAGCTCAAGGAGCGGCGGTGGCTACCCGTGCTGGCCCCGCGCCTGCCGCTCCCGGTGCCGACCCCGGTGCGGTTCGGCGAACCGTCCGAGCGCTTCCCCAAGCACTGGACCGTGATGACGTGGGTTCCCGGCGAGCCGCTGGACCACGGCTCGATCAGCCGCGGCGCCCACGCGGCCGACACTTTGGCGGGTTTCCTCCAGGCGCTCCATGTGGAGGCGCCCGCCGAGGCGCCGATCGCTACGGACCGCGGTGCCCATCCCAGGAACTGCACGGTCGGCTTCGAGAACTTCTTCCAGGCCGTTGCCCTCGACGACATCGCTGCCGACGTCCGGGACGTCTGGGATGACGCCGTCGCGGCCAACGCGTGGGAGGGCCCGCGGGTCTGGGTGCACGGCGATCTCCATCCCGCGAACGTCGTCGTCTCAGACGGAACGCTCTCGGGCATCATCGACTTCGGTGGCATGTTCGCCGGCGATCCGGCGTGGGACCTCGCCGCCGCATGGGTGCTGCTACCCGCGGGCACGGCCGCACGGTTCTTCGACATGTACGGGCATGCGGACGAGGCGGCGATCCGGCGCGCCCGCGGGCTGGCCGCTATGAAGAGCCTCTTCCTGATGCTCATGGGGCAGAACGGAGATCGGGGCCTTCCCGGCGGCAAGCCGCACTGGGGACCTGCGGGCCGGGCGGCACTTGATCGTGTTCTGAAGGGCATTTGACGCACACTTCTTGCTCGGCCTCAGCGATGCGGGCGGTCAGGTTGTCGCGGATCTCCTCCGGCCGGCCGCGCTGGGCCGGGTCCGGCCGGAGGAGCGCGGCGAGGTGATGCCTCACCGGCTGATCGGCGCCGCGGATCGGCACTCAGCTGGTCGAGGCCTCCACCGAGACGCATCGGTGGAGCACGGAGCCCGTCTTGCCGGCGGGACCGTTGATCCTGATCACCGGCCTGATGTTGGTCCTTCCAGGACCCACGGTGATCAAGGCGAAGGTCGATCGAGTCTCGGCGAACTCCTGATGATTGGCGAAGTTGGCCGGTCCGAACGCCCCTTCCGACTTAAGGGAGTCGTTCAAACTGTAAGTGAGTCGCATCTCGGCACCCGCCTCAACGGAGACGTCCGCGGTGACCTCCACCTTTACTGTCGTCGTAGCCGGAACGTCGACGAAGACCGGGTTATCGAGGAGGCCCACGTACACGGCCGAACTCGCGGTAAGCGGGAAACCGCGGGGATCGCACATCGCCTGGCTGAGGGGAAGGGCGGCGGCCGGTCGGCTCAGCGCGAATGTCGTGATCGCCGCAGGCCCCCCTCACTGCAAGGGCGTTCCATCCAGTTCCACAACGAGGAACGGCCGCACGGGACGAAGCGGAGGCCGAGATACCGCAAGGGCACATACTCCTGCGCCTGGAGCCCCGCTGGCTCCTAGAAGCATGGCAAGCTGTATCGGCGGTCTTCCACATGGTCGTAGATAGCGCGCAACCACGGCTCACGAGCCGCCGGTAGCCGCGCCAGCGTGTGGAGGAACACGCCTACATCAGGTCTGAAGGGCCTCCATGGCAGCCGTGGCGGCGGATCGTCGCGGCGGACAATGTCGGGCATCCCTGCCGCCGCGAGGGTAAGACGCCGATCGTCATTGAAGGCCATGTACGTCCACACGTCAGCCGCCAGCGGCACCACCGCTCCCGCGCCGCACGGCCACACCTCGCCGCTTTGCGGATGCCGCGGCACCAGGGCGATATCCGCGGTCACGCCGGACAGGCCAGGCCCGGCCAAGACGAGGTTCCGTGCCGACGGGCCTGCAGGGAGCAGCGTGTCGAGCGCCTTGCGAAAAGCCTCGGCGACCGGTCCGTCAGGGACGGCAATCCGCTGGCCGCCTGACAACGCCAACAGGTGTGCCAACGCCACCGCGACCGCTGCTTCCCACCGTGGGCTCCACCATCCGGGCTGCTCAACGGGCGGTGTGGCCGGATAGGCCGTCCGCAGCGCCTCCCAGCCGACCACCGTGCACGCGGGGCCATCGACGCAGACGGGTCGTACGGCACTCGGATCCAGCCACACCACCTGCCAGAACCCGCAGTCATCAATGCGGGTCGCCACCGCACGCCCGCACTCCACACACGCGAGGTTGGCGCCGTTCCGGCCGTCCAGGCCACAGCAGCAGCCATCACAGCGCTCTCGGATGAGGACGGTTCGTCGGACATCGCCGGGCGCGATCCCGATGATCCCCGAGGGTCCATACGGCAGGGAATACACCTGTAGGTACACGCCACCGGCTGCCGCCTCCTCCCAGACCCGCCATGGCGGGTCGGAGGCTTGGGAATGCACCGCGTACGTTCCGGGCTCCAGAAGTGCGGGGAGCAAGTCGTGGCCGTACTTCTGATCGGCGTGGTCGGGAAGCGCGACCCGCGACACCTTCGCGGTCAAAACGGCACCACACCCCGCGCATGCGAAAACGACCAAGTGCCCCTCTCATGTCTCAACGATTCGATAGCAGCCTCTGATCTGTGGTAGCCGAGGCATCAGCTGATCCAAGTGCATGGAGTCGCCGGAAACGACATCATTCCCGAACTCATGTGCCGACGACGGGTGAATCCTGGGTCTGGCAGGAATCCCGGAAATTAGCCAGAACCGGAGCACTTGGCCGTTGACATTCGGTTGGGCGCGGGTGTTGTGCCGACCGTCGATCGCCGCGTTCTGCTCACTCAGTGTGCCCGGCTCGGACCGGGACGCCCGCGCACGGGTCCCGGCAGGGTCCGTGCCGATAAGGCGTACGGCTCCCGTTCCCGCCGCGCCTACTTGCGCAGGAGCGGTATCACCTGCACGATCCCGGAGAAGACCGGACCGCCCAGCCGTAACGGTGGTGGGTCGGCGGCGTGCGCGCTTCGCCTGCGCGGGCACCGGAAGGCCGCGTCGGCTGAGGCCTGTAGCTCTATGAGGCGGTGAAGTGTGGTCGTGGCTGCGTCAGGCAGACGATCGCGGGGATCGGGAAGAGCATGAGGTAGAGGTTCGGCAGCCACCAGGCCAGTGAGAAGTCGCCGCGCAGGGTCCAGAACGCGATCGCCATCAAGCCGGACGCCATGGTGAGCACGAGCGAGACCAGCATCAGGCCTGGACCCGACCGCGACGCTCGGCGCAGGAGGTACAGGCTGGCTAGGCCGGTGGCGCTGGCCAGCAGGTCGATCCAGAGAAACGACCAGTTCCAGTCGGCCATTACCGGGTTGGTGTAGTCGGCGAACGCCCATTCGGGCGGGATCGCACCCAGCCCGGTGATGGTGAAGTAGACGACGAATGCCAGATCCGTGAGCAGCATCAACGCTTTAGTGGCGCGTAGCACGGTCGATCGCCTCCATCAGGTAGCGCCTGGTGTGTTCGTGCAGTGCTGCGTCTGGTTCGCCGAGGCCGAGAAGCCTGGCCGCCCACCAGCCGTCGATGGCCAGCCGTACCGCCGTCGCCGCAGCCGGATCGATGCCGTCGTCGGTCAGTCTGGCCTGCCAAGCAGCGAACCGCTCTCTCAGCGGCGCCAGACCTGCCGGGTCCACGAGCACCGCGGCCAGCAGTGCTGCGGTCACCCGGTCGGCCGGAGTGTTGGTCGCGGTGTGGTGTTCGGGGATCGTCGCGTTCAGGTAAGCGCGCAGGAAGTCGCCCGGCTCGGCGCCCACCTCGGCCAGTGCCTGGTCGAAGGCCTTGATCAGGCGGTCGACCATGGCGGCGACCAGTGCCTGCTTGGTGGGGAAGTGGTAGAACAAGCCGCCCTTGGACACGCCTGCCTGCCGGGCCACCGCTTCCAGCGTCAAGGCCTCGGCCCCCTTGGACAGCAGCACCTCGGCCGCGGCGTCGAGCAGTCGCTCTTTCGAACTGAGACGAGGCACAAAGGAAACTATACCGGCCAACCGGTATAGTTTGCTTTTGTTGAGGTGGCCGGCAGGGCCCCGGTGAGACCTGGGGCGCAGGGACTATTTCCTCACGTGCCGGTTCTCAAGCACTGCGCCATGCGATGACGTGTGTCACCGATCTCCACTGGTGAGGCATCCGCCTGGGCGGCCTCGGCAGCCGATCGTCCAGCCGCCCCGCCTACGGTGAGCAACCGAGTTGGCATCGTTACGACGGCGCACGGCCCGCACAGTCTCGGTCTCGCCCACGGCGCCGGCGATACGGCCACCTGGTTGAGGAAGCCCAGCGTGGTGCACTCCCCCGAATGGCACCCGGACGAGCGCATCCCTGGCCCCTCGCCCCCGGGGAGGAACTCCCGCTCCGGCGTGGCCAGGAAGCCGTAGCGCGAGACGCTACTTGAGGATCTCGAGATGGTAGTCCGACTTCTTGTGCGACCAGTGCTCACCCGTCATTTTGCGGCACCGCCAACTCCCCTGCCACTGCTTGCCCTCGACCATGCACTTGTTGTAGCCCGCAGTGGTGAGCGGATAGGCCGCGACGTATTCCCAGACGTCGGCGCTGGCCGGAGCCGGTACGAACGCGCCGACGGCGGCCGCTGCCGACACCGCGACCGCCACATTCCTCACCTTGTTCCACATCCTGAAGTCACTCATCCTTTCTCGATTGCACAGAGAGCCTCGCAGCCGGGGCTTCTGTGTCTCTTCTCTGTTGCTTCCGGCCGAGTTCCGTTGCGCGGATTTCCGTCAGCTGTGCGGCGACGCGAGGGATCCTGGCCGTGACAAGCCCTCTTAGCGCGGGCCAGAGCCCTCATCCCCGCCTCCGCCTCCCGACTGAATCAAGCCGACGTCGCCTAAGAGCACCTGTCGCGAGCCCGTGAGATGGCGGCGCGGGTTGGCGAAGGGCGCAATGATGACAACACCGAGTTCGGACCGGCCAACGTCGCGCTGCATGAGGTGGCCGTGGCGGTGGAAGTGGGCGAGGCCGGTCACGCGCTGCGCGTCGGAGCCGCAGTAAACGCCTCGACGCTGTCGGCGGAGCGGCGGGCGCGGCTGGCCGTTGATCTGGCTCGCGCGCATGCGCAGTGTCGTCAGGTTGATGAGGCGGTGGCCCAGCTCCTTGAGGATGAGGCCATCGCTCCGGAACAGATCAGATCGTGCGGCAACTCGCGTCGGATCTGTTGTCGATGCAGGATCCCGCGTCGACTGAGCTGCGGGAACTGGCAGACCGAGTGGGTGCCTGGAAAACACCGCTGCGGCGGGTGGCAAAGCTACGAACGTCCAAGGTCTGGGATCTGGGCAGCGTCTGGCTCTACGACGCTCCTTGGAGAGGACGACCGCGGACTGCATACAATCGCGAGTTTCGCACCTGCTATCCGTCTCGGGTCGGCCACGGTCAACAAGGGCCATGCAGGCGAAGCCTGCCTGGAAGGGGCGTCCGAGCGCAGCGAGGTCCTTCAGGGGTCGGGGCTTTGGCCCGACTGGAAGCAACGCCTGAGCCCTGAAAGGCGCGAAGCGCCCCCAAGCGAAGCCCGTTGTGCGCCGAAGGCGCCCCCAAAAGAGCGCCCGGAGCGAAGCGGAGGCCCTTTTTGGCGGGGCGGGCATCAGACGGGCAACCACCGAATCGGGTAACGGGTGGGCGCGAGACAGGTCAGGGTCAGCGGGCCAGGTCGCGGCTGATCACCAGCCTTTGGATCTGGTTTGTGCCCTCGAAAATCTGCATAATCTTCGCCTCGCGCATGTACCGCTCCACCCGAAACTCACGCGTGTACCCATACCCCCCGAACACCTGCACCGCGTCCGTCGTCACCTTCATCGCGGCGTCCGTGGCCACCAGCTTGGCGACGCTGGCCTGTCGTCCGTACGGACGGCCGGCGTCGCGGCGGCGGGCCGCGTCCAGGTACGTGGCGCGGGCGCTGTCCACGGCCACCGCCATGTCCGCGAGCAGGAAGCCCAGACCCTGGTGGTCGATGATCTTGCGGCCGAATGTCTGGCGTTCCTTGGCGTAGGCGACCGAGGCGTCCAGTGCGGCCTGGGCGAGGCCGGTCGCGCACGCCGCGATGCCGAGGCGGCCGGAGTCGAGGGCGCTGAAGGCGATGGGCAGGCCCTGGCCCTCCTCGCCGAGCAGGCGGTCGGCCTCGATGACGGCGCCGTCCCAGTGCGCGCTGGTGGTGGGGATGGCGTGCAGGCCCATCTTCTCCTCCGGGCGGCCGAAGGTCAGGCCGTCGGCCGCGCCGGGGGCCAGGAAGCAGGAGATGCCCCGGCTGCCCTGGCCCGTGCGGGCGAACAGGGCGTAGAAGTCGGCCTTGCCGCCGTGGGTGATCCACGCCTTGTTGCCGGTGATCCGGTAGCCGTTCTCGACCTTCTCCGCCTTGCAGGTCAGGGCGGCGGCGTCGGATCCGGCCTGGGGTTCGGACAGGCTGTAGCCGCCGACGAGCCGGCCCGCCAGCATGTCGGGCAGCCAGCGTTCGCGCTGCTCGGGTGTGCCGTAGGTGGCCACGGGGAAGCAGGCGAGGGTGTGCACGCTGGTGGCCACCGCGACGGCGGCCCAGCGGGCCGCCAGCTCCTCCAGCACCTGCAGGTAGACCTCGTACGGCTGGCCGCCGCCGCCGAACTCCTCCGGGTACGGCAGGCCGAGCAGTCCGGCGGCGCCGAGCGTGGCGAACAGGCCCTCCGGATAGGTCTCGGCCCGCTCATGCTCATCGACCCGGCTCGCCAGCTCTTTGTCGGCGATGTCCCGGGTGAGGGCGATGAGGTCCTCGGCGTCCTGGGTGGGCAGCAGGCGGTCGACGGTCACGTTCTCTCCAGAGGGCTGGGCAGCAAGCGGTCGACGGTCACGTTCTCTCCAGAGAGCGGGGTCCGGTGGGCTCGCTCAGCTGCGCGAGGGCGGTCCTGGCGCGATCGCGGAACTCCGCGACCCGCGCGAGCTTGATGTCCTCATACCCGCGAACCGCCTCCGGCAGCGCCGCGATCGCGGCCACGGCGTCGGCGGTCGCCGGGCTCAGCCGGGCGAGAGCGTCACGCATCAGGTCACGGTACTCGGTGATGATCGCCCGCTCGACGCGGCGTACTCCTGCGTACCCGAACACGTCGAACGGCGTACCCCGCAGGAACCTGGCGGCGCGCAGCACGCGGAAGACGACGTTCGCCGAGCGGCGCAACCTGATCTTGCGCTTCATGCCCAGCGCGCGCAGCAGCGGCGGGTGCAGCAGCACCGACACGACGGCGTCAGCGCCGAACTCCCGCTCCCGTCTGGCTCGCTCGGCCGGGTCCAGGTGCAGCCGGGCGACCTCGTACTCGTCCTTGTAGGCCATGAGCTTGTGCAGCCCCTTGGCGTAGGCGAGGGCGATCGGCGCGGCGGCCTCCTCCCCCGCGCGGTCGGCGGCGAGCGCGGCCACGCGGCGCACGTCCTCGGCGTACCGGGCGGCGTAGGCCGCGTCGCGGTAGCCGGTCAGGTCGGCGATCCGCGTGGCCAGGGCCTGCTCGAACGTCTCGGCCTGCGGAGCGGGAGTCTCCACGGCCGCCAGCACCGCCTGGCGGTCGGCGACGGCGGCCCGGCCCCAGCGGAACGCCGCGAGGTTCTGCTCGGCCGCGGCCCCGTTGAGCCGGATGGCCCGTTCGACGGCCTCGGCGGACACCGGCAGGCAGCCGTGCTGGTACGCGGCGCCGACGAGCAGCATGTTGGCGGGCATGTGGTCGCCGAACAGCGCCTCGGCGAGCCCGTGAGCGTCGAGGTAGAGGTTGTCGGCGCTCCGGGTGGCCGACTCGACGCGGGTGATCGCGTCGGCGGGCGAGTCCGGTACGGTGACGCGGCCGGTCACCATGGCGGCGGTCGGCACGACGGCGCTGCTGACCACGGCGACGGTACGGTCCGGCGCGGCGACCGCCAGGTTCGTGTCGGCCGCCGCGCCGAGCAGATCGAAGCCGATCAGTACGTCGGCGGTGCCGCGCGACGCCTTCGGGGAGCCGGCGATCGGGTGCGGGGAGATGCGGACGTCGCTGACGACCGGGCCGCCCTTCTGCGCCAGGCCGGTCTGTTCGAGGCCGGCCGCGTGCAGGCCGTCGAGGTGGGCCGCCATCTGCAGGATCTGCGAGACCGTCACGACGCCCGTGCCGCCGATGCCGGGCATCCGCAGCAGCACCTCACGGCCGGGGAATCGGGTGATCGGCTCGGTCAGCTCCACCGGAAGCTCCAGAACCGGCCGTGCACCGAGTGCTTGGATCGGCCGTGGTCCACGATCCGCCGAAAGCTCCGGGGCTGGCCGCGCCTTGCCCGGCTTGACCAGCAGGAACGATGGGCAGTCGCCCTTGAGGCAGCTCAGGTCGGAGTTGCAGGACGGCTGGTGGATCCGGGTCTTGCGGCCGTACACGGTCTCGACGGGCTGCACGGACAGGCAGGTCGACACCTCGCCGCAGTCGCCGCACCCCTCGCAGACCCGCTCGTTGACCACGACCTTCTCCACGGGTACGGGCAGTTTGCCGCGCTTGCGCAGCCGGCGTTCGTCGGCCGCGCATCGGTCGTCGTGGATGAGCACGCTCACCCCGTCGAGCTCGGCCAGCTCCTTCTCGGCCGCCGCCAGCCCGTCGCGGTGCCGAACCGTGGCGATCGGCGCGAGCCGGACACCCCGGTAGGTCTCCGGTTCGGGGGTGGTGATCACGATCCGGCGGACCCCCTCTGCGGCCAGCGACCGCGTCAGCGCGGGCACGTCGAGCCGGCCTTCCGCGCGCTGCCCGCCGGTCATGGCGACCGCGTCGTTGTAGAGCAGCTTGTACGTGATCCGCACCCCGGCCGCGACGGCGGCCCGGACGGCCAACGAGCCGGAGTGGTGGAAGGTGCCGTCGCCGAGGTTCTGCACGAAGTGCCGGTCGTCGGTGAAGGGGGCCAGGCCGATCCACTGGGCGCCCTCGCCGCCCATCTGGGTGAGGCCGACCTGGTTGCCGCGGCCGGCGCCGTCCAGGGCGATCATGGCGTGGCAGCCGATCCCGACGCCGACCAGCGTGCTGTCCGACGTACGGGTGGAGGTGTTGTGCGGGCAGCCCGAGCAGAAGTACGGCGTGCGCGCGGCGACCACCGGCAGCAGGCGGCGCGGCTGCGGCTTCCGGGCGGGAGCCAGGTGGACGGTGGCCCGCGGCAGCGTGTCGGCGAAGGAGGCCAGCGCCTTGGCCACGTCCTCCGCGCCGAGCGTGCCGCGGGGGGTGAGCAACTCGCGCCCGACGACAGCGGGGGTGCGGGCGACGTCGTAGAGCGCCTGCTTCAGCTGCCCCTCCAGGAACGGCACCTTGTCCTCCACCACGAGCACCCGGTCCAGGTCCGCGGTCATGGCGGCGAGGTCGGCGGGCGCCAGCGGGTACGGCATGCCGAGCCGGATCAGCCGCAGCCCCAGGTCCTCGATCGCGGCCTCGTCCAGCCCGAGGTCGGCCAGCGCCCGGCGTACCACCGCGAAGGACGCGCCGGAGGCGACAATGCCCAGGCGGGCGTGCGACGAGCCGGCCACCACCCGGTTCAGGCCGTGCGCGCGGGCGTAGTCGCGGGCCAGGTCGAGCCGCCGGGTCAGCATGTCGTGCTCGGCGTCCAGCGCGGCCGGGCCGACCAGGGCGGCCGGCGTTGGGCGGCTCGGGTGGTCCGGGGCCGGGATGCCGTCACGCAGCGAGCCGAGGTCGACGGTGGCCGACGCGTCCGCCAGGTCGGCGACGATCTTCAGGCCGGTCCACAGGCCGCTGGCGCGCGAGAGGGCGACCGCGTGCAACCCGAACTCGATGATCTCCGCCACCGAGCCGGGCGCGAGCAGCGGCACGCACAGGCTCTGGCACATCGGCTCGCATGTGCTGGGCACGGTCGAGGACTTGCTGCCGGGGTCGTCGCCGATCCAGGCCACCGCGCCGCCGAGCGCGGCGGTGCCGGCCAGGTTGCCGTGGCGGATGGCGTCGGCGGCCCGGTCGAGGCCGGGGCTCTTGCCGTACCAGAAGCCGGTCACGCCGTCGTGCCGCCGGCCCGGCAGGCGCTCCAGGAGCTGGGTCCCCGCCACGGCGGTGGCGGCCAGCTCCTCGTTGAGGGCCGGACGGACGACCACGCCCGCTGGGTCGAGCAGCCGGGCGGCCCGGCCCATCTCCAGGTCGACGCCGGCCAGCGGCGAGCCCGGGTAGCCGGAGACGAACACGCGCGTGTCCAGCCCGCGCTCCTGGTCCAGGCGGCGCTGTTCGAGCGTCAGCCGGACGAGGGCCTGCAGGCCCGACATGAGCACGCGACCGTCCGCGGCCGTGTACTTGTCGTCGAGGGTGACGCTCATGCGGGCCTCCCTGGGGTTCGTGGAGACCCCAGCACAGCAACGCGGGCGGGCATCGCGCAAGTATCGGCCAAGAAGACACGACAAAGACGCAAAACCTTTGCGGCCTCGGCCTCTTTCGCTATGGTTCTTTCCATCAAAAACCGAGGAGTGCCCACATGCCAGAAATAGATGACATTGATCATCGGGTGTTGCGCCTGCTGCGCGAGGACGGGCGCCGCACCTTCTCCGACATGGCGGGCACGATCGGCCTTTCCGTGGCCGCGGTCAAGCGCCGGGTGGACCGGCTCAAAGAGCTCGGTGTCATCACCGGTTTCAGTGTGCAGATCGACTACGCCAAGCTCGGATGGGGCATCGAGGCGTTCACCGAACTGCGTTACGCGGGCACGACGCCGGTGAGCGAGATCGTCCGCACGGCGACCGACGTGGCGGAGGTTCAGGCCGTTTTCACCATCGCCGGCGACCCCGACGCGCTGATCCACGTACGGGTCCGCGACCTCGGTCATCTCCAGCAGGTCATCGATCACCTGCGCCGCGCCGGGAACGTCACGGGCACCAAAACGCTGTTGGTGCTGGGCTCGTGGACCCGCGACGCACTGACGCCGCGACCGCCCCGGATAGCGGGAATGAAATAGCTCGCTATGCAATTAGGCGAGCTTTCTTTGTCCTGGCTATCCACCGCCCCAGGGGTGCGCCGGACAACGGCACCATACGCTACAGTACTCATTGTCTTCTCGCCTCTGAATTCGGAGCACCAGCATGGCCAAGCAAATTCAAGAGATCTTCCTTGACGACCTCGACGGATCCGCCTTGTCGTCCGAGAACACAATCAGGTTCGGCCTCGACGGCTTTGCCTACGAGATCGACCTGTCGGATAAGAACGAGGAGAAGTTGCGCAAAGCCCTTGCCCCGTTCCTGGTCAAGGCGCGTCAGGTCCGCAAGGAGCGCGGTGGCAAGGTCCGTCGCGGAGTCGGCTCGGCACGCTCGGTCAGCCGCGACAAGTCCACCGAAATTCGCCAGTGGGCGAAGCAGGCGGGACTACCCGTGAGCGAGCGCGGACGTATCGCCGCGACCATCGTGGAGCAGTACGAGGCGGCTCACTGAGATTGCCGCTCCGGCAATCACCGCGGCGATAATGACCGGCACCTCCTGAATTCGAAATGCGCCCGCCCATCGGCCTTTGGCCGCCGCGACGGCGGGTGCGCGGCGGGAGGATGGCGATCAGAGTCGGCCGGCTGCCTTTAAGGCCGTACGGCCCGCCGGTCCAGGCGAGGGGACCGGTGGCGCAGCCGTCAGCCGACGTTGCCCAGACACTCCAGATTCGCTCCGAATGTCCGACCGCCTGACCGCTAGGCCGCTTGACCAAAGCTCCTCAGGCGCGGGTCGACAACCCCCCAGACGACCCCTCAGGCAACCCCCTCAGGCGCGGGTCGACTCCCGCAGCACCAGGCTGCACGGCATCCGCCGTACCCCGCCCTGATGCGGCACACCGCCGATCACGTCCAGCAGATGCGTGGCGGCCGCCCGCCCGATCTCACCGAGGTTCATGTCGACCGTGGTGAGCGGCGGCCGTGAGCCGAGCGCCATCGGCGCCCAGTTGTCGAAGCCCACGAGCGCCACGTCGTCGGGAATGCGCCGGCCCCGATCCCTGAGCGTCTCGGCGACCCCCCTGGCGATCTGGTCGCTGCCGCAGAACACCGCGTCCACGTCCGGCTGGGTGCGGAGCAGGATGTCGGCGCCCTGCCGCCCCCACTCCTCCGACCACTCCCCGAACAGCGTCTCGCCCGCCGCCGTCGCCCCCGCCTCCGCCAGGGCGTCGGCGAACCCCGCCGCGCGGGTCCGCGCGGCCAGGAACCGCTGCGGCCCGGTGATGTGGCCGATCCGCCGCCGCCCGGTGGCCAGCAGATGCCGTACGGCCAGGAGGCTCCCGCCCAGATCGTCGGGGATCACCGAGAAGTCGGTGGGTTCGGTCGACTGGGTCATGGCGTAGACGACCGGGACGGGCAGGCCGGTGCCGATGCTCGGCCGGGGCTCGGTACGCCGGCCGGTGACGATGATGCCCTCCACCCGCCTGGCCAGAAGACGCTCGACGTAGTGCTGCTCCCTGATCGGGTCGTCGCGCGTGTCGCACATGAACACCGAGATCTGACCGGCGCCCAGCGCGTCCTCGGCGCCGAGCATCACCGGGATGCTGAAGCGCCCGAAGCTGTCGCACGTCACCAGGCCGACGGTGAAGGTACGGCCGTGCAGCAGGCCCCGGGCGAGCGTGTTCGGCCGGAACTCCAGACGCTCGGCGGCGGCGATCACCCGCGCCCTGGTCTCCTCGCGCAGCCGGCCCTGGCCGTTGAGCGCCTTGGACGCCGTGCCGATCGACACTCCGGCGGCCGCGGCGACCTCACGAATGGTCACTGCGCGCTGGGAAAATTCAGACAACCGGTTTCCCTCCCTCGACATCCTGGTCACGGTCCAACTACCCAGAGGGTTGACCAGTGATGTGTAACACCTTACTGTTCGCCAAGGAAAGCCTATTCCCCATGTGCGAGGAGTTCGATGGACCAGGCCTGCGGCCCTGCCGTACCGACCGCGGAATCTAAGGCCGTGCAGCGGCCGCTGGGCATCCACGACGTCGTGATCACCGGTGGTCCGTTCGGGCGGTGGCAGAGCGTCAACCGCGCGGCGAGCATCCCGCTCGGGCTGGAGCAGATGGAAGAGGCGGGCAGCCTGCCCAACCTGCGGCTGGCCGGAGCCGGAGGAGCGGGCGAGGGCGAGTTCCGGGGCTACCGCTTCCAGGACTCCGACCTGTACAAGCAGCTCGAGGCCGTCGCCTGGGAGCACGCCAGGCGCCCGTCGGCGGAGTACCCGGAGTTCGTGGAGCAGGCGGCCGAGGTGCTCAAGCGCGCTCAGCGGCCCAACGGCTATCTCAACTCCCACTATCAGGTCGTCAAGCCGGACAAGATCTACGCCGAGCTCGAGTACAGCCACGAGATGTACTGCGCGGGCCACCTGTTCCAGGCCGCCGTCGCCGCCACCCGCGCGGGCACCGGGGCGGAGCTCCTGGAGGTCGCCCGGAAGTTCGCCGACCACCTGGCGGAGGTCTTCCTGCGCGGCGGCAACGACGGCATCGACGGGCACGCCGAGGTCGAGACCGCGCTGGTGGAGCTCTACCGGGTCACCGGCGAGCGTTCCTACCTGGACCTGGCCGCGAAGCTGATCGACAACAGGGGCAAGGGGCTCATCCGCGACAGCGGGCTCGGCATCCTGTACGCCCAGGACCACCTGCCGGTCAGGGAGGCGGACACGGCGGTCGGCCACGCGGTGCGCCAGCTGTACCTGGAGGCGGGCATCGTCGACGTCTACCTGGAGACCGGCGACGAGTCGCTGCTGGAGTGCTCGATCCGGCGCTGGGAGGACCTGGTCGCCACCAAGACCCACCTGACCGGGGGCATGGGCAGCCGCCACTCCGACGAGGCGTTCGGCGACCGCTGGGAGCTGCCGCCGGACCGCGCCTACAACGAGAGCTGCGCGGCCATCGCCAGCATCCACTGGAACTGGCGGCTGCTCCTGGCCACCGGCCACGGCCGTTACGCCGACCTGATCGAGCGCACGCTCTACAACGCCTTCGCCGCCTCGACGTCGGCGGACGGCATCCGCTTCTTCTATGTCAACCCGCTCCAGCGCAGGGACGACCACGTCGAAGGAGCCTACGCCGGTCGGCGGCGCGAGTGGTTCGCCTGCGCCTGCTGCCCGCCGAACATCATGCGGCTCGTCTCCTCCCTCGGCGGCCACGTCGCGACCTCCGCCGAGAACACCCTGCTCGTCCACCAGTTCATGCCGGGGACCGTCACCGACGGCGCGCTCGCGCTGGCCGTCGCCACCGACTACCCCTGGGACGGCCGCGTCACGTTCACCGTGGAGCGCGCGCCCGGAACTCCATGGTCGCTGGCGCTGCGGGTGCCCGCGTGGAGCGCCTCCACCACGGTGACGGTCGGGGGCGAGTCGGCGGCGGCCGTACCGGACGAGCGCGGCTACGTCGTGCTGACCCGCGAGTGGCGGGCGGGCGACACCGTCGAGCTGGAGCTGGACATGGCGCCCCGGCTCGTCCACCCGCACCGCCGCGTCGACGCCGTCAGGGGATGCGTCGCCGTGGAGCGCGGGCCGCTCGTCTACTGCTTCGAGCAGGCCGACCAGGCCGAAGGCGTGGACCTTCCTGATCTGGCGCTGCCCGCGGGCGCCGAACTGCGCGTCCTGGACAAGGACGACCTCGATGGCGTCGGGCGCACCGTCCTGATCGAGGCCGACGCCCAAGTCGTTTCCCAGCCGGTGGGCGGCCTGCCGTACACCACCACACCCCCCGGGGAGCTCTCGACCGGCTCCCGCGTGACCGCCACGGCGATCCCCTACTACCAGTGGGACAACCGCGACGGCCGCGGGATGCGGGTCTGGATCCCCCTCGCGTAAAGGAATCACCCCATGAATAGACGTGATCTCTTCAAGATCGGCGGCCTCGCGGCGCTCGGCGCGGCGGCGGCCGCGTGCGGGAACGGCGGCGGCAGCAGCTCGAGCGGCGCCAAGCAGCTGCAGTTCATGTACTGGGGCTCCACCTTCGAGCAGAAGGCCGTGGAGAAGATGCTCAGGCAGTTCGAGCAGAAGAAGCCGGGCGTCAAGGTCAAGGCGCTGTTCACCCCCGACGAGTACGACGTCAAGCTCAACACCCTGGTGGCCAGCGGCCGGGTGCCGGACGTCGGCTACGTGCCGATGGCCATGTCCTTCCGCTTGGCCGAGCAGGGCAAGCTGGTCGACCTGTTCCCCTATTTGAAGAAATATCCGCAGCTGGCTGGCTATCTGCCGGATGCCTACCTCTGGTACGGCCAGGACAAGCTACACGGCGTGGCCACGGCCAACGAGGTCGAGCTGCTCTGGTACAGCAAACAGGCCATCGCCGATGCCGGCATCGCTCCCCCACCGGCCGACGCCGCCTCCGCCTGGACGTGGGACCAGATGGTGCAGAACGCCTACAAACTCACCATCGACCAGAACGGCAAGCATCCCGACGAGTCAGGCTTCGACCCCAAGCAGATCAAGCAGTTCGGCATCTCCAGCAGCATCACCTATGGCGCGGCCTGGTACGGCTTCCTGCGCAGCAACGGCGGCGACTTCGCCGACGAGGCCGGCAAGCGATGCCTGCTCGACTCACCCGAGGCGATCAAGGTGTTCCAGAACCTCCAGGACCTCATCTACAAGCACCGGGTCATGCCCGGTCCCGGCCAGCTCGCGGCCACCGGCGACGACGTGCCCGGCACGAACATTCTCCTCAAGACCAAGCGCGTGGCCATGGTGGTCGACGGCCACTGGTCGCTGCTCGACATGAACGAGAGCAAGACCGACTTCGGCCTCGGTGTGCTGCCCAAATACGCGGAACCGTTCACCGCCACCCAGGTGGCGGGCGCGTCGGCGGTATTCGCCGGGACCAAGCACGTGGAGGAGGCCGTCGAGCTGTTCGCCTTCCACAACGACCCGCGCTACGTCGACCTGTACAAGCAGGGCCTGTGGATGCCGCAGGAGAAGAAGTACTACGAGGACCAGGCGTCCATCGACTCCTGGATCAAGAACGACCAGCACCCGCCGGAGTTCAGGACCGCGGTCGTCGACTTCGCGCGCGACCACGGCGTGCCCGTGTTCGGCAACCGGGTCAAGAACATGTCCGTGATCAGCAGCGACGTGCTCGCCCCCGCCCTGCAGGAGATCGAGTCCGGCAAGCGCCCGGCGGGTGAGATCCTCAAGGCGGTCGCGCCGAAGATCACCGGGATGCTGCAGGGCTGGCAGCACACGCAGGCGCTCTGATGCGCCGGTTCGAGACGCGGTGGGGCATCCTCATGGCGTTGCCGGCCATCCTCGGGTTCGCCATCTTCACCATCGGCCCGATGGTCGCCTCGTTCTTCTTCAGCCTGACCGACTGGCAGATCGGCGGCAGCCCGTCGTTCGTCGGCCTGGACAACTACAGCAGGATGGTGGACGACGAGCTGTTCTGGAAGTCGCTGAGCGCCACGACGTACTACACGCTCGGCGCGGTGCCGCTCACGCTGATCGTCAGCTTCGCGGTCGCCATGCTGCTCAACCAGAAGGCGCGCGGCCTGTCGCTCTGGCGGACGATCTTCTACCTGCCGACGCTGGTCCCGGCGATCGCCAACGTGGTGCTCTGGATCTGGATCTTCAATCCGGACTTCGGGCTGCTCAACTCGCTGCTGCGCCAGACCGGGCTGCCGACCTCCCAGTGGGTCTACAGCGAGGAGATGGCGATCCCGTCGCTGATCATCATGAGCACTTGGGGCTTCGGCAACACCATGGTGATCTTCCTGGCCGGGCTGCAGGGCGTGCCGCGCCACCTGTACGAGGCGGTGTCCATCGACGGGGGCGGCCCGTTGCGCCGCTTCTGGCACGTGACGCTGCCGATGATGACGCCCACCATCTTCTACAACCTGGTGGTGGGCGTGGTCGGTACCTTCCAGGTGTTCAACCAGGCGTACGTGATGACCGAGGGCGGGCCCAACCACGCCACGCTCTTCTACGTCTACTACCTCTTCCGCAAGGCCTTCACCGAGAGCGAGATGGGCTACGCCAGCGCGCTCGCCTGGGTGCTTTTCATGATCATCATGGTGGTGACGTTCCTGATGTTCCGCAACGCCCGCCGCTGGGTCTACTACGAGATGGCAGGTGCCCGATGACCACGCTGGCGGCGCGGGAGAGGACCCGCGCGAAGGGCGTGGCGCCGACCCAGGGCCTGCGGCGGCCGCGCAGGTACGGCAGGGCGCTGCTGTACGTGGCGCTGGCCGCGGGCGCGATCCCGACGCTGCTGCCGTTCGTCTGGCTGGTGCGCAGCGCGCTGATGACCGACAGCCAGATGTTCGTCGCGCCGCCGGAGTGGATCCCGCGCCCGTTCCAGTGGTCGAACTTCGGCGAGGCGCTGACCGCCCAGCCGTTCGGCCTCTACCTGGTCAACACGGTGATCATCGCGGTGATCTGCGTGCTCGGCACGGTGTTCACCTGCTCGGTGGCCGCCTTCAGCTTCTCCCGGCTGCGGTGGAAGGGGCGCAACGTCGTCTTCGCGCTGCTGCTGACCGGCGTCATGCTGCCGTACGCGGTGACGATCATCCCGACGTTCGTCATGTGGCAGGAGCTGGGCGCGCTGAACACCTTCGTCCCGCTCACCGTGCCCGCCTGGTTCGCCGGGGCGGGCGGCGGGGTGTTCAACGTGTTCCTGCTGCGGCAGTTCTTCCTGACGATCCCCTTCGAGCTCGACGAGGCCGCCTACATCGACGGGGCGTCGCCGTGGCGGGTGTACTGGACGATCGTCATGCCGCTGTCCAAGCCGGCCATCATCGTGGTCACCATCTTCACCTTCATCGGCACGTGGAACGACTTCCTCGGCCCGCTGCTCTACCTGCAGGACGAGGAGAAGTACACGCTCTCGCTCGGGCTGGCCTCGTTCCAGAGCGTCTTCATCACGCAGTGGGGCTACCTGATGGCGGCCTCGGCGGCCGTCATCGTGCCCATCGTGGCCCTGTTCTTCTTCCTCCAGCGCTACTTCATCGAGGGAGTCACGCTCACCGGCATCAAGAACTGAAAGGTGTCACATCATGAAGCGATTAACCGTCGCGCTTCTGCTGCTGAGCTCCTTGTTCGTCGGAGTGCAGCCAGCGCACGCCCTGTCCGCCGCCCAGGTCGTCGACATGTTCGGCAGAACGGTCAACACCTACGGCGTCAAGCTGGTCGACTGGGAGGGGTACCTGGCCAACCCGTACATCCAGCTGACCGTCAAACCCCCGCAGGACGCCCAGTTCCCCGTCACGATCGACCTCAAGGCCGAGGGCACCTCCCGGCTGATGATGGACCTGCCCAGCCAGCTGACCGCGACGGGCGCCACCAAGACGCTGACGTTCGCGAACGCGTCGGAGCAGAAGACGTTCAAGCTGGAGATCGCCTCCAAGCGCGGCGCCGGCCAGGACGAGATGCACACGCTGCGGCTGGCGATCAGGGACGGCAGCGGCGCGACGTTCCAGCAGTCGATGCCGATCAGGGTCCAGCAGGACGAGAAGACCGCCCTGCAGCCGACGATCCCGATCACCTTCGACTACCGCTATGACACGGTCACCGGTTACTTCTCCGACCCGGCCTTCAGGACCGCCGCCGAGGAGGCCGTCAAGGACTGGTTCAGGTTCTTCGACGTGACGCCCTTCGACACGGTGGCGGCCGGGGCGGAGAACAACCACCTGCCGGGCAACGACTGGCAGAACGAGATCACGGTCACCAACAACGCCGCCTACAACGGCATGTACGTCTTCTTCAGGGGCATCCAGTCGCCCTACTCGACCGGCTACCCGGCCGCCAACGGCAAGTACTTCACCAGGAACGGCCAGCAGGTCGCGGGCCCGCTCCACCGCTCCACCGCGATGATCTTCGAGTACGACGAGGCGAACAAGCAGCTGTTCACCTCCCTGGCCGACGAGGACTGGTACAAGACCGACATCGCCGGCTCGGTGCTCGACGTGCACGGCCTGGTCATGCACGAGTACGGCCACGCCGTCGCCTACCACAGCGACTGGGCCGGCATGCGCTCCTACGTCAGCGGCGGCGGCAACGACCCGGACGTCGTCGACTACATGGGCTACGCCGTGCCACTCGACAGCAGCTACCACATCCCCGGCGACCAGCGTAACTGGGACCGGCTCAGCGGGCAGAGCGGCGGCTGGACGCACTACTTCCCGACCCGCAGGTGGATGCTCACCAAGCTCGCCCTGCTGGTGGCCGAGAACGCGGGCTGGAAGCTGAACCGCAACCTCACCCCGTTCCTCAAGCCCTCCATCACCACCACCTCCCTGCCGCAGGCCACGCCCGGCCAGAGCTACCAGCAGACGCTCGCCGCCAAGGGCGGAGTGCCGTTCTACGACTGGCAGGTCACGAGCGGCTCGCTGCCCGCCGGGCTCAGCCTCGACCGGTTCACCGGCGCGATCAGCGGCACGCCCACGACGGCCGGGACCTCGACATTCACCGTGCAACTGCGTGACTACGACAGCAGGAGCACGCCGGTGACCAAGTCGTTCCAGCTCCAGGTCGGCGGCGGTGGCCCCACGCCCGTCAACCTGGCCACGAGCGCGACGCCGTCCGCCTCGTACACCTCGCCCTGGGAGAGCATCGCGGCGATCAACGACGGCATCGACCCGCCGAGCTCCAACGACACCGTCAACCGGCGCTGGGGCACCTGGCCCAACACCGGCGCGCAGTGGGCCGAGCTGACCTGGCCGGCCGCGCAGACGATCCGGTCGGCGGACGTGTACTTCTTCGACGACAACGACGGCGTGCGCCTGCCGGCCTCCTGGAAGCTCCAGTACTGGAACGGCACCGCGTACGTCGACATCCCGGGCACCTACCCGACAGCGCTCAACGCTTACAACCACGTGACGTTCACCGGTGTGAACACCACCAAGCTCAGGGTCGCGCTCCAGAGCGGCCAGGCATCCGTCGGACTGCTGGAAGTGAAGGCATTCGCTTGAGAAGAAAGAGCGCTCAGTGAGAAAGATCGGCGTCGTTACCGTCCTGGCCGGGCTCGTGGGCGCGCTCTCCGTGCCCACGCCCGGCCTGGCGGCCCGCCAGGCGGCCCCGGCCCTGGACGTGTTCGACATCTTCTACCGCAACGTCAACGACCATGGCGTCCGGCTCGTGGACTGGCAGGGCTACCTGGCCAACCCGTACATCGAGCTGACCGTGCGGGCGCCGAAGGTGGCGGGCATCGCCTACCCGCTGACCGTCGACCTCAAGGCCGAGGGCACCTCCAGGCTGATGCTCAACATGCCGAGCGAGCTCACGGCGACCGGCGCGACCAAGACCTTCACGCTCACCGGCCCGGCCGACCGTGAGGTCGTCCGGCTGGCCATCCACTCCAAGCAGGGCCCCGGCCAGGACGAGCGGCACAAGTGGGTCATGAAGACCACGGACGCGACCGGCGCCACGATCACCCAGACGATGCCGATCACGGTCCAGCAGGACGAGAAGACCGCCCTGCGGCCGACGATCCCCATCGACTTCGACTACCGCTACGACACGATCACCCGCTACTTCTCCGACCCGGGCGTGCGCAAGGCCGCCGAGACGGCGGTACGGAACTGGTTCGCCTTCTTCGACCTCAAGCCGTTCGACACCGTCCCCGCCGGGGACGAGGTCAACAAGCTGCCGGGCGACGACTGGCAGAACGAGGTCGAGGCCACCAACGCCAAGCCGTACAACGGCATGTACGTCTTCTTCCGCGGCATCCAGACGCCGTACTCGACCGGCTACCCGACCATCAACGGCAAGTTCCACACCCAGAACGGCAAGCCCACCCCCTACCACCGCTCGACCAGCATGATCCTGGAGTACGACGAGCAGCTCATGAAGCTGGTCAGCTCGCTGGCCGACGAGGACTGGTACAAGACCGACCTCGGCCAGGTCATCGACGTGCACGGCCTGGTCATGCACGAGTACGGCCACGCCGTCACCTTCCACAGCGACTGGGAAGGCATGGCGAAGTACGTCGCGAGCAAGGGCAGGGACGACCAGGAGGTCATCGACTACCAGGGCTACCCGGTCCCGCTCGACACCAGCTATCACGTGCCCGGTGACGAGCCGTACTGGGACCGGCTCAGCGGCCAGAGCGGCGGCTGGCGCCACGTCTTCCCGACCCGGCAGTGGGAGCTGACCAAGCTGACGCTGCTGATCGCGGAGAACGCCGGCTGGAAGCTGAACAAGAAGCTCACCCCGTTCCTCAAGCCCTCGATCGAGACCGCCTCGGTCAAGGCCGGCAAGGCAGGCGCCGCCTACGACCAGCGGCTCCAGGCCAAGGGGGGCGTGCCCTTCTACGACTGGCAGGTCACCGGCGGCGCGCTGCCCGAAGGGCTGGCCCTCGACCGGTTCACCGGCGCGATCACCGGCAAGCCCGCCGCGGCGGGCACCTTCTCCTTCACCGTGCAGCTCAGGGACTACGACAAGCTCAGCACTCCCGTCACTCGCGACTACAAGCTCACCGTCAACGCGTAAGTAGGGCGGCGGCCTCGCGTGGCCGCCGCCCTACTTCACGGAGGATCAGCGCCCGTAGCGGCTCTTCAGGTGCCGCCACCAGTCGCGGAGCATCCAGGCGTCGAAGTCGGTGATCGAGGTCGCGCTGCCGGCCTTCATCAGGAAGCAGCACACCCCCGTCGGAGTCCAGTCGTAGAAGTCATCCAGGCCGAACGAATGGCCCATCTCGTGCAGCAGGATGTGCACATTGTCGGTGTTGAGGTTGCTCATGTAGTACTCGCTGCCGATGCGCTGACCCCAGTCACCGCCCGCGCCACCGCCGAAGCCCGCGGTGAGCCACAGCGACATGTCGTAGTGGTGGGACGCGCCACCGGGACAGTTCGGGTAATTGCCGCTCTGGTTGAAGAAGCGGCCGCACGGCTCGGCGCACTGCGGCGCGTTCTCGCGGATGTTGTTGACGTAGATGTCGACGGAGTTGTCGCTCCACTGGAGCTGGGCGCGGTCGCGCACGGCCCAGCCGACGACCTTGACCGGCACGTTGGTGTAGGGCCAGTTGTTGTGCCCGGCCATCACGTCCATCCACTTCTTGAACTGCCTGGCCAGCGTCGCGTGGATCTGGTCACGCTGGGCGGCGGTCACCGTGGCCGAGCTGTCCCAGCGCACGCAGTAGTTGATCGAGCCGCCGTTGGCCATGACCTGGTCCCAGCCGTAGTTGCGGAAGCCGTACAGGTCGGGATAGGTGCTCTCGACGTGCGCCCAGACCTCGTTGAGCGGCGTGACCAGGTTGGCGGGCGGGTTCCAGGTGCTCGGGCTGCCGCCGCCGCCCGGGTCGTTGGTGAACGCCTTGACCTCCAGCAGCCCGACCGAGCCCTGGCCGCTCTGCAGGAGTACGCGCAGCCGCGTGGTGCTCACCTGGCCGAACGTCACCTTGTTGTAGGTGTTGAGCGCCGTGGGGTAGCCGGTCGCGTTCGGCACGTCGTTGTAGGCGCTGCCGGTCCAGTACTGCAGCTTCCACGAGGCGGGGACGCGCACGCCGCCGTTGTCGTCGAAGAAGTAGACCTGGGCGACCCTGAGCGTCTGCGCCTGGGCCCAGGTCAGCTCGGCCCACTGCTGGCCGGTGTTGGGCCAGGTGCCCCAGCGGCGGTTGACGGTGTCGTTGGAGCTCGGCGGGTCGATGTTGTCGTTGATCGCCGCGACGCTCTCCCACGAGGAGGTGTACGACGCGCTCGGGGTCGCCGTCGTGGCCAGGTTGACCTCGGCGGCCACGGCGGGACCGGCGGGGACGAGGAAGAAGCCGAGTAACAGGATCGGGAGGAATGCCATGCGTTTCATCGCGGTACCTGCCATTCGAGGACGCCGGTCGAGAAGCCGGTCTTCGAGGTGACGCTCAGCCGGAGCCTGGTCGTCGAGACCGCCGTGAACGTCGTGGTGTTGAAGGTGTTGGCCGCCACTCCGCAGGCCGACTGTCCGGGCACGTCCACGTACGCGCTGCCGTTCCAGTACTGGACCTTGCACGAGGCGGGCAGGTCGATGCCCTGGTCATCGTCGAACCAGTAGACGCCGACCCGGTTGACGGTCTGCGCGGACGGCCACTGGTACTCCAGCCACTCGGTGCCCTGGTGGTTCCAGTTGCCGTAGGCGCCGTGGCTGTGGTCGGCCGAGTTGGCCGGGGTGAAGCCGTCGTTGACCGCGCCGAGGGTCTCCCACGGCGAGACGTAGGAGGTGGACGCCGTCGCGCTGAGCGCCAGATTGCCGGGGTTGGCGGGACCCGTCGTCTGCACGACCTTCTGCATGGTGCCGTCGGCGTTCCAGTAGAGCTTGTCGAGCGTCACCGAGCGGCGGAAGTTGCCGCCTCCCGGGCTGCCCGCGTTGTGGTAGACCATGTACCACTGGCCCTTGAACTCGATGATCGCCGGGTGGTTGGTGGTCGAGGAGACCTGGTCGAGCACCACTCCCCGGTGTGTCCACGGTCCCAGCGGGTTGCTCGCGGTGGCGTAGCGGATGCACGCGTAGCCGGGCGCGGAGCAGGCCGAGTCGTTGGCGGAGTAGGCGAGGTAGTAGGTGCCGTTGCGCTTGAACATCCAGGGCGCCTCCCAGAAGTTCGACACGCCGCTCGGCGTGACCACGCCGCCGTCGAGGTTGATCATGTCGGGCTTGAGCTTGGCGGCGCGCAGGCCGTAGTAGGAGCCCCAGTAGATGTAGGCCTGGCCGTCGTCGTCGGTGAAGACGGTCGGGTCGATGTTGAGCGGCGAGGAGTTGGGGGTGCTGTCGCTGATCAGCGGGCCGCCCTTGGCGTCGTGGAAGGGGCCGAGCGGGCTGTCGCCGACCGCCACGCCGATGTCCATCCAGCCGGCGCCGTTGCCGTTGACGGGGGCGTACCAGTAGTACTTGCCGTTGCGCGGCTCGACCTCGCCCGCCCACGCGTCGGCGCCCGCCCAGGGGAAGTCTGAAAGTTTCAGCTTCGCGCCCTGGTCCGTCCACGTCGTCGCGTCGCCGGAAGTGAAGACGTGCCAGTCCCGCATGACGAAGTTCGTGCCGCCGGCGGGCGCCTCGTCGTGCCCCGTGTAGAGGTACATCGTGTCGCCGACCACCAGCGCGGCCGGATCGGCGGTATAGATGGAGGTGGTGATCGGCGCGGCGGCGGGCGCCGGGGCTGCGGAGATGATGACCAGACCGGCGGCGGCCGCCACGGCCATGGTCATGGATTTCAGACGTCTCATGTCAGGGCACTCCTCGTCTGAGCTAGCGATTGCTTGGTTAGCGCTAACATTTTCAATCCCGGATCTGTGCGGTCGTCGGGGCGTTGTCGAGTGTTAGCGATACCACCAAGGTCGTCAAGGCCCAATGTTTACCGCGATGGTCTTGCGGCTAATCGATAGGTTGCTATCGTTTCTTGTCAGGGTATTTCGTGAAGACCGGTCATCCTGGGGGATGTATGAGCGACATCTCAACACTGCCTCTTTACATGCGGCGGACGGAGTTCAATCCCGCCACCGAGCTGGCGGAGCTGCGGGAGAAGGAGGGGATCACCCGCGTCACCACGTCGTTCGGCATCGACGCCTGGCTGGTGACCCGCTACGCCGACACGCGTGCGGTGCTGGGCGACGCCGAGCGGTTCAGCAACGCCCGCCAGACCGTCTTCCAGCCGCCCGGCGCGACGGAGGAGGAGCTCAAGGTGCTCCGCGCCGGCAACCTGCTCTCCTTCGACCCGCCCGAGCACAGCCGGCTGCGCCGGTTCCTGACGCCGGAGTTCACCATCCGCCGGATGCGGCGGCTGGAGCCGCGGATCAAGGACATCGTCGAGGAGCACCTCGACGCCATGGAACAAGCCGGCTCACCTGTCGACCTGGTGTCATCGTTCGCCCTGCCGATCCCGTCACTGGTGATCTGCGAACTGCTCGGCGTGCCGTACGCCCACCGCGCCGACTTCCAGCGCAGGACCGGCCGGCTGCTCGACGTGTCGCTGCCCATGGACGAGCGCCTCAAGCTGCAGCAGGAGTCGCGCGCGTACATGACCGAGCTGGTCGAGGGCATCCAGGCCGACCCCGGCGAGGAACTGCTGGGCATGCTCGTACGCGAGCACGGCGACGACCTGACCACGAACGAGCTGATCGGCATCGGCAACCTCCTGCTGATCGCCGGGCACGAGACCACCTCCAACATGCTCGGCCTGGGCACGCTGGCCCTGCTCCGGCAGCCGGACCAGCTGGACCTGCTCAAGAAGGAGCCCGAGCGGATCGAGGCCACCGTGGAGGAGCTGATGCGCTGGCTCAGCATTCTCCATGCCAGCATCGGCAGGGTGTGCACCACGGAGACCGAGGTGGCCGGTCAGACGATCCAACCCGGCGACCTGGTGATGTGCTCGCTGCCCCTCGCCAACCGCGACCCCGCCTTCATGGACCAGGCCGACGAGCTGGACATCACCCGCGGCGCGCCCGGCCACCTCGCCTTCGGCCACGGCGTGCACCACTGCCTGGGCGCGCCGCTGGCCCGGATGGAGATGCGGATCGCCTTCCAGGCTCTCTTCCAGCGCTTCCCCGGACTGCGTACCGTCGCGCCCATCGCGGACTTCCGCTCCTTCCACGTCGTGTACGGGCTGGCCTCGCTCGAGGTGGCCTGGTAACGCTGCCGTGGAGTGACCGCGTGGATGCTGCTAGCGTTCGGCGTGTGCCAGAGCAGCGACGTCGTGCGGACGCACTGCGTAATTCCGACAGGATCGTCAGGGCGGCGATCACCGCCCTGCACGAGTCGGGCACGGCCGTCCCGCTGGAGGAGATCGCCCGCCGCGCCGGAGTCGGCATCGCCACCGTCTACCGGCGCTTCGGCGACCGCGACGGCGTGATCCTGGCCTGCTTCGAGACCTACTTCGCCGAGGAGATCGAGCCGGTCCTCCAGGCCGCCCGCGTGGCCGCCGATCCCCGGCAGGGGCTGGCCGACGCGCTGACGGCCGTGGTCGACACCCTGTCCGGCCACCGGGCGCTCCTGTCGGCCGCGAAGGAGGCCGGGGCGTTCACGATCGGCATCGCCGAGCGGTTCATGGGGCCGCTCGGCGACGTGCTGGCCGCCGCGCGGGAGCGCGGGCTGGTCCGTGACGACCTGCTGGTCCGCGACCTGGCGGCGATCGTGGTGATGGCGCTGGCGACGACCCTCCACTACGGGGCCGACTCCGACGACCGCGCCGACCGGCGGCGCTACCTGGCGCTCCTCCTCGACGGCACCCGCCCCTCGGCCGTGCCGCTCCCCCGGCCGTCCGCTGTCGACCTCTTCGCCCGCGAGGCGACGGACCACTGCCCGCGCCGCCACCACCGCTGACGCAAGGGCCTGGCTGTGCGGTCAGGTGCTCGCGCGGATCGTCAGGCGAGGGACCAGCAGGGTCGCCGGTGGCACCGGGCGGCCCGCGAGCTTGTCCATCAGCAGCCCGACGGCCTCCCTGCCGACCTCCTCTGCCGGGATCAGCACCGAGGTGAGCCGGGCGGGCTCGGCCACGTCGTCCGGGCAGATCGCCACCACCGCGAGATCCTGCGGCACCTTGCGGCCCAGCTGCCGCAGCGAGCTCAGCACGTGGTTGACGGCCGCCTCGTTGTGCACGACCAGTCCCGACAGACCGGGCCGAGCCGCAAGCAGCCCGCTCACGGTGGCGTGGACCTCCTCGAAGCTCTCCTCGCACGGCAGGGCCGTACCGTCGAGCCCGTGCTCGGCCAGGGCGGCGGTGAAGCCTTCGAGCGTACGGCGGGCGAAGCCGGTCCCCCGCTCGTAGACCACCGCCGGCGCGCCGAGCAGGACCACCTCGTGGTGCCCGCGCTCGGCCAGGTGCGCTACACACAGCGCCCCGGCGGCGGCGAAGTCGAGGTCGACGCAGGTCACCCCGGCGGCGTCGGCGGGGAAGCCGATCAGCACGCTGGGCTCGGCGAGCCGGCGCAGCAGCGGGACTCTGGGGTCGTCGAGCTCGACGTCCATCAGCACCAGGCCGTCGACCAGCGCGCTGGCCGCGGCCCGGCGCAGCCCGTCGAGGCCCTCGTCGGCGGTCATGAGCAGCACGTCGTGGTCGAAGTGGCGGGCGGCGGTGACCACCGAGGTGGCGAAGCGCATCAGCACCGGCACGTGCATGCCGGCTCGCAGGGGCAGCACCAGCGCGATCACGTTGGCCCGCTTGCTGGCCAGCGCCCTGGCGCCGGCGTTGGGGTGGTAGCCGAGCGTCCGCACGCTGTCGAGCACCCGCCGCCGGGTGTCGGCCGAGATCGCCCGCTTTCCGCTGAGCACATAGGAGACCGTGCTCACCGCCACACCCGCGTGCCGCGCCACCTCGACGATGGTGACCGCCCGGCCGGTCGCGTGCCCGTCCTCAGCGCGCGCGTCCGCCGCTCCCCCGTCCACCGGGTGGCCGTCCGTTATGTGGCGTTCCGTCATGTGGTGGTCCGTCCGGTGCCGGCGTGGTCTCGGTCCGGGCGGCTTCGGCCCGTTCGTCCTCGGTCGGCGTGTACGGCGCCGGGCGATCGGGGGGCGGCCCGACCCGTGCCGGTCAGTTCCAGCCTGCCCAGCGTGATGCCCACGTTCTCGAACACGACATAAAGATCGTGCACCCCCGAGGCTTCCGCAAGCTCGCCCGAGGACGCCGCCGGAGCGTAGCGCCCGGCCGGGGGCACGGGGATCGCGCCCAGTGTGGGGCCGTGGAGGAGGTCGTCCAGCCGGAGCGTGACGACCCCGCCTTCGGTGCTCGCCGCCTCGATCAGGCACGACGCGGCCCCGGTGAGCTCGACGTCGCGGAACAGGATCCACGCCCCCTCGGCCTCGGAGCGCACCGCGTCGCCCGAGACCTTGGCCGCGTCGACGAAGGCGACCGCGTCGTAGGCGTCGTGGTCCGCCGCGGCCAGGGCGCCGCGCCGGGGCGGGATGGTCTCGCCCTCGACGTGGAAGGCCGCGCTCAGCCGCAGGTCGGTCGCGCTGCGGCCGACCATGAGCTGGTGCGGCGCGTCCTCGACGGCGAAGGCGCCGCGCGTCACGTCCCAGAAGGCCAGATCCCGTACGGGGAAGGTGAGCGTGACGGCCCGGCTCTCACCGGGCGCCAGCCGTACCCGCTCGAAGCCCCGCAACCGGCGCAGCGGCTGCTTGACCCGGGAACGCCGCTGGTGGGTGTAGAACTGCACGACCTCGGTGCCGGCCCGCGAGCCGGTGTTGGTGACCGTGACCGTGGCGGCGATGGTCTCCCCGTCGACCGCGACGGTGAGGCCGGAGTAGTCGAACACGGTGTAGCTGAGGCCGTGGCCGAAGGGGTACAGCGGAGTGCTCCGGTAATAGAGATAGGTGGCATCCGTGGCGATGATGTCGTAGTCGAGCAGGTCGGGCAGCTCGCTGGCCGAGCGGTACCAGGTCTGGGTGAGCCGCCCTTGCGGGTCGGCGTCGCCGAACAGCACGTCGGCCAGCGCGTGGCCGTACTCCTGGCCGCCGTGCGAGGACCACAGCACCGCGGGCACGTCCGGGTCCGACCAGGTGACGGGGTAGCCGCTGGTGATCACCATGACCGTGCGCGGGTTGGCCGCCCGCACCGCCCGGACGACGGCGTCCTGGGCGGGGGCCAGGGCCAGGTCCGTGCGGTCCTCGGTCTCGCGGCCGTTGACCAGCGGATGGTCGCCCACCACCACGACCGCCACGTCCGCGGTGGCCGCCAGCGCGGCCGCCGCCGCGGCGCCGCTCTCGACGACCTCCACCGTCAGCCACGTGGCGGCGTCGGCGTCGTCCACCAGCCGGAAGACCCCGTCGGGGGACAGGCCGATGTAGCGGCCCGTGGAGATGTGGCGCAGGACGACGGCGCCGCGAGTGCGCTGTTCCAGCCGGAAGGTCTGGCGTACCTCCCAGCCGTTCGGGCCGGGCTGGTCGTTGACCAGGACGCCGTCGTCGTCCACGGACAGGAAGCGGCCGGTCGCGACCGCGCGGAAGGCGAAGGCCCCGCCACCCCAGTCGAACAGGTCGAACCGGCCCCCCGGCGTCCCGATGCCCAGGGCCCCGCCGTCGAGCCCGGCCACCACCGGGCCCGCGTCGGCGGTCAGCGTGACGCGGTCGACGGCCTCGCAGAAGACCGTCTCGCAGCGCTCGGCCAGACCGGCGCGGGCGGTCACCTCGTACGGCAGCGTGCCGCTGTACCAGTCCTCCAGCAGGGTGTCGCCGAGCTGGCCGAGCACCGCGATCCGGCGGCAGGCGGCCGGCGCCAGGGGCAGCAGGCCGTCGTTCTTCAGCAGCACGATCGAGCGGGCGGCCGCCTCGCGGGCCAGCGCCTGGTGCTCGGGGCAGTTGACGACCGCCTCGGTGATGTCGTCGTACGGCGTGGCGGGGTCGAACTCGCCGAGCCGGAAGCGGATCGACAGCGTGTGGCGTACGGCGGTGTCGAGGTCGGCCTCGGTCAGCAGGCCGCGCTCCAGCGCCTCGCGCAGGTGGCCGAGGGTCGCTTCGGCCCGGTCGTCGTCCTGGGTGAAGCTGTCGAGCCCGGCCCGTACGGCGTGCGCGTACGCCTCGGCGGGGTCGTCGTAGTAGCCCTGCAGCCCGGTGAGGTTGCCGGGGGCGTAGGCGTCGCTGACCACGAGCAGGTCGTCCGGCGCCCAGGCCCGCAGCACCTCCCCGATCAGCGGGCTGAGGTGCGCGGGGCGGCCGTTGACCAGGTTGTAGGAGGGCATGACCGCGACGGCGGCGCCGCTCTCCAGGGCGGGCCGGTAGGCGGGCAGCTCGTACTCGTGCAGGACCCGAGGCGGCAGGTTGCTGGAGGTGACGCAGCGGTAGGTCTCGTTGTTGTAGCCGAGGAAGTGCTTGAGGGTGGGCGCGGTCCGCATCACGGGAGCGCTCCCACGAAGCCCGCGCGCGTAGGCCGTGGCCATGACGCCGGTCAGCAACGGATCTTCGGAGTAGCCCTCCTCGTTGCGGCCCCAGCGCGGATCGCGCAGCAGGTTGACCACGGGGGCCCACACGTTGCGCCCGGCGCCCGAGGGGTCCTTGTGGTGGAAGGCCAGGACCTCCTCGCCCGCCGCCTCCCCCACTCTGCGGACCAGCTCCGGGTCCCAGGTCGAGGCCAGCCCCACGGCCTGCGGGAACACCGTCGCCGGACCCAGCCAGGCCAGGCCGTGCAGGGCCTCGGTGCCGGTACGGAAGGCGCCCACGCCGAGCCGCTCAACCGGCGCCTGATACTGGTGCAGCAGCGCGAGCTTCTCGGTCACGGTCAGCCGGGCCTGCAGATCGGCGATCCGCTCGGCGAGGGGAAGGTCCGGGTCGCGGAACGGTTCGTTCATGGGGCCACCTTCTGAAAGCGTCGAAACGCTTCGACTAGCGGGGGGAGCGCACTTCGGGTCTCTGTCGAAGCGCTTCGATAGCCGGTCCAGAAAAACCCCGCCCGTTACACGAGTGTTTCGAACGGAGTTCTTCTGAAGGGTGCACGCGTGTGCGAGCGGGGTCAAGAGATTCGCGGCAATCTTCCTGAATCGATGGAGTCGAGCACCCGGGCGGCTCCGCCGAGCGCGGCCGCGTCGTAGCCGAGGGACGAGATCACCACCTGGCAGCCGCCGGCCTCCGGCGCGATGGTGCGCTCGCGCACCTCGGCCTCCACGGCGGGCAGCAGCCAGGGCGCCAGCGGCACGTAGTAGCCCCCGAGGATCACCACCTGGGGGTTGAGCAGGTTGGCCAGGATGGCCACCCCGCGGCCGAGGTCGCGGCCCACGCCGCGGAGCAGGCCCAGAGTATGCGCGTCGCCCGCGCGGGCCCGCCGGACGACCTCCTCGATCTCCAGCTCCACCTCGACCGGCGAGGGCGAGACGTGCTCCAGGACCGCGCCGATGCCGGCCACCGCTTCCAGGCAGCCGGTCCGGCCGCACCGGCACTCCGGCCCCAGCGGGTCGATCTGGATGTGGCCGATCTCGCCGCTGTAGCCGCGCCCGCCCCGGCGCAGCCGCCCGTCAAGGATCACGCCGGCGCCCACGCCCATCTCACCGGTGAGGTAGACCAGGTCGGTGACCGCCCCGTGAGGGCCGAACCGGTGCTCGGCCAGGGCGCCGAGGTTGGCGTCGTTGTCGGCCTGGATGGGGAAGCCGGGGTCGCGCAGCGCCTTGGCGAGGTCGCCGCTGACGTCGGTGTCGAGCCAGCCCAGGTTGGGCGCGACCCGTACGACGCCCTGCCCGTCGACCAGGCCCGGCACGGCCACGGTCAGGCCGAGGATCTGCTTGTCCTCCTTGGCCATGCGGTTGACCACCCGCCTGACGATCGCGGCGACGGCGGCCACCGAGCCGGGGAAGGCGCGCCGCCAGGACAGCAGCCGCTCCCCCGCCAGGTCGACAGCGACGGCCGTCACGTAGTCGACGTTGATCTCCAGCCCGATCGCCGCGTACGGCGAGCCGTCCAGCACCAGCATCGTGGCCGGCCTCCCCACGCGGTTCTCGGTCAGGCCGGTCTCCCGGACGAGCCGCCTGTCGATCAGGTCGGCGACCAGGCTCGACACGGTCGCCTTGTTCAGGCCCGTGGAGGCCGCGATGTCGGCCCGCGAGCACGGCGCGTGCTCGCGGACGAAACGCAGCACGACGGCGAGGTTGGTGGCCCGCACGTCGGCGAAGTCGGCCGGCTGCGGGTCGGTCGATGAGGTGATCAAAGTCTGTCCCGTCCGTCAGGCCGTCGCGGGTGGTCATGCCGCCGTACCAGTGTGCGCCGTCCCCCGGTGTCCCCGTGCCGTCGCCGAGAGCCGTGCGGGCCCCCGGGAACGGCGGGCAGGGAGCCGTCAGCGAATCTCATCTCACTCCCGACATCAATCTGTGACCGGTGCCACACCTTGTGGTCAGCATCGCCTCGGGTTTAGTTTGTTTGGTCATTAGACGAACTAATTCTAGCCCGTAGACCTCCCCTTCCGACACCCCCTCACCCTGCTCCGACCAACGAAGGGAGCCGTCGTGACACCGTCGATGACTCGCCGTGGATTTCTCGGCCTGGCCGGTCTGACCACCCTCGCCGCCTGCTCCGCCCCGACCGGGACCCGGCCCGGCTCGAGCGGCGCGACCGCGGCCGCCGCGGACAAGCTGACCCAGCTCACGCCGGCGTACGTCGAGTTCGCCGGCGTCAAGCCCGACCTGGCCGGCACGGTCTCCAACCTGCCGGGCGTGCCGGGCATCGCCGGCGGCTTCACCACCTACCCGGCCACCCCCACCGCGGCCCTCACCCAGAAGGCCGGCAAGGGCGGCACCTACAAGGCGATGACCCCGCTGTGGGGCCCGCCGCCGCCCGGACTGCCGGGCAACACCTACTTCCAGGCGGTCAACGCCGACATTGGCGCGACGGTCGAGTTCCAGATCGCCGACGGCAACACCTACGCCGACAAGGCGATCGCCCGGCTGGCCTCCGGCGACCTGCCCGACATCTTCGCCCTCCCGAGCTGGGAGATCGACAAGATGGCGGACTTCAACACCGCCGTGGACAAGGCGTTCGAGGACCTCACGCCGTACCTGCAGGGCGACAAGGTGAAGCCGTACCCGCTGCTGGCCAACCTGCCGACCGCCGCGTGGGAGTGGTCGGTGTGGAACGGCAAGCTGATGGCGATCCCCTACCCCACCGAGCCCTTCCCGTTCTGCCTGCTCTACCGCAAGGACCTGTTCGACAAGAACGGCTGGAACCAGAAGCCCAAGACCGCCGACGAGCTCTACCAGCTCGGCAAGACGATCACCGACGCGAAGGCCAAGCGCTGGGCGTTCGGCGACATCCACGAGATGGCCTGGCCCATCTTCGGCGTCCCGCAGGAATGGCGCTACGCCGGCGGCAAGCTGACGCACAAGTACGAGACGCCGGAGTTCGAGGAGATGCTGGCGTGGATGCGCAGGCTCTTCACCGAGGGGCTCATCCATCCGAGCGTCGCCGGCAGCAAGGGCGCCAACGAGAAGGACCTGATCGGCGCGGGCCAGATCGCCATCTACCGGGACGGCATCGGCGCCTGGAAGGAACTGCTCCAGCAGCACACCGGCAAGAACCCCGACTTCGCGCTGGGTGTCTTCCCGCTGTTCGCACATGACGGCGGCACGCCGATCATGTATCACAACAACGCGGCGGGCATGTTCACCTTCATCAAGAAGGGGCTGCCGAAGGAGAAGATGGAGGAGATCCTGTCCATCCTCAACTGGTGCGCCGCCCCGTACGGGACCAAGGAGTACGAGCTCTCCAACTTCGGGGTCAAGGGCAAGCACTTCACCCTAGACGCCAAGGGCATCCCGCAGAGCACCGACCTGGGCCGCAAGGAGGTCGCCTACACCTACGGCTTCCTGGGCGGCCGGCCCCTCTACGTGGACTGGCCCTTCCCCGAGGCGGCCAAGGCCAACATCGACTGGCAGAACGCCTCCTTCAAGTACATCGAGAAGACGCCGTTCGACGGGATCAGGATCCAGCGGCCGTCGAAGTACTCGGGCCTGCAGGTGCCCACCGAGGACAAGTTCACCGACATCATGCGCGGCCGCCGCCCGGTCAGCGACGCCAAGCAGATCGCGGCGGAGTGGCGGCGCGACGGCGGCGACGAGGCACGCGAGTTCTACATGAAGGTCCTTCGGGACAATGGCCGCGCCTGACCACATCGCGGGCGAGCGGGCCACGGACGCCGGGCCGGCGGGAGACCTGCCCTCTCCCGCCGGCTCGGGCATCACCCAGACCCGGGTCCGGATCAAGCAGGGCTCGCTGCGGGCCCGGTTCCGGCGCGACTGGCAGCTGCTGCTCATGACCGTGCCGGCGATCGGGCTGCTGCTCCTGTTCCACTACGTACCGCTGCTCGGCAACGTGATCGCCTTCCAGGACTACTCCCCCTACGTCGGCGTCAAGGACAGCCCGTGGGTGGGGATGTCGAACTTCCAGTGGCTGATGTTCGACCAGAGCTTCTGGGACGCGACGCTCAACACGCTGTCGATCACCACGTTCCAGCTGATCTTCTACTTCCCGCTGCCGATCCTGCTGGCCATCCTGCTCGACAGCGTCGTACGGCCCCGCCTGCGGCTGTTCATCCAGGGCATCGTGTACATGCCGCACTTCTTCTCCTGGGTCCTGGTCGTCACCCTGTTCCAGCAGATGTTCGGCGGCGCGGGACTGCTCGCGCAGATCCTGCGCGACCACGGCTTCGCGGGCGTGGACATCATGACAAATCCGGACACGTTTATTCTGCTGGTCACCGCCGAGACGGTCTGGAAGGACGCCGGCTGGGGGACGATCATCTTCCTCGCGGCGCTGGCCGCCATCAACCCGCACCTCTACGAGGCCGCCGCCGTGGACGGCGCCTCCCGGTGGCGGCGGCTGTGGCACATCACGCTGCCCGGCCTGCGCCCGGTGTTCGTGCTGCTGCTGATCCTGCGGCTGGGCGACGCGCTCAACGTCGGCTTCGAGCAGTTCTTCCTGCAGCGCGACGCCGTCGGCCGTGACGCCGCCGAGGTGCTCGACACGTTCATGTACTGGCGCACGCTGCTGACCGGCGAGTGGAGCTACGGCGCCGCGGCGGGCCTGGTCAAGGGCGTGGCCGGGCTGATCCTGATCCTCATAGCCAACAAGGTCGCCCACCGTTTCGGCGAGCAGGGAATCTACAAACGATCATGACTATGCCTGTCTGGGCCGAGCGGCCCACCCGGTTCGGCGCGAGCGTCAAGGGGCTGGTGCTGGCCCTCATCGTGGCGGCCGTGCTGTTCCCGATCTACATGGTCGTGCTGACCAGCCTGTCCACGCAGGAGGCGGTGTCGAAGGCGGGTGGCCTGGTCACCGTGCCGGGCGAGCTGTCCTTCGCCGCCTACGAGCAGCTGTTCGCGGGCGGGGTGGTGATCCGGTCGATCGGGGTCAGCCTCGGGGTGACCGTGGTCGGGACCCTGCTCAGCCTCACGGTCACGGTCCTGGCGGCCTACGGGCTGTCGCGGCCCGGCTCGCTGCTGCACCGGCCGATGCTGTTCCTCGTGCTGCTGACCTTCCTGTTCGGGCCGGGCATGATCCCGAGCTACCTGCTGGTCAGCTCGCTGGGGCTGATCGACTCGTACTGGGCGCTGATCCTGCCGACCGCCGTCACCGCCTTCAACCTGGTCGTCATGCGGGCCTTCTTCATGAACATCCCGGAGGAGGTCACCGACAGCGCGCGGATCGACGGGGCGAGCGAGTTCCGCATCCTGTGGCGGATCGTGCTGCCCATGTCCAAGGGCGTCACGGCGGTGATCGGGCTGTTCTACGCGGTCGGCTACTGGAACGCCTTCTTCAACGCCACCCTCTATCTCAACGACAGCACCAAGTGGCCGCTGCAGGTGGTGCTGCGGCAGTTCGTGCTTCAGGGGCAGTCGATGTTCGTCGGGCAGACGGGCGACACCGCGGTCGGCGGGCACGCGCTGCCGCCGAGCCTGGCGATCCAGATGGCCATCGTGACGCTGGCGCTGATCCCGGTGCTGGTGATCTACCCGTTCGTGCAGAAGCACTTCACGAAGGGCGTCATCATCGGCGCCGTCAAGGGCTGACCGAGAGAGGGCCTCGTGCGGGCCCTCTCTCTCCGCGTTGTCAGGCGGGCGTGCAGGTGACCGTGGCGGGCGGGTCGTTGCTGCTCGTCCAGTTGCCCGTGAAGCCGAACGTGGTGCTCGCGCCCGGATCCAGCGCGCCGTTGTAGCTGACGTTGGTGACCTTGACGGCGGCGCCGGTCTGGGTGTGGGCGCCGTTCCAGAGCTGGGTGATGGTCTGGCCGTTGGGGAAGGTCCAGCCGACCGTCCACCCGGTGATGGCGACGGTGCCGGAGTTCTTCACCGTCACCCCGGCCTGGAAGCCGCCCTGCCACTGGCCGGTGGACGCGTAGGTCGCCGCGCACGCCTTGCCCGGCACCGGGGTGGGCGTGGGTGTGGGGGTCGGGGTCGGGGTGGGCGTCGGAGTCGGAGTCGGAGTCGGCGTGGGCGTGGGCGTCGGGTTGGGGCCGGTACGGTCGCCGTAGATGATGCCGCGGCCGTTGGTGCCGAGGTAGACGCGGCCGTACACGCGGGGGTCACCGGTGAGCGCCTCGCCCATGTTGGCGTACTGGTGCCGGTCGTCGTTGATCCGCACCCACGAGGCGCCCGCGTCGTCGGAGCGGAACAACCCGTGCACGCCGTCGATCTGGCCGACCAGGTAGATCGCCATGTACGAGCCGCCGGGGGCCGCCTTGCCGAAGCCGACGTTCTCGGCCGCGGTGACGTTGCCGAGCTTGGTGAAGGTGGCGCCGGAGTCGGTCGAGCGCCACAGGCCGTAGGTGCCAGCGGGGTCGTACTTGCCGGTCGACGGGGCGCCGCCGACGAGCCAGATGTGGCCCTCCTTGCCGGGTACGACCTTGAACCTGACGGTGGCGGTGCCGGTGGGCAGCCCGGTGGCGGCGGACTGGGTGAAGGTGGCGCCCGCGTTGGTGCTGACGTAGAACTTGCCGCCGGAGTAGCCGTAGAACTTGTTCGGATTGACCCGGTCGGAGCGTACCTGCGCCTGGGCCGGGATGCCCGAGGCGGCGGTCCACGAGCTGCCCGAGTCGGTCGAGCGGCTCACCGCCCCGCCGGTCGGCGACCACACCGTGGTGCCGGCGTTGGCCGAGATCGCGACGCTGCCGCCCTGGGTGACCCCGCCCGGCTCGCTGCTGGCCTGCCACCAGTTGGCGCCGCCGTTGGAGGAGAACCCGATGCGGGTCACCCCGGCCGTGTCGTTGTCGCCGGCGCGGACCATGTTCGACGGGCTGAGCTCGGCGTAGTCCATGCTCCTGGTGGTGACGAGGTTGGGCTGGGTGTACATCATCGGCGGCACGGCGTCGAGGTTGCTGTGCACGAAGCCGCCGATGTCGCCGACCGCCGAGAGCAGGGGCGCCCCGGTCGGCGGGCTGATCAGGTCGAGGACCGCGGTCTCCTCCAGCCCTTCGATGAACGGCTTGATGGTGATCTTGCCGCCGGCGGCGTCCCACTGCTTGAGGTTGGAGGTGCCGTAGATGGTGGCGCCGGTGCCGTACAGCAGCCGGTTGGAGTCGAACGGGTCGATCTCCATCGCCTCGGTCATCCAGCCGAGCTTGGGCGTGATCTCAGGGGGCTGCGGGTTGCCCATGGCCAGCCACGGATGGGAGGAGACGTCCTGGGTGTAGCGGAAGGTCCGGTCGGGGTAGCCGTTCCAGTCCCAGATCCGCGTCCAGGTGGCGCCGCTGTCGGTGCTGCGGAACATGATGTTGTCCGGCCACCACGACACCTGGCTGGCGACCATGATCGTGCTCGGGTTCTGGCGGTCGATGGTCATGCCGCTGAAGCCGTAGTAGCGGTCGGCGTCGGGCGTCGGGGTGATCTCGGTCCAGGTGCCGGTGGCGGTGGCGTAGCGCCACACCTCGCCGTCCTCGCCCACGTACGGCCCGCCGGTGTTGCCGGTGGCCAGGTAGAGGTAGCCGTTGACGGGGTCGAGCACGCCCTTGTGCGGGATGTAGCCGGTCGGCTGGCCGGCCACCCGGCTCCAGGTGGCGCCGCCGTCGGTGGAGCGGTAGACGTTGTTGTCCTTGTCCGCCACCCCGGCGTAGATCGTCTTGGTGGCGGTGCCGGCCGAGCCGGTGCGCGGGTCGAAGGTGATCCAGGGGATGCCCTGGGTCATCGTGTTGTAGTTGTTCTGGGTGTCGTTGGGGTCCTGGGCGAAGTTGCCGACGTTCGGGAAGCTCGTGACCTTGGCCCAGGTGACGCCGTAGTCGGTGCTCTTCCACAGGCCGTTCTTGTTGGCGGTGCCGTAGAAGAGGATGTTGTTCTTGTTCGGGTCGATGACCAGGCGCTCGCCCATGCCGCGGCCCGGCATGTTGCCGAAGCCCTTGAACGGCAGCTCGGTGGCGGCCCAGGTGTTGCCCCGGTCGGTGGAGCGCAGGATGGCGCCGTTGTTGGCGTCCCAGTCGTTGGTGTACATGCCGGTGGCGACGTAGACCCGGTTCGGGTCGACGGGGTCGGTGGCGACGCTGACGCCGCCGACCCAGCTCCACTTGTCCCAGCCGATGCCGTCGAGCAGCGGCGTCCACTTGGTCTTGTCCCAGCGGTAGACGCCGCCGATGTCGGTCCGGGCGTAGATGAGGTCCTTCTCCTTCTGGTTGAAGACGATGCCGGGGACGAAGCCGCCGCCGCCGATCTTCACTCCCTTGAAGGCGTACGGATCCGCGGCGACGGCGCCGACCGGCGCCATCCGCACCACCACCATCGCCACGACGACGACGGCCACCGCGAGCAGGCTGAACAACCTTCTTCGCATGAGCGGTTTCCCTCTCCGGGGCCAAGCGCCCCACAGCAGCAGATGACCGCCATGCACGACCGGGTACAGGACCCTGCCGTCGCCGCTCCAGCGCACATGGTCGCGAGGTCCCCGAACCCTCACTCAGAGGCTCACACAGCCTCCGAGTGAGGTCAATAGTTTGGTTATTAACCAAACTTACTTGGTGAGGGTCAGGTCCTTGATCCGCAGGTCGCCCTTGAAGACCAGGTAGAGGTCCCGGACCCCGCCGGCGGCGGACAGCGTCGCCGACGCGGGGGCGTACTGGTAGATCCCGCCGGTGGTCGGGACCGCGACGGTGGCCAGCAGCGCGCCCGACGGGGAGCCCGTGCGGACCTCGAAGGAGCCGCCCGCCACCGAGGACACGCCCGCGGTGATGCCGGTGAGCCCGCCGCGCAGATCCGCGTCGGCGAACTTCAGCCAGTCGCCCGTGGCCGCCCCGACCGCCTCACCGCTCGCCTTCGAGGTGTCGACCAGGTCCACGCCGGAGTAGTCGTCGAAGTCGATCGCCCGGGTGCTCCTGGTCAGGTCGCGGGGCGGGATCCGCTCGCCGCTCACCTGGAGGGTCGCGCGCTGCCTGATGGCCGAGGAGGAGCCGCCGACCAGGACGTCGTGGGTGGCCGTCTCCACGGTCCACTTGCCGCGGGTGACGTCCCACAGGGCCAGGTCGGCCTTCTTGACGGTCAGCTTCACCGTACGGCTCTCGCCGGGGCGCAGCGTGAGGCGGGTGAAGCCGCGCAGCTGCTTGACCGGCTGGGTGACGCGCGAGCTCCGCTGGTGGGTGTAGAGCTGGACGACCTCGTCACCGGCCCGCGACCCGGTGTTGGTGACCTTGACGGTGACGTCGTAGGAGTCGCCGCGCGGGGTCACCTTCAGGCCCTGGTAGCCGAAGGCGGTGTAGCTGAGGCCGTGGCCGAAGGCGTAGCGCGGGTCGCCCCGGTGATAGAGGTAGGTCATCCCGGTCTTGGTGAGGTCGTAGTCCAGGATGTCCGGCAGGTCGTCGGAGCGGTACCAGGTCTGGGTCAGCCGGCCCGCCGGGTTGCGGTCGCCGAAGAGCACGTCGGCCACGGCGTGCCCGGTCTCGGCGCCCGCGTGGGTGGTCCAGAGCAGGGCCGGGGTGTCCACGTTCATGGTGGTCGGGTAGCTGTCCTCCAGGACGACCACGGTGTTGGGGTTGGCCGCCCGCACGGCCTTGATCAGCTCCTGCTGGCCCTGGCCGAGCGCGAGACTGGAGCGGTCGTGGTTCTCGCGGCCGTAGACGAACGGGTTGCTGCCGACCACGACCACCGCCGCGTCGGCGCCCTTGGCCGCCGCCGCCGCGGTCTTGGCGCCGCTCTGGACGACCTCCCTGGCGAAGTGCGCCGCAGCGGCCTTCGTCCCGGTGCCGAGTGTGCCGTCCGCGCCGACGGTCACGTAGTGCTCGGGGAAGGGCCACCAGCCCTCGTTGACCTCGTAGCCGACGTACTGGATCAGGTACGTGCCGTCCGCCTGAGCCTCCAGCCGGAACTGCTGCTGGACGAACCAGCCGCCCGGGACGTCGGAGTTGGTGACGTACGGCCCGAAGTTGCCGGTGAGCAGCTTGCCGTTGCCCACGTTGCGCAGGGTCGAGACGTCGCCGGTCCAGTCGGTCTGGTCCCAGGTCGAGGCGCCGCCGGGCGCGGTGTCGGAGACGACGACGCTCTGGCCCGTGGTGCCGGTCGCGGTGACGTACTTGCCGCTGGCCAGGTCCTTGAGCGCGATCCGGTCCAGCGCGTCGGCGCCGGTCACGGCCGCCCGCGCGCCGAGCCGCTCCTTGATGCCGGCCAGCGGGGTCACCTTGTACGGCATCGTGCCGCCGTACCAGTCGCTGAAGAGGGTGTCCTGCAGCGGCCCGAGCACCGCGACCTTCTTCAGCCCTGGCGAGAGCGGCAGCGTCTTGCCGGAGTTCTCCAGCAGGACCATGGCCTCGCCCGCGGTCTGCCGGTTGAGCCGCTGGTTCGCCGCCGAGTTGATCACGTCCTTGGTGATCTTCGCGTACGGTCCGCCGTCGGGGTCGAGCTGGCCGAGCCGGATCCTGATCGACAGCACGTGCCGCACGGCCCGGTCGATGTCGGCCTCGGTGATCAGCCCTTGGGAGAGGGCGGACTTGATGTTCGCGGTCATGAGGGAGGGATCGTCGTTGTTGACCGTGAAGCTGTCCAGGCCCGCCTTGAGCGTCGCGGCGACGGCCTCGGGCTTGGTGTCGTAGTAGTGCTCGTACTCCTGCAGCGCGTCCGGCGCCCAGGCGTCGCTCACGTTGTAGAGGTCCTTGGTCGTCCACGAGCGGACGACCGTGTCGAGGTCGGGGTTGACGGTGTTCGGCCGTCCGTTCACCAGGTTGTAGGAGGCCATCACGCCGGTGGCGGCGTCGTTGGAGATGGCCGGCTTGAACGCGGCCTCGTCGTACTCGTGCTTGATCCTCGGCCGCAGGTTGGAGGAGGTCAGGCCGCGCAGGTACTCGTTGTTGTTGGCCAGGTAGTGCTTGAGCACCGGCGCGGTCTTGAGGTAGACGGGATCGTTGCCGGACAGGCCCTTGCCGTAGGCGGTGGAGATGGCGCCGGTCAGCAGCGGGTCCTCCGAGTAGCCCTCCTCGTTGCGGCCCCAGCGCGGGTCGCGCAGCAGGTTGACCACCGGCGCCCACACCTGGGTGCCCCACAGGACCGGGTCGATGGCGTTGTAGCCGCGCACTTCGTCGCCCACGGCCGAGCCGACCCGCTTGATCAGCTCCGGGTCCCAGGTGCTGGCCAGGCCGACGGCCTGCGGGAAGACGGTGCCGCTGGCCAGCTTCTGGGTCCAGGCGTCGTTGTGGTCGTTGGACCAGGCGACGCCGTGCAGCGCCTCGGTCCCGGCCTTGAAGTACGGCAGGCCGAGCCTGGGGATCGCCGGCTGCGACTGGTGCAGCAGCGAGATCTTCTCGTCGAGGGTGAGCCGGCCCAGGAGGTCGCCGACGCGCTGGTCGAGCGGCACGGCCGGGTCCTGGTACGGCAGGGTCGCCGCGGCATGGACGGGCACGGCGTTGACGGGCGCCACGCCCATGGTGACCGCCAATAAGGCGGCCGCTAGGAATCGCTTCATCGAAGCTCCTACTTGATGGCGCCGACCGTGATGCCCCTGGTCAGCGTCCGCTGGAAGATGAGGAAGAACGCGACGGCCGGGACGATGCCGAGCAGCGCCGAGGCACTGGACATGGTGGCGTCCATGTACTTCTCGCCCTGCAGCACGCCGAGCGCGACCGGCACCGTCTGGGTGTCGTTGGAGACCAGGAAGATGAGCGGAAGGAAGAACTCGTTCCAGGTCCAGATGAAGAAGAAGATCACCAGGACCGACAGCGTGGGCCTGCTGATCGGGACGACGATCCGCCACAGCGCCAGGAAGCGCCCCGCGCCGTCCATCCGCGCCGCCTCGAGGATCTCCTTCGGGAACTGGCCGAGCACGGCGCTGAGCAGGTAGGTGCCGAAGGCGGCCTGGATGACGGTGAACACGATGATCACCGACAGCTTGGAGTCGTACAGGCCGGCCGCCTTGGCCAGGTAGTAGAGCGGGTAGGCCAGCGCCTCCTGCGGCAGCGTGTTGGCCACCAGGAACAGCACGAGGATCCACAGCCGACCGCGTACCCGGCCGATGCCGAGGGCGTAGGCGTTGAGCACCGACAGCAGCACGGCGAGCACGGCGACGGAGCCGCTGATCACCAGGCTGTTGAGGAGCTTCTCGCCGAAGTCGACCCGGGTCCAGAACGCGATGATCCCGTCCAGGTTCAGGCCCTGCGGCGGGCTCAGCGGGCTGCCCGCCGAATACTCGGCGGGCGTCTTGAAGGCGTTGAAGGTGACGATGACGAACGGGAACAGCATGACGGCGGCGAGCACCGTCAGCGCGGCCAGGATCGGGTAGCGTCTCACGGCTTCCGCTCCTGGAGGAACAGGAAGGCCGAGGTCACCACGACGATGATCAGCGCCAGCACGGTGGCGATGGCCGAGCCGTAGCCGATGTTGGCCTTCTGGAAGAAGTTGAGGTAGGAGAAGTACGAGGGCACCATCGTGGCGTTGCCCGGCCCTCCCCTGGTGAGCACGAAGATCGGCCCGAACACCTTGAGCGCGGCGATCGTGCACGTCAGCAGCACGACGAAGATCTCGGGACGGATCTGCGGGATCGTGATGTGCCAGAACCTGCGCCACCACGAGGCCCCGTCGATCTCCGCCGCCTCGTGCAGGGCCGGGTCGGCCCGCTGCAGCCCGGCCATGAAGATGACGACCGGGTAGCCGAGCTGGAACCACACCATCACCGCCATCACGGTGGCCAGCGCGTAGTCGGGATCGCCGAGCCAGTTGACCTTCAGCCCGAAGATCTGGTTGACCGCGCCGTAGGTCGGGTGCAGCATCCAGCCCCACACCACCCCGGCCACCGCGACGGGCAGCACCTGCGGCAGGTAGTAGGCCGCCCGCAGGGCCGAGGCCGTGCGGGGGCCGAACCTCTTGCCGATGTAGTCGAACAGCGCGGCGGCCAGCACCAGCCCGATCACCGTCGGGATGATCGCCATCGCGACGATCAACCCGACGTTGTTGCGGAAGGACGTCCAGAAGCGCTCGTCCGCGAACAGCCGGACGTAGTTCTGCGTACCGATCCAGGTGGGTGTGCCCACCCCCGACCAGCGGGTGAAGCTCGTCGCGACATTCATCACGAACGGCACGACGATGACCGCGGTGAACAGCACCGCGCTGGGGATCAGGTACGGCCAGTACCCGCGTTCTCCTCTAGTTGCCAAGGTCGGCGAGGTTCTCGTTGTACGGCTGGGCGATCTCGTCGAGCACCTTCGCCGGGGGCTTGCTGCCGTTGATGAGGTTCTGGACGCCGGCCACGAGGACGTCGTAGTAGCCGGGAGCCGGCCAGTCGGGGTAGAAGGCCAGCTGGTCCTGCGAGGTGAGCTTGTTGAAGTTGTCGATGAGCTCCTTGCTCTTGGGGTCGGTGATGGCGGCCGGGTCGGCCGCGACGGGGACGCCGCCGGAGTTGCCGAG
Source organism: Nonomuraea sp. NPDC048901 (assembly GCF_040649695.1). Lineage (NCBI taxonomy): Bacteria > Bacillati > Actinomycetota > Actinomycetes > Streptosporangiales > Streptosporangiaceae > Nonomuraea > Nonomuraea sp. NPDC048901. The sequence continues at coordinate 267,327 of NZ_JBEZFW010000012.1, read as the reverse complement.
CAGGTTCTGGATCTCCTTGCTCATCGTGATGTCGATGAAGTCGTAGGCCAGGTCCTTGTTCTTGGACTTCTCGGGGACGACCCAGATGTTGCCGCTGGAGCCGGGGGCGAGCTGGTTGCCGGGCCACAGGAACGAGCCCCACTCGAACTTCTTGATCTCCGTCTGGAACCGGCCGTACCACCAGCTGCCGGACACCATGATCGGGAACTTGCCGCCGATGAACGCGGTGGCCATGTCCTCGGCCTTGATCCCGGCCGAGTCCTTGGCGATGTAGCCCTTCTTCACCCAGTCGGCCATCGTGTCGGCGGCGTAGGTGAGCTCGGGGCCGTGGAAGTCGACCTTGCCCTTGTAGAGCTCGTAGGAGTCGACCCACGCCCGGTTGGCCTTGCTCAGCGCGAGCAGGTAGAAGATCTGCTGGGCGGGGTATTCGGCCCCGGCGGTGGAGATGGGCGTGACGCCGGCCTTGGCGAACTTGTCCAGCGCCGCGGTGAACTCCTCGAACGTGGTCGGCACCGTGACGCCGTTCTTCTCGAACAGCTTCTTGTTGTAGTAGACCATCACGTACTCGCCGTAGTTCGGCACGCCGAACCACTTGCCCGAGCCCATGATGCCCCGGTCGTCATACTTGGCGGTGGTCTGCAGGCTGGCCGACAGCAGTTTGTCCCAGCCGCGCTTGGTCGCCTGCTCCGACAGGTCCGTCAGCAGGCCCTGCTTGGACAGCAGCCCGGCGGTGGCGTTGCCCTTGTTGTACTCCATGACGTCGGGCGCCTCGTCGGAGTTGAGCACCATGCTGGCCGTCTTCTGGATCTGCTCGAAGCCCTTCTCCTCGAACTTCACCGTCACGCCCGGGTGGGTCGACTCGAACTTCTTGATCGCCGCCGCCCAGGCCTTGCCCATCGCGCCTTCGGCGCTCTCGTAGTGCCACAGTTTGAGCACGCGCGGCTGGCCGCTCGCGGCGGGCTGCTGCCCGTCCGAGCCGGAGCCGCAGGCGGTCAGGGTCAATGCCGCGACGGCGAGCGCCGCCGCGGCACTTCTCAGCTTGATCATGGTGTCTCCTGGGAGGTGATGACCGCCCGGACCGGGGCGCCCGCCACCGGGGCGAACTCGACCCCGGCGACCCGCTTCGGACCGGTGACGGTGACGTGCAGGGTGTCGCCGTCGCGGGTGGCCTCGACGACGGTCTCGCCGTCGAGATCGTGGACCGTGCTACGGCTGTCGCCGCCCCCGAAGGCGACAAGGGTGATCTCCGAGGGGACGTCCACGGTGTCCCCGGGCGTGGTGACCGGGATGAGCGCGCCGTACCGGACGAACAGCGGGATCTGCTCCAGCGGCGCCGAGACGGCGCGGTAGCGCCCGCCCTCCAGCAACTCCCCCGTCCAGTAGTCGACCCACCGGCCCTCGGGCAGGTACACCTGCCGGGTGCCATCGGGCGTGATCATGGGCGCGACCAGCAGGTCGCGGCCGAGCAGATACTCCAGGTCGGCCCGCCAGGCGACGGGGTCGCCCGGATGGTCGACGCACAGCGCGCGCATCATCGGCGCGCCGGTCCGCGCGGCGTCCACGGCCGCCGAGTAGAGGTAGGGCATGAGCCGGTACCTCAGCCGCAGCGCGGCCACCGCCTCGGCCTCCACCTCGGGGAACTCCCACGGCTCGCGGCTGGTGGTGCCGTGCAGCCGCAGCAGCGGGGACAGCGCGCCGAACTGGGTCCAGCGGACGTAGAGGTCGTCGGCCGGGCGGCCGGTGAAGCCGCCCGCGTCGTGGCTCCAGAACGGCACGCCCGACAGGCCGTGGGCCAGGCCGCCGCGCAGCGTGCTGCCCATCGCCGGGTAGCTGGTGAAGGTGTCGCCGCTCCACTGGGCCGAGTGCCGCTGGCCGCCCAGGAACGACGAGCGGGCCCAGACCAGGCCGTGCCCGTTGACCTCGCGGGTCACCTCGGCGACGGCGTCGTTGAACAGCAGCGTGTAGACGTTGTGCAGGTCGGTGCCGGTCATGCCGTTGAAGGCCGTCGCGTCGTGCGGCACGCCTTCGGCGAAGTCGGTCTTGAACGCCTGCGCGCCCTGCTGGAGCAGGGGGCGGAGCAGGTTTTTGAACCATGAGACGGCGGCCGGGTTGGTGAAGTCGACGATGCCGCAGGCCGGGTAGGACCCGTGCCAGCAGTCGGCGACGTACGCCTCCCCATCCTGATTTTTCAGGAAATATCCGGCTTCGGCGGCTTGGGGGAAAGCTGGGCTCAGGTGGGAGATGTAGGGGTTCATCCAGAGGCAGACCTTGAAGCCCATCTCGTCGAGCTCGGCGAGCATCCCGGCCGGGTCGGGGAAGCGGGCCTCGTCCCAGCGCAGGTCCGACCAGTGGCCGTCGGTCTGCCAGTAGGTGTCCAGGTGCAGTACGTCGCACGGGATGCCGCGCTCGCGGATCGTCCGGGCCCGCGTCATGACCCGCTCCTGGCTGTCCACGAAGAAGCCCGAGGAGATCCAGGTGCCGAACGCCCACTTCGGCGGCAGCGCCGGACGGCAGGTCAGCCGGTCGTAGCGGTCGAGGATCTCCGGTGGCGTCGGCCCGGCGACCACGTAGTAGTCGATCAGGTCGTCGGGGACGACGATCTGCACGACGCTGTGCGTGGACTGGCAGACGTCGAACTCCGTCGGCGCCCCGCTGTCGACGACGATGCCGTATCCCCTGCTCGACTGGTAGAACGGCACGTTCTTGTAGGCGCGCTGCGACTCGGCGCCGAAGGCGTCGAAGTTCCACATGACGGGCCGCTGGCCGCGCTTGTCGAGCGGGGTGAACGACTCCCCGAACCCGGTGAACGCCTCGTCGGCGGGCGCGGCGAAGCTCTCGTGGTAGGCCACCGTGACGCCGTCGGCGTGGGAGCGCCCGAACGGCAGCGTACGCAGCCGCCCGCTGATGTCGGTGTGCCCCCGGTCCTGCTCCACCAGCATGGCGCCCGCCGCGTCGGTGAACCGCAGCCGCCACGGGTCCAGGGTGATCTCCGCGCGCAACGAGCCCGCGTCGATGGTCAGCCCGCCGGGCCGGGTCTCCACCCGGGCTCCCGCGTACGTGCCCGGTGTCACCAGGGAGGTCGCCCGGGCCGAGCGGGCGCGGGCGTCCACGTCCTGGCCGAGCCGGACCCGGATCACCCCTTCGCCCGCCACCCGCACCTGTACGACCAGGCTCTCCTCCGCCGAGGTGATGCCCTTCAGGGTCACTCCGGAGTCGTCCACGGCCACCGGCTCGGCGGCGGTCAACGCGGACAGGCCCTGTTCACCCCGTGTGCGGACCGGCAGCTCCGGCGGGTCGGCGACAAAGTACTCGTGCGCGACCAGGGGCGGGCGGTAGGGCATGAAGGCTCCTTCGGCTGACCGGCACGGGCTCGCGCGTTAGTTTTCCGTTCCAACGAACAAACGTCAACGGTCGCCGATTAGTTTAGATGCCAGCCAAACAAAAGAAGAGAGGACCCTGCGCGGAGCGGCAGGTGTTCTTGGCAGTGGCTCGCGACAAGCTCTTGGCAAGCCAACAGCGGCGACGCCGAAACGCGTCAGGCCGCTCTGGGATGGCCGACCGAGCAGACACCGGCCTGCAGCAACCGGGCCTCGATCTTCTCCTGCACCGAGACCGGACGATCGACCCGATGGCCCACCCGGCGCTTGGCCGCGCGGGGATCTCCGCCCGGACGCGAGCCGCCCGACGCCTGCATGGGCTCGATCTCCAGCGCCTTATCCCCGCGCTCGAACTGGCAGCGGTCTCCTCGGCCCATCGAGTCACCGCTGCCCGGAGCAGCGAGCTACAACGTGCTGATGATCTGGCGGAGAGTCGTCCGGGACTCGGCCGCGGACTGCGCGTGGACACCGAGCTGGTTCAGCAGATGCCGGTACGGGCGAACGTCGGATTCCTTGCTCAGATATTGCGCGCTAGCGAGTTGCTCAAGATAGACAACATCATCCAGTTCTGCCTGGGCGAACCGAAGGAGGGTGATGGGGCCGACACCTCCGACGCGGCTGCCAGAGCTGAAGGGAAGAACCTGAAGGGTGACGTGACGCAACACGGCCATCTCCAGGAGATGTTCGAGCTGGGCGCGCATCGTCGTGCTGCCGCCGACCTGACGGCGCAGCGCCGCCTCGTCCATCACCACCCAAAGCTTGCGCGACGTGGGTGACATCAGGATCTGCTGGCGGCGCATCCGTACCGCGACCCGGCGCTCGATCTGCTCGGCAGAGGCGTTCTCGTAGCCGTCTGCGATGACCGCGCGGGCGTAATCCTCGGTCTGCAGCAGGCCGGGGACGAACTGGACCCCGTAGGTGCGGATGATGGCCGCGTCCTGCTCCAGCCCAAGGTAAGCCTCGAACCAGTCGGGGAGTACATCTCGGTAGTCCTGCCACCAGCCGGGCGCGTTGGCCTGCTTGGCCATGATGAGTACGGTCTGGCGTTCGGCCTCGTCCACGCCGTACAGGGTGAGCAGGTCAGCCACATCACGCAACTTGAAACTGGTCCGCCCGCACTCCAAGCGGCTGATCTTGGAATGTGAACTCCGGATGACATATCCGGCGGCTTCGCGAGTGATCTCCCGTGACTCGCGCAACTGTCGCAGGTACGCGCCGACTAACATCCGTAACGCTGTCGGCCCAGACTGACGCAAATCCCCGTCGGAGATTCGCGGCAAGTCGCCTGTACCGCGAACAGTCGGCATGCATGCTCCCAAATCGGTGAATTTCCCCGGTCTGACCGTCGATCATCCTGCCACGGCAGCTGGCTCAAACACCATATTCCACTTGATCTCCCGCCGCCTCTTCCCTTCGAGCGCCGCGCCTGGCACTGGGCTATGGAAACTTCCCATGTGCGAGCGAGTCAACTCGTCTCGAAAGCTTCTGACCAGCGGAAATTCCCGGTATCGGGAATTCCCGCCGCATATGACGGCACGACTTCTGACCGTTCTGCCCCCAGGCTCCAGTTCACCAAGAAAATCACGCATGGTGACTAAGCCGATACGGCAATACTTTCGACGCGATACCCTTCACGCGCTACACCAAAGAACCTGACCTCAGTGATACTGATTTACCCTGTCCGCGGCGCATCCTCGCTGGACTCCCAAGATCGATGCAGATCTCCAGGGCGGCATCTGCGGTTTCAGGGCTTTCGGCCGACTCCGCAGTAGCCAGCCAGTTCGGCGGGTTCACCCCAGGGGGTGGCCTCGACCCGCCACCGTGACATCGAGACCAGGCCGGGTTCTACCATTTGCAGGCCGTCGAAGAAGCGGCTGATGTCGGCGCGGGTACGGGGGGTCATCGAGTCGGCCTTCTTGTTCCATTCCTGCTGGGCCTCGGCCTGGGCGGTCGTCTCGCCGTCGAAATCGAGGGTGGCGTGGGTGATCGCCAGGTAGCTGCCCGGGGGCACGGCGTCCAGCAGCCGCATCACGCTCTGGTGCACCTGGGCGAAGTCCGGGACGAGATGCAAGATGCCCAGCAGCATGATCGCGACTGGCTCGTCGAAGTTCAGCGTCTGCGCGGCCCGTTCCAAGATTTTGTCCGGGTCGCGCAGGTCGGCGTCGATGTAGTCGCAGACCCCCTCTTCGGAGCTTTTCAGCAACGCCTCGGCGTGCAGCAGGACCAGCGGATCGTTGTCGACGTAGACGATGCGGCACTCTGGGGCGACCCGCTGGGCGACCTCGTGGGTGTTGTCCATCGTTGGCAGGCCGGTTCCGATGTCCAGGAACTGGCGGACGCCTTCGCCGGTGAGGAACCGTACGGCCCGGCCGAGGAAGGCTCGGTCAGTGCGGGCGATGTCGACGATCCCGGGGAAGGTCTTCTTGTACTGGTCGGCGGCCTCGCGGTCGACGGGGTAGAAATCTTTGCCCCCGAGGAGATAGTTCCACACCCGCGCCGAATGCGGTCTCGTGGTGTCGATCTTGGCTAAGAGCTCCTGGCCCGAGGTGTCGGTCATGGAAATCTCCTGCGTCGTCTTGTCCGTATTTGTCAGGCCTTAACGTAGTCGCCCAAGGCGCTCCTGAACGTGACTGTGGCAGCGTGTCCCGCGCTTTTGACCATGGCGCTCCACGACCTGCGCGTCTCGGAGCCAGAGGAATACGGCCCCGCGTTTTATGTCGTGGTGGACCCGGCCATCAGGACCGACATTCTCCTGGCGCTCAACAGGTCACGCTCCGTACGCGCGGGTCAGAGTCTCCGGATGCAGGTGATCGCCGGGCAGGGGTCGGGGCCGGAGGCGAGCCCGTACAAAGTGGACGTCGAGCTCGTCACCGAGTAATCGGCGGGCCGCCGACACTCGAACTCGATGCTGACGTGCCCGACCACCTTCCCCCACGCCTTCTTGGCCTTGCAGGACACCTTCTTCAGTCCCCCGACGATGGAGTTCTCCGTGCCGAAGACCGTCTTGCGGCGCTTCGTCTTGGGAGCGGTCAGGCAGCTCGCGAGCGCGTACTGGGGACCGACCTCCTTGGCGTCCTCACCCGGCCCGACGCATAAGTAGGAGCCCTGCCACTTGTAGGCGTAGGACCAGATCTTGCGCGTACACGCCTTCTTCGTCCTGGTGAACTTCCTGATCCTGCCGGGGCCGTGGCCGTCGTAACAGGCCCGCTCCTCGACGGATACGACGGGCTCGTCCTCGATGAGCGTGCAGTCGCCGACGCGTAGGATCCCGCCACCCTTGCCGACGTCCCCCGGGTGCGGGGCGCGGCGGTTGCGCAGGCAGACCGTACGCGGCGGCTCCAGACCGGTCGGGGTGTCCAGCATCCCGTCGGTGTCCTTCGGGCACTCCACCGGCCCGTTGCCCTGGTAGACGAGCTTGGTGATCTGGGCCCCGGCCGTCGCGAGTGCGCAATCGGCCAGCGCGGGAACCTGGCTGTCCGGCTTGGGCATCTGGACATCAAGGCAGAGCCCGGCCGCCCAGGCAGTCGACTGGGTGGGAGAAGGGGGCGGATTCGGCGGGAGCGAGGTCGCGCAGCTCGCGGCGGAGGGCTGGGGCGTGTCCTTCGGCGGGGTGTCTGCGTCGCAAGACGAGACGGTCACCATGACCGCCACCAGGGCCGCCACCGTCCATAACTTGCTGCTCACGTCCTGCCACCCCCGCGAGATAGCCCCGTCGGAGAGACGGCCGCGCGGTCACCTGGTGGCGAGAGCTACCACCCCACCGACACGGCACGGCGCTGATGGTCGCGACGACGCTGCGCCGCCTTCACGGCCTCCCGCCACCGACCGAGTTCGACATCGGCCGATTGGATCCGTTCGTACGACTCGCAGAGCGGATCGATCGTGCGGCCACCCTTGACGAGTCGGACCTGGCCTGGATGCGCGCCCGCCTGGCCGATTTGAGGGCGCGCTACGCAGCGCTACCCGAGGGCCTGCCGGAGACCGTCGTGCATGGGGACGCATGGATCGGCAACGTGGTGAGCACGGACGACGGCGGCGTTGTGCTGCTCGACCTGGAACGCTGCTCGGTCGGCCCGCCCGAATGGGACCTGACCTCCACGGCTGTCAAGGCTTTCACCTTGGCCGGCATCACCGCCGAGGACTATGGCACCTTCGTCCGGGTATACGAGCACGACGTCACCTCGTGGGCCGGGTTCGAGACGCTGCGGGACGTCCGCGAGTTCCGTATGACCTGTATGGCGGCCCAGGTCGCCGCCGAGAATCCCGCTCGGCACGACGAAGTAATGCTGAGGTTGGCGTGTCTGCGTGGCGAGCATGGACCAAGGCTTTGGTCCTGGACAGCCGTACCGTAGCGTTGCATGGTTTCCACGATCGGCGCGGGCCCGAATGGCCAGGTATCTCTTTCACGCCTGTGATAGGACTTCGATCATCAGATCGTGCGCGAGGCAGCCATCAGCACGGAGGCCCGCCACGTGCCTGATTGGATACGGGACACCGGGGCTTCTCCAGTTACGATGCTCGGCCGCCCCGAAGGGCGACCGCCACCCCTTCTGGCCGCGACGCTTGATGTCGTCCCAGTTGTTGCGATGCTCGGCCGCCCCGAAGGACGACCGCCACCCGGTGACCACGCCGAACCCGTCGTTGCCGTCCGGTTGCGATGCTCGGCCGCCCCGAAGGACGACCGCCACCGGGCGAGCTACGCGTGTGCGCCCTCAACATCAAGTTGCGATGCTCGGCCACCCGGAAGGGTGACCGCCACTCCGAGGGTGATGACGCCGAGGTGCTGGGCACCTGGCAGTTGCGATGCTCGGCCGCCCCGAAGGGCGACCGACACTTACTGATTCCGCCGGTCGCGTACATTCTCGGGTGGTTGCGATGCTCGGCCACCCCAAAGGGCGACCGCCGCTCGTCGGTGGCGCGTTTACCGCGTTGTCCACTTGGTTGCGATGCTCGGCCGCCCCGAAGGGCGACCGCTACGGCCTCTGATCGGGCAATACGCCTCTCAAGACCAGAAACCACTCACGAACGATTCACCTATCAAGCAACATACAGGGCCATATCTCCCTCGGAACACCCGGCGCGTCGCATGAGCACTACAGGTTCCGAAGCACACAACCAGAAAAGCCCATCAGCAGTATCACCAACCCACATCCCCCTTGCACAGAGGACCTGGCCACAGTACGAGCCTGGAACGCATGATCGCCACCACCCCAAGGACGGAAAGCGCTCCAGACCCAGCAACATCACCCGGCCATCGTCAGCGCCGACCCGCGTATCGCCGCAAAGCACGCTTCAAAAACAAGTCCGGCTACCGAGCCCTCCGAGCGGCGAGATTCTCACACAACCGCCCCGGCCGGACCCGGCCAGGACGGTGGGTGTGGCCGACCGGTCAGCCGATGGCGTAGGCGCGGGTGATCGTCTGGGTCAGTCCGATGCCCGCCGTGTCGGTCACCACCGCGCGGAGTGAGACGAAGCCGGCCGTACCCGGGTTCGGCACCATGGCGGACCAGCCCGAGCCGGTGCGGACGACCGGGATCTTGCGCCAGTTCGCGCCGTCGTCGACGGACATCTCCAGCCCGACCGACTTCGCCTTCACCGGCGCGGACCCGGCGTTGCGCTCGATCCGAATGGGCAGGCGGGTCACGCTGCCTGGCTTGGCGCGGTTCGATGCGTCCAGGCCCTCGGGGTTGTACCGGACCGCGGTCAGAGGCAGCGGCTGCTCCGTGGCCGTGGTCGCGGACGGGAACGTCCACACGGACTCCACGCCGGTGGACAGCGCCGAGTGCGGGACCTGCCTGCGCATCGACGCGGTCAGCGTGTAGGAGCCGCGCCCCGAGGGAAGGTCGGCGCGCAACTGGCACTTTTCCTGCTCGTAGACCCAGCAGCCGGCGAGGTCGGCCTTGGCCAGCACCTGCCCGTCCTTGGCGAGGGTGGCGACGCCGGTGGCGGCGGTGTCCGACCCCGTCCTGCCCGCGCCCCCGTCGGAGAACAGCCCCACTCCGGAGAAGGTCAGCTTGTCGCCGGTACGGCTGCCGCCCGGCAGCAGGAACGCCGGCCCGGTGACCGCGCTGTTCCAGACCTCGCTGGTCTGACCGCGCTTCATGAGCTTGCCGCCGTCGAACACCAGCGAGGTGCCGACCTCAAGCCCGCTCTCGTAGGTCAGCCCGGGCGTGCGGTAGTGGATGAGCGTGCCGGGCAAGGCGATATCGTCGACCAGCGGCCTCAGGGCCGAGCCGGGGAAATCAGCCATGAGCAGTCCGGACATCGGCATGCCCGTGGCCGCCACTCCCGCGGCCCGGTAGGTCGCGGTGACCTTCGCCAGATCCTTCTGCCGGAAGTTGTGGACAGGATCCTCGGGGAGGCCGTCGGTGCGGTGGTCGACGATCTGGTAGACGTACGGGCTGGGAGACGCGTCCTTGCTGAGCCACATGGTCTCCACACCGTAGGTCAGACCTGCCTGGCGGCTGGGAACGACGAAGAGGTTGTCGTTGACGTCGCCATTTGTCGACCACCAGGAGTTCCATGCGCCGTGGGTCACCCCGAGGGCGTAACCGCGCTGACGTTCGGCGCTCGGATCGTCAAGCGTGATCTTGGCCGCCTTGCCCTGGCGCGCGTCCACCGTCAGCTTCTGGTCGCCGCCGTCGATCTTCAGCGCGGGGTCGGCGATCGTCATGACCCACTTCCCGTCGATCTTCTCCGTGATCTCGGTGTAGACGCTCCAGTCGCCCTCGGGCAGTCGTACCTTGGCCACACCGTCACGGAAGGCCGGCTGGTGGAGGGCTCCGGTCTTCGCGTCATAGATCTGGCTCTGCATGGGGTTGATGGGCTGGCCCTGCTTGCCGACGACGGTGAGCGTGACGTCGTAGGACTCGGGCTCGACGTAGGCGCCGGCCAGCGTGCGGATCACCGTCTCGCCCGACCTGGCGGTGACCGTTCCCGGGTAGTCGCCCGGCGCCTTGCCACCGGCGTCGATGGTGAGCGTGACCGAGGCCTCGCCCTTGGCCGGGACCGTGACCTGGTCGGCCGGCAGCTTCAGCACCTCGCCCTGAGCCGACAGGTCGAGGGCGACCGGAGCGTCACTCGCGTTGGCGTACGTGATCGTTTTGGTCGTCACTCGCTCGCCGGCGGCGTTCCAGGGGAAGGCCGCCCAGACGTTGCCCTGCGCGACCGTGACCTGCTGCTTCAGCGCGCGTTCCAGGTCGATCAGCCCGGCTCCCTGCTGATAGAGCGTCGCGCCTTGAGCGGGCGCGGCGCTGCCGATCAGCGCGGCCTTGAGCTGCGCGCCCGTCCACTCCGGGTGGCGCTGAGCCAGGATGGCCGCCGCTCCCGCCACGTGCGGGGTGGCCATCGAGGTGCCGCTGAGCGGCCGGTGGAGGCCGTCGGCGGTGCCCGCCGCGGCCGCGGCGACGATGTTCACGCCCGGCGCGGTCACGTCGGGTTTGATCGCGTGGTCGCTCACTCGCGGCCCCGGGCTGGAGAATTCGGCCAGGCGACTCTTTTTGTCCACCGCGCCCACGGTCAGCGCCGCTTCAGCGCTACCGGGGCTGATCACCCTGCCCCTGGCGCCGTCATTTCCCGCCGCCGCGACGAACAGCGTGCCGGTCCGCTCAGAAAGCGTGTTGACCGCCTGCTCCAGTGGGTCCAGATCGAGAGCGTCCACGTCGCCGAAGCTCATGTTGACGACTTTGGCCTTGATCTCGACGGCCGCCCACTCCATGCCAGCGAGGATGGCCGAATCGGTCGGGCCCGCGGGACCGCCCACCTTCCCGATGGCCAGCGTCGCCTCCGGCGCCACGCCCCGATACTTCTGATCCCTTCCCGCCACGATCGAGGCGACATGAGTGCCGTGGCCGAGGGAGTCGCGGATGTCGGGTTCGTCGCTGAAGTTGCGCTCCTGCTGTACCGCGTCCTTCAGGTCCGGATGGTCGGGGTCGTAGCCGGAGTCGAGGACCGCGACGGTGACGCCCTTGCCCGTCATGCCCTGCTGCCACGCCTGCGGGGCGCCGATCTGCTTGACGCTCTCGTCCAGCGAGAACGACCTGCGGCCGTCCAGCCACAGCTTGGTACGACCCGCCGTCAGGGCGCGGGCGCCACCGCCTGTCAGATCCTTCCAGGTCTGGGCGACGTTCGCCTTCGGCACGCGCGCCGCGCTCATCCCGAGGCTGGATAACTGCCGGACCCGCTGGGCGCCCTGCGGTGCGACGGCCTGCCCGGCGGTCCCTTGAGAGATCACGGGGATGTCGGGGGTGTCGGCGTCGCCGTACTTCCAGGCCAGGAGCTGGGTGACGTCGAACAGCCGCCGGTCCAGCACGCCCTGGGCGATCAGCGGCGTGGCGTCGGCGGGTATCACGTACAGGTGGCCTCCGAGCACCTGGCTCGTGAAGTCCGTCCGCCTGCCGGGACCGGGCTCCACACGGTGCCCCGGCCCGGTGACCACGACCCGGTCACCGGTGATCAGGGTCACCCCGTTCTCCTGCTGAGGCGGGGCCTGCCGGGCCCACGCCGGCGTGACGCCGATTGCTCCCGCCGCGAGAGCGGCGATGAGCGACTTGCCTAAATTCACGGTCTACCTCATAGACGTAGGTTGATGATCTTCTCCTCTACTATTCACCGAAAGGCGTATTCGTCTTCCCGATCACGAAATTCCGTGCCGTCTGGGGGGAAGCACAGCGAGACGCCCGGCAAGGGGCCTTCCCTGCCGAGCGTCTTTCTATGTCTGAGCGTTGAGCTCAGTGGCGATGGCGGCGGCGACGGCGCGCAAGCGCCGCTCCATTGCTACCGCTGGACAGATCCGGAGGCGCAGGAACCGGCGGGCGGATCATGCCGAAGAAGCACAGAATAGACATAATGTTCTCCGTGGGATTCTGGTGTCAGCGGGGACGGGTGCTGCCCCCGCTCTCCACGGTAGAACAACGCGCGCGCCCCCAGACTGCCCCGCCAGAGGGCTTGTGACCTGGATTTTCATCTCCCGCACCCATGCCGAGGCTCAGGTCGCGGTGCTGCCCCCCGCGCTTTACGCCGCGGATGGGTCGCTGTGGCGTTCCGACTCCGCTGGGAAAGACTACGCCGGGTCAGAGAGCGGTGCTCTCCCGGACGATGAGGCGGTGGGGGACGACGATCTCCGACGGCGTGGGCGCCGAGCCGTTGATCGAGTCGATGAGGACGCCCACCGCCAGCCGGGCGATCTCCGCCTTGTCCGGGGCGACCGTGGTGAGGCTGGGCGTGCTGTACTCGCCCTCTTCGATGTCGTCGATGCCGACCACCGCGACGTCCTCCGGAATGCGGCGCCCGGCCCTGTTCAGGGCACGCATCGCGCCGAGGGCGAGCAGGTCGTTGTAGCAGAACACGGCGTCGGGCGGGTCGGGCAGCGCGAGCAGACGCTCCATCGCCTCCAGGCCCAGACGCCGGTGGAAGCGCGGGGTGGGGACGATGAGCCGCTCGTCGACGTCCAGCCCCATCCGGGCGTGCGCCTGCCGGTAGCCGGAGGTGCGCAGCTGCGCGGTCTCGCCGGTCGCGTACGGCTGGTCGCCGATGGCGGCGACGCGGCGGCGGCCATGCTCCAGCAGGTGCCCGGTGGCCGTACGGGCGGCGGCGACGTTGTCGATGGCGACGTGGTGGAAGCTGCCGTTGAAGATGTGCTCGCCGAGCAGCACGATCGGGACCCGGTTGCCCCGGCCGCGCAGCTCCTCGGCGGAGATGGCCAGCGGGCTCAGCAGCAGGCCGTCGAACATGCTGGCCCTTGAGTCACGGGCCAGCAGCTCACGCTCCCGCTCGGCGTCGCCGTCGGTCTGGTCGACCATCACCACGTAGCCGTGCGCCCTGGCCGCGGTGATCACCTCGCGCACCAGCTCGGCGAAGTAGGGGACGTCCAGCTCGGGGACGACCAGGCCGATCATCCCGGTACGGCCCTGCTTGAGGTTGCGGGCGATCAGGTTGGGCCGGTAACCCACCTCGTCCAGCACGACCTGCACCCGGGCCCGCAGCTCGTCGGAGACCGGCGCGTAGCCGTTGACCACGTTGGACACCGTGCGGATCGAGACGTTCGCCCGCTTGGCGACGTCACGCAACGTTGGACGGGCCATGTTCCTCCTCTGCGGTTGCTGCGATCATAACTCACTCTTGCATCGTTGCAGAGGAGTATGCATGATGTCTGCATCGTTGCAGAGCGTTTCTCCGCAAGCCGCGCCGTACCCCGTCCGAGGAGTAGAGATGTCCACACCCGCCATGGCCCGCCGCGGCTTCCTCAAGGGAGCGCTCGGAATCGGCGCGCTGGCCGCGGCCGGCGCCTGCGCTCCCGGCGGCGGCACCAGCGCGGCGCCGAGCAAGCTGGCCAAGCCCACCGTCTCGGCGTCCACGTCCGCCAAGGGCGAGATCACGATCTGGAACCGGTCCGGTGACCTGTTCAAGGTGTTCGACGCGGCGATCGGCAAGTTCCGGGAGGCCCATCCCGGGGTCAAGGTGAACCACCTGGCCGTCGACATCGACGCCAAGCTGGCCAACACCCTGATCAGCGGCACCGACGTGCCGGACGGCAGCTTCTGGGACGACGCCAAGATCGGCGGCCAGTCCGAGCACCTGTACGACCTGACCGACCTGATCGCCCCCTACCGCGACAAGGTCGCCCCGTACAAGCTGTCCGTCAACACCGTCGGCGGCAAGATCTTCGGCGTGCCGTGGGATCTGGACCCCGGCCTGCTCTGGTACCGCGAGGACATCCTGCAGGACGCCGGCGTCGACCCGGCCGGGATCGGCACCTACGACGACCTGCTGACCGCGGCCCGGACGATCAAGGAGAAGGACCCGAAGACCAAGCCCATCCACCTGGACAAGAACCCCTTCCTCGGCCAGCTCTGGCTGGAGATGCTGGCCAACCAGCAGGGCACGAGCCTCGCCGACGCGCAGGGCAGGCTCCGGCTGGAGTCGGCCGAGTACCGGCGGACCCTGACCTGGATCCAGGACGCGGTCAAGGGCGACCTGGTCACCCACGCGCCCTACCTGGAAGCGGCCGACATCAACACCCTCGACAGCGGGCAGCAGGTGTTCGTCCCGTGGGCGATCTGGTGGTCGTTCGCGCCGCAGCAGCTGCTCAAGGCCACCAAGGGCAAGTGGCGGGCCGCGCCCCTGCCCGCGTGGACGCCCGGCGGCGCCCGCAGCGGCGCCATGGGCGGCAGCAGCTTCATCATCCCCGCCAAGGCGAAGAACCCGGAGCTGGCCTGGCTCCTGTATGAGTTCCTGTGCTTCACCGAGCCCGGCTGCACCGCCGTCTACGGCCCCAACAGCATCTACCCCGGTGGGCTGTCCACCTCCGTACCCTCCTTCACCCCGGCGCTGAAGCCGGACAAGCCGCTGTTCAAGCCGATCGACGCGCTCGGCGGCCAGGACCTGTGGAAGGTCGCCGTCGAGGCCGCCGCCACCATCCCGGCCGCCGCGCCGATCCCCGTGTGGTGGGCCCAGTCCGTGGACTATCTCGGTGACAACACCCAGCGCCTGATCGAGGGGAAGATGTCCCCCGACGACGTGATCGCCGAGTCGGCCAAGAAGATCCAGCGCAACCTGATCGACCGGGCCTGATGTCGAGTCTCACCGCCACGACGGCAGGGCGGGCCGCCACCGGCTCGCGGCGCCTGCCCCGGCTCTCGCCGTACCTGTTCATCGCGCCGTTCTTCGCGGTCTTCGCGGCCTTCGGCGTCTACCCGCTGGTCTACGCGCTGCGCCTCAGCTTCACCCGCTGGCGCGGCGCGGGCGAGGCCACCTGGGTCGGCGTGGGCAACTACGTCTACCTGCTGACCAACCCCGACTTCTGGGCCTCGCTCGGCAACAGCGCGGTGATGTGGCTGCTGATCGTGCCGGTCCAGGTCATCGCCGGACTGGGCGCGGCGGTACTGCTGGCCAACGCGCGGCTGCGGCTGCGCGGGCTGTTCAGGGTCGCCTTCATCGCGCCCTTCGTGACACCGCTGGTGGCCATGGCGCAGGTGTGGATCGTGGTGTTCGACGAGGACTACGGGCTGGTCAACCACGTGCTCGGGCTGGTGGGCCTGCCCGCCGTCAGCTGGCTGACCTCCACCGCGTGGGCCAAGCCGACGCTCGCGCTGCTGTTCCTGTGGAAGACCACCGGCTTCGCGATCATCATCCTGCTCGCCGGGCTGCAGGCCGTACCGGGTGCCGTGTACGAGGCCGCCTCGATCGACGGCGCCTCGCGATGGCGGCAGTTCTGGTCGCTGACCGTGCCGCTCGTCCGGCGCAGCATCGCCTTCCTGGTGGTCGTGCAGACGCTGGCGGTCTTCCAGATGTTCGCCGAGCCGTACGTGGTCACCGAGGGCGGCCCCTACGGCTCCACCACCACGGCCGGCCTCTACCTCTATGACCACATCTCGGCATCCGACCTGGGCACCGGTGCCGCCAACTCCTTCTTGCTGGTGCTGCTGGTGTTCGGCCTCTCGCTGGGCGCGGTCCGGCTGCTGCGCCCGAAAGACGAGGTGTCGTCAACTACCACCGGCTGAACCCGGTGGTTTGCTCTCACGGTCCCATCTGGCTGAAAGGAGGCCGGTAGCGTGTGGCTGGTTGACAGCAGCCCAGCCCGCAGCGCCGCGTGCGGCGATGTTGCGGGCCGCGATGTGGTCGGCGTGCCCAGCGAGGCCACACCTTTTGCAGACGAACCGGCCCCGCGCCGGCCGGTTCGCCCTGGCCACGCACCCGCACTCCGGACACGCCTGCGAGGTATGCGCGGGGTCGACCAGCAAAAACGCGACTCCGGCGCGGGCGGCCTTGTAGCGGGTGAAGGTGATCTGCTGGGCGAAGGCCCAGCTGTGCAGGGTGCGCCGCTGGAACCGATGAGCCCTTACCCGGCCGCGGATGCCCTGGAGGTCTTCCAGGGCGACACCACGGCCGGTGCGTTCGGCTTCACGCACCACAAACGTCGAGATTTGGTGGTTGAGGTCGGTCATCATCCGGTGCTCACGACCGGACAGACGGCGCAGCACCCGCCGCGCCGCAGCCGTGCCCTTCTTCTGCAGCCGCCGGCGTTGCCGGTGCCGCCGTTCCCGCAGGGTGCGGACATGGCCGTTGCCACCGACCGGCCCCGACAGGGCGGGGCCGGGCAGCACCGCGCCATCGGAGGTGACCGCCAGGTTCGCCACCCCTTGATCCACCCCGATGAAGCCATGGACGGGCTCGCGTATCGCCGGTTGGGGCAGGGTGAGGGTGACCTGCAGCAGCCAGACGCCACGGCGGCAGATCAGGTCGGCCTCCCCCACCGGCAGCGTGTCCACGGCTTTGAGGTCTTCTGGTCGGCCGGTGTAGGGGATGGTGACGCGGCCGGTAGGGGTCCACAGCGACACGGTGCGGGCGTCTCGGTTGAAGCTCATCAGCCGGGCGTCGTAGGGGACGGCGCCATGCGGGCGGAAGATGTGAGCGCGCTTCTTGCTGGCACGCCGGTTGGCGTAGGCGCCGGCGACCCGGGCGATCGCCCGCACGGCCGCTTGCGCGCCCAGCCCGGCCACCTGCCCGCGCACCTCGTAATAGGCCAGCCGATGCAACTCCACCACCGCGAAGACACGGTGCTGCCAAGCCAACCGGGAGACGACGGTGGCCGCCTGATTGCACAACAGCACCGCCGCCGCCAGCGCCTCGGCCTGGGCCGAAGCGGGAGTGAGCCGCAGCTGCACGACCGAGGGCAGGCCGTGCCGCTTGGCGACGGAGCGGCGGATCGCCATCGCACACCTCCTGTCACAGCTGCCTCACCCACCGCACATGTTGCCGAGCGTTACCGAGTCTTTCCATTCTATTTTCGAAAGGAGGAGTGGCGCTTCGGCCCCGAGGAACCGGGTCCCCGCGCCACCATTCAGATGAAGCAGGCCAGGCCCGGTCCGGTGCAGTACGTGGTGCTCGCGCTGCTCGCCGTCGCGTTCCTGTACCCGATCTGGTGGGCGCTCAGCTCCTCGCTCAAACCCGCCGCCGAGATCATCACCAGCCCGCTGTCGGTGGGCGGCCCGACGCTGGACAACTATCGGGCGATGTTCGCCGACGTGCCGATCGGCACCGGCTTCGTGAACACCGCGCTGGTCCTGGCGGTCAAGGGCGCGATGACGATGGTGTTCTGCCCGCTGGCCGGCTACGCCTTCGCCAAGTACACCTTCCCCGGCAAGAACGCGCTGTTCGGGGTGGTGATGCTCACGCTGATGCTGCCGACCCTGGTGCTGATCATCCCGCTGCTGCTGGAGATGAGCTCGCTGGGCTGGGTCAACACCTACCAGGCGCTGATCCTGCCGGGCAGCGTCGACGCCTTCAGCATCTTCTGGATGCGCCAGGTCATCGCCGCCATCCCGGACGAACTACTCGACGCCGGGCGGGTGGACGGCGCGAGCGAGTTCGGGGTCTTCGCCCGGGTCGTCATCCCGGTGATCCGGCCCGGCCTGGCCGCGCTGGCCGTGCTGACCACCATGAACATCTACAACGACTTCGTCTGGCCGGTCGTCGCCGTCAACGACACCGCGCACCAGACGGTCCAGGTGGTGCTGTCGACCCTGGCGCAGAACGTCACCGGCAACCGCGTCGGCGCCGACTTCGCCACCGTCTGGGGTGAGCTGCTCGCCGCCGGCAGCATCGCCATGCTGCCACTGCTGGTGATCTTCATCCTGCTGCAGCGCCACTTCATCAGCGGCATCCTCGCCGGCAGCGTCAAGGGCTGACCGGGCACACCTTCTCATGATCGGAGCACCCTTCCAATGACGCCGCGTGCGGAATACCCGCGCCCCCACTTCGACCGGTCGCACTCCTGGTCGAGCCTGAACGGCGACTGGGACTTCCGGGCCGACGCCGACCAAGGCTGGGACCGGACCATCACCGTGCCGTTCGCCTGGGAGACCCCGGCCTCCGGCATCGAGGCCCACTGGCTGCCGGTCGCCTGGTACCGCCGCCGGATCACCGTCCCCGCCGGCTGGGCGGGGCAGCGGATCGTCCTGCACTTCGGGGCCGTGCACCACGAGGCCACCGTCTGGGTCAACGACACCGAGGTGGCCCGCCACGTGGGCGGCTACACGCCGTTCGAGGCGGACATCACCGACGCGCTGCGCGAGGGCGAGCAGGAGATCCTGGTACGGGTCTTCTCCCCCGCCGACAAGCGGGAGATCGCGCACGGCAAGCAGCGCAGCATCCCGCGCGACGACTTCGACGGCGTGTGCTTCACCCCTTCGTCGGGCATCTGGCAGAGCGTCTGGCTGGAAGCGCGGCCCGCCACCCACGTGGCCGCGCTGAAGCTGCGGCCGACCGAGGGGCTGGACGGCATCGAGGTCGAGGCCCGCGTCGAGGGCCCGGCTCCGGCGACACTCCGGCTGACCGTGCGCGACCACGGAACGACGGTGGACGTGGCGATCTCCGATGGTGTCGCGCGGGGTGTGCTGCCGATCGCCGAGCCGCGCCTGTGGTCGCCCGAGGACCCGCATCTGTACCACGTGGACGCCGAACTGGTCTCGGCCGACGGCACCGACCGGGTCACCGGCTACACCGGGCTGCGCCGGATCGAGGTGTCCGGCGAGGACCTGTACCTCAACGGCCACCGCCTGTTCGTACGCGGCGTCCTCGACCAGGGCTACTGGCCGCGTACCGGCATCACCGCGCCCGACGACGCCGCGCTGCGCCGCGACCTCGAGCTGGCCGCCGCCGCGGGCTACAACCTGGTGCGCAAGCATCTCAAGCTGGAGGATCCGCGCTTCGTTCGCCATGCCGACACGCTCGGCATGCTGATCTGGGCGGAACCCGCCGCCACCGGCCGGTTCTCGGCGGAGTCGGTCGCCGCCTTCGAGGCGCAGATCGCCCCGATGGCCGAGCGCGACGGCAACTCCCCCGCGATCGTCATCTGGGGCCTGTACAACGAGGAGTGGGGCCTGGACTGGGACATTCCCGGCGACCCGGCCAAGCAGGAGGCCGCGGCCCGCGCGTACGACCTGCTCAAGGCCCTCGACCCGACCCGGCCCGCGGTCGACAACTCCGGCTGGGCGCACGTGAAGACGGACCTGCTCGACTGGCACTACTACGACGAATCGGCCGCCTCCTGGGGCAGGACGATCGCCGCGCTGCTGAACGGCGACCAGGACGACTTCCCCGTGCCGCTCGGCCCCGACTACGTGGTCCGCAAGAAGCTGGCCGGGACGCCGACGCAGCCGCTGCGCGGCCTGCCCAACCTGAACAGCGAGTACGGCACCGGCTTCACCAGCGTGCAGCGGGGCTGGCAGTTGCGCTGGCAGACCCAGGAGATGCGGCGCCACGACCGGCTGGCCGGCTACGTCTACACCGAGCTGTACGACATCGAGCACGAGTCGGCCGGGCTGCTGGACTTCGAGCGCCGCGCCAAGGACCTGGCCGGAGTGGACCCTGCGCACGTCAACGCCATGACGACGCTCGTCCTGGACGTGGTTCCCGTCGCCCCCGGCCGCGACCTGCTCAGCGAGACCGGGCGGGTCGCGGTCCCGGTCCGGATCTCCCATCACGGCACGGACTCCGTCAGCGGTCACCTGCACACCGCCTGGTCGGCCGTCTTCGGCCCCGCGCCCACGCGACCGGGGACGGCCGGGGAGCGCGCCGAGGCCAAACCGTTCCTGCTCGGCGCAGCCACCGAGGTCCACGCCGAGCTGCCCGACGGCTGGACCAGCGGCCGCCTGCACATCGCCCTGGTGTCCGACGGCACCGTTCTGGCCCGCTCCGCCGTGGACGTGGACACCCGCACCGCGCCGGTCATCGGCGACGACCCCCAGGCCCGCCCCTGAACGTCCCGCATGGCCGCCGCGTTGATCATCGCGGCGTGTGGGCCTCCGCGCAGGAGACCCGCGACCGGGCGAGCGAAGCGTACGAGCGCATCTCCCGCGTGGTCACCAACCTGCGGCGCGTGCACACGCTCTGGACCGTCACGTCCGGGCTTGTCCGGATGTCGGCGCTCGTCGTACGCGGCGCGCTCATCACCATGACGACCAGGCTGCTCACGCCGATGACCTCCCCCGCTGCGGCAAGGGAGGTCATCGTCATGCCTTCGTGGAGCGAGGATCCGCGCACATCAGCACGATCCGGACCGTCGCACCAGCGCCACGGCACGACCCTGCAGATCGCCGACAAGCTGCGCAAGAACCACGAGCAGCTCGGGTTCGGCCACATCACCCTCCTGGAGGGCGGTATGGACGCGACGGGCCAGGTCATGGAACTGCTCCGGTAGGCCTCGATCGGGAATGCCGGTATGACTGGCATAAGCCGACCAGTCAAATTGCTTATTTCACCCCGCAGCTGCCGTCATTAGCGTGATTCGTGACCAGCGAAAAACGGCAAGCTAGGGAGAAAGCGTGTCTGTGGCAAAGTTCATCCTGGTTCCGGCGGCGGCCGCTCTTGTCATCATGACAGCCGATGCGGCGACGGCCATCGCTCATCCGTCGAACGTCACCATGGCCGCCCAAGGCAAGGCCGAGAGCGCGGGGGTGAAACGCAAGTCGTTCAAGTGCGCCTCGCCCAAGGGCGAGAAGCTCAACATCTCCTGGGATCCGGGAAACGTCTCCGTCACCGTCTACTTCAATAATCACTGCAAGCAGAAGCGCAACCTCAAGCTCGACTTCAAGCAGGCCACCGATGTGTGCTTCACCGTCAATCCGAAGACCAAGGGAAAGAAGAAGGTCTACACCACTGGAGCGGTGCTCCGGTCAATAACCTCCCCGTCGGAGTGCTGACCCGGTTCGCTTGAGATGCTCGTCCGGCCCAACGGCTACCTCGCCTGGGCGAGTGACAAGCCCGGCAACGGCGACCTGGTCCGTGCCTGACCGAGTGGTGCGGCCCGGCCGGTATCGGCTTATAGAAGGCGGTTGAATGCCGGCCGGGCGGGTGGCGGTGCGCACCCGGTACCTCGATGATGCGCTGCTGAAGGCCACTGACGGATTCGCGACCAGACTTGGATCTATAGCGTGGGAACTCGCCATGACAGCGTCGAGCGGATGGGATCGGTCATGCTCATAGGGCGGGTGGAGGAGCAGGTGGCCATCGATCGGCTGCTCGTGGACGCCCGCTCCGGCAGGAGCGGGGTGCTGGTGGTGCGTGGCGAGGCCGGGATCGGCAAGTCGGCGCTGCTCGACTACGCCGCCGAGGCGGCCGATGACGAGATCCGCGTGCTGCGCGGAGCGGGTTTCGAGCCGGAGATGGAACTGCCCTTCGCCGGCTTGCACCTCCTCCTGCGTGGCGCGCTCGACGGCATCGGCCGGCTGCCCGACGGGCAGGCGGGGGCGCTGCGGGGCGCGCTCGGTATGGGGCGCGCATCGGGCGGGGATCGGTTTCTGGCCGGGCTGGCGGTGCTCACCCTGCTGGCCGATCTCGCGGAGCGGCGTCCGCTGCTGTGCCTGGTGGATGACGCGCAGTGGCTCGATCACGCGTCGGCGGAGGCGTTGCTGTTCGCCGCCCGTCGCCTGGAGGCGGAAGGCGTCGTGATCATCTTCGCCGCCCGCGAGGACGAGCAGGTGTTTCCCGCCGTCGGCGTGCCGGACTTGCACCTGTCGGGGCTCGACGCGGGGTGCGCCGCCGAACTGCTGACCAAGCACGCCGGCGACCTGGCCCCGCAGGCATGTGCGCACCTGCTCGAAGAGGCGCAGGGCAACCCTCTGGCCCTGCTGGAGCTCCCGACGCTCCTCACCCAGGCGCAACGCGCCGGCGAGTCACCCATCCGGGCCATCGGCATCGGATCCGGTCCCGCGCCCGGCCGCGTTCATCAGGCCTTCCGTGACCGCATCACGCGGCTGCCGGAGGGCGTTCAGACCGCGCTGCTGGTGGCCGCCGCGGACGACACCGGCGACCTCGACGTCGTGCTGGGAGCGGTAGGCAAACTCGGCGCCGGCCTGGCAGACGTCGACGCCGCCGAGGCCGCGGGCCTGATCCACGTCGGTGACGGCCGCATCCGCTTCCGGCATCCGCTCGTACGTGCCGCCGCCTACCACGTCGCTTCCTTGGTACCGCGGCTGGCGGTCCACCGCGCCCTGGCGCAGACCTTGGCCGGACGTACCGGCGACGTGGATCGCTGGGCCTGGCACCTGTCCGAGGCGGCGACAGGGCCCGACGAGGAGACCGCCGCGGCGCTGGAACGCAGCGCGGAGCATGCCCGTACCAGAGGAGGGCACGCGGCGGTGGCGGCGGCCTTCAGTCGCGCGGCCCAGCTGAGCCCCGACCCGCGCGACCGAGGCCGTCGTCTCTCCGCGGCCGCGGCGGCGGCCGCGGAGGCCGGGCTGTACGCACGTGCGGCCGACCTCGCCGACCGGGCGGCATCAGATGTGACCGACCCGATGATGCTGGCGTTTCTCGCCCGGACTCGCGCGATGGTCGCGATGGCGCACGGTCACGCGCAGACCGCCCACACGCTGCTCGCCCAGGCGGCTGAGACCGTCATCGAGCAGGCCGAGGACGTGGCCATCACGCTGTACTTCGAAGCACTCACCCCCGCCTGGATCGGCAGCGACTACACCGCTCTCACTCAGACGGCGGCACGCGTATCCCAATTGCGCCTCCCCACCGCGGGCCGGCTGCGGCCGTTGACGCGAGTGCTCGCGGGAATGGGCGGCCTGGCCGCCGAGGACCCACCGACGGGCCTGGCGTGGCTGCGTGACCTGATCGAAGGCTTACGCGACAGCTCCGAGCCGGTGGAACTCCAGGAACGCGCCCAGCTCGCCATCTGGGACCTGGTGATCGGCGACGACCTGGTCGCCTACGAAAGGGCCGCGAGCATCGAGCGGGAATGTCGCGCCCAGGGCGCGATCGGACTCCTGCCGCTGGCGCTCGTCCTCGTGGCCCGCTCCCAGATGTTCCTCGGGCTGCACCGTGACGCCCTGGCCAGCGCCAAGGAAGGACTGCGCATCGCGCGTGACACCGACCAGGGGCACTACGCGGCTCTGCTGACCGGAGTCATGACCTACCTGGCCGCGATCGAAGGCGACGAAGAACGCTGCCGGGCGCTGGCGGAAGAGATCGCCGGCGTTCGCGACGCCGCCACGGGAGGCATGCGATGCGTCTCACTCAACCTGCTCGATCTCGCCTTGGGGCGGCCGGAGGCGGCTCTGCACAGGGCCGAGGAGTTCGGCGCCTTCGGGCCCGCCGCCCGTACCGTGATGGTCATGCACCGTATGCCGGACCTGGTCGAGGCGGCGGTGCGGGCCGGTCGGAACGACTTCGCGAAGGTGGCCTCTGAACGGGTGCAGATGTGGGCCGCGCAGACCCCCGTGCCCTGGGCCGGCGCGGTGGCACTGCGCTGCCGGGCACTGCTGGCCCCGGACGAGGAGGCCGAGCGGCACTACGAACAGGCGCTTCGGCTGCACCTGCGGGGCGGCCGTTTGTTCGAGCGGGCCCGTACGGAACTGCTCTACGGCGAGTGGCTGCGGCGGCTGCGGCGGCGCGCGGACGCCTGCCATCAGTTGCGGTCCGCCATGGAGATCTTCGAACGGCTCGGCTCGCGTCCGTGGGCCGACCGCGCTCGCGCGGAGCTGCGCGCCGCAGGGGAACGCCAGATCATGGGGGGACATGTTCCCCCCGGAGCGCTGGACCGGCTCACGCCCCAGGAACTGCAGATCATCCGAATGGCGGCCAGGGGCATGAGTAACAGGGACATCGCCGCACAACTCTTCCTCAGTCCGCGGACCATCGGCTATCACCTGTACAAGGCGTACCCGAAGCTCGGAGTGGCGTCCCGGGCCGAGCTGGCCACGCTCGATCTCGGAGAAGGCGGACGACTTCTCGATTGAGCGCGCCTGCCGTACGCCGGGTTGGGGTGCCGTCCTGGCCTGCCCCTGATAGGCGTCACTTCACCGCGCCCCCGGTGATCCCGGAGATGATTTTGCGCTGCGCCACGGCGAAGACGACCAGCAGCGGCAGGCTCATCAGGATGATGTAGGCGAAGATCAGGTGCCAGTTGTTGAGGTAGAGCCCGGCGTTGGCCACCTGGAACAGGTTCAGGGGCAGCGTGTCCATCCGTCCGCCGATGACGAAGAACGCGTAGAAGACGTCGTTCCACACGTACAGGCAGATGAGGATCGTGGCGGTGGCCAGCACCGGGCGCAGCATCGGCAGGATGACCGAGACGAAGACCCGCACGGGGCCCGCGCCGTCCATGCGCGCGGCCTCCTCGATCGACAGCGGCACCGTACGGACGAAGCCGGTGACGAAGAAGACGACGGTCGACAGGTAGATGCCGACGTAGACGCCGATCATGCCGGTGAGGGTGCCGGCCAGGCCGAGCTGGCGCAGCAGCAGCACGATCGTCACCACGGCGGGCGGCAGCACGATGCCACTGATGGCCAGCGCGTACAGGACGGCGTTGAGCCGGGTGGCCCGGCGGGCCAGGATCCACGCCGCCATCGAGCCGAACGTCAGGACCAGGGCGACGGCCGGGACCACGATCAGTACGCTGCCGAGGAACGCGGCCGGGATGTCGCCCTGGGTCCACACCTGCGCGAGGTTGCCCCACAGGAGCCAGCGCGACGGGAGCGACAGGTCCGGCGAGAGCGCCTCGGACTGTGACTTGGCCGCCGTCGAGACGATCAGCCACAGCGGCACGCCCATCACGGTGACAACGAGCGCGACGACGGCGAAGGGACGCAGCCGCGCCGCGAGGCCGCTCGCGCGGGGCGGCCGGACCCGGCGGCCGCGGACGCCGTAAGCGGGGATGGTCATGGGCGGACACTCCCGCCCGTACGAACGGTCACAGGATCTCCTCCCGCTTGCGCAGAATCCGGATGACGGGGAAGGCCAGCAGCCCGACCAGCAGGAACAGCACCAGGCTCATGGTCGTGGCCTGCGCGAACAGGCCCTGGCCGAAGGTGCGGTAGATGAAGATGTTGAGGATCTCGGTGCTGCGCGCCGGCCCGCCCCCGGTGGTGGCCTGGACGATGTCGAAGCCGTTCATCGAGCCGAGCAGCGCGGTGGCGACGTTGAAGGTCACCGCCGGCGCCAGCAGCGGGAAGCGGATCGACCAGAACGCCTGCCAGGGCGAGGCGCCGTCCATCCTGGCGGCCTCGGTGACGTCCTCCGGCACGGTCTTCAGCCCGGCCAGGTAGATGAGCATGGAAAGCCCCATCCACTTCCAGGCGTGGATGACCGAGACCACGACCAGCGTCCAGGTGGTGTCGCCGAGCCAGGCGACGCTCACCGGGTGGCCGAGCAGGCCGCCGAGCAGGCCGTTCAGGCTGCCGTTGGGTTTCAGCAGCGCCTGGAAGACGTAGCCGACCGCCAGCGCCGACATCAGCACCGGGATGAGGAAGAACAGCCGGGCGACCCGGTTCAGCCAGGTGTCGCGCTCCAGCAGCACGGCCAGGCCGAACCCGAACAGGTTCTGGAACAGCGCCACCAGGACGGCGTAACTCACCGTGATGCGCAGCGCGCTGAACAGTGTGCCGTCCGACAGCAGGTCGGTGAGGTTGTCCAGCCCCACGGGGCGGATCTCGCTCTTGAAGCTGGACCAGTCGGTGAAGGCGTAGATGAAGTTGAACAGGGTCGGCAGGAAGAAGAAGACGAACAGGATCGCGAAGGCCGGGATCAGGAACCACATCGGATGCGTGTGGCGCGCGCTGGTAGCGGACATGTGGTCAGAACCCGGACGCGCCAGCCGCCTTCGCGAGCTGGGCGAACTGCTTCTGGGTCGCGGCGGCCACCTGCTCGGGCGTCAGGCTGCCGGTGATCATGTCGGCCAGGTTGAGGTACAGGTCGGGGTTGGCCACCGCGAGCGCCTGCATCGAGCCGACCGCGTCGCCGAGCGACTTGTGCACGTCGAGCAGCGCCTGCGGCACGCCCGCCGGGCTCGGCACGTCGGCGCGCAGCGAGACGGTCTTCCGGTCGGCGACGAAGCCCTGGTAGCCGGGGCCCATCCAGTACGACAGCAGCTGGCGGGCCGCCGCCTCGCGCTTGGCGTCGCCGGTCCTGAAGGCCACCAGCGCGTTGCTCTGGTCGGGGATGAAGGTGCCTATGTTGCCGGACGGCGAGATCGGGAAGAAGCCGATCTTCTTGTCCAGCGTCGCGGTGTCGGCCTTGGCCTGGAGCTGACCGAAGAAGGAGTTCACCTGGACGGCCATCGCCGCCTTGCCCGACAGCAGCGCCGCGCCCTGGTCCTCGAACTTCGCCGTCTTGATGTCGGAGTTGAACAGGCCCTCGCCGATCAGCGCCTTGTACTTCTTGATCGCGTCCAGGATGGTCTTGTCGGAGAAGGTCTCCTTGCCGGTGTTGACCCGGTCCCACAAGCCGTCGCGGGCGGCGTCGGCGAGCTGCACCTGTACCCACCACTGGGTGGCCCACTTGTCGCCGGCCATCTCGAAGAACGGGGTGACGCCCTTGGCCTTGAGCTTGCGGGCCGTCTCCACCATCTCGTCGAAGTTCTTGGGCGTCGCGGTGATGCCGTTGGCGGCGAAGACCTCCTTGTTGTAGTAGACGCCTTCGACGGCCGGGCTGGTGATGAGGGCGGCGTAGCGGGTCTTGTCCAGCAGGCCGGTGATGTCGCGTAGTTCGGGCGTCATCGAGGCGATCCAGGGGGCGCCGTCCAGCGGCTGGAGGTTGGTCCTGGCGTTCAGTGCGGTGAGCATGGAGGCGGTCGGCTGCCAGAAGGCCAGGTCGGGCTTGTCGCCGGTGGCCACCTTGGTCTGTACGCCCTGTTCGTACGGGTCCGGGATGGTGACCACGTCGACCTTGGCGCCGGTGGCCTGGGTGAAGGCGTCGGTCACGGCCTTGGGCACGGTGTTGCTGTTCTGGGCGGCCCAGATGGTGAGCGTGGTGCCGTCGAGCCGGCCGGTGGGCGCGGCCCAGGCGGCGGGCTGCCCGCTCCCGGCCGGGGTGGCGGCGGGTCCGGAGGCCGGGTCGCTGCACGCGGTGAGGGTCAGGAGCGCGGTGGCGGCCGCGGCCGTGATCGCGGTGAGTTTCACGGTGTGTTTCCTTTTGGTCCGTGGGGGGTCAGAGGGTGCGGAGCTTCAGGATTCGGGCGGTCGGTCCGGTAACGGTGCTGGTCACGGACAGCTCGGCGGTCTGCGGGTCCCACGAGTGGCCCCATCCTGCCTTATCGCCCGGGTAGACGGTCTCGATCTGGACGGCCCGCCCGGCCAGGTGGGGCAGCGACAGGACCGAGGTCTCGGCGGCGCCGGGGCGGCGCCACAGCCCGAGATGGGTGGTGTCCCCGGCGCGCAGGCCGAGGGCGAGCCAGTGATCGGCCCAGCCGGGCAGGCCGAGCGGCCAGCACGGGATCGCGCGCACCAGGTCGGCGCGCAGGTCGCGGTGCGCGCGTACGCCCACCCGCACCAGGTCCAGCTGGCCGGCGCTCATGGCGGGCAGGTTGCCCGACAGGTAGAGCCGCCCCAGCACGCCGGTGCACATGGCGAAGACGAGTTCCTCGTCGGTCATCTCCGGCTGCGGGTACGCCCAGTTGGCGGCCTGTTCCGGCAGCATGGACAGCGGCGCGGCCACGGCGATCGGCGGGTAGCGCAGGAAGTCCTGCTGATCGCTGGTCGACTGCAGGTTCAGCCGGGACAGCAGCGCGTAGTCCATGCGCATCGCGCCCGACGCGCAGTTCTCCAGGACGAGCCCGGGGTGCCGGTCCAGGACGCCGTCCAGCCAGGCGAGGTGGGCCCGGTTGCAGGCCAGCAGCCCGGCGCCGGCGCTGTCGGCGTCCAGGTCGGTGCCGGCGCCCGGGTTGATGTTGTAGTCGAGCTTGAAGTAGCCGACGCCGAGCTCTTCCACCAGCCGGTCCACCACCTGGTCCAGGTGCCCGGTGGCCGCGGGGTGGCGCAGGTCCAGGTGGTAGCGGCCGTGCTCGGCCACGCGCCGGCCGCCGCGCTGCAGGAACGCCTCGGGCGGCAGCTTGTCGGCCATCGGGCTGCGTACGCCGATCACCTCCGGCTCCAGCCACAGCCCCGGCGTCATCCCCCGGTCCCTGATGTGGCCGAGGACCTCCTGGATGCCGCCGGGGAAGCGGGTCCGGGAGGGCTCCCACGCGCCGACGCTGTCCCACCAGGCGCCGTCGTCGTCGTACCAGCCCGCGTCGACGCAGAAGATCTCCGCCCCGGCCGCGGCGGCGGCGTCCACCAGCGGCAGCAGCTTGGCCGTCGTCGGGTCGCCCATCAGGGTGTTCATGTAGTCGTTGAACACCACGGGCAGCGCGGACCTATCGGGGTGCGGGCGCAGCAGCGCGCGGCGGTGCGCGGTCAGCGCGGCCACCGCGCCCTCGAGCCCGTCGTCCGAGACGGCGACCGAGACCGGCACCGTGGTGAAGGACTCCCCCGCGGCCAGGGTCTGGCTCCACTGGTGGTCGGCGTCGGTGGGGCCGGTGGCCACCACGTACACGCCGTCCAGCCGCTCACCGGTCTCCCACCCCCAGGCGCCGTTGTGCTCGATCTGCCACAGCCAGGTCTGGCCGGTGCGCCGGTCGGCCAGCCCGCCCATCGGCACGTACCGCCCGCTGGACCAGGTGCCGGTGCTGCTCAGCGCGTACCGGCCGCGCCCGTGCTGGCCGTGCGCGGCCAGGCCGAGGTCGGCGATGTGCTCGCCGAGCGGCCGCCTGCTCCACCTGCTCTCGCCCAGCCACTCGCTGTCGGCGGACAGGACGTCCACCTCGCTCACCGGGCGGCCGAGGAACCCGCCGGCGAAGGAGGACACGGCGAGCAGGAGCACCGGGTCCGTGCCCTGGTTGGTCACCCGTACCTGGGCCTGGCAGGCGGCCACGCCGTCGAAGGAGCGCAGCGTCAGCTCGGCCGCCAGCCCGGACACCTCGTCGCGCAGCGCGACGCGCAGCGTGTGCCAGTCGCCGTCGCGGCTCTGCTCGGCGCCCGCGTACCGCAACCGGGAGCCGACCGCCGTCTCCGACAGCCGCTGCGAGGCCTTGGCCCGGCCCTCGCCGGGGATCAGGACCTCGACCAGCGGCTGCGACAGACGGGACGGCGCGGCGCCGGGCGGTCCCAGCCTCTGGAGGGCCACCGGCCGGTCCGGGTGGATCTCCACCACCGCCGCCAGGGCGCCATGCCCCCAGCGCAGGGTCTCGACCACGTCGGCAGGCTTCACGTAACTCTCCTTCGGTTGTGCGGTGGTTGTGAGACAGGCGTCAGCCGAGGGCGGCGGCGATCTGGATCCGGTCGACGTCGGGGCCGTACGCGGCGGCGTTGCCGAACTCGATCGTGTTGGCGCCGACCCTGAGGTCGGCGGTCATCACGGTGGTACGGAAGTTCGACCAGCCCAGCGTGTTGCGGAAGTAGACCCGGGTGGCCGCGCCGCCGTTGACGCGGATGTCGGCGTAGCGGTCCACGATGTTGGTGTTGTAGTTGGACGCGCCCTCACCCAGCTCGCCGTTGGCGTAGGTGATCACCACGCGGTAGCGGCCGGCGGCCGGGGCGTTGACGCCGGTGAAGCGCAGGATGTTGGCGGCGCCCTTGCCGATGTAGCCGACGTACGAGCCGCCAGATGCGGCGCCGTTGGCGCCGACCACGGCCGTGCCGCCCAGGACGTTGGCGCCGCTCTCGGCCTCATAGGCGGTGACGGTGCCGGTGGTGGCGGTCACGTCCAGGTAGTCGAGGTTGACGGCGTCGCGGTCGTCGGTGGTGAAGGCGTGCACGCCGACCCGGTTGACGCCGGCCTGGAGGAACACCTTGGTCGTCACGGTGTTCCAGGTGTTCCAGTCGGCGGTTCCCGGCAGCGTGAGGTCGGTTAACGCGGTGCCGTTGAGCACCAGGCGGGCGGCCCGGTTCTGCGGCGCGCCGGTGTACGGGCCCGCCGAGTAACGCAGGCCCAGGTTGTAGTAGCCGTCATTGGGCGCGCTCACCACGAACGTGGTCGCGGCCGTGTCGCTGGCGCCGTACCCCTCGGAGAAGGAGGTGCCGGAGTAGCCGGTGTTGGGGCCGTAGGTGACGCGGGCGGTGCCGCCGAGCGCCGCGTACTCGGCCTGGTAGCGGGTGGCCGGGCCCGCGGGCGTCAGGTCGGTGTTCGGGGTGACGATGACCTGGTACGCGGCGGCGCCGTTCAGTCCGGTGAGCGGGACGGTGATCTGGCCGCCCGAGACGGTGTAGTCGCCCTCGTGGATCAGGGCCGGGCCCGGGGAGGCGTTGAGGCCGGTGCTGTTCACCCCCCACACCGTCACGTGGACCGAGCTACCGAGGTACGGGGCCGAGGCGATGCCCTTGACCACGACGTCGGCGGCATAGGTGTCGCTGACGTTGAGCGAGCCGCCGAAGATCACCCGGGCCTGCTTCCTGGCCGGGTCCAGGGCGGCCAGCCCCTGCAGGGAGCCGTTCCTGGTGGGCGGGGTGACGGTGACCGTGTGGCCGGTCAGCTCGCCGTACCACTTGTAGAGCCACCACCCGCCGGTGGCCTGGCTGTTCCTGGTCACCAGGTCGTTGAGCGCGCCGGCCGTGGTCCAGAAAGCCAGGCAGGCGTCGACTTTGCTGTTCTCGAACCGGGTCACGTACTGGACCAGGTTGCCGGGCACGCCCAGGTCGCCGGAGTAGCGGGCGTACTCGTTGATCACGATGGGCCGGGGGCTGATGCCGAGGCTCGTCTCGATGGCCCGGTAGTCGGCGTGGTGGTCGTACCAGCTGGTAAAGAAGTCGTTGCCGAGCTCGTGCCAGGTGAAGACGTCGGGCAGCACGTTATTGGCCTTGGCGTAGGTGAGGAACGCGCGGTGGTCGGCCGAGCGGTAGGAGGCGAAGTTGGGGCCCGCGATCCGGGCGCCCGGGTCGATCGAGCGGATCTTCTGGTAGACGCGCTTCCAGGCGTCGAGCAGGCCGTTGAGGTTGCCCTGGTACCAGATCTGGTCGGGCTCGTTGAAGGGCACGTACACGTACGACGTCCGGTACGGGTCCGCGACGATCTTGCGGGTCATCGTGTCGACCTTGGCCAGGTAGTCGTCGATGCCGAGGTTCTCGTACGGCCATTGGCGGTAGACGTCCTGCATGTAGACCTGGATGTCACGGCCGCCGGTGCGCTTGAACATGGGGGCGATCTGGAGGGCGTCGCCGTTGGGATGCTGGCGGCCGTCGGGCGCCTTCTGCGCGGTGACCTGGGGCTTGAGGGCCGCCAGCATGGTGTCGGTGGGGATTCCGTCGTTGCCCAGGCCGTACAGGAAGCCGGTTGCGCCGTACTTCAGCGGGCCCGTGTCCGAGGCGAGGTCGACGACGAGGGCAGGGGACGCGGCCTGCGCGGGGGCGGCGGCGCAGAGCAGGGCCGAGACGAGCGCGGAGACGACGGTCGTGACACCCAGGAGCCGGAACGAAGTCAACGGGAGTACCTCCTGCCGGGAGAGGAGCGGCCATGTGACCGGTCACATGGAGTGTGAGCGGTCACACGGCAGGAGCGAAAGGGCCCTTTGCCGGATTGTTACGTGCTGATTTCAGCCGTGGCGCGGAGGGGCGGTCGACTCGCGCACGATGAGGCGGGGTGAGGTCAGCTCGGTCTCGGGCTGTGGCTGGCCGGTCAGCTCGGCCACCGCCGCCAGGAAGCACGCCCGCCCCAGCCCGACGAAGTCCATCCGTACGGTGGTCAGCGCGGGGATCCAGAAGGCCGAGCCGGGAATGTCGTCGAACCCGACGATGCTCACGTCACCGGGCACGTCCCTGCCCGCGTCGTAGAGGGCGCGGCGCACGCCCTGGGCGATGTCGTCGTTGCCGCACAGCACCGCCGTGACGTCCGGATCACCGGCCAGCCGCTGCCCGGCCAGATAGGCGGCCCGGATGTCCCAGCCGGAGCCGACCACCTCGGGGATCTCGGCCCCCGCCCGCGACAAGGCGTCGCGCCAACCGGCCTGCCTGCCGCTGGAGCGCCCCTCGGACGGGATCGCCACATGGTGCACGGTCCGGTGGCCCAGAGCCAGCAGGTGCTCGGTGGCATCGGCGGCGGCACCCCGCTCGTCCAGCGCGATCGTGACCCGGCCCGTGTCGGGCGCCACCGGCTCGGTCGCGGCGATCGCCGGTATGTCCGCCGGCAACGCCTCCAGCACCGCCGTACCCGCCGGGTCGAACGCGATGACGACCAGGCCGCCCGCGCTCGGGTCGCTCACGTAGTCGACGGTCTGCTTGATCTCGGCGGGCGAATCCGACTCCACGACCCTGACCCCCACGGCCAGGCCCTCGGTCCGCGCCGCCTCCTCGATACCCTGCAGTGTGGACGCGTAGCCGTACAGCATGGTGTTGGACGTCACCACGGTGATGCCCGGAGCGCGCCCCAGGCCAAGCGCCCGCGCGGCCCGGTTGGGCCGGAACCCCAGCGTCTCGATGGCCGCGCGCACCGCCGCCCTGGTGTCGGGGCGCACCCGCGGCGAGTCGTTGAGCACACGCGAGACGGTCTGGTAGGAGACGCCCGCCGCGGCCGCGACGTCGCGAATGCTGGGCACGGCCCCTCTGCGGGCGCCGGAGCGCGGCTCGCGCCGAGGGCTCGGACTCACGATCACATCGTAAGGCTCCGCCCCGGCTCGCCTGCCCGCTGGGAGCCGTCGTCGGGTGGTGTGGCGGCCGGACGGGTGATAAATACCCCTATGTACCGGACAATGTTGGGATGCGGCAGCGCCGACCGGCAGTCCGGAGCGCATCATGGGGGCAGACTCGCCGTGCTCGGCATCGGCAGAGGAAGGAACGCGCATGGAGGTGGTGTCGGTAGGCACCGTGACCGACGGCACGCTGGAAGTGGTGCTGCGCGGCGACATCGACTTCACGAACGCGGCCTGGGTGCGGAGCACGGTCTCCGCCGCCGTACTCGACCAGCGCCCTTCCGTGGTGTGGATCGAGATGGGCGAGGTGGCCTTCATCGACTCCTCCGGGATCGGCGTGCTCGTGGACGCGATGAAGGCGTCCGCCGAGGTCGAGGCGGCCTTCAGCGTGCGGCACCCCACGTCTCGAGTCTTCGACCAGCTGCGCATCACGGGGCTGCTGTCCGCGTTCGGTCTGGCCTGAGGAGGGCCGGGCTGAAGAGGGCTGGGCTGAAGAGGGCTGGGCTGAAGAGGGCAGGGCTGAAGAGGGCAGGGCTGAAGAGGGCAGGGCTGATGAGGGCTGGGCTCCGCCGTGGTCTCCGCTCCGCGGCCCCGCCCTGTCCTGCCCGCGCCGGTCGGGGCGGACGAGCCGATGAGTGAACCCGCCGAAACCCTGGAGACGCGGTACGACTTCGACTTCGGCACGCTCGTCCTGCTGCGCCGGTTGGTGGAGCGGTACGCCGCGCGGCACGGTCTCACCGGGCGAGACCTGTACCGGTTCGTGGTAGCGGTCAACGAGATCACCACCAACGCGGTGCGCCACGGCGGCGAGCGCGGGCGACTCAGCCTGTGGCAGACCGGCGGCCGACTCTACTGCCGGGTCACCGACAACGGCCCGGGACTGGCGCGGCCGGACTCACAGGGCCACCACGCCGTACCGGCCGACAGCAGCAGCGGCCGAGGCCTTTGGCTGGCCCGGCAGTGCGTCAGCCGGCTGACCATTGAGAGCGACGCCAACGGCACCATCGTCACTCTGGAGGCCGCCGCCTCGCAGCCGGACCGTCCCTGAGCTAGATCCTTTAGTCGCTCGGTTGCCGAAAGTGGCATTCCCTCCGGATGCCGAGACGGAACGGAAGGCGAACCTGGTGGTCGTCTGGCCCTGTCAGGCCCGGAGGGAGGATGCCGGTGTTCGAGCTCGCGGCCGAAATTGATCAGTTCAATGTCATAGCTTGACGCTACGATCTTCCACATGCTGGACCAAGAGTCGGGAAATGCCCACTCCTTTCAGGTTGACCTGCGAGGACTTGTTGATCTCCTGTCGCACCACCTTTATTCCAGTCCACGCGTCTACCTGAGAGAGCTGCTGCAGAACGCGGTCGACGCGGTGACAGCGCGGCAGCGGATGGACCCGACGGCATCCACCGCCATCCGGATCACTTTGAACGACGCGGGGCTGCGGATCGATGATCCGGGTATCGGTTTGACGGAGGCGGACGTCCATCGTTTCCTCGCGACCATCGGCCGGTCATCGAAGCGCGATGACCTGGAAGGGGCTCGCCGCGAGTTCCTTGGCCAGTTCGGTATCGGCCTCCTGGCCTGCTTCACCGTCGCCGAGCGGATCCAGGTGATCAGCCGTTCTGCCACCGTCCCGGATGCGCCGGGCATTGAGTGGCTGGCCGCGTCCGATGGGACGTACTCGGTCCGGCGGCTTGCGCCGCATGAGCACGCCGTTCCCGGAACGACCGTTTCCCTGACGCCACGAGCGGGAGCCGAACGGTGGTTCGCCCCGGACGTGGTCACCGACCTTGCCCGCGACTTCGGTTCGCTGCTGCCATACGAGGTGACGATCGACACGAGTGGGCGGACGATCCGCACCACGGACAGCCCGCCGGTGTGGGACCGCTCCTACGATTCGGCCGCCGCACGCCGGGTCGCGCTGATCGAGTACGGCGAGCGCGCGCTCGGCTTCACCGCGCTCGACGTCGTCGAGCTCGACGTGGAGCTGGCCGGGATCAGGGGCGCCGCCTACGTGTTGCCGCAGCCGGCGAATCCGGCCGACAGCGGCCGCCACCGCGTCTACCTGAAGGGCATGCTGCTCAACGACGCGACCACCGGCCTGCTCCCTGACTGGGCGTTCTTCGTCCGCTGCGTGATCGATACGGACACGCTGCGCCCGACCGCATCGCGTGAGGGTCTGTACGAGGACGAGACGCTGGTCGCGGTCCGCGAGGCGCTAGGTGTCCGGCTGCGGGACTGGCTCACCGGGCTGGCCGCGCAGGAGCCGCAGCGCCTGGCCGCCTTCCTCGCTGTGCACAGCCTCGGGGTGAAGGCGATGGCCAGGCATGACGCCGAGCTGTTCCGGATCATGCTGCCGTATCTCACGTTGGAGACGACCGACGGTCAAGTCACGTTTGCCGAGGTCGCCAGGAAACACCCCGTGGTTCGGATCACGCCCACCGTTGAGGAGTTCCGGCAGATCGCGCCGATCGCGGCCGCCCACGGCGTGGCGGTCGTCAACGGGGGTTACACCTACGACAGCGAGCTGGTCGCGCTGCTCCCTGATGTCATGCCGGGAGTGGTGGTCGAGGAGCTCGGTTCGGACGTGGTCACCGCCGCGCTCGACCCGGTTGACAGCGCGAATGAGCTGGCCATGGCCGGGTTCATGGCGATGGCGCGCTCCACGCTTGACCCGCTGGGCTGCGATGTGATCCTTCGCGCGTTCTTTCCGGCATCGGTGTCCGCTCTGCATCTGGACTCCCGCGAGGCACGCAACGAACGAACCCGCGCGGAGGTCGCCGCCGACGCGGATGACCTGTGGGCCGAGATCCTGGGGGCGCTCAAGTCCGCTGAGCCTCGCGCGCAACTCGTACTCAACCACCGCAGCCCGGTGGTCCGCCGGCTTGCGACGATCAGCGATCCCGCACTCCTCGTCACCGCCGTCGAGGCGCTGTACGGCCAGGCGCTGCTGATGACGCATCGGCCCCTGCGGTCGGTCGACACCGCACTGCTCAACCGCGCCTTCGACGAGCTGCTCGGCTGGGCCTCCCAGAACGTGACCGAATCCACTGAAGAGGATGGCAAAGCATGAACGTCGCCGAGATCCGCGACGCCCTGCGTCAGACCTACGCGCTGCCGAGCGGACGCCAGAAAGCCGAACGCCTGGAACTGCTCGCCACCGCGGCCAAGGCGGTCGAGGACCGGTCGCTGGAAGCCGAGGTGCTGCTCACTCTCATCCAGGCCTACGAAGACGGCGCCGAACGTGACCGCATGCCGGTCGCGTTCGGACGGCTCCTGCAGATTCACGACGACTTCCCAGCCGAGGTGGGCACGTTCAGCCATAACATCCACTGGGAGCTCAAGTGGATGAGCTACTACCTCGTCCTCAACCCGGCCGTGCCGCTGGCGACCATCCACCGCTGGCTCGACGAGCTGCAGAACCGCTATCGGCAGCGCGGATACAGCCCGCGCCCGGTGCTCAGCCTGCGTTCGCTGCTGGCGCAGCACCTCGGCGACGACGAGACGGCAGCGGCGGCGATGGAGTCGTCGATCTCCGCTCCACGCGACCAGATGGCCGACTGCGAAGCCTGCGAGGGCAACGACTGGGGCACGTGGCGCGTCATGGCGGGTGATGACGCGGGGGCGTTGGACCACTGGGCGCCGCTGATCGACGGCGAGTGGTCATGTGCGGAGGAGCCGCACAGGGTCCTGGCCAAGGCACTGCTTCCCCTGCTGCGCACCGGGCGAACCGAGGACGCTCGCAGCGCCTTCCTCAGGGGATACTCGCTGGTCCGCCACGATGTCAGCCTGCGCGAGTCGGTCGGCTACCACATCGAGTTCTGCGCCCTGACCGGCAACGAGGCGCGTGGCCTGGAGATCCTGAACGAGCACGCGTCCTGGCTCATGAATCAGCACGAGGACGTCTCGCAGCGGGTCGGCTTCGTGAGCGGTGTCGTCGTACTGCTCCGCCGCCTGGCCATGCTGGGCCACGGTGGCATCCGGATCGGCGAGCTGACTCTTGAGACGACTCTCGCCAGGTTGGAACAGGAGATCAGCGAGCTGTGCGCCCGCTATGACGCGCGCAACGGCAGCAGCGTCTTCAGCGAGCGCGTCGCCAAGCGCCTCGCCCAGGAGCCGTTGGCGGATCGGCTGCCGCTCGGCGTCCCGGCGACGCTGCCGCAGCCGGCCGGTCGTGCCGTACCGGTCCCGCCGAAGGGCACCGATTCGAGCCTCGACGGCCTGGTCGCAGAGGCGCGGCGCCTGTCGGAGACTCGCCATCCCCACGCCGACAGAGCGTGGGAACGCGTCGCGGCCAGTGAACTGCCGCTGCCCGAGATCGTTGTCGCGGAGGTCGAGTACGCCAAAGTGCTCTCCCTGCTGGACTCGGACCCCGGCGCGGCCTACGACGCGCTGCTGGCTGTCGCCGAGAGCTTCGACCGGCTCGCCGACACTGCCAAGGCTCTGGAGGCCCGCGCCGCCGCGGCCCTGGCGCGCTTCCAGACCAGGGATCAGACCGGAGGCGAGGCATTGGCGGAAAGCGTCATGGCGCAGGCGGAAAGCGCGTACGCGGCCGGAAAGCTCACCTCGCGCGAATACCTGAGCGTGCGAAGAGCCGGTCCCCTCATGGCAATGGCGGCGCTGGGGCAGCAGGAGAACCCGGCCGAGGCCGAGCTCAAGGCCACCCATGCGCTGCTGGAGGCCGAACTCGCCGTGGCGGTGAAACTCGCGGTGACCGAGCGCATGGCCATGTATCACGACCTGCTGGCCCGGATCTCCTTCCCGCTCGGTGATGAGGACGGCGCGCGTGCCCATCTGCAGGCCGCCGTGGCGGGTTATCTCGAAGCCGGGCAGCCGTGGCGCGCCGCGAATCCCGCCTCCCTGCTCAGCGAGCACGCCCTCGGGAGCGACGATCCGAAGGCGGCCGAGGAGTTCGCGTCGAAGGCGATCACGTACGGCGCCGATCTCGTCCCGCACGACCAGACCGCCCAGCTGAGCTCCCTGCTCGTCGAGGCCATCTCGAGACAGCCCGGCCGTGAACACGACCTGGTCGGAGCGGCACTGACCGCGGCCGCCCGCTGGAATGGCCTGTCCGAACCCGACACCCTGCACAACACGTTCACGGCGGCGCGCGCCTATCACCGTCTCGAGAGGCATGCCGAAGCAGTGGCACTGTTCGAGGACGTGATCCCGAGGGTGGAGATCCCTTACGACGCACCGGTCATCGCGATGACCCGCGGACAATACGCCGCATCACTGGGCGAGCTGGGCCGCCACCGCGAGGCTGCTGAGCAGTTTCTCCAAGGTGCGGAGCTGGTCCAGAATGATTCGGACCAACGAGCCATGCATGCCGAACTGGCCTGGTCCGCCGCCCAAGCTCTGCAGTATTCCGGACAGACCGCAGAAGCGCTGGCCGCCTATCAGCGGGCGGCCGCGCTCTGGACCGAACTCGGCGAACTCACCCCGCGCGTACGCTGTCTTCGGTCGGCGGCCTGGTTGCTGCGCTATATGGGCGAGCCTGATTCCGAGGAGCACCAGGATGCGGAGCGGCCCGGCGTCGCCGAGATGCGTGCGGTCCTCGCCGAACTGGTAGGGCTGGCCGAGCACAGCCCGTCCGAGGAGGTGCTGGCGGAGCTC
Source organism: Nonomuraea sp. NPDC048901 (assembly GCF_040649695.1). Lineage (NCBI taxonomy): Bacteria > Bacillati > Actinomycetota > Actinomycetes > Streptosporangiales > Streptosporangiaceae > Nonomuraea > Nonomuraea sp. NPDC048901. The sequence continues at coordinate 228,900 of NZ_JBEZFW010000012.1, read as the reverse complement.
GCAGAGACGCAGAGGCAACTCGAGCAGATGATCACGGACAGCTTCGACGAGTACGACGACGTCGACTAGCGCGCGGGCACTGGCACGCCCTCACCGACCGCCATGATGATGCCCCGACGCCGTCGCCCGGGATCATCGGCAGCTCCCGCTTGACCAGTACAGCTCGACCGCGACGTCGAACTGGTCGCCGTGCCGTTCTCCTTCGTCGACGCCATTCACCCCGGCATCCAGTGGGTCTACGCTGTACGCACGGGCAACGGGCAGCTGCTTGCTCATGGTTTTGGAAGATCTCGACCCCTGCCTGTTTCCGAAACCCGTTCCGCACCCGCTGACCGCGCACCACGGTGAGCACTCGCCGTAAGGGAAACCCAGATGCCCCTCACGCTCCCGCAGTTCACCATCAAACCGCATCCTCACCTGCGTCCTGATGCCGAGCGGCAGCAGATTCTGGCCGCGCCCGGCTTCGGCCGGTACATGACAGATCACATGGTCACCATCAAGTGGACCGGCGAGGCGGGCTGGCATGACGCCGCACTGGGCCCATACGCCCCGCTGACCATCGAACCGGCCGCCACAGGGCTGCACTACGGCCAGTCGATCTTCGAAGGGCTCAAGGCGTACCGGCAGCCGGACGGTACGGTCGCGCTGTTCCGGCCCGAGGCCAACGCGCACCGCTTCCAGGCGAGCGCCCGCCGGATGGCCATGCCGGAGTTACCCGTCGAGCTGTTCATGAAGGCATGTGAGCTGCTCGTGAGTCAGGATCGGTGCTGGGTTCCCGACGCCGATGACCATTCTCTGTATCTGCGGCCGCTGATGTTCGCCACCGAGAGCACGCTCAGCGTCCGGCCCTCGGCCGAGTACCTGTTCCTGCTCATCGCCTCCCCGGCCGGGTCGTTCTTCCCCGACGGCATCAGACCCCTGTCGGTGTGGATCGCCGAGGACTATGTACGGGCCGCCCCGGGTGGCACCGGCGCCGCCAAGTTCGCCGGGAACTACGCCGCCGCGTTCCTCGCCCAGAACGACGCCGCCGAGCACGGCTGCGACCAGGTGGTCTGGCTCGATGCGGTCGAGCGGCGCTGGATCGAGGAAGTGGGCGCCATGAACCTCTTCTTCGTACGCGGCCACGGCCCTGCCGCCGAGATCACCACCCCCGCCCTCACCGGCTCACTCCTGCCCGGGATCACCCGCGACTGCGTCCTCACCCTCGCCCGCGACCTCGGCCACCCCGTCAGCGAGAGCCGCATCAGCCTGGAGGAGTGGCAGACGGGCGCGGCGGACGGCTCGATCACCGAGGTCTTCGGCTGCGGCACCGCCGCTGTCATCACCCCCGTCGGCCGGGCCCGCACCCGCACCACCGCCTGGCAGATGGCAGACGGCCGGCCCGGACCCCTCACCCTCCGGTTGCGCGAGAAGCTCATGGCCGTACAGACCGGCCGTGCCCCCGACCCGCACGGCTGGGTGCACCATCCGCGCACGACAGCGCACTGACCTGCGCGAAGGACGCCATTCCCTGGGGTGGGCTCCCATGTGCACGGCTCTGTCGCCGTCGGAGAGTGCCGTCCGGAGACGCGGTACGGCTTCGACTTCGGCACGCTCGTGCTGCTGCGCCGGTTGGTGGAGCGGTACGCCGCGCGACACGGTCTCACCGGGCCGGACCTGTACCGGTTCGTGGTGGCGGTCAACGAGATCACCACCAACGCGGTGCGCCACGGCGGCGAGCGCGGGCGGCTCAGCCTGTGGCAGGCCCGGCAGTGGGTCAACCGGCTGACCATCGAGAGCGATGCCAACGGCACCACCGTCACCCTGGAGGCCACGCCCCCGCAGCCGGACCATCCCTGAGCAAGATCCTTAGCGATGCACAGCGTCATCTTCGATACGTTGAAAAATATCCGCGTCGGTCTCACGCTGCCACTCGGGAAGGTCCTCCCAATCGGCCACATAGGACGGCTTCGGAGTTTCAATGTGCTTATGGATTTGAGCGATCCAGCACAGGGCCACGAAGCGGCCTCTCTGTTCGCGGGTCAGCTTTGCGGTGCTGCCAGCACTAACCTCGACGAAGGTCCGCACTTGGATGTAGACAGCGGCAGCGGCTTGGCGTTCCCACTCGGGCGTCTCCTCCCACGGAGCGACGTAGGAAGACTTGGGCTCGCCTGGGTAGTGCTTGTTCACCCCAGCGATCCATGCTTCGCGGAAGGCGCGGCCCTGCTCGTCCGTCGCAGTCTGCATCATGGTCCTCTCAGTGTTGGGCGGGGGCCGACAGACGGGTGATGCGATCGTTCAACTGGACCACCCGCTTGTCGGCGAGAAGGGGTTGGAGCTGCTTTTGGATGCCGTGAAGCTTGCGGCCGACGTATCCGGCGGATTGCGTCTGCTCGGCCACGTCCACGGCGCGCCCCGCGTGATGCAGGAATTGATCCATGTTGCGGCGTTGAATGCCGAGGGCTGCCAGGTCGGTGAGGAGGCTGCCACGGCGCCGAAGCGAGGTGGCCTGGTTGAGTGCCGCGAGGAGTGATGCCTCGGCGAGGTCTGTCTGGCCGAGAGTGAGGTAGCAGGTACCGCGTTCCTCAGCCATGCGGGAGCCGTCGAAGCGGAGCCAACCTCCAGGGCTGACGGGACCTGCGAGGTCGATAACCTGGTCGGCGGTGTCGAGGGCGCGTTCACAGCCTGCTCGGTCGCCGTCTCTGGCAAATGCCTCGGCCTGTACGGCGGCGACCCAGTGCCGTGTGGACAGTTGGCTGTCGCCCTGCTCGGCGATGCGGGCAGCCGCCGAGAGCACCGCGGTGGCCTCGGGGTATTCATGGTCGTACATGTTGACGAACGCCTGGCGAGTGAGGGCGCAAGCCCAACGGTCGTAGCAGCGAGCTTCGCGGCCGGCGGTCACGGCCATGGTGTAGCAGTAGGTGGCGTCGGTGTAGCGGTTGCTGTCGAAGCAGATCTCTCCCGCAAGCTGGAAAAGGTCACAGGCCAAGACGCACAGTTGCCGGCGGGCTCGCGCTGAACGGGCCTGGTCCAGCTGCTTGATGAGAAGCTTGAGCTGGTCATGGACCAGCGGGTAGACCAGGCGCTTCGACTTGGACAAGGCGAAGACCTGCCAGAGGTGGCTGCTGAGCAACGCGTGCTGTTCTAGGTCATCGGCTTCGTCGGATTGGCCAGCCCAATCCTGGATGTCGGCGTTGGCCGGCGGGGGAAGCACCATGAGCGTGCCCGCGATGCTCAGCAGGCGGAGGAGTTCGCGACGGTACATGTCGTCAGCTTCACCCCTCTGTTGGGGTTCAGTCACGACCTGGCCGATGACGACCGGTGTCGAGGTGGAGGCGAGAGAGCGCTTCTCGGGTTCTTCACAAAGAACCAGGAGATGATCCAACTCGTCCGCGGTGACCTTCAGAAGATCGCAGATCTTGGGCCGGATGTACGGGCAGGGCTCGGTCTTCCCCAGCTCCCACCGTCCCGCGGTGGTCCGGTCGATCCCAAGCTGATCAGCGAAGTATTCCTGGCTGTAGCCGAGCGCCTTCCTTCGATCGGCGAGGCGTCTGCGTTTGCCCGCCACAGCGCACCTCCGCCCACGTGTGGTCCCGTCAAGGGCAGCGTACGGGACGTGCCCGCTCAGCGGCTGCGATGCCGCATAGGTGCCGCATGGATGCGTCACTGATGCCGTGGCCTGCGCCGTTGCCGCGCGGTTGGCTAAGAGCGCTCGCCGGGACTTCGATCGGAGGAGATCAAGTGCTCATCGCACACCCCGAAAGCAATCGCCTGCCCGCAGACCTGTTCCCGGGATCGCCAGGCATCATCGACGTGGAAGCGGCTGAACGAGCCGCCGCTGCCCCTCCTCGCGGCCATCGGCGTGAGCGGTGACAGCGAGGCCGCCGATCGGACACCGGCCCGGATGGCGGCAGGGCTGGCGGAACTGCTCGGCTGCCAGGCGTGGGAGTTCATTACTTTCCCCGATCGGGAAGGGCAGCACGAGCTGGTGCTGGCCCGTGATGCGCTGTTCACCTCGCTGTGTGCGCACCATCTGCTTCCGTTCTCGGGGGTAGCGCACGTGGGGGTGCTTCCCGCCACAGGGAACGCCGGATGAACGGGGGGGCGACGGTGATCCGGCCAGACGAGACGAGCAAGACGTCGCCCGCCCTGCTGGCCGGGGTCGCGGGATCACGCTGCGCAACTCGCGCCGTGCGCTCCTCATCGGCGGCGACGACGGAGATCAGAGCGCAGGTGGGGAGCGGGAGTGTCTCGACTGCCTCGGAAGCGGCCGGGCCGAAAGGAGCGGGAGATGAATCCGATCATGCTGGCGGCGGCATCTGGCTTTCCGCAGAGCCAGGAGGAGAGTGAGCTGCTCGTGCGGTTGCGCGACGCGCTCACGAGGCTCGGCGTCAATGCCGACCTGCGGGACAACAACAGCGCGCTTCTGGTGCGCAAGCCTGAGCCGGGGCTGCCGGTATGGGTGTTCATCGGGTACGGCGGCGCGTACTTCTCCTGGCAGAGCGCTGAGAAGCGGCATCCGGTCGATGACGTGGAGGGTGCGGCGAACGTCTTGGCGGAGTACATCGCCAAGTAACAGGCGGGCGCGGCGGAGCGGTGAGTCCCCGTTCGGAGGGGACAGGGCAGGTCCTTCCCCGTCTCGTCGCGCCTCATCGTCCGGCAGGTGGTCGAGCCCACACCCCTGGAAGGGTCGCCCCCGTCCCTCCGCGACTGCCTGCCGGGCCTTCTCCTGCTTGTCCGCGCGTGGCCGAGATGGACAAGGACGCCCGCGGCCACGACGCACGGTACGTTCCTCGGCGACCATCTGCCCGTACAATTTGGGGTGGCTTCCCGTCCCACCGCATAGTGCTGGACGCCGTCGATCTCGATGACTACCCGTCGCCGGCCCCGGAGCATGCCCAGGCGCAGGTTCAGGTAGAGACGATGTGCCTGTAGCAGATGTTCAATACCTCGAGACTCAGATAATCGTCGTTGTCCCGGCGTAGCCCGAGGCTCCGGGTGAGACTGGCCACTTGGGGGAAGGCATCCAGGGGGTCGGGACCCAGCGCAATAGTGGCGGCCGACAGCGCGTTGCGCTTGCGGTGCAGGTCATCTACCTGTGTCTGCGTACCAGCTATGCCGATCTGGCGGCCGTACTCGTCGGACAGGGCCCGCAGCCGGTGCACAAGGAGCTCGATCTCCGCTTCTGGTGGCCGGGCGTCGATGGCGGCCAAGGCGGCCTCTGTGAGGGGAGTGCGCAGGTCGGCGGTGGACAGGCCGATGGCGATGAACATCCGCAGCATCCTGGGCACCTGCTCTGGTCCGGGGTGGTGGACGATGTCGCGGATCTGCGGTGCCCGGGTGAGAAGTTCCCGCATGTCCGCGTACGGCAGTCGGACGGCGCCTTGACGCGCAGGACGGGACGGGCGGATCCGGATGGGCGTCCACACCGAGTCCATCCAGGCGTCGTCGGTCTCGATGCCGGTGACCGCCTCGGCTAGGGTGAAGGCCGCGGCCTTCCACGATGCGCGCCAGTCCCCGTCATCGATCCCCAGGGACCTGCTCCATCGGCGGGCGTCGTCGAGTCCCTCCTGGTCGTCATGCATGTCGGCGGGGTCGAAGGCCACGGTGATCGCCGAACCGGTGGTGTAGGAGAGGTTCGCGTCCGTGCCGGCGCACCAGGTCAGGTTGAGCCCCTCACCGGAGCCGCAGGCGTCGAGCAGGACGTCATCGTGTGCGCCGATGGTGCTGTCCGGTTCCAGCACGATGATCCATTCTCCTTGCCTGCGCAGCAGGACCACCGGTTCTGGCTGCCCGGCCAACCGGAGCGCCAGTTGGTCGGCGAGACTGGTGACCTGGCCTTGGGCTGCGTCGGTGGGCTCGCCGTTGAAGGCCCGAACGACGTCCTCGGGTTCGGCGCCGCGAACCCACGTAACGCAGATGTCCTCGTCCAGCAATTCCCACACGTCATCCGCAGCCACGGCGGCATCGATGTCCACCTCATCATCTCCCGCATGTGTGATGAGAAGGCCCGCGAGGCTCAGTAACCCGGCCGTCTCGGGAACGTGATCAGCCCGGCGGGCCCTCCCTGGGCTCCTCACCGTAGTACAGCGACCGGTAGGCGTCGGTGGAGTCCCACAGCGTGCTGATCGGCAGGACCAGCCGCGGTAGTCCCGGCCACTCGAAGATCGTCATGTGGAAGCGGCGGTTGGGCTCGGACATCTCCAGGACGTCACCCGCCGCCGCGGCCCGCTCGACCTCGGCCTGCTCGCGCTCGGCCGCCGCCGGCCCGGCGTCGGTGAGGCCATCCGTACCGAGATCAGGAATCTCGTGGTTCACGACGACGCCGAGGGTCTGGCGTCGCGGTTGCCGAAGCTCACCGACGCCGAGCGAGCCACCGTCGCCGCGGGATCCACATCGAACCGCACACCGGCGTCAGCCCTTGACAGCGCCGGCGCTCAACCCCTGGATGAGGAAGCGCTGGACGTACGCGAAGAGCACGACGACGGGCGCGACGGCGATCAGGCCCCCGGCGGCGAGAGCGCCGAAGTCGCTGCCGAACTCGCCCAGCAGGTAGCTCAGCCCAACGGGCACGGTGAACCGGTCCTGCGAGCTGATGAACATGATGGCGAACAGGAAGTTGTTCCACGCGCTGATGAACGCGAAGGATCCGACGGCGACGATCCCGGGCTTCAGCAGCGGCAGGACGACCGCGCAGAACGCGCGGATCCGGCCGCACCCGTCCACCTGAGCCGCCTCCTCCAGGGAGACCGGCACATTTCTGATGAAGCCCGCCATGAGAACGAGGGAGAGCGGCAGGTGGAAGACGGTGTCGGCGATGATCAGGCTCCACAGGCTGTTCGTCAGATAGAGCCCGTTGAAGATCTGGAAGAGCGGGATGAGCATCATGGCGCCCGGGATGAACTGCGTGCACAGCATGATGACCAGGAAGACGTTCTTGCCGCGGAAGGTGAGGCGGGCGAGCGCGTATCCGCCGAGCATGCCGATCACCGTCGACACGACGAGGCTGGCGACCGCGACGGCGATGCTGTTGCGGAAGTAGACGCCGAAGCCCGAGCCCTCCCAGACCCTGCTGAAGTTCTCCAGGGTGATGGGCCACGGTACGAGGGCCGTGGAACCCGCCGGCCGGAAGGCGAACAGCACCATCCAGTACAACGGGACGAGCGTGAAAAGCAGGAACAACGTCAGCGGCAGCCACAGCATCAGGCGGTCGCCCATCGAGCGCCGTCGCTTGCGGGCCGCGTGCGCGCCGGTCGCGTCCCGCCGGGTCGGTGGTTCCGCCGGGACTCGCCCGACGTCGTCGCGGGTGGCGAGGCTCACTTGCCCTCCTTGGGATCGCCGGAGCTGATGCGGAGGCTCACTTGCCCTCCTTGGAATCGCCGGAGCTGATGCGCAGGTAGACCATGGACGCGAAGGTCAGCAGCAGGAACGCCGTGACGGTGAGCGCGGAGCCGTAGCCGAAGTCCTGGTCGTGGATGGCGGTCTGGGCCACGTAGAGCGGCAGTGTGGTCGTCGAGCCCGCCGGGCCGCCGGCGGTCATCGTGTACAGCAGGTCGACGTTGTTGAACTCCCACACCGCCCGCAGCAGCGTGGCGATGACCACGGCCCTGCGGATGTGCGGCCAGGTCACCGCCGAGAAGCGGCGCAGCGGCCCGGCGCCGTCGACGTTCGCCGCCTCGTACAGCTCCAGCGGCACCGACTGCAGGTCGGCGAGGATGAGGATGGCGAAGAACGGGATGCCCTTCCACAGCTCGGCGATGACCAAGGCCCAGAAGGTCGTGCCGGGCTCCGACAGCAGGGAGGTCCCGTACTCGCCGATGCCCATGGACGCCAGGTAGTGCCCGATCCCGGTGGTGGGGTTGTAGAGCAGGATCCAGATCGTCGTGGTGAGGATGCCCGACACCGCCCACGGGCTGAAGGCCAGGGCGCGGGCCAGCCCGCGGCCCACGAAGGTGCGGTTCAGCACCAGCGCCAGCGCCAGGCCGAACACGAACTGCAGCCCCACCTCCACGAACACCCACTGGGCGGTGAAGCGCAGGCTCCGCCAGAACACCTCGTCGGCCAGCAGGGCCCGGTAGTTGTCCAGGCCGGCGAACCCGTCGTCGAGGGGCCGGGTGAGGTTGTGGTGGCGCAGGCTCTCCCAGAAGACGCTGAGCACGGGATAGAGCAGGAAGACCAGCACCAGCACGACGGCCGGCGCGATCAGCAGGTACGCGTGCCCGGCCCGGGACCCGGTGGGGCGGCGCGCCGCGGACGGGCGGCGCAGCGGTTCGGCGGTCGTGGAGCTCATCCGTGCTCCTTGTCGTACTTGCGCTTGGCCGTGGTCAGGGCCCCGGCCGCGGCGGTGAGGAAGTCACGGGGCGTCAGGCTGCCCTGCAGCACCTTCTGCCACTCCGGAAGCAGGTCCGTGACGGTGATGGAGGTGAATTCCGGCAGGTAGTAGGGCTGTTCCAGGGTCACGACGCCGGGCTTGGCGGCGGCCTCCAGCGCGGCCTTCATGGCGGCGTTCTCGGTCACCCACTTCTCTTTCGCGACCGTCTTGTTGCCCGGGAGGTATCCGGACTTCTGGGCCCAGAAGCTGTTGCCCTCGGGCTCCATCGTGTAGGCGAGGAACTTCCAGGCCTCCTCCTGGTGCTCGCTCTTCTGGAACATCGCGAACCCGGTCGTCATCCAGCCGGTCAGCACCTGGTTGTCCGGACCGGGGAAGGGCGCGACGGCGCCGACCTTCTCGGCTCCCAGGGCGGCGACGTGGTTGGGGTAGGAGCCGATGCTGTGGCTCAACATGGCCGCGCCGCCGTTGCCGAACTGGGCCACCATGGTCTTGAAGTCGGCGGTCAGGTCACTGCGCGCGGTCTGCTTGCCGAACAGGGCAACGTACTTCTCGCAGGCGGCGATGACCGCGGGGTCGTCCAGCGTGGAGGACCCGTCCGCGCGGAAGAACGTGCTCACGCCCGCGCGTGGATAGACCATCTGCACGAGCTGGCCGAAGAAGCCGTTGCCGCCGCGCAGCGTGTAGCCGAAGCGGCCGGAGGAGGCGTCGGTGAGGCGGCTCGCGGCCGCGTCGAAGTCCGCCCAGGTGGCCGGCGGCTTCAGCCCGGCCTCCTGGAACCAGTCGGCGCGATAGTAGATCACGTCGGCGAGGCTGGTCGTGGGCGTCAGGTAGAGCTTGCCGTCGGGGGCGGCGGCCCGGGAGGACTTGAGCATCTGCTCGGAGATCTGCTGTTCGAGGCCGGCCTTCTTCAGGCGATCGTCCAGGGGAGCGAGCGCGTTCTGGGCCACCAGGGCCGCGAGGTCGGACGCCTTCGGGGTGAGCAGGTCGGGTGTGGAGCGTGTGGCGATCGCGGTGTTGATCTTCTGCATGTACTGGTCAGTGGGCAGGCCCAGGTAGTTGATGCGGATGCCGGGGTTCTTGGCCTCGAACATCGAGATCAGCTTCTTGAGGTTGGCCGTGCGCTCCGGGCGGGTGTCGGTGTCCCACAACTGCAGCGTGACGGCGCCGCCACTGCCGCCGCCTGAGTCGCCGCAGGCGCTCACCGCGGATGCCAGGCCCATGGCGACGCCGGCCTGTGCCGCCGTCCGGATGAAGCCGCGCCGGGACAGGGCGTGCCGGCCGAGGACCTCGGCCGGATGCTGCTGACGAGTCATGGGTCTTTCCTCTCGTTCACCAAGAACTGCGCTCCGCTGTGCGGTTGCCATACGGTACATGAGATATGAGATTTAGGGTATGGTCGGTTCTATACAATGGGCCATGTGCCCCACGATCACCGGACGGCGAGACGGAGCGCCGGTTACGGTGGTCGACGACAAGTGAAGGAGTGCGGGTGAGTGAGACAGCGTTGGGCGCGATCAAAGCGTCTTCCAGGACGGCTCTCGTCCTCGAAGCGCTGCGTCGCGGCATTCTGAGCGGCGAGCTGCCGGCCGGGCGGGCCCTCGTGGAGGTGGAGCTCGCCAGCCGTTTCGGTGTCTCCAAGACTCCGGTACGCGAGGCGCTCAAGACGCTCAGCGGCGCCGGCCTGGTCACCATCAGCGAATACACCGGGGTGACGGTCCGCAAGGTCGACGAGCGCCTCACGCGCAGCGTGTTCGACGCCCGGTGCCTGATCGAGCCGGCCGCGGTGCGGCGAAGCGTCGAGGCGGGACTGCGCGACGGCGGCCGGCTCGCCCGCGAGGCCCTGCGCAAGTCGGACGAGGCCACGGACGAGGTGACCCGCAGCCTCGCCAATCGCGACTTCCACCGCGCCCTCTACGCCGACTGCGACAACGAGGTGCTGGTCGGCGTGCTCGACCAGCTGCGCGACCAGACGGCCCTCATCTCCGTCAACGTCTGGTCCCAGCGTCCCTCCTGGGAGGACGAGGCGCAGGAGCACCGGCAGATTCTCGAGGCGGCACTGAACGGGCAGGCCGACGAGGCGGCCCGGCTCGTGTTGCAGCACATCAGCGTGTTCCAGGAGCGGGCGCTCCAGCAGATCAAGGAGGCCGGCAATGAGGTTCGGTGAGCTCTCCCGGGCCCTGCGCGACGTCGTCGCGATCCCGGTCACGCCCTACGCCGACGGCGTCCCCGACCTCGCGCTGTACCGTTCGCTGCTGCGCCGCCTGGTCGACGCGGGCGTCAACGTGATCACCCCGAACGGCAACACCGGCGAGTTCTACGCCCTGAGCGCCGAGGAGCGGCTTCAGCTGATCACGGCCGCCGCGGAGGCCGTGCGGGGAGAGGCGCACCTCCTGGCCGGGATCGGCCTCGACGTCGCCACCGCCGTCGAGGAGGCCCGCCACGCGGCGGCGCACGGCATCCGGATGGTCATGGTGCACCAGCCGGTGCACCCGCACGTGTCGGCCCAGGGCTGGCTCGACTACCACAGGGAGATCGCCGACGCGGTGCCGGACCTGGCCCTTGTCCTCTACCTGCGCAACGCCTGGGTGGACGGCCGGCTGCTGGCGCGGCTGGGCGACCTGTGCCCCAACGTGATCGCCCTGAAGTACGCCGTCACGGACGTGAACCGCTTCGCGCAGCTACGCGCGGAGACAGGCCCCGACCGGTTCGTCTGGATCGCCGGGCTGGCCGAACCGTACGCGCTGTCCTACGCCGTCCACGGGGCCGAGGGCTTCACCTCCGGGCTGGTGAACGTCAACCCCGCCTTCTCACTCCGGCTCAGGGACGCCCTGCGCGAGGAGCGCTATCCGGCGGCGGAGCGGATGCTCCACGACATCTCGCGGTTCGAGCACCTGCGCGCGGTCGACGGCGGAGCCAACAACGTCAGCGTCGTCAAGGAGGCGATGCACCAGCTCGGCCTGTGCGACCGCGCGGTCCGGGCGCCGAGCACCGTCCTCGGCGAATCCGAACGGCAGGAGGTCGCGCGGATCCTCACCGAGTGGGCGAAGGCCGACGACCTCGGGCCCCTGCCCGTGGCGGCGTCATGAGGATCAGCGGTCTCCGCTCGTTCGTGCAGCGCGTCGGCGAGCGTCCCCGGGTGCTGGTGCGCGTCGACACCGATGAGGGCGTCAGCGGCTGGGGCGAGGCCTACAACCATGGTCCCGACCTGGCGCTCGGCCCCCTGCTCGACTACCTCGGGGGGCAGATCAAGGGTGCGGACCCGCGGCGCGTGGAATACGTGTCCCAGCTCCTCCTCCGCACCGCCAGGTTCCCGCAGGGGGCGCTCGGGCTGGCGGCGATCGCCGCCATCGACCACGCGCTGTGGGACATCACCGCCAAGGCGCTCGGCGTACCCGTCTACCAGGTGCTCGGTGGCGCCGTACGGGACCGGGTGCGCGTCTACTGCGGGCTCTACTCCGCGCCCGACCCCGACGAGTGCCGCCGCCAGGCCACCGAGCTGCATCGGCGCCACGGATTCACCGCCTTCAAGCTGAGCCCGTTCCGTACGGACCTGCACGCCAGACGCTGGGGCCTCGTCGTCGCCGAGACGGCGGAATGGGCTCAGGAGATCAGGCGGTGCTGCCCGGAGGAGTTCGACTTCGCCTTCGACGCGCACGCCAAGATCTTCGAGCCCTACCAGGCGGTTCAGCTCGGCAACGCCCTGGAGCCGATGGACCCGCTCTTCCTGGAGGAGCCGCTCCGCCCGGAGCACTTCGCCTCCTGGGGCTACCTGCGCCAGCAGTTGCGGGTGCCCCTGGCCACCGGGGAGAGCCTGTACTCCCCCCACGAGTTCCTGAACCTGCTCACCCACGGGGGCGCCGACATCGTCCAGCCGGACATCTGCGTGGTGGGCGGCATGTCCCAGATGCGGCGCATCGCGACCCTCGCCGAGACCTTCAACACCATGGTGGCGCCCCACAACCCGATGGGGCCGCTGGCCACCGCGCACAACGTGCACTTCGCCGCGGCCTGCAGCAACTTCTCGATCCTGGAGTACAAGCCGGAGACGACGAGGTGGTGCCCGGACCCGTACGTGCCGGTCGACGGGCACCTGGAGCTGCGGCCCGACCGGCCCGGCTGGGGCATCACCATCGACGAGGACGCCCTGGCGGAGGACGACTACGTGCACTGGGAACGCCGGGTTCCCGTCCGGCCGGACGGGTCCCTCGCGTTCTGCTGACACCGCGAGACCCTGGCAGGTGCGGGGGCGGCAAATCGCAGGGGCGTCTCCGAGCCCGGAGAAGTCGCAGGCCAAGATCCCGGACGCCTGTGCCTTTAGGAAACGCGCCCGTGTCTGGTCGCCGCGCCGAGGCGCGGGATCGATTCCGGCCCAGGCCCAGCCAGCTCGTCGCGGTGGCCGCCCGTCTGCGCAGCCGCCAGTGTTCGGGCACCTATCCTTGCTTGCATGGGTGATGTACTGAAGGGGCGAGGTTGCTCGTGGGAGTTCGAGGACGGGGGGCTGCGCATTACGCCTGAGCCGGGTAAGGCGTCGAAACTGAGCATGGAGCTCGGTGAGCGGTTCGTGCCGTACCACGCGTTGGCCGATGTCATGCTGGAGCCTGGTGCACGCGGCAGGGTGGTGTTGCGGGTGGTTCCCCGGGAGGGAGCCGATCCGGTCATGTCCGCGGCAATGGGGCAGCTCCAGGAGTCGCTCGATCCGTACCGGCTGGTGCTGCCCGCCGCCACGAAGACGCTGGCCGACCAGTATGCCGACGAGATGCGCGCGGCCCTGTCCGAGCGCGGTCCGTCTGAGCGGTTCCTGATCGCCGGTCCTTCGGTGCCGCGTAGTTTCAAGGCATGGGACGGTGAGGCCGCCTTCGACGGGCAGGCTGTCACCTTCACCTGGTTCTCGTCCGGAGCTTCCCCGGCCAAGTACACGGCAGGTGACCGGCGTTACCCGATCACCGAGATCGAGGGCGTCGAGTGGCATGCGCTGGAGGACGCTCGCGGGTCGTTGCGGCTGCGCATCCGTGGGCACCAGGCCCTCTCCAACCCCAACAACGATCCCGCCTCCGTGGTGTTCGGCATTGGCTGGGGAGCCACGCATCACTCCCTGCCATTCGCCGCCGCCGTGCTGGCCGCCGTACAAGCTCGCATGATCGAACAGGTCGCCGCGGAAGGCTGAGCTGCCGCAAGAACGGCCCGATCGGCCCAGTCCGGATTCGGCCATCCGACCTGCCGCCGCAGCACCGCCACCTCATGACGCAACACCATGATCTCTGCGTCCTTCGACGCCTGGCCGCGGCCCAGCAACATCAGCCAGCCGAACACTCGAAGCGTGATCAGCAGGCGAATAGGCGCAAGACGCCAGTGAAAGGGTCAGCACGCAGGCGCCGAGGAGGCGCTGGCGGGCCGGGCGCTTCTGGGTTCGAGTCGGTGTTATGCCACAAGCTTCAGCCGCACTCTTGGCAGCTCGGCAAACTTCTTTGCGAGATCGCAAAACCTAGCCCGCGCCGTCACCGTGACCCGATTCGCCGTGCGGAAGGCCGGCAGGCGACTCCTGGCCGAAACGGCGGATGACGGCCTCGGCGTCCCTTGGTGCGTGGGTGATGATGTGCAGGTCCCAGCGGCTCAGGGTGTCGGCGTCGATCTCCCGTTCGATCGCGCCCCACAACCGGTCCAGGCTCTGCGTCGGGTCCAGGCCACCGCGCCCAGCCCCGAAGATCGGCAGGGCGATGGAGCGCAGCGGTGGCCCGAAGAGTGCGCGTTCGTGCTCAGCCAGGCGGAAGATGTTGCGTACTGCCTGCGTCATGGCCTCGACCGAGAACTCGTACTGGTTCCCGTCGGCGCATGGCGTGGCCACCGCCGCGTGATAGACGCGGCGGACTCCCGACCGGCGCATGCGACCCGCCTCCGTCACGGCGACGCTGCCGGGTGCAACCGGGAGCCCGAGACGGCCGTTGACCCGCAGCCATTGGGTGAGCTCCCGTCGGATGACGTCGTCCACGATCTCACCGGCCTCGTTGACCTCGGCGCACGCCCGCCGCAACGCGGCCGACAGGGAGTTCCGGAAGATCTTGGACGCCTCCAGGTAGACGTTCTCCGAAGAGACGACGATGTCGACCCCGTTGATCAGCTCCACGGGCATGAAGTCCAGGGTGACCGGCCCCAGCGCCAGTGTCGCGGGGTGCTGGAGACGGGGCGAGCGCGGCGTGCCGGCGGTCGCGGCGGCCAGGCAGAGCCGCAGTATCGCCTCGGCGGTCTCGTTGATGATGAGCTGCTCGTGGTGCTTGCGGAATCGCTCGACGCTGACGCCGTAGACGGCAGCGGCGCTCTTCCTGCGCTCGCCGATCGGCCAGTCGCGGGTGCCGGATGCCAGCCCGAAGGTGTACTCGGCCGCGCCGGTGAGATTGCCACCGCCCAGCTCGGCGACCGCCCGGCCGACGAGCTCTTCTATGGCCGCGGGACGATAGGGCTCGGCCGACGTCTGTCCCTCTGGGGCCCCGCCCATGGTGCCACAGAGCATCGCCGCGGTGTCGAGGGCGTTCAGCCTGGTCTCCCGCAGTCGGGTGAGGCCTCTTTCCCGCAGTGACCTGAGGTCGGCGATGAGCTGATCGTGGGGCGGCGGCTGCATGGATCCAGTGTGGGCGCAATGTGGTCGCACATGGGCTGATTTCAGGTCGATGGTTCTGTTTCTCGCATGAGGACGGGAGCGCTGGTGTTCAATGTGAAACTCACCAGCGCGCTCCCATCTGCGCAACCGGCATGGGTGCCGCTTCATCACGTCATGACAGTGATCGCGACAGGGGAAGGTTTATGTCCGTCGAGATATCCGCGCTCGCAGTGGCGGTGCCGGAGACTGAGGCACCGCTCAGCCAGACGGCCCCCGACCGGGCGGCCGGTCTCGGATCAAGCGTGACACCGGCACCAGAGACCCCTTAACCCCACTTATGGCAATCTACGCATTTTTCCGGATATATCAATCAATGACCGATTACAGCTTCAACGCTGGCCGGATACGGCCAGAAACAGCGTCATTTCGCCTATCGTCGGCATTAGCGAATTGTGGCGTAGTAGCGTCTCCTTGTCCGCATGCGGTGAGGGCATAAGGGGGCGCCACGATGACGGCGGGCCCATGGGACGAGTTCGATCCCGAAGATGGAGCCGATGCCCACGCGCGCATCGATGAGCTCCGCGGACTGTCCGAGCACGGATGCCCCGAGGAGCGGCGCTTCGAGGTGTTCGCCGAGCTCGGGCTCCTGTTGGGGTGGCGGTACGGAGCGGTCGGCGACGAAGCCGACCTTGACGAGGCCATCGCGTCGCTGCGCACGGTCGGGGACGCCCCCGCCCCGCCGGACGCCGAACCTGCCTGGATCGACGTGGAGATCGCCCGGCTCCTCGTCGTCCGCGCGGATGCCGCCGGGAGCCTCGGCGACGTCGAGGCCGCGCTCGCGCATGCGGAAACCGCTCTGGCCGCACTCGTGCCACCGGCGGATGGCCCCGATCCGGACTTCGCGCTGCTGTTCCACGTCCTCGGTGCCGCTCACGCGCAGCGGGCGTGGCTGGCGCCCGGCGGCGCGGAGGAGGACTTGCGTCTGGCGGCCGGCGCGTTCCGCCGCTCGCTCGCCCTCCTGCCCTCCTCCCATCCCAGTGCGGGCGAGGTGACCGCCCGGCTCGGGGTCGTGCTCGCCGCCGCGCTCCGGCGCAAGATGGACCAACTCGTCGACGCCGTCTGGCGGCGCCAGGAGGGATGGACGGAGCTGGGCGGACGCGCGGCCGACGCCCTGCGCACGCTGGAGGCCGGGTGGTCGGCCCTGCCGGCCGACGCCCCCTATCGGCCGATCGTCCGGTACTGGCTGGGCATCATGCGCGCGATCTGCTTCACCACGTTCGGTGGCGGCGCCGAGGACCGGGAGATGGCTCTGGCCGACCTCGAGGCGTACCTCGAACTGCCCGGCCGCGACGACGACATGGCGGACACCTGCCACGTCTTCATCGCGTTCCTGCACCTGACCGGCCTGGCCCCCGACGTGTTCAGGACGAACGGGAAGGCGCCGTCCCTGGACAACTTCGCCCGACTCCTGGCGACGGGACGCACGGCCACGCCCGAGGCCGCGCAGCTCGCGCTCGATCACCTGGACCAGCTCGCCGGGTCGGCGTACGGCAGTCTGCTGCCCTCGCTGCGGTTGGCGGCAGAGGCGGGGTTGCAGGGTTCAGACCAGGCCGGGGACAGGCTGCGGTCGGTGCTCACCGATCTCGGGAAGCTCCCTGAGGAGGCCGCGGACGACGAGTTCCGTAGGTTCGCCGGCCTGCTCGGCGAGGTTCAGGCGCTGCGGGAGGGGCCCGCGGACCTCGGCAAGGTGGCCGAGTCGTTCACCCGGTTTGTCGAGGAACTCGGCGACGCCCACCCCATGCGACCCGTTTTCCAAGCCATGCTCGGCCAGTGGCTCGACATGACGGCCGGAAGGCCTGACGGGCCGAGACCGGCCTCGCGCGAAGAGCGCGACGCCGCTTTCGAGCTGTTGGAGCGCGTTCTGCGGGAGCTGCCCGACGACCACCCGGAGCGGGCGTCCAGTCTTGTCCGGTTGGCGAACACGCTGATGCGGGGCCTGGAGGACAGCTACTCCCCTGATCGCCTGGCGATCGTGCGCGGCCTGCTCGTCGACGCGATCACGCGTCCCGCCGCCGACCGGGAGACTGAGGCGATCCACCATTTCCTTCTCGTCCTCGTGGACTGTTGCCTGGGATTCGGCGGGATCGACGCCGTGCCCGGGCTGAAGGAGCTGATCGAAAGGCTCCAGCGGGCCATCGCGCTCGCCCCGCCGGACCACCGGATCCGGACCTTGAGCCCGGCGCTGCTGGCGATCGTCTTCGCGCAGCGGTTCAGGTTGGGAGGGGATCTGGAGCACCTGGACGCGGCGGCCTACTACGCCGGCACCGTGTCGCAGGCGATGGAGTCCGGCGACGTGCCCGGGGGTGAGGCGGCTGTCCTGATGGATTGGCTGCTCGCCGTCATGCCGCTGGTGAGAGACGACTCCCTTCATGACGCCGACCGGCTGGGCGAGATCACCGGGGGCATCCGGGAGCGGCTCGAGCGGATGCCGGAGGGGGATCGGCTGCGCCGCCTGATCGAAACGGATCTGCAGGCGCTGGAGCTCGCGCAGAACCTCACGGGCGCCGACGGTCCTAACCTGCGCGCGCTCCGATCCGATCCGCGACGCTTCACGGACACGGTCGACGCCCTGGTGGCGAAGGCCAGTAGGACGAGCCGGGACAGCTCCTACTACCCCGTCGAGATGGGCGTCGCCGGCCACGCGAAGGTGGGCAGCGGCTTCCTCCTGCGCGACGTGCGGATACTCGACGAAGGGCTCGCTATGGTGAGTGACGCCTATCGGGCCGCCCACCGGCTTCGTCCCCTCCAGCCCTGGCTGCTGACCATGCTCGGGGGCGGCCTGATGATGCGGTACGAGATCACCCGCGACCGCGCCGACCTGAGCAACGCCATCGGCAGGATGGAGGAGGCGCGACGGGCCGGCGAGGACGAGCCGCCCAGCAGGATCATGGCGCTGAACCTGAGCCAGCTCGCCGCCGCCTATCACTCCCGGAGCGACAGGCGCCTGGGCGACCAGCGCCGCGTCGGCGAGGCGGCCCTGGCCTCCCTGCGGACCAGCGCATGGGGCGTGATGCTGCAGACCAGCACCGAGCGGGCCTTCGACGCCGCCATCCGTGCCAGAGGAGAGGCCGCGGAGATGGCGTTGTGGTGCGTCGCCGCTGGGCTCGTCGAGACGGCGGTAGAGGCGCTCGAATGGGGCAGGGCCATGGTCCTCCATGCCGCGACCACGGAGATGGGGCTCCCCGATCTGCTGCGCGACGGCGAGCACGAGCTGCTGGCCGCGGAGTGGGAGGCGACGTCGCAGGACGACGGCCTCGCGCCCTGGGACGTCCCCGACGAGGCCGAGGGGATGCCTGGCCGGTACGCGCGGCTCTTGGAGGGCCTGCCCGACATCCGCCCGCCGAGCGACCTGCGGCAGCGCGTCATGGCGGCCATCGAGGGGACGGAGACGGAGCGCAGGGTGTTCAACGCCGCGAGCGTTGAGGAGATCGCCGCGGAACTGCGCGAAGCGGGAGCCGCGGCGCTGGTGTATCTGGTCTCCCATCCCGGCTGGCACGGCGGGGTCGCCCTCGTGGTCCACGCCGACGGGCACGTCAGCCGGGTCGAGCTGCCCAGGCTGGGTACCGCCGTGCAGACGAGCCGATTGAACGCCTTCGTCGAGGCACAACGCGATCGCGAGCGGGCGCAGGACGAGGAGGCGGCGAAGCGAGCCCACGACCGATGGGCGCACGCGCTCGGCGAGCTGTGCGACTGGGCGTGGACGGCGGTCATGGAAGTCCTGCTCGGGGCGGTCGCTGGCGGTTCGCCCGGGCACGGCCGGACGCCGCGGCTGATCCTGGTCCCCGTTGGCGAACTCGGCGCCATTCCCTGGCACGCCGCCCGGCGCACGGTCGGGAACGGTCTCAAGCGCTACGCCTGCCAGGACGCGGTGCTCTCCTATGCGGCCTCGGCCCGCCAGTTCGTCGACGCCCGCCGGCGTAAGCCCCGTCGCTGGGGTAAGGAGCCGGCGCTGGTAGTGGTCCGAGGCGGCGATCTGTACTGGGCCGCCAAGGAGATCGAGCACAACCATGCCCGCCACTATCCGAAGGGAGAGCTGCTCGGCGGCCGCCGCCGTGGCACGGACGGCCCCCCTGTCCGGCCCGCCACCGGAGAGAACGTGCTCAGCCTCCTGCCGGGCCCCCGATCAGGCGGTGCGACGCTGCTGCACCTGGGATGTCACGCTCAGGCGACGCCCCGCCCCGTCGACTCGTACCTCCTCCTAGCGGGCGACGAGCCCCTCGGTATGACAGGCATCCTGCGCCAGGCGCGTTCCCGGCCCGCCGACGTCCCCGGCGGCCTGGTCGTGCTGGCGGCCTGCGGCAGCGACCTGACCAGCCGCCACCATGACGAGGCGCTGACGTTGGC
This sequence comes from Nonomuraea sp. NPDC048901, assembly GCF_040649695.1. Lineage (NCBI taxonomy): Bacteria > Bacillati > Actinomycetota > Actinomycetes > Streptosporangiales > Streptosporangiaceae > Nonomuraea > Nonomuraea sp. NPDC048901. The sequence continues at coordinate 209,593 of NZ_JBEZFW010000012.1, read as the reverse complement.
GACGGCCTTCCTGGCCGCGGGCGCGGCCGTGGTGATCGGCACCCGCTGGCCGGTGCACGACTTCCCGACCTCGGTGCTCATGATCATGTTCCACCACTATCTGAACTCCGGCTACGACGACCCCGTCATCGCGTTGCGCGCCGCCCAGTTGTGGATGCTCGACCCGCGGCGGCGCGTTCCCGACCACCTTCCGGCCGACATGATCGCCGGGCTGGAGAAGACACCGATCCACGAGCCCGATTCCTGGGCGGCATTCACCTACCAAGGCCGATGAGGGAGCTCCTTTGACTGCGTTCGGCATCGATCTCGGCACCACCAACTCCTGCATCGCCTGCGTCGACGAGAGCGGCCGCCCAGTGGTCCTGCCGAACGCGATCGGAGAGCTCACCACGCCCTCGGTCGTCTATTTCGACCAGCGGGAGAAGGTGTGGATCGGCCGCGCCGCCAAGGACGCGGCTCTGCTGGCCCCGGACCTGGCGGTGCAACTCGTGAAGCGGCAGATGGGGCACGAGGGGGTCGAGTTCACCTTCCACGGCACCACGTACACCCCGGAGTCGGTCTCGGCGCTGATCCTCAAGGAACTTGCGTCCGCCGCCCAGCGGCACCTGGACGAGCCGGTACGGGACGTGGTGATCACCGTTCCTGCATCCTTCGGAGTGGCCGAGCGAACGGCCACCCTCCTGGCGGGCGAGATCGCCGGTCTCAACGTGCTCGACATACTGGACGAGCCGAACGCGGCCGCCTTGTCCTATCGGGAGCGCACCCTCGTCCAAGGCACCCGCCACCTGCTCGTCTACGACCTGGGCGGGGGCACGTTCGACACCACGGTGGTCCGGGTGGACGGCGAACACGTCAAGGTGATCTGCACTGGGGGCGAGCCCGACCTCGGCGGTGCCGACTGGGACACCAGGGTCAGGGATTTCCTGCTCGACACGTTCACCCGGCAGCATCCCCGGCTCGACCCCACCGCCGACCCTCAGTTCATGAAGGAGCTGTCGATCAGGGCCGAGCAGCTCAAGGAGGAGCTGAGCACCATGACCACCCGGCGCCGGAGCCTGGCCTTCGCCGGGGCGGCGGTCCCGGTCGAGCTGAGCCGCCGGCGGTTGGAGGAGCTCACCGCCGATCTGCTGGATCGCACCCTGGACCGCACCAAGAAGACGATCGCCGAGGCGCGCCGCAAGGGCGTGCCGGACGTGGACGAGGTCATCCTGGTGGGCGGCATGACCCGGATGCCAGCGATCATGGACCGGCTCGAGAAACTCGTGGGTAAGGCGCTGCGGCGGCACGAGCCGGATCTCGCAGTGGCCCGCGGCGCGGCGATGTTCGCCCTGCTCAAGCATCTGGAGAAGGGCACAAGGCAGGACAGGGCGAGCCGGCCGGCCATACGCCTCGCCGCCCGGATGGGGCTCGGCGAGAAGCAGGCGGACAAGCTCGGCTCCCAGCGGGCGACCACGGTGCTCCCCCGCGGCTTCGGGACCAAGGTGCTCGACATCAACGATCCCCTTGCCACGACCAATCCGGCGCTGGCGCGTACCTATGTGGTGCGCCTGATCCCCGCGGGCACGGCCCTGCCCGCCGACACCGGCCCGGTGACCTTCCACACGGCGGTCGACAACCAGCCGGGCATTGAGGTCGAGGTGTGGGAGCAGGCGAGCGAGGAGAGCTCCGAGGAGCTCGCCGACAACAAGCTGATCGGGCGCGGCAAGCTGCGCGACCTGCCGCCCAAGCTTCCGAAGCACACGCCGGTCGAGATCACCTTCTTCCTGAGCGAAACCGGGCTGCTCACCGTGAACGCGGTAGAGCCGGCATCAGGGCGACAGGTCAGGTTTGACCTGCAGGTCGGCGGCCTCGACCGGAGCGCCGTCGACCAGGCCAGGACGTCCGTGGCGCGTCACGACACCAGTTCATGACGGTTTCGAGGAGGACATTCATGGGACTACGGGGAGCGCTGACGGTGCTGGCCGAGCAGTGGGACGACATCCACGACCGGCTGTCGGCCCAGGAGTTCGCGAAGCTGTCGAGCTTGGTCGACGAGTTCGTCAGGGAGGGCGACCGGGCGATCGCCGAGGAGATCGCCGAGGACCTCGCGGACCGGCTGCGTAAGCAACTGCCGCACGACCATCCGTTCGTCGAGGCGCTGAGCGGACCGGTGGAACGGTGGGCCCCCACCCCGGCGCGGCGTGCGAAGGACCTGGCCGCCTGGCTCCGGCTGGCCGATCCGCTGCGTGCCCGGCTGGTCGGTGGCCCGGTGACCACGGCCGACGAGGTGGATCGTGCCGCCGTGTCCGAGCTGCTGGCGGCTCCCGCGCTGCGCGCCGACGAGCTGACCGCCAACGGCCAGGATCCCGAGGACCCCGGCCTGATCCGGCTGGAGGATGCCGACGGCTCCCCCTGCTGGCCCGCCTTCCAGTTCGCCGGCGATGGCTCGCCCCTGCCGATCGTGCTGTCGATCAACCAGATCCTGGAGGCGGCGGACGACCCCTTCGGCGCGGCCGGCTGGTGGCTGGGCGACAACGGCCGACTCGGCGGCGCACCGGCCCGGCTCATCGGGCGGCTGCCCGACGAACGGCTCCTGGCGGCGGCACGTGCAGAGACGCGGGAGGCGTGAGATGCCCAACCGCAAGCCTCCGACCGGTTTCCGCGCGACCCCGCACCTGCTCGTGCTGCCCCTGAGGAGCCGGCTGTGGCGGGTGCACGGCCAGCAGTACAAGTCGACCGACTTCAACTCCCGGCCAGCCGACGACAACTTCGGTGGTGGCCGGTTCGACGGCACCGACCGCGACCCTTATCCGTATTTCTATGCCGGTCTGGAGGCCGGGACCGCGCTGGCCGAAACGCTGCTGCGGAGCATCCCCTACAACGAGAAGGGGAATCGGAAGATCCCGCGCGCGAGCGTGCGCGGCCGTCGCGCGAGCGTCGTCGAGACGACCCAGGCGCTGACCCTGGTGGACCTGTGCTCCGAAGAGGCCCTCGCGGCGGTGGCTCAGGACACCTGGCTCACCCAGGCGGATCCGGACGACTACCACGCCACCCGCCGCTGGGCGAGCTGGATCAGGTGCCAGGCGTCGGCGGCGCACGGCCTGATCTGGCCGTCCAGACGGCTGTCCGCCCGGCCCGCGCTCGTCCTGTTCGGGGACCGCTGCCCAGACGGCTGCCTCGTCGCGGACCCGGCCGCTGGAGGAGACCTCGACGACCTCGAAGGAGCCATTTGGGTCAACCGGTTCCTGGCCCCCTACAGGGCCTCCGTCGACAAACCCCGCCGGCGGACAACGACATGACAAGTGGATCAATCGCACACTTCAAGGTGAAACATATGGCAGACGCCCTTTCGGACGCGGATTCCGCTGAATCCCCGGCGAGCGAGAACAAGCCGCCCACGCTCGAGATGGTCATGGAGGCGCTGGCCGCGCTGCGGCAGGCTTTCGACTCCAAGATTCGATACGACAACGGGCGGGAGCGCCTCATCCAGACGATGAGCGAGGAGCTCGAACAACATCGCAACAACGTCCACCAAAGCCTGCTGCGCCCCGTTCTCATCGATCTCATCTCGCTGTACGACGACCTGACCCAGGTCCTCGGCTCCGCCGACGCCCAACCCGGGGCCACCGACCGGCTGGAATTCGTCCGCGACACCGTCGAGCAGATCCTGACCAGGAACGGCGTGCAGAAGTTCACCGTCGAGGGCAGCGCCGTAGACCGCTCCCGCCAGCGGGTCGTCAGCACGGTCGACACCCCCGACCCGGACCTGCGCAGGAAGGTCGCCCAGCGCCTTCGCCCGGGCTTCGCGTGGGACGAGACGGTGCTGCGCCCCGAATGGGTGAGCGCTTATCGCCATGTCGAAACACCATTGATCGAGCACACCGGAGAGGGAGCTGCCGAATGAGCGGCGAGCGGGTTTACGGAATCGACCTGGGGACCACTTACACGTGCATCTCGCATGTTGACGAGGCCAGCGGCAAACCGACCGTTGTGTCGAACTTCGAGGGCGAGAACATCACCCCTTCCGTGGTGCTGTTCGAGGACGCCGAGACGCGGGTCGTGGGGCGGGAGGCCAAGAACGCGGCCGTTCTCGACGCCGACCACGTCATCGAGATGATCAAGCGGGAGATGGGAACCCCCTGGCGCAGAGAGTTCTTCGGCAGGGAGGTCTCCCCCGAGGAGGTCTCCTCCTACATCTTGCGCAAGGTCGTCGACGACGCCGCGCAGTTCGATGGGACGAGACCGCGTGAGGTGGTCATCACGTGCCCGGCGTACTTCGACATGACTCAGCGCGAGGCGACCGCGACCGCGGGCCGGATCGCCGGTCTCGAGGTGCTGGAGATCATCAATGAGCCCACGGCCGCCGCGATCGCGTACGGCACTCGCGACAAGGGCGACCAGACCGTGCTCGTGTACGACCTCGGCGGCGGTACCTTCGACATCACCGTCATCGAGATCAAGGACCGTTCCATCACGGTGATCTCCACCGAGGGCGACGACCGGCTCGGCGGCCGGGACTGGGACGAGGAGATCGTCAGATACTGTGCCACACAGTGGCAGAAGGAGCACCCTGACGCCGCGGAGGACATCCTGACGTCACCCGACGCCCTGCAGGATCTCTGGGGCCGCGCCGAGAGCGGCAAGCGTGCCCTCAGCAACCTGGAGCAGACCAGGATCGCGGTCAGCCACGAGGGCAGGCAGGCCGCGGTGACGCTGACCCGACAGACGTTCGAGGAGCTCACCGCGCACCTGCTGGAGAACACCATCACGTTCACCAGGGCGGTACTCGAGAAGGCCGCACTGCGCGGGCACCCCACGGTGGACCGCGTGCTCCTGGTCGGCGGCTCTACGAAGATGCCGCAGGTCAAGACCAGGCTGCAGAGCGAGTTCGGGTTCGAGGTGGAGACCTTCGAGCCGGACTTCGCGGTGGCCAAGGGCGCCGCGATCTACGGGCAGAAACTCGCGATCAACGAGCGCATCAAGCACGAAATCGCGCTGCAGACCGACCAGCAGCCGGAGGACATCGACGTCATGGACACGGCGAAGGACGTGCGGAACGCCGCCGAGGAGGCCGTGGCCGAATCGATGAATCTGCGGCTCGACACGGTCAAGAAGTACAGCGAGATGAAGGTGACGAACGTCGCCAGCCACAGTTTCGGCGTGATCGCCTTCACCGACGACGACATCGAGGTCATCTCGAACCTCGTCCTGGCGCAGCAGAAGCTGCCAGCCGACGTCACCAAGCCCTTCTCCACGCGTGAGGCCGATGCGGCACTGATCGAACTCAAGATCGTCGAGAACACGTCAGGTGATCACATCGTCACTGATCTCGACATGGGCGAGGAGGTAGGCAACGCGACGCTGGAGATGCGGAAGGGGTTGCCGGCAGGCTCACCCATCGAGGTCACCTTCAAGCTCAACAACCAGGGGCGCCTGCACATCACCGGCCGCGACATGACCGAAGGCGGCAAGACCGTGACAGCGGTCATCGAGACGAATCGCGTGCTGTCCATCGAAGAGGTCGAGCAAGCGGTCGAGCACGGGCGGGGCATCCGCGTCGTCGGTTAGACGCTCCTGGGAAGGCGATCACATGGACATAGCCGTGGGCATCGATCTGGGAACCACGTACTCGGCCGTGGCCTGGATCAACCGGGACGGAGACCCCGAAATCATCCCCGACGCGCTCGGGGAGCCGCTGACGGCCTCGGTAGTCGGCCTCGACGCGGCTGGCCGTCCCGTCGTGGGCGGCGACGCCAAGGCGGGCATGACGGGCGGTGAGAGGGAGGTCGCCCATCTGTTCAAGCGTTTCATGGGCAACGCCGCGTACCGGCTGCCGCTCGGCGGCCGTGACTGGTCTCCGTCGGAGCTGTCGGCGCAGGTGCTCGCGCATCTGAAGGCCCAGGCCGAGGCCCGGCTGGGCCGGCCGGTCACCCGTGCGGTCGTGACCGTGCCGGAATACTTCACCCATCCGGAACGCGCGGCGACGCTCGCGGCCGGGGACCTCGCCGGGCTGGAGGTCCTGCGGCTGATGAGCGAGCCGACCGCGGCCGCCCTCGCCTACGGTTTACGGCCCGGCCCAGCCGTCCGGCGGCTGCTCGTGTACGACCTCGGCGGCGGCACCTTCGACATCTCCCTGGTCGAGGTCGGCCAGGACGAGATCAGGGTGATCGCGGCCGAGGGTGACAACGAGCTCGGCGGCCGGGACTGGGACGATCGCCTGATCGGCGAACTGCTGCGCGTCCTGCCGCCGGACGACGCCGACCTGCTCGCGGACAATCCCGGCGTTCTCCTGGTGGAGGCGGAGAAGCTCAAGCGCACGCTCTCGGCCCGCCGGGCGGTAGACCTTCGCCTCACGATCGGCGGGCGCACGATCCGGGCGGCGGTGACCCGGGAGGCGTTCGAGGCTTCTTGCCAGGATCTGCTGGACCTGACCGGGCAGCTCGCCTCCAAGCTGTTGGAAGAGACAGGGCTCACTTGGGCGGACATCCACGGAGTGCTACCCGTCGGCGGCTCCACCAGAATGCCGATGGTCACGCAGTGGATCGAGCGCACGTCCGGTAAGCCACCGATGGGCGGAATCCACCCCGACCATGCCGTGGCGCTCGGAGCCGCCGCCCAGGCGGCAATCCTGCTGGAGACGGAGACACGTCTGCGTCTGCCCAGCTCGGACGAGGGGGTAGCCACGCTCCTCCTGAGGCTGGGCGCGCCCCGCAAGATCAGCAACGTCGTGGCGCACAGCCTGGGCCTGATCGCAGAGAATCCCGAAGGAGACCGGTACATCAACAGTGTCCTGCTCCCCCGGAACCAACGCATCCCCTCGCAGGCCACCCGGCCCTATCAGTTCTGGCTCAAGGGCGACGCCAGCGACCTGATGGAGGTCTTCCTCACTCAGGGCGAAACCGACGACGTCCAGGACTGCGTCTACCTCGGGCGGTATGTCATCACCGGGTTCCCGGCCTCCGGTGGCATGCGTCAGGCCGTCGTCGACGTCACGTACGCCTACGACGACAGCGCCCTGGTCGAGGTGACAGCGACGGAGCGGACAACGGGCGACCGGCTGGACGTCAGCGTCGAGGAGCTGCCGTCCGACGTGCCCGACCGCTTCCTGGAGCCTCCCGCACGCGGCGGCTCACGGCCTCCCATTACGGTCTACCTGGCCTTCGACCTGTCGGGCAGCATGAGCGGCAGCCCCTTGGGCGAAGCGCAGGAGGCCGCCAAGGGTTTCGTGAGCCAGCTCGACCTCACCACGACCGCCGTCGGGCTCATCGGCTTCTCCGACCGGGTCGACGTGCCGCTGCACGCCACCAGCAACGCCGCGCGCATCGAACGAGCGATCCGCAAGCTCAGCGTCGGCGCCACCGGCTACGGCAACGCGACACATCCCTTCGACGACCTCCGACGGCTGCTGACCGACGATCGGCACAGGAGGTTCTGCGTCGTGCTCGCGGATGGAGTCTGGGAACGGCAGGACCACGCGACGAAGCGGGCACAACTGTGCCACCAGGAAGGAATCGAGATCATCGCCGTCGGGTTCGGGTACGCGGACGAGAAATTCCTGCGCGCCATTGCCTCCTCCACCGAGCAGGCTCTGTTCACTCAGCTCGGCTCGCTGAGCCAGGTCTTCAGCACGATCGCACGCGAGATCACAGAGGCGGGCCCGCGATGACCGAAAGCCTTTCGAACTTCTTCACCCTGCTGGAGCTCGACCCGAACGCTCCGTGGGATGAGATGGCCTACCAGCGCGCCCTGCGTGACGCCGAGCGGCGGTGGACCCGGCAGGTGTCGGGCCCTCAGTCGCTCCCTGCGACTGCCACGGCGCGGCGCCACCTGGAACTGATCAGATCCAGGACCATCCAGAAGGTCATGGAGGACGACGCCGCGCGTGAGGCGGAGTGCAAGCAGGCCAAGGACGAGAGGACCGCCCTGCTGGCGGCCCGGCGCAAGGAGTTCCAGGACAGGCTGGATCTCCTCGTACGGCGAGGCCACCTTCTCCCGCAGGAGGTGGACTCGCTCCGCGAGAGCTTTGCCGACGTCCTGGCCGATCACCCCAGCCTAGCCAAGCGGCTCGGCAAGGCCACGGTCGGCTCGGCCGGAAACGGCGAGACCGCGGCCCGGCTCGACTCCTCCATCACGGACCAGATCCGCGACCAGCTCAGGAACGCGCAGGCCCTTTCGCTCTACGACGTCCTCAAGACGGTGGACTCGAGAATCACTCCCCACAGCCCGCGCGAACTCCTCATCGAGGCCGCCGACGCGCTCTACCGGAGGGAGCAGTCCCGCAAGAACAAGAACGATCCGGCGATCAAGGCGCGTAAGGACCTCAGCGGTCTGGCCAAGAGGGTCTTCGCGACGGACGAACTGCGCAAACGTCACGACACGTCGATGCGCCTGGCCGGGCTGGAGGAGCTGATCGCGTGGCTGCTGGAGGTCCTCCGCGAGGCGAAGGCGGTCAGCGGAGGTCAGGTCCTGGCCTTCCTGGAGAAGGCGAGAACCCGGGGCTTTGACGACGTGGATCTCGCGCTGAGGCTTCTCCGGGAGAACCTCGGGCAGCGCGGCTGGGCCATCGAGCTGCCGGCCACGGAGGCGGAGGATCGGATGCGCCACCTGGTGCAGTGCCCTAGGTGCGCCCAGCTCAACGAGCCTTCGAGCGAGATCTGCCTGATGTGCGCATTCGACCTGCGCGAGCCCTGTCCCGCGTGCGGCGCCGTCAAGCCCTGCTACGGCGGCTGCCTGTGCGGCTTCCCGATCGGGCAGCGGGACACCGTGCTCGATCTAATTGTCCAGGCCATGGAGGCGCTGGACAGCAGCCGGTTACCGACCGCCGAAAGGCTGCTGGAGCAGGCGGAGCGCATCTGGCGGCTGCCGCGTGGCCGTGACGATCAGATCGCGGCCAAGCTGCGTTACATCCGGGCGCGGTTAGTTACCACCTCCCAGAGTATCGAGCAAACACAGGAAACGATCAAGGTCTTGATGGAGGCCGGGAAATACGTTGAAGTCCGTGACCGGCTGCGGGTGGCTCCTGGCGGTTTTCCTAACCGCGAAACGCATCTACAGCAGGCCGAGGCGAGAGTCAAGCAGGCGCGGAAGCTCTACGAGGCGGCCTTGCGGCCCGAAACCCCCCTGGAGCGACGCGTCGAGTTCCTCCACGAGGCGCTGCGGCGGTGCGAGGATTTCGAGGCGGCCAGGACCGAACTCACGCGTATCCCCCTGGAGACGCCCCGCGCGGTCCGCGCTGAGGTCCTGGCCTCGACAGCGGACGTGCTGGTCAGGTGGGAGCGTTCCACCGAGCCCGACATCTCGTACATCGTGGTCAGGCGGACCGGCCTGGACGCGCCGGAGTCCGTGGAGGAGCTTCCCGGCCAGCGACCTCTTTGCCAGGTCGGCGGCTTGTCCTGCCGCGACAGGGCTATAGGCGAGGACGCGGGGCTGCCGCTGACCTACGCGGTGTTCGCTGTGCGGTCCGGCGCGTACTCCGCGCCCGGTGTGGCCGTGCCCGTCGTGGTAACACCCGATCCCAAGCTGCGCTGCCAGCCGGGTGACGGCCAGGTGAAGCTCACGTGGGAACTGCCGGCCCACGCCGAAGGCGTCAAGATCTCCCGGCGGACGATGGGCGCGTCCGAAGCACCGGTCGAGCTGGCGACCACCGGCGAGTCCTTCTTGATCGACCCGGACGTCACCAACGGAGTGCGCTACGAGTACACGGCGCGGGCGTCATACGTCATCCAAGAGCTGGGGACGTTCTGGTCGGAGGGCGGCGTGGAGCAGGCGATACCGAGCAAGCCCCTCGCTCCGCCCGGTCCCCTGGTCCTTACCAGTTCCCCCCCGCAGTTCAAGCTTGCCGTGCACAGGGTGGGCATCCGCTTCCCCGAGCCGGAGCGGGGCGAAATGCGGATCTTCCGCCAGGACGGCGTGGGGACCTCGAACGAGGGGGATCAGGGGCCCGAGGCCATCCTGCGACCGGCCGGGGCAGAGCTGTCAGGACATCCGCCGCTGATCGACGCCTATTACGACGTCGCAAGCGGATTCTTCTCCTACGTGCCGGTCCTCCAGGCGGACGGCATGCGGTACGTCGGCAAGCTGCGGCGCTACGCGATCCGCGAGGAGGTGTCCGGGCTCCAAGGGGAATTCGGCGGTCCGGTGCTCCAGCTCGGCTGGATCTGGCCGGACGCCGGCGAGCGAGCGCTGGTCGGCCACCGCACTGGCGGGGAACTGATCGACGCGACCACCGCCGACCGGCCGCTGTCGGTGACGCGGGTGTCCGGGGAGCGCGTGGGCGGATGCCTGATCCCGGTCGGGCCGGGCGACACCGGGATGTACGTCGCCGTCGCTGTGGTCGTCGAGCGGGACGGGGTGGACTTCGTGACCGCGGGAGTGCGTGGCCACTTCGTACGGCCCAGGGTCCTGGTCAACTATCGCGTGGACGGAGCGAACGGGCGCCGACCCACGCTGGCGCTGACCGCCACCGAACCGGTCGGGCTTCCCGCTTTGGAGCTGCGCGGCCGGCCCGACCGCCCACCGCGAACTCGTGAGGACGGCACGCAGATCAAGGCCATCGATCCACTGATCGTCACTGGCACGAGCATGGTCCCGTTGCCGAAACTCGTTGATCGCCGCCTGCGGTACCGGCTGTTCACGGCCTCGCCCGGCGAAGCGTCCACCGTGGAGCTCGTGCCGCTGTGATCACTGCTTGAACATGTAGACGGACAGACTCACCGTACTCATCGACGCGTAGTAATCGACGTAAGGGACGAACACCGTCTCGTGGAACACGGAGAAGTCCTGCTTGCCGAGCTTTTTGAAGACCGCATTCGCCTTCCTCGCGATGTTCTCGGCGCGGCCCCGGTCCTGCGCCCCTCCGCCGCCGAAGGCCAGCACCACCCCGGCACGACGGTCTTTCAGCTGCTCTTTCGCCCGGACCTTCCGCTCGAGATCGGCCTGCGCGGCCTTGCTTCCCGCCAGCAGGCCGACCCAGTCGACCCTCTGCAGCGTCACCTTGACCGGGCGCTGCTCGATCCCCGGCTCGACCGTCGGAGTCGGGGTCGGCATGGGGGTCGCAGTCGGGGAGGGCTCGGGCGGCGATGCCTCCGGCTTCTTCACCCCCACCGTAGTCGCCACCAGGAAGGCCATGACGAGGGCGACCATGAGGTCGGCGAACAGCCAGCCGATGGTGCCGAACACCAGGTTGCCCGGCTCTCTCCTGCCGCCCCGGATCTCGGTGGTCCGGCGTACGCGTCTCATCAGCGCCCGCCGAACAGCCGCGCCCAGAAGCGGCGGCGGGGCGCCGGCGCGGAGCCAGCGCTCATCGTCCTGGCCGCCTTCTCCACCGCTGCCGCCGCGGCGGCGAGGTTGGCGGCCGTGGTTCCCATGGCCCGTGTCGCCGCTTCGAGTGATCGGACAGTCGCCGACAGGCTGCGCTCGGTGGCGGCCAGACTCGTACCGGCATTCACGACATTCTGCGCCAATGCCTCCATGTCGCTCTTCATGTTGCCGGTTACCAACTTGGCGACGTCGTGTAACTCGGCCGCAGCAGAGCGGATGCCGGTCGAGTGCTCATCGATCTTCCCGGCGAACGCGATCTGTGTGGCGTCGATCGACGCGAGCTTCTCGTCGATGGATCGGGCGACCATGGTGTACGCGTCGACCCCGCCGGCCAGCCCGGACGCCGCCGTCGCCAGATTCGCGGCACCTCCGGCCAGCTTGGCGGCGCTGTTGCGGTAGGTCCCCTGATCGAGCCGGTACTCCGCCAACGAGGTCTTGAATCCCTCGAACAGCGGGGCCATCTGCTGCTCGACCAGTTGCCGGTTGGCCTCGCCCGCCTGCTTGAGCACCTGGGTGGCCTCCTCGCCCACCCGCGTGGTGATCTGCTCGCTCTGCCGCTGGAGGGTGAGCATCACTTGCCGAGTCTCCTCGCCGACTCCCTTCAGCATCTCCTCTCCGTGCTGCTGTAACTGCGTCAACCGCTCACTCGCGGACTGGGCCATGTCGGCGTTGTTCTTGGCGAGCCGGGAGGTGTCACGCGCCGCCGTCTTGATCATCTGTTGCGTCTCGGCCAGGACCCGGCTCGCCGCCTCTGCCCAATCCTTTGCATTGTCGGGCGGCCGCGCCGTGCTGGCGTCGACCGCCAGGCCGAGGACGTTCAGCGCGTCGTCCGCCAGCTTGTCGACGACGGCGATCGTCCTGTTCGCCACGGCTTCCCTGCGGTGCGCCCAGATGGTGAGCGTCAGCACGACGAGCAGCAGGACGAATGACAGCACGGCCGTTTCCGCGAACGTGGGCAGGGCCATGCCGTTGAAGCGATCCTGCCACAACACCAGGAAGGGATCCGTCATCCGCCCGGGATCCGCCTGAACCTGTACGTGATAGGCCCAACTGGCCACCGCGAGTGCTAACCAGGTGAGCATAAGTGGCACCAGTGCGACGGCGTTGCGCCAGCCGGTAATTCGCCCGACCCGGCCGTGCTGACGCTCGTAGAACTCGTCCAGCGGAATGCCGGTGGCGAGAAATCGTTTCAGCCCTTCGAAATCCCGGAGCTGCGCGGCTTCGTCCGCGGTCCGGAGATGTTCCGCGTCGCCGGTCGCACCCTGCCTCAACAGCTCGTCATGCAGCTCAGTCAGTTTTTGCGCAGCCTGCTTCCCGTGAGGCTCCAGGACTGCGACGTGCGCGAACGAGCGACCTGGTGACCTGGTGACCATATAATCCCCACAAAGAGAGAAGAGGCTACATCACAGCCCATCTCCACAGATTTTAGTGAAAACTAACCTCCCATGTGCGCCGATAACCCGAAAATCATGATCCGATTTCGACGAGAGCCGACCTACGCCGGACCTGCGGTCCGGGCAATCGTCGCTTTCTGCACGCAAGGCCGAGCGACAGTCACGAGGACACAGGGCGAACCAGTTGTAATGACCTGGATACCCAGAGTATTCAGCCGCACAAAAGGCACCCGGAATGGCTTCCTTCCCGCATGAATTAATGATGCTGAGCCCGAATACGGCACGAAGTTTACTGAAAATCTCAGAATTGGTCAGCTATTGGCGTGGATATACCATCAAGAAAGGACCGAAATGACCGCCGGCACCAAGCGAAGCAGCGCGCATCAGATGCGCGCCGCCATACCGCCTGTCGATCTCCCCGTTCGTCAGGTTCTCCCGGACCACCACCGTCCGTGAACAGCAGCCGCAACCATCCTCAGGTGCGCAAGCGCAGCCGCAAGCACATCCCCCACGAAATCCGGCGCGCGCTCTTCGACGCGACCGACAGACGATGCAACATCTGCCACAGATCGCTGGACATAGCAGGCGGAACCCACCACATCGGCGAGATGGGCCACATCGCACCGCACTCCCCCGACGGCCCTCGCCAAGAGGCGGCCAGGCCAGCCAAGGCCAACGGATTCGACAACCTCGTGCTGCTGTGCCCGAGCTGCCACCGGACCGTCGACAAAGAGCCGGGCCGTGGCCGGAGCAGTATCTCCGCGCCATCAAGGCCGAGCACGAGGGGTGTGTGGTCGTCGAACGGACCCGGCTGGAGCCAGACAAGCCGCTCGGCGAAGATCCGGCGGGCATCGGCAAGACCGTGGAACTTGGAGCCGTCGTCTATCGGATCACGAGCGATCCCGAGGAGGAGAGGGTCCGCGGACGGCACTGCGATCGTTTCCCGGGCGTTCGCGTTGGCGCCGGACGGCCAGCACGTCTGGATCCGAAGGATCGCCACCAGCTGGCCCGGTTCCGAGGCTCTGGAACACCGCGGCGCCATGGCTGCCGAGGCCGGCCTGCTCGCGGAGGCGCTGCCCGGCCTGCCGACGCCCGTCGCGGCTCTGCGAGGGGCTGGCCTGCCTGCATGCCAGAGGGCTCACCCATGGCGCCCTCGCGGATGATTCGATCACGACCAGGGACGGGGCTCTCCTTCTGCGCGACGCCGGCGATGCGTTCCTGCGTCCCGCCGAGCCCGCCGAAGACGTCCACCGGCTGGCCGAGCTGATCCCCTTGACGGTGACGGGCGCCCGCCCGTACCGCTCGTCTCGGCCGCGGTCCTCAACCCCGTGCCGGAGCGCTTCGCCCCCGAGTTCGGCCGCGCGCTCTCACCGGACCCGGCCGAGTGCGGCGGCATCGCGGAGCTCGGCGCGGGGCTGCGGCTGAGGCGAAGGAGCGGATCGTGGAGAGAAGGGTCGTCGACCTCGGTGCCGAGGCGGATCTGATCTGGTCCAGGAACTTCCCTGGCAAGCTGGTCGGGCAGCGCGAGCGCCATCCGCTTCTGCCCGAGCTGGAAGGCATCTGCCACGACCTGTGGGCGGCCGGGCCGCAGAGTCTGGTCCCCGCTCGCCTGGAACGCGGCCGGGAGGGCCGGGACGACTTCCTCAAGATCTACATCGACGGCCGGTACGCGCTCATGCTGTTCTCCACTCAGGACTCGCGCGGCTCCTGGATCGGCGGGATCCATCCGATGCACTTCAGCGACCACAACCAGATCGTCCAGGGCGGCCTGCTGCTGCGCGCCGGGCAATAGCGGTTTCGACCGCCCCAGCGAGTTGCGATACTTCTCCGGCTGGCCAGCTATCCAGACCGCCTGGGCCGCCGTCGTCACAGCGTCGCCCGATCAGATCCCCCGGTACGGGCCTCCCACACTGCCTATCTCGACCAGCTCGCCACTCTGGTGGATCAGGGGCGGCGGATCGAGGCCTCGGCGGGTGACGTCGGCGCTCGTCCCGTACCACCGCGTCACCCCGGTGCCAGGACCGCCGCAGTTGCCGAAGCGTTCTTACGAGGGATCGAGGGATCAAGAGCGCCCCAGCGCACCGTGCCGGGGCGCTGCCTGGCGGATCGGCGCCGCGCGTATGGCCCTCCGGCCGGTCCCAGCCGCCGCCCACCAGGCCGCGCCTATCGATGTTCCCCCCGGGGCGTTCGCGAACTCTCGCGGACGCCCCGGGACGTGATCGGCTACGAGATCACCTCGTTCATGAAGGTGACCGCCCCCACGAAGGTGCAGGCGCCGAACAGGATCGCGGTAGGCCAGGACTTTCCCTCTTTCAGAACCAGTGCGCCGGCGAGGGCAGCCGCGCCGGCGGCCATGCCGAAGACGAGCGCGCCGCGGATGGTCAGCAGAGCCAATGCGTTCTCCTCAGTGCTCACGCGAAGACCCTCTTCGTCTTCGCTGCTGAGCGCCCCCCAACTCGTGCGGAAGGACGCCCAGATCCAGGCTCAGCCCTGCTCAGGGCGGTAGGACCTCAGGGATTAATCAGGTGAAAGACGGTCAGCCCAGCGCTCATGGCGGTTATCGAAACCACGGCGAGTCAGGAGTTGTCAAAAGTAGACTTCTCTTGCCACCAATGGTCATGGGAGGCAACGCGATGGCTAAGGGCAGAGGCATCCGGATGCCGTCCCTGGAGGAGATCCCCGACGGACCCCACCGGTTCTTGCTGGCGGAGCTCCACCACATGTACCGGCGAGCTAGCCGCCCGGTGCTGCGTGCCATCGTGGCGCAGGCCGATCGAATGGATCTTGAAGGGACCGCCAGCCAGGAGACGATACGGCGCGTCCTCAAAGGGCTGACAGTGCCCGAACGGTGGTCCACTTTGTGGGCGATCTACGCCCCGCTGTGCGCCCTGGCCGACATCGACCCCGACGACCTGTACGAGGAAGACCACGGCGGGTATGGCGGCCCGGACTACATCACACATCGCGAAGAGCTGCAGCGACGATGGAACGCCGCGATGGACGGCGACGACCTTCCCATCCCGTCTCGTACGAAGTACGTACCGCCCCACAACGTCCCGCAAAACGATCCATGGGCCTCCGCCACGCCAGCTCCCTCACAGGGCGGTTTCGGAGGGGGGATCAGCGATGACCCGCCGTTCTAGCGTCCCGCAGCGATCAAAGGAGCTTCTTGGGGTACGGCGTCCGCATGGCCGAGGGTTCCTCGCCGGCCAGTGCCCAGTCCGTAACCCAATGTCGAGAGACTTCCCTCGCGCTACCGGATGGGCCGCAGGTTCGTGCCGTCCCAATAGAGGTGCACGGCGTTGGTCCAGTCCGCAGAGTAGTGATGCAGTGGGATGGCTCCCGGGACCTGGCAGGGACCCGCCCGTTTGGCCGTTGACTCAGGTGGTGGCGCCGGCGTAGGCGTCCAGTTGGGATCGCCAACCAGGACAGCGGCGACGGCAGTGGATGGAAAGACGACCGCTCCGCCAGGCGCGAGGATTCGCCACTCTCGTTCCCATCTGAAGTCCATGACACCCTGGCCATCGGTGCGGATGGGGTTGCCCCAGACCTGGATCTCGGCGGGCCATTGCTGATGAACGGCTTTCGGCGGGTAGGCAATACCGCCACCTCCAGCGGTGAGGACATCGCTGCGCCGGAAGAGGACGCCCCCGGTGACGTTGCACCCGCCGATGATTTCATCCGCCCAGGTCATGCCGGTATGGTGCTTCGCGTCGCATGCGTGGACTCTGACCAGCACGAGGACGCGTGCGGCATGATGATCGGCCGTGCTCTTTCGCGGCCGGCCCACCTCGCTGGACGGGTAGGTAGTCGCCGACCGGGAAGGCACGCAGCTCTTCCAGGTGATGGCCATGGTAGTCCAGGGACAAATGGGAGATCATCGCAGCGACTTGGCTAGGGCGAGCGGCAGGTGCCCGAGTTCGGCGGCCGTGGGGTCGTGAAGGGTGTCAATACTCCCGTTCACGGTCGTGAGCTGCTGGTTTGTCTTGCCTTCCTGGTCGGAGCAGTGGCCTGGGTCGGGCATGCTCGAGGCTCGTGACACTCCGTCTCTTCTATCTGATCTTCTGCCGCATTCTGGCCTGGCTGACCCTGCTGGCTCGTAGCGACGCGACCAAGAATATGGAGATCCTTGTACTGCGACATGAGGTCGCAGTGCTCCGCCGTCAGGTTGGCCGTCCGAGGCTGTCGTGGACGGATCGAGCGGTGCTGTCCGCGCTGGCCCGAGAACTGCCGACGGCGCTGCGCACCCACCGACTGGTGACACCAGGGACGCTGCTGCGCTGGCACCGACGCCTGATCGCACGCCACTGGACCTACCCGCACCGGAGGATGGGACGGCCTGCGACTGATCCGGCGGTCGTGGCGTTGATCCAGCAGCTAGCACGGGAGAATCCGCGCTGGGGCTACGAGCGCATCCGTGGCGAACCACGGCCTCTGGGCCACCACGTCAGCGGTGCGACGATCCGCCGAGTCCTTAAACGAGCGCGCTTGGGTCCGGCGCCGCGACGTGCCGACGACCGCTGGCGAGATTTCTCCGTGCCCATGCCGGGAGCACGCTGGCCTGTGATTTCTTCGCGGTGGACACCGTCACGCTGCGCCGATTGTACGTCTTCTTCGTGGTGGAGGTCGGCACCCGGTTCGTGCACGTGCTCGGCGTGACCGCTCACCCTGATGGCGCATGGGTTGCCCAGCAAGCCCGGAACCTCCTCTCCGACCTGAAGGACCGGGTCGGCGCGTTCCGGTTCCTGGTACGGGATCGGGACACGAAGTTCACCAGCGGCTTCGATGAACTGTTCACAGGCGACGGTATCCAGGTGCTGAAGATCCCGCCGAGGTCGCCTCGCGCGAACGCGTTCGCCGAGCGATGGGTCAGGACCGCACGCACGGAATGCACCGACAGGCTGCTGATCTTCGGCGAGCGGCACCTTCGCACCGTGCTGAACGAGTATGCCGATCATTACAACCGGCACCGGCCGCACCGCTCCCTCGGCCTCGAGCTCCCACGGACGACTCCGGCGTGATCCCGCTGCTGACGGGCCGGATCGAGCGCCGCGAAATTCTCGGCGGGCTGATCAACGAGTACCAGCGAGCCAGCTGACCAACGAGGTGCAGTCATAAAGAGGCAGGTCACGGCCTTGGCTTAATTTTGACACCCTTCAAGGTATTTAGATAAGTGACAGGGATTGGTGGCCCGGATGATCGGGCCACACCAACGTGACACCCACGACAACAGCACAAACACGAGCAATCGAGTCATCCGTCCCGCACACGACTCTGCTTCGTCCAGCGGTTCCATCCCGGGCCGACGCCAACGATCGGCCGTCGCGGAGCCGTCTGTATCATTCCGCCTGCCGGCGTTCCTGCGCATCTGCACCAGGACCACCCCTGTGCCCGTCAGCTTCGTGAGGAGCCTGCACACGGTGCTCACTACGACGCCGTGCCGCAATGGCCTGCGTACCCGTAACGCGGTGACCGTCGGATTCGGCTTGACCATCGCCATCCAGGTGAGCGTCGATACCCCCTGTCCGACACGGCCATCCATGCGGCGGATTGATCACCACAGGCGTGCTCGCCCGATCACACCACCGCATCGGCCACGCCGGATGGCCACACCAGCCCCCATGCTTCGCCGCCCGCACAGCGGCGATGACGACCAGGGCCACTGCGGCCGCCCTATCCCAGCCATCGCTGACCGTGGCCGACAGGGCCGCGGCGGGATGGATGCCCGGGGCGGGACGTGACCTACGGCCTGCCTCGGTTACGCACCCGCACCATGCCGAACAGTGCTTCGCTCCGCCCTGCTCGCCACCACCTCAGCCCGACCGAACAGCACCGAAGAGAACAGGAACGAGACACACGATGGCCGAAGGACGCACCTTCAAACGCTGCTCCTGCCGCGACGGCGACGGCAAAACGCTCGGGCAGCAATGCCCCAACCTACGCCGCCCCGGCGGCGGATGGAGCTACCGACACGGCATCTAGAACTACCAGATCGAACTCCCGCCCGCCCCGGACGGCAAGCGGCGCAGGCCGCTACGCCGCGGCGGCTTCGACTCCCAGGACGCCGCCGAAGCCGAACTCGGCTAAGTCCGCGACCTGCTCGCGCTGGCCGACCCGCGCGAGCCCGCCACCCGCACCCAGATCGCCGACCTGATCAAACGCACCCTGGCCGAGACCGACACACTCCCGAACGCGGAGACGATCCGCCGGAAGATCAAGACCGGGCAGCATCTGACCCAGGAGATCACCGTCGAGCAGCGGCTGACCGAGTTCCTCAACCGCAAGCGGAAGATCGAGGAGACCACCCGCCGCTCCTACGAAGGCCACATCCGCCTCTACCTCACCCCCTATCTGGGGCGGCTACGGCTGGAGCAGCTCAAGGTCAGCGACCTCGCGTTGATGTTCGAACAGATCGAAGAGTTCAACGACACCATCGCCGAACGCCGCGCCGACCCCGACTCAGCGGTGCGGGAGAGCGTGAAGTATCGGCGGCCGACCAGCGTCACCACCATGCACAACATCCGCGCCACTCTCCGGTACGCGTTGAACATGGCGATGCGGCAGGACCGGCTGATCATTTCAACCGCGCTGCCGTGCTGGAGATGCCGGCCAAGACCCGTCCCTGACCGCTGGTCTGGACCGAGGACCGGGTCCGCGCCTGGCAGGAGGACTACCGCACCTATCGGGAGAGGGAGAAGCAGCGCCGGGGCGGGCGGCGGGTCGATCCGATCGACGCCTACACCAGCGTGCCGCGCCCCTCACCGGTCATGGTGTGGACGCCCGCGCACACCCGCCGGTTCCTCCAAGAAGCCAAAGCGCACCGCCTGTTCGCCCTCTACCAGCTCATCGCCCTCCGCGGGCTACGCCGGGGCGAGGCGTGCGGGCTGCGCTGGAAGGAAGTCGACCTCGACGGCCACACTCTGACCGTGAACTGGCAGCTCGTGCAGCTGGCCTGAGAGGTACATGAGGGCACCCCGAAGACCGACGCCTCGGTGCGGACGATCGCCCTGGACACCGACACCGCCCGGGTCCTGCGCGCCCACCGGCAACAGCAACGCCAGGAACGTCTTGCCATGGGCGAGGCCTGGACGCACACCGAGTTCGTGTTCACCCAGCCCGACGGCAACCGCCTACACCCGCAGCACGTCTCCGACCAGTTCCTCTGGCTGGCCTACCTGGCGGGCCTGCCGCCGATCCGGCTCCACGACCTGCGCCAGGGCGCGGCCTCGCTGATGCTGGCGGCCGGGGTGGAGATGAAGGTGGTGCAGGAAACGCTCGGACACACCTCGAGTGCGTTCACCGCCGACACCTACACCTCCGTCTACCCGCAGGTGGCCACGGCGGCGACTGAGAAGACCGCTGCCCTGCTGTTCAGTGAGGAAGGCCAGGCTGAACCGGCCCAACTCATCTCACTGAGGAGCTGAACAGTCGGATTAAGCATCCGGCCCCGCATTCGCCGCCTGCTCGCGGTGAGGCGGGGCCGCTGCTCTTCCCGCAGCAGCCGGAGATGCCGAATGGATCATGGAATGTGCAGGGTTGGTGCAACCGAGCAAAAAACGCATCCGATCCCGCATCACCGCAGGTCAGACCATGATCAAAGCGCGCCCTGCAGAATTCGAACCTCCGACCGTCGGATGAGAAGTCCGCCGCGCCGAACCCACTGGTCAGCCGACCGTACCAGGAGACAACCGCGCCTCTATGGCCGTCACCGCGTGGGCGCGGTGGGCGGCCAGGACGCGCACCACGGCCTCCGCGTCGCGGCGGCGCAGGAGGTCGAGGGTGGCGCGGTGCTCCTCGATGACCCGCTGCCTGTTGAGCTCCTCACCGTAGTACAGCGACCGGTAGGCGTCGGTGGAGTCCCACAGCGTCCTGATCAGCCGGACCAACCGCGGCAGCCCCGACCACTCGAAGATCGTCATGTGGAAGCGGCGGTTGGCCTCGGCCATCTCCAGCACATCACCCGCCGCCGCGGCCCGCTCGACCTCGGCCTGCGCATGCTCGGCCGCCGCCAGCCCGGCGTCGGTGAGGCGTTCGACCGCGCGGCGGACCGCCTCGGCCTCCAGCAGCTCGCGGATCAGGTAGACCTCGCGCAGGTCGTCGAGCGAGAGCCGCTGCACGCAGTAGCCGCGATGCGCCTTGTACGTGACCAGCCCCTCGCCCTCCAGGGTCTTGAGCGCCTCGCGCAGCGGGACCCGGCTGACGTCGAACTCCTCGGCCAGCGCCTCCTGCCTGATCGGGTCGCCTGGACGCAGCCGGCCGGTGGTGATCGCCCGCCTGAGCTCCTCCAGGACGAACTGCTGGGCCGTGGGCGGCCTGCGGTGCCCTTCTACCGAGGTCATTGCCCCAATATCTCACGGACCCAGTCCGCGTCCTGCCCGAGCGAGGGCGGCGGGAGGCGGTACTCCGGCGGCGTCGCGCCGAGCCCGATGGGGTTGGCCACCTGATCGCCGGCCAGGGGCTCCAGCCCGAGCTCGGCGGCGAAGGCGAACGCCGCGTCCAGGGTGTTGATCGGCCCGCACGGCACCCCGGCCGGGGTGAGCGCGGCGAACCACTCGTCGGCCGTACGCGTCCCGAGGGTCCGGTCGAGCTCGGCCACGAGCTCTTCCCGGCCGGCGACCCGGCCGGTGTTGGCGGCGAACCGGGGGTCGTCGGCCAGGTCGGCCCGGCCCAGCACCTCGCACAGGGCGCGGAACTGCCGGTCGTTGCCCGCCGCGATGACGATCGGCCGGTCGGCGGCCTGGAACACCTCGTACGGCACGATGCTGGGATGCCGGTTCCCCATGGCCTTCGGCACCACCCCGGCGGCGGCGTACCCGGAGGCGTGGTTGGTCAGGGCCGACAGCAGGGACGACAGGAGCGACACCGAGACC
This sequence comes from Nonomuraea sp. NPDC048901, assembly GCF_040649695.1. NCBI lineage: Bacteria > Bacillati > Actinomycetota > Actinomycetes > Streptosporangiales > Streptosporangiaceae > Nonomuraea > Nonomuraea sp. NPDC048901. The sequence continues at coordinate 188,031 of NZ_JBEZFW010000012.1, read as the reverse complement.
CGTTGCCCCCGCCCGGTGGCGTCGCGGTGACGCAGCGCGGCCAGCATGCCGAGCCCCGCGTGCAGCCCGGTGATCACGTCGACGAGGGCCACGCCCGCCTTCGTGCCGGGCCCGTCCGGCTCGCCCGTCACGCTCATCAACCCGCCGACGGCCTGCGCGATCAGGTCGTATCCGGGCAGTTCCGCGCCCTTGCCGTCACCGAACCCGGTGATCGAGCAGTAGACCAGCCCGGGGTTGGCGGCGCTCAGGGCGGCGTAGCCGAGGCCCAGCCGGTCCATGGTGCCCGGCTTGAAGTTCTCGACGAGCACGTCGGCGCGGGCGGCCAGCGCGCGGGCCACCTCCAGGTCGGCCGGGTCGCGCAGGTCGAGGGCGATCGAGCGCTTGTTCCGGTTGACGGCCAGGTAGTAGGTGGCCACTCCCCCGGCGTGCGGCGGCCCCCATGAGCGGGTGTCGTCGCCGGCGCCGGGGCGTTCCACCTTGACGACGTCGGCGCCGAGGTCGGCCAGCAGCATGGTCGCGTACGGCCCGGCCAGCACCCGGCTGAAGTCGGCGACCAGCAGCCCGGACAACGAGCCACTCACGCCGGGGCGCCGAGGTAGACGGTCACGGTCTGGGTGAAGAACTCGCGGGCCGCGCGCCCCTGCTCCCTGGGCCCGAAGCCGCTGAGCTTGCGCCCGCCGAACGGCACCCAGGGGAAGGTGCCCGCCGACTCGGAGTTGATGTGCAGCACGCCGACCTCGAGGTGTTCGACGGCCTGGAGGGCGGCGCCGAGGTCCCTGGTGAAGATCGCCGCCGACAGGCCGTGCTCGCTCCGGTTGGCCAGCCGCAGCGCCTCCTCCGGACCCGAGGCCCGCACGGCGCCCACGACCGGCCCGAACAGCTCCCTGCTCCACACGTCCACGTCCGTGCCCGGTAGCGCGAGCACGGTCGGCGGCGTGAACCAGCCGGCCGCGAGGTCGCCGTCGGTGTACGGCCGGGCGCCGGCCAGCACCGTGGCCCCCTGCCCGAGCGCGTCGCACACGCCCGCCGCCACCCGGTCCCTGGCCGCTGCGCTGACCAGTGGTCCCATGTCCACCCCGGCGCCGAGCGGGTCGCCGACGACCAGTTCTTCCGCCTTGGCGGCCACCTTGCGCAGCAGCTCGTCGGCGACGGACTCCTCGACCACCAGCCGGGAGGTCGCCGTGCACTTCTGCCCGGTGGACCGGAACGCGCCTATACATACCTGCTCGGCGGCGTGGTCGAGGTCGGCGTCGGCCAGGACGACGGCGGCGTTCTTGCCGCCCATCTCGGTCTGCACCGGTTTGGCCAGCTCACCGCAGCGCGCGATGACGGCCCGGCCGACCTCGGTGGAGCCGGTGAAGGAGACCACGTCCAGGCCGGGGTGGTCGATGACGGCCGCGCCTGCCTCCGCCTCGCCGTACACGAGGTTGAGGACGCCCGCGGGCAGGCCCGCCTCGGCCAGCGCGCCCGCCAGGCGGGCGGCGAGCAGCGGGACGAGCGAGGACGGCTTCCAGACGACCGTGTTGCCGTAGGTGAGCGCGGGCGCCAGCTTCCAGGCGGGGATCGCGATCGGGAAGTTGAACGGGGTGATCACTCCGGCGACGCCGACCGGTTTGCGCATGACGAGAAGGTTCTCGCCGCGGCGCGGGGAGGCGTAGATCTCGCCGCTCTCCCTGTCGGCCTCGGCGGCGTAGTACCGCAGGATCCTGGCCGCGCCGCGTACCTCCGCCACGCCCTCGGGCAGGGTCTTGCCCTCTTCGCGGCTCAGCTCCCGTCCCCACTCCTCGGCGGACTCCTCGATCAGGGCGGCGGCCGCGGTGAGGACGGCCGCGCGTTCGTGGTGCGGGGTGGCCCGCCAGCCGGGCGCGGCGTCGCGGGCCGCGCGGATCGCCCGCTCCACCTGCTCGGGCCCGGCGGCCCGGCCGCGGGCGACGATCTCGTCCGGGCGGGCGGGGTTGGTGTCGGCGAATTCCGCGCCGGATCCCTCGATCCAGCGACCGTCCACGAGGTTCAGGATGTCCATGGTCAACGCACCCTAACTGTGTCATATTGGATAATCAATATTGGATCCAAAATACGGAGCTGGGACATGCATCCTTCCGCCCTCTTCGCCATCGACGGCCTGCTCACCGACGAGGAGCGCGACATCCGCCAGACCGTCCGGCAGGTGTGCGACCGGGAGATCCGGCCGTACGTCGCCGACTGGTTCGAGGCGGGCGCGCTGCCCGCCCGCGAGCTGGCCCGCTCGCTCGGCTCCGTCGGCGCCCTCGGCATGCACCTGGACGGGTACGGCTGCGCGGGCCTCGGCGCCGTCGCCTACGGCCTGGCCTGCCTGGAGCTGGAAGCGGCCGACTCCGGTCTGCGCAGCCTGGTGTCTGTGCAGGGCTCGCTGGCCATGTACGCGATCTGGAAGTACGGCAGCGAGGAGCAGAAGCGGGAGTGGCTGCCCGCGATGGCCGCCGGGGAGCGCATCGGCTGCTTCGGCCTCACCGAGCCCGACTTCGGCTCCGACCCGGCGGGCATGCGGACCACGGCCAAGCGGGACGGCTCCGACTGGGTGCTGAACGGCACCAAGATGTGGATCACCAACGGCTCGGTGTCCGACGTGGCCGTGGTCTGGGCGCGGGCCGAGGAGGGCATCCGCGGCTTCCTGGTGCCCGCGGGCACGCCGGGCTTCGCCGTACACGATCTCAAGCGGAAGGTCTCCCTGCGCGCCAGCGTGACGAGCGAGCTGGTGCTGGATGGTGTACGCCTTCCGGAAGAGGCGATGCTGCCCGGCGCCCGCGGCCTGTCCGGGCCGCTCGGCTGCCTGAACGAGGCCCGGTTCGGCATCGTGTTCGGCGCGATGGGCGCGGCGCTCGACTGCCTGGAAACCGCGCTCTCCTACGCGGCCGAGCGGGAGATCTTCGCCCGGCCGCTCGCCTCCTTCCAGCTCACCCAGGAGAAGCTCGCCGACATGGCGCTGGAGCTGGGCAAGGGCCTGCTGCTGGCGGTGCATCTCGGACGGCTGAAGGAGCGCGGCGAGCTCACCCCCGAGCAGGTGAGCGCCGGCAAGCTGAACAACGTGCGCGAGGCCCTCGACATCGCCCGGACGTGCCGCACGCTGCTCGGCGCGAGCGGCATCACCCTGGAGTACCCGGTGATCAGGCACGCGGTCAACCTGGAGTCCGTGCTGACCTACGAGGGCACCTCGGAGATCCACACGCTGGTCCTGGGCAAGGCGCTGACCGGCGTGCCCGCGTTCCACTGACGGGGCTCAGAAGGTCTGCCAGGTCGAGGCGGTGACCTGGCAGAGCCTGCCCTTGTGCACCCGCATCTCGGCCGCGGCCACGTCCAGGCTGATCACCGCGAGCGTCTCCCAGCGCTGATCCAGCGGGAGCGCCGGGTCGGCGTGCGCGCACACGGGCGCCACAGGCGCGTGGCAGGTCATCGCCCGCGCCCTGGCCGTGGCGTCCGGGTCGCCCAGCTCGCCGGTCCGCTCCTCCAGATGTTCGAGCCTGGCGTACGTGCCCGGCCGCTCGGTGCCCAGCCGCTCCCCCGCGCTCAGCCCGCCGTCCAGGAAGTGGTTGGCGTGCAGCAGTACGCCGGCGGTGTCCGCCTCGACGACCGCGACGCCGTCCGGGCAGATCTCCAGCGACCTGGCCCCCTCCGCCGTGACCACGGTGATGACCGTGGACGCGGACGTCTTCGCCGATCTGGCGATCTCAGTGGCCTGCTCCAGGGTGGCGGCCTCGTCCAGGATCCGGCGCGCGACGACGTGCACGGGCACGCCGACGTTCGCGTGGTCCGACTCGTGGCGCAGGATGTTGAAGTGCGCGCCCAGGCCCGCGCTGTTCACGCCGATCTTGGCCAGCACCCCGAACTCGGTGAAGGTGCGTACCTTGTGCCCTTCGCGCGGCTCGTACGCCCACAGCACCGGCGCGTCGCGCAGGTGGTCGTGCCAGTCCCAGGTCTGTGTCGTGCGCGGGGGCAGCCCGCCGCCGAGCACGACGGCGGTGGAGCACTCGCCCTCGCCGTCGTGGCGCAGCGCGGCCAGGATCTCGGTCCGCGCGTTGACGACGGCGACCTGCCAGTCCGCCAGGCCGCAGCCCGCCGCGATGCCGCCGATCTCCTCGGCCAGCCCAGGCGCCCACGCGGCCGTGCTGTCGAGCGCCCGCTCGCCGAGCTCTCTGACCCGCCCGTGACTCGCGCCGCTCACCTCGAACAGCCGCAGATATCCGTCGAGGTTGGCGTGTACGGCCTCGCGCCAGCGGGCGCCGAACTGCCGTCCCCGTCCCGCCGCGTCGAGGCAGGTGGAGGTGTAGGAGGGAAACGTCGTCATCTGGGGGCTACCTCGTCCATCAGTGCCGCGACGGCGGCGTCCGCGTCGCGGCGGACCCGGTGTCGCTGCTCGTCGTCCTTGTCCTGGCTCAGCTTGAACACGCTCTGCTCGGCCGTGACCCGCACCCGGAAGGCCGCCACGCCGGGCACGAGCTTGGCGAAGCGCTCCTCTGAGGCCGGGCTGGGCCGCCAGCTGGGCGTCCGTGACGACTCCAGCTCCGCCACCGTGCGCCGTACCACGTCCAGGGGGTCGGGGTACGGCTCGATCAGGCCGGTCAGGTGGACGGCCGCGTAGTCCCACGTCGGTACGGCGGGATCGACCGCGTAGCTGGTCGGCGAGACGTAGCCATGCGCGGCGGAGAAGACCACGAGCACCTCAGGCGCTTCAGAGGAGGGCGGGTCCCAGGCGTGCCACTGCGGGTTGACCCTGGCCATGTGGCCGAGCAGCGTCGCGCCCACGAACGTGGACTCGCCGCCGCTCTCCACGATGACGGGCACGTGGCTGGCCACGGGCACGCCGCCGGTCGCGGTGATCACGAGCGCGAACGGGTTCGTCCGCACCAGCCGCGCCACGTGCGCGTGGTCCGGCGCCGCGAAACGCGGGAAGCTGTACATTCCTCCTACTCCACGCTGCTCAGGATGGCGTCCCAGGCGATCTCCGACGCCAGGGCGCCCAGCCCGGCGGGCTTGAGGCCGCCCAGGTCCACCTCGTCGGTGGTCAGCGCGAACAGCACGTCACCGTCGTTCTGGGTGTGGAACGGCTGGATGCCCCGGTGCATCGAGCCGTGCACCTGACGGCTCAGCTGGGTGAGCTCGACGTCGTGCAGCCGTACGTTCGTCACCAGGACCGTCAGCGTGGTGTTGCCCATGACGGCCGGCGCGTCCGACGCGATCGCGTAGTCCACGCTCGGGTGACGCCTGGCGTCCTCGTCGGCATGGTAGTTGCCGCGCAGGATCGTCCCGTCGCGGCCGACGACCACGCCCACGGAGTTGACCACCGTCGCCACCAGGACCTTGACCGCCCCGAAGGTGCCGAAGGCGGCGCCCTGCCCGGCGAACTCGGCCCTCGCGAAGTCGACCTTGCCCGCGCTGGCGCTGCGTCCGGCGCCGCACCGCCCCACCGGGAACTCGCCCTCGACGGCGGCGCGCAGCGCGGCGCGGCCCAGCGGCCCGTCGGGGTGCACGGCGTTGTCCCGCGGGGAGAAGTCGTAGATCACCGCACCCGAGACGAGCTGCAGCTCGTCCCACTTGGTCTGGTTGCTCCGCCGGGCCAGCAGTTCCTCGCTCACCCCGGCCACCGCCGACATCCCGTACACCGACCCGCCGGTCAGGCAGATGGCATGGTTGTAGTCGTAGCCACCGCTCAGGCCCACCGCGCCGCCGCGGGCGTCCACGGCGGTCCGCGCGCCCGCCGGGACGTGCACGACGGTGCAGCCGGTGGGCCCCTCGCCGTACTCCGCCGTGCCGACGAACACGCCGGGCAGGTCGAACGCGACCGAGCCGCGCCCTGGGCTGGGCTGCGGGGTCAGCGGGAGGTCGGAGTTACCGGGCACGCCGGCGGCGAAGGCCGACACGGGAGCGAGGGTCACAGGGACTCCAGGAGTTGTCGCGAGTACGGATGTTCGGGGGCGGAGTAGAAGGTGGCGGCGTCGGCGGTCTCGACGACCTCGCCGCCGCGCATGACGGCGATCCGGTCGGCCACGTAGCGGACGGCGCCCAGGTCATGGGAGATGAACAGCGCGGCGAAGCCGTACTCCGTCTGCAGGTCCTTGAGCAGGTTGAGGATCTGCACCTGGACGGAGACGTCCAGGGCGCTGACGGCCTCGTCGAAGACGATGAAGCTCGGCCGGGTGATCAGCGCGCGGGCGATCGACACCCGCTGCCGCTGGCCACCTGACAGCTCGTGCGGGTAGCGGTCGGCGAAGCCGGCCTCCAGGCCGACCTGTTCGAGCGCCTCGGGTACCAGGTCACCGGCGGCCTTCCCGAGTACGGCGAGTGGCTCGGCAACGCTCTGCCCGATGCGCATCCGGGGGTTCAGCGACCAGTGCGGGTGCTGGAGCACGGCCTGCATCCGCCCGGCCAGGTCCTTGCGCCGCCGGGGGAAGGGGCGGCCGTCGAACCTGACCGTGCCGGTGGTGGGCCGTTGCAAGCCGAGCGCGACCCGGCTGGTGGTCGTCTTGCCCGAGCCGGACTCGCCTACCAGGCCGAGCGTCTCGCCCTCGGCGACGGAGAGCGAGACGCCGCGCATGGCGTCCAGCCGGGTACGGCGCAGCGGCGGGCCGGTGGTGAAGGAGACCGTGACGTCGGTGAGATCGAGGATCACGCGATCACCTCCAGTTCGGCGGCCCGGTGGCAGAGCACGTCCTTGGCGCCGACGCGGACCGGTTCGGGGCGCTCGGTGGCGCAGCGGTCCTCGGCGAAGGGGCAGCGGGGCGCGAACGCGCAGCCGGGTGAGGGACCGGTCAGGACCGGCGGGCGGCCCGGCACCGGCTCCAGCCGTACCCCGGGAACGGCCACGGCGGGGGCCGATCTGGCCAGGGCGGCGGTGTAGGGGTGCACGGGATCGCCGAGAACGTCGGCCGCCGGGCCGCTCTCCACGACGCGCCCGGCGTACATGACCGCCACGCGGTCGCACCTGCGGGCGACGGCCGGCAGGTCGTGGCTGAGCCAGACGATGCTCGTGCCCGCCTGCCGGGCCAGCGCGAACACCACGTTCAGCACTTCTTCGCGTACCTGGCTGTCGAGCGAGGCGGTCGGCTCGTCGGCGACCAGCAACTCGGGCGAGGCGGCCATGGCCAGCGCGATGGCCACCCGCTGGGCCATGCCGCCGGACAGCTGGTGGGGGTAGGCGGTGGCCACGCGCGGGTCGTCGAGCTTGACCCGCTCCAGGTGAAAGGCCACCTGAGCCTGTAGCCCCGCACGCCCGTCGGGACCCTGGGGGCCTTGGCGGCCTTCACGCCCGTCCGGCCTCTCGGAGCCGTCGCGCCCGGAGCGCCCGTCGCGGCCGTGTGCGCGGAGGACGAGCCGGAGTTGGGCGCCGACCCGCATGGTCGGGTCGAGCGAGGCGATCGGGTCCTGGAAGACGAAGCCGAGCCGCTGCCTGCGCAGCCGCCGCAACGCGGCGGGCGGCAGGTCCAGCACCGGCTCACCGGCCACGCGTACCGAACCGGCGGCCACCACCGCCTGGCGGGGCAGCAGGCGGCCGATCGCCGCGCCGAGCGTGGACTTGCCCGACCCGCTCTCGCCCACCACCCCGACGGCCTCGCCCGCCGCCACGCGCAGGTCGGCGCCGTCGAGGGCGCGGGCCGTCCCGTAGTCGACCTCCAGGCCGTCCACTTCGAGCAGCGCGCTCATATCAGTGACCTCGTCTCCCTCGGCTCGAACCGGTCGCGCAGCCCGTCGCCCAGCACGTTGATGGACAGGATGGCGAGCACCAGCACGACGCCGGGCCCGATGATCAGCCAGGGGGCGGCCATCATGTACGTGCCACCCTGGCGGATCAGCACCCCGAGCGACGCCTGCGGCGGTTGCACGCCGAAGCCGAGGAAGCTCAGGCCGCCCTCGACCGAGATGCCGACCGACAGCGCGTAGGTGCCCTGGACCGCGATGGTGCCGGCCACGTTCGGGAGTACGTGACGGCCGAGGATGCGGGGCAGTCCCGCGCCGCTGATGGCCGCCGCGGTCACGTAGTCGCGTTCGGCCACGGCGACGGCGGCGGCGCGTACGAGCCGGGTCATCAGCGGGATCGTGACCAGCACGATGCTGGCCACGGCCGCTAGCTGACCGGGCCCGGCGACGGCCGCCACCAGGATCGCCAGGACGATGGCGGGGAAGGAGTAGAGCAGCTCCACCACCCGCATGATCAGCTCGTTCAGGTAGCCGCCCCGGTATCCGGCCAGGATGCCGAAGCCCGCGCTGAGGGCGGCGGTCACCAGGACGGCGGCCGAGGAGAGCAGCAGCGTGGTGCCGACGCCCTCCATAATGCGCGGCAGCATCGAGCGGCCCAGGTTGTCAGTGCCCAGCCACCAGCCGGGACCCGGCGGCCGCAGCCGCGGGCCCACGATCGCGTCGGGGTCTCCCCCGGCGTGTACGAGCGAGCCGAGCGCGACCAGGACGAGCAGCAGCAGGCAGCCCAGGCCGGTCAGCGACAACGGATCGAGCCGCCTGGACCTCTTCACCCGCGCGGTCCTGTTCACGCGCGCCTCCCGAGTCTCGGGTCGACCAGGCCGACGAGCAGGTCTATCAGGACGTTCATCACGATGAACACGGTGGCCGCCAGCAGCACGCCCGCCTGCACGACCGCGTAGTCCCTGCGCCCCACCGCCTGGACGACGTACGAGCCGATGCCCGGCAGGTTGAACAGGTACTCCACGATCAGCGCGCCGCCGAGGAGGTAGGCGGTGATCGTCGCGGTGAGCGTCAGCACGGGCCCGGCCGCGTTGCGCAGGATGTGGTGCCGGACGATGAACCACGGCGTCTCACCCCGGGCGACGGCGGCCGTGACGTGCGGCTCGACCAGCACGTTCAGCACGGCGTCGCGGGTGGTCCTGGCCGTCGCCGAGATGGCGAAGATCGACAGCACCGCGGCGGGCAGCAGGTAGCCGCTGGTCTGCAGGCCGTACCGGGAGACCACGAACACCACCAGGCTGCCCAGCGCGAACTCGGGGACGCTCACGCCCAGCCCGCTCAGCAGCCGTCCCGCCGCGCCGCCGCCTCCGGGGCGGGCGCGCAGCGCGGTCAGCACGCCGAGCGGCACCCCCGCCAGTACGGCGGCGGCGACGGCGAACAGCGTGAGCTGGGCCGTCACCGGAAGCCGGGCCCACAGCTCGGCCGCGACCGGCTGCCTGCTGATCATCGAGGTGCCGAAGTCCCCGGTGCCGACCGCGGCCAGCCAGTGCCCGTACTGGGCGAACACCGACTGGTCGAGCCCGTACCTGGCGGCCAGTTCGGCCTTCTGCGCGGGCGTGGCGAACGGGCCCAGGATCGTCTCGGCGAAGCCGCCCGGCATCAGCCGCAGCGCCGCGAAGATCAGGACGGAGATGCCGAGGAGGGTGACGGCCGAGCTCAGCGCCCGGCCCGCCCACCACAGCAGGAGCCGCATCGTCAGCCCTTCTTGACCCGGGCGTCGGCGACCAGCCGGAGCAGGTTGCCGTAGCCCTCGGTGGCGTACAGGCTCGGGCTGACCGCGTCGGCGCGATAGGCGATCGTGGCCGGGCGGGTGACCAGCGGGATCATCTGCGCGTCGGTGTCCACCTTGGCGCACACCGCGGCCAGCGCCTTGTCGCGCTCGGCGCCCGACGGGGTCTCCGTCGCGGCGGTGATCAGCGTGTTGAGGTCCTTGTCGGCCTGCATGAAGCCCGCGTTGAAGCCGGCGACGTCGGGGTTCCACCAGGTGGTGACCATGCCGGGGTCGGCGTATCCGGCGAACCACGACAGCGCGGCGTCGAACGTCGCGGGCACCTTGCCGTACACCTTGCCCGCCCAGCTCGCCTCGTCCATCTGCTCGATCTTGACGGTGACGCCGGCCTGCTGGAGGTTCTGCTGGATCACCTGGGCGACGGCGGGGGCCGGCTCGGTGGAGTAGATGCTGAGCGTGAACGACAGGTTCGCGACGCCCGCCTGGGCGAGCAGTTCCTTGGCCTTCGCGGCGCCGCCGGCGGTGGCCGAGGGGAGCGTGGCCGGGTCGCAGGCGCCGGGCAGGCCGGCGGGGGTGACGCCGGTGGGCTTGCCCTGGCCGCCGAGGGCCACTTCGGCCATCTGCTTGCGGTCCAGCGCCATGTTCAGCGCCTGGCGGACCCGGGGATCGGCGAACTTGGGGTTCTTGGAGTTGAGCATCAGGTAGTAGAAGTCGGTGGTGGCCTGGGTGGCGACCTTGACGTTCGCGGCGCCGGCCAGCATCGCGGCGGAGTCGACGTTGCCCAGGGCGGCCAGGGCGGAGCTGCCGTTCTGCACGGCGGCGACGCGGGCGGCCTCCTCGGGCGCGATCGTGACGGTCAGGCTGTCGGCGGCCGGCTTTCCCTTGTCCCAGTAATGCTCATTGCGGGCGAAATTCCAGGACACGTCCTGGCGGTGTGCCTGCACCTTGAACGGCCCGGTGCCCAGCATCTCCTTGGCCGGGTCGAGCGTCTTCGCCTCGATCTCCTTCATCGGCAGGATCGCGGCCGGCACGTTGGCGAGCGCCGCCAGGAACGGCGTGTACGGCTTGGCCAGCGTGACCTTGACCGTGGCCGCGTCGACCTTGGTCACCTTCTCGACCGGGCCGAGCTGCCCCCGCCACACCGACTTGGCGGCCAGCAGCCGCTTCAGGCTGCCCACCACGTCGTCGGCGGTCATCTGCCTGCCGTTGGAGAAGGCGACGCCCTTGCGCAGGTGGAACACGTACGTGGTCGGATCGGGGTTGTCCCAGCTCTCGGCGAGCCGCGGCTGCGGGCTGAAGTCGGGCCCCACGGTGACCAGCGTCTCGTAGACCAGCGACATCAGCTGCCAGGAGGTGGCCACGTCGGCGAGCTGCGGGTCGAGCCCGGTCGCCGCGCCGCTGTCGATGTGCACCGCGACGTTGAGCGCGCCGCCCGCGGGCAGCTTGCCGTCGGCCACGGCCAGGTAGCCGGGGGCGGCGGCCGAGCCGGTCGCCGCGGTGCCCGGCGGGGCCGCTTCCGTGCCGCCGCCGCAGGCGGAGGTGGCCAACACGACCGCCGCGACGCTACCGGCCAGTCTGTATCGCATGACGCCTCATCTCTAGTGACAGGAGCCCTGGCTGCTCGGCGGGACGTCGAGCGTGGGGTTGCGATCGAAGAACCCGACGGGCTTCAGGGTGAACCCGCACGTGTCGACGGGCATGATCGGCCAGTCTTCGGTACGGGGGAAATGGGTCAGCCCGAACGTGTGCCACAGCACGATGTCCTGGCCGTCGATGTCGCGGTCCGCGGCCGTGTACGCGGGCAGCCCGGCGCCACCCGGATGCTGATTGACCAGGTCACCAGCCGGATAGCGCTCCCGGGGATGGTACCTGGTGACCCAGAGATGGCTGGTGGCGAACTCCGCCCTGGCGCGAATCGAGGAGTTCTCGTGGGCGAGCAGGGTGGGCAGGCCCTCGGGGTACAGCGCGTAGCCGACGGGCTCGCCCAGGCGGTTGGTCACCTCCGGGTTGACCACGTGCCAGGTGCGGCCCGTGGCCAGGTCGGCGTCGCGCCGGCCCTCCGCTTCGGTGCGCAGCCGGGTGGCCTTGCGGCCGAAGGCGTTGCCGTACGGGTTGCGCTCGTCCATGGGCAGGCGTACGACCTCCACCTCGTCCACCGCGTTGGCCGGGCCGTCGACCATCATGTCCAGCCGCGCGGAGAACAGGTGCTGGTGGTAGGGCGCCGCCAGCCCCGGCGCCACCTGCGAGCCGTACGGCGCGGCCCGCTCGTCGTAGGCGCCGGTGAACACGATGCCGGTGGCTTTGACCTCCAGCTCGATGGTGCCGTCGAGGTAGAGGTACCAGTAGAAGCCGTAGTCGTAGTTGCCGACGGTGACGAAGAAGGAGATCACCAGCCGCCGCTGCCTGCGCGTCTCGCGGGAGTCGTTGGCCGGGTCGGTGTGCTTCCACAGCACGCCGTAGTCCTCTTCGTGCATGCAGATCGCGTTCGGCAGCACCTTGGGCGAGCCGTCGCCGCCGGTGACGGTGACGTCGAAGTAGGTGATCTCGCCCAGGCAGTCGCAGCCCAGCTCCAGCGCGTTGGCCAGCTTGCCGAGCTGGTATTCGCCGGTGTCGAAGTAGTTCTGCCAGAACCGGACCGGGCTCGGGTCCCCGTAGGGCACCAGCATCTCGGCCACCGACGCCCGGTAGACGATGGGCCGGCCGTCGAAGCCGATCTGGTGCAGGACCAGGCCCTCGCGCATGTCGTAGCCGAGGCGGACGTTCCACTTCTCCCAGGTGACGAGATTGCCGTCGATGCCGAAGCTGGGGCCCTCCGGCTGGGTGATGTGGATCGGGCGCTGACTGGTACGGTGCTCGCGCTCCAGGTGGTAGTCGCCCGCCTCGGCGGGGATGGGCAGCACGCCGGTGTCGACGATCTCGATCACCACGCCCTTGAGCAGGTCGACGAAGGCCACCAGGCCGTCGATCGGGTGCGCCCAGGGCAGGCTCTCCTCGGTCGGGCGCAGGTGGGCCAGCACGCGGGCGATCCGCCTGCCCTCCTCGCCCGGCAGGCCGTAGCTACCCGCCGACAGGGCGGCGAGCCACACCAGGGCCGTGTCGTCCAGGCCGCGCCGGGCCAGCGCCGCGGCCCAGCCGGCGTCGGCGCCGAGCACCCGCCTGACCAGCTCGTGCTCCTCGTCCAGCATGGGGACTTGGCCGTCGGTGATCGGGTCGATCGGTCGGCGCTCCACCACGTGCCCCTCGGTGAGCGAGACGACCACGTCCTGCGCCTGCTCGCTCGCCAGGTCGAGCACGAGGGCGCGGGCCCGCCGGGCAGCGGGCGCCTCGCCGAGCACGTCCTCCTTCGGGGGCTCCTCGATCCCGAGGTAGGCCACCCGGCCGGTGGCGGCCAGCACTCCGTCGTCCGCCATGATCCGCCTGGCGTCCTCGATCTCCTGCGCACTGAGCGGGTCGAGCGGATGCGACCGCTCCCCGACCCCGAGAACCCGCCGTCCAGCTGCCATCCGGCTTTCCGCCCCTTTCTTGCCGGAACGTTCCGGCATGCGGGCCAACATACTTCCGCCTCAGGACGAGGACAAGACCTTTCGCCAGGTCGATACATGGCGGAAACAGATCAACGGTGGCGCTAGCATCAGGGCGTGCGCGCAGACGAGCCGGCCACTATCCTCACGGTCGCCAAGACGGCAGGGGTCTCCAAGACGACCGCGTCCGACGCGCTCAGGGGCTCCGGCCGGGTGTCGGAGGAGACCAGGGCCAGGGTGATGGAGGCCGCCGACGCGCTCGGCTACGTACCCAACGGGTCGGCCAGGCACCTGCGCCGGGCGAGCACCGGCACCATCGGCCTGCACGTGCCGGAGGTGCTCACCCGCTCGTCCTACTACATGTCGTTCGTGTTCGGGGTCGTGCAGGGGGCGGCCGACAACGACTACGACGTCACGCTGATCACCTCGGGCCGCCGCACCCCGCGCGTCGACGGCCTCGTGCTCGGCGACCCCCTGGGCGACGACCCGATCGTGGCCAAGCTCATGGACACCGGCCTGCCCACGGTCACCTGCGAACGCTTCACCGGCACCGGCCGGGCCGACGGCGTGGTCCGCTCCGAACACGCCGAGATGCTGGGCCGCCTGATGGACCACCTGCGCGCCTCCGGCGCGACCCGTCCCGCGCTCATCGTGGCCGGCGACGTGAGTGACTGGGCCGCCTCCGTACACCGGGGGTTCCGCGACTGGTGCGTCCGGCACGACGTGGACCCGCTGGTCCGTACGGTCCCCTTCGACTGCTCGGCGGGCGAGGTCCACGAGACCGCCCGCGAGCTGCTGGCGCTGGAGCCGCGCATCGACGCGCTGGTGTGCGGGCCCGCCGGATCGGCCACGGACCTGCTGCCGCTCCTGCGCGAGGAGGGCCGCGACCTGCTCCGCCGTGAAGACGACGGCGACCCGCGTCGCGAGGGGGGTCGCCACCTGCTGCTCGCGTCGTGCGTCGACAGCCCCGCCATGCAACTGGCCGACCCGCCCATCACCGCCATCGACCTGCGTCCCAGAGAGGCGGGGGTACGATGCGCGGAGCTGCTCTTCGACCTGCTGTCGGGCACGGCTCCGGCGGGGACGGAGCGGATCCACCCCATCGAGCTCACCCTGCGAGCCTCCACGCGGGGTTCATGACGCGCCTTCGGCATCGTGGACGACCAGGGCGAGCTGGACCCGGTTGTCCAGAGCCGCCTTGGTGAGAATGCGCGAGATGTAGCCCTTGACCGTGCCGACGCTCATGTGCAGCTCGGCGGCGATGACCGCGTTGGGCTTGCCCTGCCCCACCGCCAGCGCGACCTCACGCTCCCGCTCGCTGAGCCGCGCCAGCACCGTCCGGGCGTCGGCCCGGCGACGGCTCTCCTCCTCAGGCACCAGGTGGGCGATCAGCCGCCGGGTGACGCTCGGGGACAGGATCGGCTCGCCGTCCACGACCCGGCGGATGGCATCGACGATCCCCTCCGGCGGGGTGTCCTTGAGCAGGAACCCGCCGGCCCCCGCCCGCAGCGCCTTGAACACGTGCTCGTCGGCGTCGAACGTGGTGAGCACGACCACCTCGGGCGCCTGGGGCCGGCTACGCAGCCGCCGGGTCGCCTCGATGCCGTCGAGGCCGGGCATCCGGATGTCCATCAGCACCACGTCGGGAGCGTGCGCGTCGACCGCGGCCACCACCTCCCCGCCATCGGCCACCGCCCCCACCACCTGGAGGTCGGCCGCGCCTTTGAGCATCAACGCCAGACCGGCGCGGACGAGCGCGTCGTCGTCGACGATCAGCACCCGGATCGACGGCCGGGACGGCGGCGATTGCCGCGTGGGTGGCTGCTGTGGCGGCGGCTCAGTCACACGGGCCATGGTAACCAGGCCACCAGCCGGAACCCCCCGCCCGCCACTGGCCCGCACGCCAACCGCCCACCCGCCAACTCCGCCCGCTCCGCCAACCCGGCCAGCCCCGCCCCCGCCCCGGTCGTCCCGAGATCCGCCCCTGACGCCAGCGCTTCGAGCGCACCGGTATCCCCGGGACCCGCATCGGCCCCCGGCCGCCCCACATCACCGGCTGACCCCGCGTCCGGGCCGAATGAAGTCGTTCCGCCGGGCGGCGCATTGTGTACCTCGACCCGCAGCTCGGCACCCGCCGTACCGGAGATGACGACCGTGACCGGCTGGCCGGGCGCGTGCTTGCGCGCGTTCGTGAGCCCCTCCTGGACGATGCGGTAAGCGGCGCGCCCGGTGACCTCCGGCAAGTCGGCCAGCCGGAGCCCGTGATCGCGCAGCTCGACCCGCATCCCGGCGCTCCGGGACTCCGCCACGAGCGACGCGAGATCCGGGCGGCCGGGCGACAGCGAACCGTCATCGGACGGGGGCGCCTCGCGAAGCACCGAGATCACCGCCCGCAGCTCCTCCAGCGCCAGCCGCGCGCTCGACCGGATCACCCCCGCCGCGTCGGCCACCTCCCCCGGCGTGGCGTCCGCGTTGAACTCCAGCGCCCCCGCGTGCACCGCCAGCAACGACAGCCGGTGGGCGAGCACGTCGTGCATCTCCCGTGCGATGCCGATCCGCTCGGCCCGGCGCGCCTCTTCGGCGCGCAGCCGCTGGTCGGCCTCGGCCCGGCGGGCCCGCTCGGCCAGCGACAGCACCAGCTCCCGCCGGGTGCGCGCCAGCATCCCCCAGCCGGTCAGCGCGCCGCCGAACAGCACCCCCACCAACGCCCACACCGGATAGGGCGCCAGCCCCGGCGGCCGCCAGGCGAACCTGCCCAGCGTCGCGGCCACCCCCGCCACCCCCACCGCGATCGCGGCGGGCGGCTTCCGGTGGAGGGCCACGATCAGCGTGGCGATCCCGGCCGCCACCGAGGCGGCCGCGGCGGGCACCGACAGCGCGATGACGGCCAGCCCCACGCTCACCGGCCACCTGCGGCACAACCACAGCCCCGCGCAGGCCAGAGCGCCGCCCGCCACATCGGCCACCAGATACCAGCCCGGCGTGCCGCCCGTCAGATCACCCCAGACGACCCCGACCGCGCCGGCGAGCGCGAGGATGAACCCACCCGCCCCGACCACCCAGTCGCGCCGCGACCGAATCCAGCCGGGCCGTACGTCTTCCGCACCGGCCACGAACATGACCGCTGATGCTAGCCCGCCACCGACCCGTGCGTAAGCAACCAAAGTCACTGCCGGAAGACGACCAAGGCTGCCATGGAGCGGTCTTCCGGCAGCAGCGGTGATCACCCGTCGCGCGGCACCGTGGCCGCATGACCACAACAGACTCCAGCGGACGCCGCCGGTGGGCCGCGCTGCTGCTCGCGGTGATCACCCCGCTCGTCGCCGAGCTCACCCTGGGCAACCCACCCCTGAGCCAGATCTGGTTGATGCTCCTGTGGGTGCCGATCTACGGCGCGGGCACCGTGCTGATCCGCGAGCTGGTACGCCGGCGCGGCGCGGGCTGGCTCTCGATCCTGCTGCTCGGGCTCGCGTACGGCATCGTCGAGGAGGGCCTGGCGTTGCAGGCGCTCAGCAGCCCCACCCTGTACGGCGTCGCCGGGTGGGCGCCCAGGATCCTCGGGCTGAACAGCGCGTACACCGAGCTCAACCTCCCCTACCACGCCGTGTTCAGTGTGGCGCTGCCGATCCTGCTGGTCGACCTGGTGTTCCCAGGTCTGCGGGACCGGCCGTATCTGAAGCGGACCGGCCTGGTGGTGACCGGGGTGGTGTTCGTGCTGGGCGGGGTGCTGCTGCGGGTGAGCGTGACGAGCTTCATCGACCCTGGCTACCAGGCGCCGGTCCCGGTGGTGGCAGGCTGCCTGGCGGCCGTGGCGCTGCTCGCGGTGCTGGCACTGCGCGTCGTCCCCCGCGCCTCGCACCCGCTTCCCGGCGTATCACAGACCGCCCGGCGCTCATCGGCTCCGGCTACCGGTACGGGCGCGGTGCCCGGTTCGTGGACCGTGGCGGTTTTCGGGGGGATCGTCGCGTTCGGCTATCTCGCGCTCCTGTTCCCCTTCGGCGGCGCCACGCAGCCCGCCTTCACCCGGGGCAACTGGGTGGTGGTGCCGATGCTGGCCGCCGCGGCCCTCGCGGTGCTCGCGTGGTGGCTGGTCCGCCGCTGGACGACGAGCGGCGCGTGGTCGGACCGGCACAGCCTCGCGCTGGCCGGCGGGGCGCTGGTGGCGCACACCGCTTTCGGAGTGCTGGCCAACGCCGCGACCCTCACCGAGCGAGCCGAACTGACGGCGCTCGGACTGGTCATGATCGGCCTGCTGGCACTGCTCGGCCGCGGGGGGCGACGATGCGCGACGACATGATCACGTAATGCGTGGCGAACATGGCCTCTTCGGCGGGGCCGCGTCAGGTGAAGCTGCCGAGAATGGTGCCGAAGTCCAGCATCTCCGGCACCGGCTCCTGCCCGGTGGCGGCCCGCACCTCGCCGTAGAGCGCGCCGATGTGGTGAACGACCGCCCGTCGCACCCCCGCCGGATCCCGTTTGGCCAGCGCGGCCAGCATCGCCCGGTGGTGCGGGTCGAACCGCTCGTCCGCCCGGCCCAGGGCGAGCGTGTGCGCGCGGAACTCGGCCATCTGCGGCACCAGCGCCAGGTACATCTGCAGCAGCAGGTCGTTGTGCGCGGCCCGGATCAGGCTCTCGTGCACCAGCTCGTCGGTGCCCACCAGCACGTCGAGGTCGCCCTTGCGGCGGGCCGCCTCGTGCTCGCGGCAGCGGGCGGCCATGGCGTCGATGTCGGCCTGGGTGGCGCGGACACAGGCCAGGCCCGCCGCGGCCAGCTCCAGCCCGATCCGCACCTCCAGCACCTCGGCGATGGCCGGCCCCTCGGTGGCGCTCCAGCGCGCGAACTGCGGGGTCGGCTCCGGCTCGGTGCGATGCCGGACGAAGGTGCCCCGGCCCCGCACGACCTCGACCACGCCGAGCGTGTGGAGCTTGCGGATGGCCTCGCGCAGCGAGCTGCGCCCGACCTGGAACTGGCGGGCCAGCTCCGGCTCCGAGGGCAGTTGGTCGCCCGGCCGCAGAGCACCGGAGTCGATCTCGGCCAGGAGCTGCTCGGCGATCACGTCGGGCAGCGGGGTGCGAGCCAGCGGCTCGTACCGGGCACTCTCACGGGTCTGCTCGGCGCTCACGCCGAGCATTCTGCCATAAACGTTGACTGATGTCAGACAACAGACTAGCTTGCCGAACTATCCCGAGGAGGAACCACCAGAGCAGAGGTGATCGCATGATCAAGGTGGGTGTGCGCTTCCCGCCGTGCGGACGAGCGGACCAGGTCGCCGAGGAGGTGCGGCGCGCCGAGCGCAACGGTTTCGACGTGGCCTGGATCGCCGACTCGCAGCTCCTCTGGCGCGACGTGTACGCGGTGATGGCTGTGGCCGCGACCCGCACCGACCGCATCGGCCTGGCCACCGCCGTGACGAACGTCGTCACCCGCCACCCGACCGTGGTGGCCTCCGGCATCAACACGGTCGCGGAGCTGGCGCCCGGCCGCGTCGTGCTGGGGCTGGGCACGGGTGACAGCTCGGTGAAGCCGCTGGGTATCCGCCCCACCACGCGGGCCGAGCTCCGCTCGGCGATCGGCGAGATCCGCACGCTGCTGAGCGGGCAGGAGCAGGTGTACGGCGAGCGGCGGCTACGGCTGCGTGACGCCGGGGGCGCGGTGCCCGTGCACATCGCGGCGAGCGGACCGCGCACGCTGGGGTTGGCCGGACAGATCGCCGACGGCGTGGTCACGCTGGCCGGCATCTCGCCGGAGACCCTCGGCCAGACGATGAAGGCGGCGCGGGCCGGCCTCGCCGGGTCCGGCAGGGCCTTCGAATTCACCGCCGGCGCCTTCTGCAAGGTCACCGACGACCTCGAACGCGACGCGGCCGTGCTGAAGCCGATCTGCCTGCACATGGCGACCATCGGCGGTCAGGACTTCCTGCGCGTCGCGGGCATCGAGCTGGCGCCGCCGCCGCACGTGCCCGAGGTCTATCCGGACATGGTGCACGCCGAGGACTGGAAGCTGGCGATCGAGCACGCCTCGAAGTGGGTGACCGACGAGATGGCGGTTCGGTTCGCGCGGACGTTCTGCCTGTTCGGCACCGTGGACGACATCGTGGAGCGGGCCAGGCGCGCGGTCGAGCTGGGCGTGACGGGCTTCTACCTGCGGCACGTCGGCAATTACTCACTGCCGAGCGAGCTGATCGAGAGTTTCGGCGGCGACGTGCTCCCCCGCCTGCGCGCTCTCGAAGGGACAGCTCGGTGACCGGCGAATACGTCGTGGACGCCCTGGCGGCGCTGGCCCGCGTGCCCTCCGCCGTGCCCCTGGGCGCCGAGACGCTCATCGCCCCCGACCACCCGACGCTCGTGCGTTACGTTCAGGACCACCTGCGGCCGGCGTTCCTGGAGGTGGGCGCCGACGACATCATCGACCTGCCGCTCAACCAGTTCGCCGTACGGCTGGGCGACGGCCGGGGTCCGACACTGGCCCTCATGGCGTACACGCCGACCCAGCACCACAACCTGATGGCCGATCCGTGGTCGGGCGACATCCGCACCCTCGACGGCGAGCCGTACCTGTTCGGCCAGGGGGTCACGCAGAACAAAGCGCATCAGGCGTGCCTGCTGGACCTGGCCCGCTGGATCGTGGCCGAGAACGTACCGCTCCACGGCACCCTGCTGCTCTGCGTCAACAACGAGGGACGCAGCAGCCACGACTGCTCGCGAGCCATCCTGGACGCGCTGCCGAAGACCCCTGACTTGGTCATCCAGCTCTTCTGCACCGGGTTCGAGGTGTCGATCGGCAATCGGGGCCGGGTCGACGTGCTCGTCGAGATCGAGGGCAGGACGGCGCACTCCTCGGCTCCGCCGGGCAGCGGCAGAGTGATCGACACGGCCGCCGACGTCGTCGTCAAGCTCCGCGAACTCGACGCGAAAGCCCAGAGCGAGAAACACCCCGAACTGGGGCACGAGCAGGTCGTGCCGTACCTGGTGAGCTACGAGCCGCTGGCCCCGCACACCCTGCCCGGCTCGGCGCGGATCACCGTGGACCGGCGGCTGCTGCCCGGCACCGATCCCGAAGACGCCGCCCTGGAGATCGCCCAGGCGTTGAAAGGGGTGGCGGGTGGCTGCGACATCGCCGTCCGGCCCGGCGTCACGATGCTGCCCGCCTACCTTCCGCCTGAGAGGCGAGCCGTGCTCGACGCGCTCGACGGCGCGATCCGTGCCCGCCTGGGCGAGCCCCGGCACACCGTCTACGGCGGCTCGTTCGACGCGGGCGGGCCGGCCGAGCGCGGCATCCCCACCGTCATGTTCGGCGTGCCCGAGGAGGGCGACCTGCTCGGCGACGACTACGTGCGACTGTCGGCCGTACGCGACGAAGCCGCCATCCTGCGTGACACCGTCACTCGCTTCCTGGAGGCGTGAACCATGGCAACAAGCTCCACCAGGGTCGTCCTGGCCAGCCTCGCCGGGACGACGATCGAGTGGTACGAGTTCTTCATCTACGGCACCGCCGCCGTCCTGGTCTTCGACAAGCTGTTCTTCCCCAGCTACGACGACCTGGTCGGGACGCTGCTGTCGCTGTCGACGTTCGCGCTGGCGTTCGTGGCAAGGCCGATCGGCGGCGCCCTGTTCGGGCACTTCGGCGACCGGCTCGGCCGCAAGTCCATGCTGGTCGTCACCCTCTGCCTGATGGGCGGAGCGACGCTCTGCATCGGCCTGCTGCCCACCTACGACTCCATCGGCGTGGCCGCCCCGATCCTGCTCGTGCTGCTGCGCGTGGTGCAGGGCCTGTCGCTGGGCGGCGAGTACGGCGGGGCCGTGCTGATGAGCGTCGAGCACGCGGCTCGCTCCCGGCGCGGCTTCTTCGGCGCCCTGGTGAACACCGGCGCGGCCTGGGGACTGCTGCTGGCCAACCTGGTCTTCCTGCTCACCTCGCGGCTGTCCGACGACGCCTTCCTCACCTGGGGCTGGCGGGTGCCGTTCCTGCTCAGCGCGGTCCTGGTCGGCTTCGGCCTGCTCATCCGGCTCAAACTGGCGGAGAGCCCGGACTTCCAGGAGGTCAAGCAGCGCGGCGAGGTCAGGAAGGCGCCGCTGGCCGAGGTGCTGTCCCAGCACTGGCGCCGGGTGATCCTCATGTGCCTGGCCTACATCCCGGCCGGCGCCACGTTCTACATCGCCACCGTCTACTCGCTCGGCTACGGCGAGAAGAAGCTCGGTCTGGACCGGGACATGATCCTTCAGCTGGTGCTGCTGGTCAACGTGTTCACCATCGCCGCCATTCCGTTCTTCGGCTGGCTGTCGGACCGGGTGGACCGCAAGAAGATCTTCTGGGTGAGCATCATCGGGATGGCGGCACTGCCGTACGTGTGGTTCTCCGCCTTCCAGAGCGGATCCTTCGGAGTGATGCTGCTCGGCTTCCTCGCGCTGTTCATCCCGTACGCCGCCAATTACGGCACGATGCCGACGTTCTTCGCGCACGTCTTCCCGCCCGAGGTGCGCTACACCGGCATGTCGGTCGGCTACACGCTGGGCACCGTGTTCGGCAGCGGCCTCGCCCCGATCATCGCCACCTGGCTGTACGACTCCACCGGCACCTCGACGTCGATCGCGCTCTACATGACCGCGGCCGGGCTGGTCGGGGCGGTGGCCACGCTGTTCCTGTCCGAGCGGGCCGCCGATCCCGAGCGGGCGGGCGAAGCGGGACGGGTGACGGCGTGACGGCGTTCCTCACGGCCGGCGACCTGCGGCACGCCTGCGAGCTGAAGGCCGCCCATCCGAACGCCACGCTGATCGCGGGCGGCACGGACGTCATGGTCGGGCTCAACTTCGGGCATACGGCTCCGTCCAAGCTGCTCGACGTCAGCCGCGTGCCCGAGCTTCAGGAGTGGTCCCGCGACGGCGACACGGTGCGGCTCGGCGCGGGTGTGCCGTACACACGGATCGTCGGCGAGCTGGGCGGCCCGCTGCCGGGACTGGCGCGGGCGGCGCGCACGATCGGCTCCGCGCAGATCCGCAACCGGGCCACCGTCGGCGGGAACCTCGGCACGGCCTCGCCCGCCGGTGACGCGCTGCCGCCGCTGCTGGCGGCGCGCGCCTCCATCGAACTCGCCTCGCCGCGCGGTGTCCGTCATGTTCCGGCCCGTGACTTCTTCCTCGGCCCCGGGCGTTCGGTGCTGGCCGAGGAAGAGATCGTGGCGGCGGTGCGGGTGCCGGCGGCGACGGGGCCCGAGCAGTTCGCCAAGCTCGGGCCGCGCAACGCCATGGTGATCGCGGTCGCGTCCGTGGCGCTCACGCTGGATCCGGTACGGCGCCGCGTCGGCTGCGCCGTCGGGTCGGCGGCTCCGACTCCGGTCGCCGCCCCGGCCGCCGAGGAGTTCGCCGCCGCCGAGCTCGACTGGGACGGCGGCCGCGAACCGCCTGCCCCGGTCGCCGCCCGGTTCGCCGCACTCGTGGCGGACGCGACCGCACCCATCGACGATGTCCGGGCCAGTGCCGATTACCGCCGGCACGCGGTCGCCGTACTCGCCCGCCGTACCCTCGCGTGGGCCTGGCAGGAATACCGGAGGAGCTGACCGATGCGGGTCGATCTGGAGGTGAACGGGGTTCACCAGAGCCTCGACGGAGTGACGCCGGGCGAGAGCCTGCTTTACCTGCTACGCGAACGGGTGGGGCTGCCCGGCTCCAAGAACGCCTGCGAGCAGGGGGAATGCGGCTCCTGCACGGTCTACCTCGACGGGACGGCCGTGTGCGCCTGCCTGGTGGCCGCCGGGCAGGCGCGCGGCTCGGCGGTGGTGACCGTCGAAGGGCTGGCCGACGGCGAGGAGCTGCACCCGGTGCAGCGGGCGTTCGTGGACGCGGGCGCCGTGCAGTGCGGGTTCTGCACGCCGGGGCTGGTGGTCGCCGTGCATGACCTGCTGGCCCGCTCCGCCGACCCCGGCGAGCCGGAGATCCGCGAGGCCCTCGCGGGCAACCTCTGCCGCTGCACGGGGTACGAGAAGATCTTCGACGCCGTACGGCTGGCGGCGGGGCGAGCGCGATGACCACGACACTGCACGCGACCGAGCGTCAGGGCGTGGGCGAGTCCGCACGCCGGCCCGACGCCGTCTCCAAGGTGCGCGGCGACTTCGCCTTCTCCTCCGACCTGTGGCACGACCGGATGGTGTGGGGCGCGACCGTCCGCAGCCCGCACCCGCACGCGCGCCTGCTGTCCATCGACCCGGCTGGAGCGCTCGAACTGCCCGGCGTGCACGCGGTGCTCACCGCCGCCGACGTGCCCGGCCGCAACCGCTACGGGCTCGAACGCCGCGACCAGCCCGTACTCGCCGAGGACCGGGTCCGCTACATCGGCGAGCCCGTCGCCGTCGTCGCCGCCGACACCCCCGAGCTGGCCCGCCGCGCCGCCGCCCTCATCCGGGTCTCCTACGCGGAGCTGCCCGCGCTGACCGACCCCGAGACGGCGATGACGGGCCCGGTCCTGCACGAGGGTGGGAACCTGGTCAAACACCTGCGCATCCGGCGCGGCACGGTGGCCGAGGCCGACGTGGTCGTGACGGGCGAGTATGAGGTGGGAATGCAGGACCAGGCATTCCTCGGGCCCGAGTCGTGCCTGGCCGTGCCCGGCGAGGACGCCGGGGTGGACTTGTACTGCTCGACGCAGTGGCTGCACGTCGACCAGGACCAGCTCGCGGAGTGCCTGGCCCTGCCGAAGGACCGGGTGCGGCTGACGCTGGCCGGGGTCGGCGGGGCGTTCGGCGGGCGCGAGGACCTCAGCGTGCAGGCCCACGCCTGCCTGCTGGCGCTGCGGCTCGGGCGGCCGGTGAAGATGAGCTACAGCCGCGAGGAGTCCTTCGCCGGCCACGTGCACCGCCACCCCGCCCGGATGCGCTACGAGCACGGCGCCACCCGCGACGGGAAGCTGCTGTACGTCAAGGCCGACATCCTGCTCGACGGCGGCGCCTACGCCTCCACCTCGGCCGCCGTGACCGGGAACGCGGGCTGCTTCGCCACCGGCCCCTACGAGGTCCCGGCCGTCGAGGTCGACTGCCGATCGGTCTACACGAACAACCCGCCCGCCGGGGCGATGCGCGGCTTCGGCGCCGTGCAGGTGTGCTTCGGCCACGAGTCGCAGATGGACCGGCTGGCGGCGGCGCTCGGCATGGACCCGGTGGAGCTGCGCTTGCGCAACGCGGTCGGCACCGGGTCCGTGATGGCGACCGGGCAGCGGGTCGAGGGGCCCGCGCCGGTGGCCGAGCTGCTGCGCCGAGTCGCCGCCAAGCCCCTCCCACCGCCTCCCGGCGAGCTGCTCCCCGGCGGGACCTCGAACTCCACGCGCGCCGAAGGGCTGCGGCGCGGCGTGGGGTACGGCGTGTCGGTGAAGAACATCTGCAAGTCCGCCGGGTACGACGACTTCGGCACGGCCAGGGTCCGGGTGTTCGCGCACGACGGAGAGGTGTTCGCCGAGGTGCACACGGCCGCGGCCGAGGTCGGCCAGGGGCTGGTGACGGTGCAGGCGCAGATCGCGCGGACCGAGCTGGCGCTCGAGCGGGTCACGGTCCTGCCCGCCGACACGGCCGTCGGCGACGCCGGGACCTCCTCGGCCTCGCGGCAGACATGGATGTCGGGCGGTGCCGTGCGGGCGGCCTGCGCGGCCGTACGGGCCAGGCTGCTGGAACGGGCGGCGGCGCTGCTCGGCGAGCCCGTCGAGGCGCTCGCGTACGGCGGCGAGGCGTCGGCGGCGGCCGCGGTGTCGGCGGCGTCAGGTCGTGCCGTCACCCTCGCGGACCTGCTGGCCGCGGCGGACGTCGACGAGACCGCGGTCTTCCGCCACCGCCGCACGCGAGCGCTGGACCCGGAGACCGGTCAGGGCGATGCCCACGTCGCGTACGCCTTCGCCGCGCACCGGGCCGTCGTCGACGTGGACCCCGAGCTCGGCTCCGTGCGCGTCGTGGAGATCGCCTGCGCCCAGGACGTCGGCAAAGCGATCAACCCGGCCGCCGTCGAAGGGCAGATGCACGGAGGCATCGCGCAGGGGCTCGGGCTGGCCCTGATGGAGGAGGTCCTGGTGCGTGACGGGCGGATTCTCAACCCGTCGTTCACCGACTACCTGATCCCGACCACCATGGACATGCCGCCCACCGTGCTCGACATCCTCGAACTCCCGCGCCCCGACTCACCGTACGGGCTCACCGGAGTGGGCGAGCCGCCGCTGCTGTCGGCGCCGGCGGCCATCGCGGCGGCGATCAGGGACGCGATCGGCGGCGCGCTCGACCGGATCCCGGCCACGCCGGAGGCCGTCGCGCGCGCGGCGAACCGGTTCCCCTGACCGCGCGACGCGGCGAGCGGCTGATCGGCCACCTCGAGGTTGTACCGAAGGTCGCGCGGGCGCTGGACGGCCACGGCCTGCGCCTGCGCGACGACCACGATGACGGCACCACGGTCAGCGGGGACGGCTCACCGAGATGGCGGGCGACGGCCGGCGGGGTCGTGAAGTCGTCGAGGAGGAGCCGATCTCCAGCTGGAAGGTGCCCGGCTCGACGGCCCAGCGGCCCGCCGCGACGTCCCAGTGCTCGAAAGCGCGCCGCCGGACGGTCACCGTCACCGCGACCTCCTCACCGGGGGCCGCGTCGACCGTGGCGAACCCGGCCAGCCAGCGCCGGGGGCGCTCGACGGCACTGTCGGGGCGGCTCGCGTACACCTGCACGACCTCACGCCCGGGCCTGTCACCGGCGTTCCGCACGCGAACGGTGACCTCGCCCGCCGCACCGTCATCGACGTTGCGGACCTCCGCGGCGCCGTACTCCCAGGTCGTGTAGCCGAGGCCGTGGCCGAAGGGGTACAGGGCCTCGATCTGGCCGCGGTAGCCGATCGCCGGGCCCTCGTCGTAGGCGAGCACGCCATCGACCGGCTGCGTGGCGGCGTGGTCGCCCTCGTGGAGAGGCCATGAGGTGGGCAGCCGCCCGCCGGGCTCCACCCGGCCGAGCAGTACGTCGGCCAGCGCGTTGCCGTACTCCTGCCCGGGGAACCACGTGAGCAGGACCGCGGCGACCTCCTCGTGCCAGGGCAGCAGGACGGGGGCGCCGGAGTTGACCACGACGATCGTGCGCGGGTTCGCGGCGGCGACGCGGCGGACGAGGTCGTCCTGCCGCCCAGGCAGCGCGAGGCTCGTCCGATCGAACCCCTCGCTCTCGACCTCCTCGTTGGTGCCCACGACCACCACGGCGACGTCGGCGGCGCGGGCCAGCGCGACGGCCCGCTCGATCTCCTCCTCATCCGTGCCGTGCGGCGTCTGCAGGTTGAGCTGGAGCGCGGGGCCGGGCAGCCCGCCTTCCGTGCGCTCGCGATCATGTACCAGCGTGACCTCGACGCTCTCACCCGCCGCGAGCCGGACGGGGTGGGTCCGCTGCGGCGGCGTCAGCATGGCCTCGACCATGTCGGCGCCCGGCGGCAGCGTGAGCACGGCGTCGTAAGCCTCCTCACCCGCGACGAGGAGGCGGTGCCGGCCGAGGCCGGAGGAGCCGATCAGGTACGTACCCGCCTCCGTAGCCCTGATCAGGGCACGGACCTCGATCGCGGCGAGCCGCTCCGGCACGACCCCCTCCGGGTAGGAGCCCATCACCCAGTTGAACGCGCCCCCGTCGCGCCGCTCCACCGCGAGCACGGAACCGTTCTCGTCGAGGTATCTCACCTCAGCGCCATGATCCGTACCGTCGGGCAGGCGGAGCCAGGGAGCCCGCGCGATCGGCGTGCGGGTGTGCGCGACGACGCCGATGGCGTGCGTCACCTCGACACCGTCGCCGACCGCCGCCCGCAGGCCGTCCAGCGGGGAGACCGTGTACGGCGGGAACACGGTGGCGCTCCCACCGCCCAGGGTCCTGGCGACCTCCGCGTTGGGTCCCAGGACGGCGATCCCGCGCAGCTCGGCGGGGGCGAGCGGCAGCGCCCCACCCTCGTTACGAACCAGTACGAACCCGGCGGCCGCCGTGGCACGCACTTCGGCCGCGACCCGCTCCTCCGTGTACGCCGCGCCGGCAGCGGCGCCGGCGGTGTCGGCGGTTTCGTTGTCCAGGGCGCCGACCCGGGCGGCCAGGCGGAGGATGCGCAGCACCTTCTCGTCGACGGCCGACTCCGGAACCGTGCCCGCCCGTACCGCCGCCACCAGCGCCTCGCCCCACGGACCCGACGGCCCGGGCATCACCAGGTCGAGCGCCGCGTTGCCGGCCGCCGCCGTCGAACGGGTGGCGAACCAGTCGGACATCACGACCCCGTCGAACCCCCACTCGTCCCGCAGGACGTCCTGCAGCAGCGGGTGCTCGGTCATGGTCGCGCCGTTCACACCGTTGTAGGCGGCCATCACCGCCCACACCTCGCCCTCCCGGACGATGGCCTCGAAGGGCGCCAGGTAGAGCTCGCGCAGCGTCCGCTCGTCCACCCGGGCGTCGAGGGTCATCCGCTGGGTCTCGGAGTCGTTGGCGACGAAGTGCTTGACCGTCGCGCCCACTCCCCCGCCCTGCACGCCCCGTACGTACGCGACGCCGATCCTGGCCGTCAGCAGCGGGTCCTCGCTGAAGCACTCGAAGTGGCGCCCGCCGTACGGGGACCTGTGCAGGTTGACCGTGGGGGCGAGCAGGACGTCCACCCCCTTGCGCCGCGACTCGGCGGCCAGCAGGCGGCCGATCGCCTCGACGCGGGTCTCGTCCCAGGTGGCGGCGAGGGCGGTGGGCGAGGGCACGTTCACGGAGGTGTCGCGCTCGTCCCAGATCTCGCCGCGGACACCGGCCGGGCCGTCCGAGACGACCAGCCGGCGCAGGCCGACGGCGGGTTCCGGGTGGAGCGACCAGAAGTCGGCACCGGTGAGCAGCCTCACCTTCCGCTCCAGGGGAAGGGCGGCGACAAGGCTTTCCAGCTTCATGAGGGGTCCCTGAGCTCGGGGGTAACGGCCGTCAGCACGTCTTTCACTCCCACTACTGATACGTAGAAGTGAGACGTATCCGTAAACGTAGCCGCAGCCCCGAGAGGAGCACAAGAGTCCGACATTTGGTTACATGGGTATAATTGTTATATGCCAGCAACTAACGAGCCCGTCGCCACCCTCCAGGAGACCGGGCCACCCGGCCCGGATCGCCGGCGGCGGTTGCTCATTCTCGCGATCTGCTGCCTGAGCCTGTTCATCGTGGGCCTGGACAACACGATCGTGAACGTCGCGCTGCCCGCCATCCAGCGCGACCTGCACGCCTCCGTCTCCGGTCTGCAGTGGATCATCGTCGCCTACACGGTCGTGCTGGCCAGCCTGCTCATGCTCTCCGGCTCGACCGCGGACCGGTTCGGGCGGCGGCGCACCTTCCAGACGGGCCTGGCGCTGTTCACGCTGGGCTCCCTGCTGTGCTCGCTCGCGCCGAGCCTCGGCTGGCTGGTCGCCGCACGAGCGCTGCAGGCCGTCGGCGGCTCCATGCTCAACCCGGTCGCCATGTCGATCATCACGAACACGTTCACCGATCCGAGGGAGCGGGCGCGCGCCATCGGCGTGTGGGGTGGCGTGGTCGGGATCAGCATGGCCCTGGGGCCCGTGATCGGCGGGGCGCTGGTGGACTGGGGCACCTGGCAGACGATCTTCTGGATCAACATTCCCGTGGGGCTGGCCGCGTTCGTCCTGTGCGCCTTGTTCGTGCCCGAGTCGCGAGCCCCCCGGGCCCGCCCGATGGATCCCGTCGGGCAGCTCCTGGTCATCGTGCTGCTGGCCGGGCTGACGTACGGAGTCATCGAGGCGCCGTCCGCCGGGTGGGGCTCGGGGCAGACCATCGCCTGCTGCGGGGCGGCCGCGCTGGCACTGGCGCTGCTCATCCCGTACGAGCTGCGCCGGGCGGAACCACTGATCAACCCGAGGTTCTTCCGCAGCGTCCCCTTCGCGGGGGCGACGGTCATCGCGATCTGCGCGTTCGCCTCGCTCGGCGGGTTCCTGTTCCTCAACACCCTCTACCTGCAGGACGTCCTCGGCTACTCGGCGCTGCACGCGGGGCTGCTGACCCTGCCGATGGCCGGGCTGACGGTGGTGTGCGCGCCGCTGTCCGGGCGGATCGTCGGCGGCGCCGGGCCGCGCGTGCCGCTGGTCGTCGCCGGTGGCGCCATGTCCGTGAGCGCGCTGATCCTGACCGGGCTCACCGCCGACACCCCGACGTGGCAGCTCATAGCCTCGTACGTGGTCTTCGGGCTCGGCTTCGGCATGGTCAACGCCCCGATCACCAACACCGCCGTCTCCGGCATGCCGAGCGCCCAGGCCGGGGTCGCCGCCGCCGTGGCCTCCACCAGCCGCCAGATCGGCCAGGCACTCGGCGTCGCGGTGCTCGGATCATTGGTCGCCGCCGCCGTTCAGGGACCATGGCGTACGGGCTTCCCGCAGGCCAGCCACATCGGCTGGTGGATCTGCACGGCATCCGGCGCGGTCGTGCTGGTGCTCGGTATCCTCACCACAAGCCGCTGGGCCAGGCGCACCGCCGAGCACACGACGGAGCGGCTCGTCCACAGGATGGCGGGCACCGTATGAGCGACGCGACGAACGACAGCGTAGGCGGCGAGGCCACGCAGGACGCCGTCGCCCGTTCCTGGGCGGCCATGTGCTTCCTCGTCCTGAAGCAGGAAAACCGCCGCAAGGAGGTCGCCGACACGCTCGGCATGAGCTTCTTCCGGGCCAAGGCGCTACGCCGCCTGCTGGGCGGCCCGCTCACCATGCGCGAGCTGACCGCCCGCCTGGCCACGGAGAAGCCGTACACCACGCTGGTCGTGGACAACCTGGAGCGGGCGGGCTACGTCGAGCGCAGCGTGCATCCCGACGATCGCCGCTCCAAGCTCGTCACCCTCACCCCGGCCGGCGTCGCCGCCGCCCAGCAGGCCGAACGCATCCTGGCCCGGCCACCGCGCGCCCTGCTGGAGCTGGAGCCGGCGGAACTGGCCGCCCTTGACCGGATCATGGCCAAGCTTCAGTCACCCGCAGAGATCACGAGCGAACAAGCGCCCTAAGACGGCCGGAAGCGCCCTGCCCAGGCGGATTGCGGACAATCCACGCTGAACAGGGCGCCATCGTGCTCAGGGACAGGTCGGCTCGCCGCTCTGCGCGGGTACGTTCACCCCGCTCCAGGCCGCCTTGACGACGTTGAACTCGACACAGCCGGTGAACAGCGTCTTGGCCGCCCGCAGCGTGGCCACGCGGGCCTTGGCGTGCGTCCACGGGGCCGTCTTCATGTTCAGGCCGGTCTGGAAGATCTGGCCCGCCTTGCGGATGCCGACGCCGGTGATGGCCGCGCCGCCGTCGCACCGGGTGCTGGCCGGCTTACCGCTCGGGTTCGTGCCCTCGGCCAGCAGGTAGAACCAGTGGTTCTGCGGTCCGGCCGCCGCGTGCACCTCGGTGCTCGGGATGGAGGAGCTGTAGCAGTTCGGGTCACCCAGCGCCGACGGGTTGTACATGTTCCTGATCGGGCCGCTGCCCACCAGGTCGACCTCCTCGCCGACCAGGTAGTCGGGCGGGTCGAAGCTGGCCGGCTCGTTGGCGTACGCCTCGGTCAGCGCGCCGAAGATGTCACCCGTCGACTCGTTCAGGCCGCCGGCCTCGTTGCCGCTGCCGCTGCTGCCGCCGGAGAACTGGAAGACGCCGTGGCCGAACTCGTGCCCGACGACGTCCATCGACGTGGCCTGCCTGCTGCCCGCGGAGTTGCGGCCGAAGGAGGCGTACGACCCGTTCCAGAAGGCGTTGGCGTCGTTCAGCCCGACCCTCGCGGGGTAGCCGCGGCCCGAGCCGTTGATGCCGTTACGACCGAGCCACTCGCTGAGCATGCTCCATTCGTGCTGGACCGCGAAGAGCGCGTCGACGCAGGCCGTCTCCAGGTTCGTGCCGCTGCCGTTGCCCCAGCTGTCGGTCGACTTGGTGTACGCGGAGCCGTTCTGGCCGCCGCACTGGACGCCGGTGCGCGTGGGGTCGACCATCCGGTACGACGGGGACGTGGCGATGGTGACCGGGTTGCCGTTGTAGTAGCTGTTGCCGGTGCCGTCGACCACTTGGTCCCACTTGTCGATGACCTGGCCGTCACGCGCGTCCACGTACACGTGCATGATGCTCGACTGGTCGGCGGTGGCGGCCACGACCTCCCACGCCAGGCGTGGCGTGGTCGTGGCGGCGTGCACCACGAGAGTCGGCGTGCTGATCGAGGTGGCCTTGGGCGCCACGTTACGGACCGTGTCCGCCGCCGCCTGCGCGGCGATCTGCGGCTTGGTGTCCAGGGCGATCTTCGCCTGCTGGCCGGTGTCGATCGTGCTGACGGCCTTGCCGGACTTGTCGGTCGTGACGACTACCTCGCCACCGTAGACGGGCAGGCCGGCGTAGGTACGCGTGTACGTGAGGTGCTGTATGCCGTTGACGCCGGCGATGGTCGACGACAGGGAGAAGGCGTCCTGGTCGGCGGCCAGGAGCTGCGTCCGGTTGGACGCGATGACGCTCTGCGCGGTCGCCACCGCGGTGCCGCGTTCCGAGGGTGAGGGTGGGTCGGCCGCCTGGGCGTTCGCGCTTGTGACGCCCGCCGGTGCGGTGATGGTCAGGGCTAACGCGAGTATGGCGGCAGCGCCCAACCTGAGCTTGGGGTTCACGCTCGTTGCTCCTCAGGGGGGTGGAGTGGACGAGCCCCGGCCGGCTGGGGTCGCACTCAGACTCGCATCGCGAGTGACCTAAGAGATACCTCCCAATTTGCCCATAACGCCGTGGTATGGACCTCGTCAGGTGGCGTTATCCAACTGTTCGGCCACCCGCTCCAGGCCATCCCTGATGAGCTGACCGTACTCGTCGTCACCAAGCGCGCCGATCCCGGCTCGGGCCTGCTGGAGGTGCTCGCGGGCGCGGCCGAGATCGCCCAGCTTGCGATAGCACTCACTCAAGTTCAGGTGCAACGACGGATACAGGCCCGCCACCGAAAGCGGCACCCCGGCTTGCGCCACCTGCTCGTCGGTGACCTGATCAGCGGCGGCGAGCGCTCGCAGATCCCACATCAGCTCCTGGTGCACGTCGTCCTGCACATCGGCCATCGAGTGGGCGAGAACGCAGACATGCAGCGGATCGCCTTGCTCGCCGCCGATGTCATCCCAGATCTGCGCGAACAGCTCGCGAGCGGCGTCACGCTGACCTCGGTGGTGATGTAACTCCACCCCCTGGCCGATCCGGGCCATCGTCGCGTCGGC
Source organism: Nonomuraea sp. NPDC048901 (assembly GCF_040649695.1). NCBI lineage: Bacteria > Bacillati > Actinomycetota > Actinomycetes > Streptosporangiales > Streptosporangiaceae > Nonomuraea > Nonomuraea sp. NPDC048901. The sequence continues at coordinate 155,859 of NZ_JBEZFW010000012.1, read as the reverse complement.
GGTCATCAGCGGCTCCTTCACTGGTCGGGCGGCAGCGGCCAGCCTACTCAGTCGTCGTGGGCGATGTGCATGAGCTGCCGCCACAGCAGCACGACGAACACCGCGGAGCCGGCGAAGGCGAACCAGAAGGGCGCCACGACACCGAAGCGGGTGGCCAGGACACCGCCGATCAAGGTGCCGACCACCAGACCGGCGTAGACGCAGATGGTGTAGACGCTGCCCACCCTGCCCTGGAGTTCGTGTGGGACCGCGCGCTGGCGGACGGTGGTCGAGGTCGTGCCCCAGATGAAGGCGTGCGCGCCGAAGGCCAGGAAGATGGCTCCGGCTACCCACGGTGAATGGGTCAGGGCCAGGCCCAGGTGGGTGAACGTCTCGATGATGAGTCCGATCCGCATCAGGGCGCCGAGACTCACGCTACGGGTGATGGTCCCGTACAGGCCGGTGCCGATCAGGCCGCCGATCGCGCCGACTGTGGTCATCAGGCCGAATCCCATGGCGCCCAGGCCGAGCTGTTCCTGGGTGTAGAGGACGAGAACCGACCAGGCCGCGCCGAACGTGAAGTTGAAGATCAGGATGGTGAGCGCCAGTGTGCGGACCGGCGCGTGCCGGATGGTCCAGGTGAACCCGGCGATGAGTTCCCGTACGGTGTCGGGCTTGGGGCCGTCGGCCTGTCGGCCGTGCGGCGGCAGCGTGATCCGGGAGACCAGGACGATCCCCGCCGTCACCAGGAGCAGCTGGCTCGCGAACGGCCAGGTGAAGCCCAGGCCGAACAGCGCCGCGCCGATCGGCGGCCCGGCGAGCTGATTGAGCGTGATGAACCCCGTGCCCAGGCGGGCGTTGGCGATGACGAGATCGTCCTTGCCGACCATCATAGGCGTCAGCGTGGCCGTCGCGTTGTCGGCGAACACCTCGGCGATGGAGCGGAGCGTGAGCGCCGCCAGCGCCGTCGCCACGGTCACGGTGCCGGTCACCATGAGCGCGACGAGCGCCGCCAGCACCATGACCCGTACCGCGTTCGCGACGAGCACGATCCTGCGCCGGTCGCGCCGATCCGACAGCACGCCCGCGTACAGGCCGAACAGCAGCGGCGGCGCCCAGCCCACCAGGGCCGACAGCGAAATCAGCAGCGGGTCACGGGTCAACGACGCGATCAGCAGCGGGCCCGCGGCGGCCGCGACCCCGTCACCGAGATTCGTCAGCCAGCTCGAGGCCAGCAACCACCGAAACCCTGTCCCCAGCCGCGCAGGCAGGACCCTCTCCACCACAGTGACCACGAGCGCAAAACCATACGTTTCGCGGGGATCAACGGCAACGCGTTTTCGCGTCTACGCGCTACGTCGCGAGGAGCCGGCCGCTCTCCTCGGCCCCCGATTCAGGCGGACTCGCGGATCACCAGGCTCGCGGTCTCCGACCGAGAGGACTGCGGCGAGCGCGTGCCGTCAGCCCGCAGGATCATCTCCGTCAGGTGCTCGGCCACCGTCTGGGTGTGCTGGTCAACCGTGGTCAGAGGCGGTACGGCGAACGGCGCGAGCGGGATGTCGTCCACGCCGATCACCGCGAGGTCGCCGGGGGCGGCCAGACCCGCCGCCCGCATCCCGGCCAGCAGCGCGAACGCGGTCTCGTCGTTGTAGGCGCAGACGCCGTCGACACCTGCGGCGTGCCAGCCGCGCGCCACCTCGGCGGCCGTGGCCGTGTCGAGCGGCACATCGCGTACGTCCGGCGGCTCCAGCCCCAGCTCGGCGCAGGCTTGGCGGACGCCGCCGAGACGCAGGTGGTAGAAGTCGCGTACGCGTGGATCGTCCGGCGCCGCGTAGCCGATGCGGCGGCGGCCGGTGGCGGCAAGATGCCCGGCCTGAAGGCGGCCGATCTCGGTCTGCGGCAGCGTCAGGACGTTCTCGCCGCCGCCGTCGAGCCGGGCGCTGACCACCTTGATGCCGGCCGCCCGCAGGCTCGCCCGGTCTTCGGGGGAGATGGCGGTGAACGCGACGATGGCGGTCGGCTCCAGCTCGCGGGCGAGCGCCGTCACGGGCAGGCGGCGTTCGCGCCGGGTGATCGCGGTCAGGCCGTGTCGTTCGAGGTCGTCGGTGAGATTCTCGACGAGCTGGGCGAGCGTGGCGCCGAGCGGCACGCCGGACAGCACGATCAGCACGAGGTCACTGCGACCCCGGCGCAGGGTGCGCGCGGCGGCGGAGGGGGCGTAGCCGAGCTTGTCGACCGCCGCGAAGATCCGGCTCCGGGTCTCCTCGGAGATCTTCTGGTGCGGCACGTTGTTGAGCACATAGCTGACCGTGGTCTGCGAGACCCCGGCTTCCCTGGCCACATCGATCGAGGTGATCCGGCGCTGCCTGGCTGCCATCCATCCCCCCAGTACGGCTCCGGGCTGAATCGTAACAGTGGTGCCGCCGGGGCCCCGCCGGGAGATTTCTGAGTCAGTCATCCAACTAACTGTGGACAAGCACCGCGCGGACACACTACTGTTCTTCTCAGTCAGCCAACTAACTAAGAATCTGATCGGGAGTAACATCATGATCGTTGTCACGGGCGCCACGGGTAACGTCGGACGCGAGCTCGTCAGCATCCTCGCCGCGGCAGGCGAGCAGGTCACGGCCGTGTCCCGCCAGTCCGCCCAGTTCGCCGAGGGTGTACGGCACATCCCGGCCGACCTGAACGACCCCACGAGCCTCCGCTCCGCGCTGGAAGGCGCCGACGCGCTCTTCCTCCTCGTGGCCGGAGACGACCCGCACGGGATCCTGAAGGAGGCCGCGGACGTCAAGCGGGTCGTCCTGCTCTCCTCGCAAGGAGCGGGCACCCGTCCCGAGGTCTACCGGCACCCGGCCCTGTTCGAGCAGGCGGTGCGCGAGTCGGGGCTGGACTTCACGATCCTGCGGCCCGGCGGCTTCGACTCCAACGCCTACGCCTGGGCCGAATCCGTCCGGACGCGGCGCACCGCCGCCGCGCCCTTCGGGGACGTCGGGCTGCCGACCATCGACCCGGCCGACATCGCCGCGGTCGCGGCCGCGGTCCTGCGTGAGTCCGGGCACTCCGGCCGTACCTATGAGCTGACCGGACCCGCGCTGGTCACCCCGCGCGAGCGGGCGGCGGCGCTCGGCGCGGCGCTCGGCGAGCCGGTGCGGTTCGTGGAGCAGACCCGCGAGGAGGCACGCGCGCAGATGCTCCAGGTGATGCCCGAGCCCGTCGTCGAGGGCACACTCGCCATCCTGGGCGAGCCGACCGCGGCCGAGCAGACCGTCAGTCCCGACGTCCAGCGCGTGCTCGGCCGCGCGCCGCGCACCTTCGCCGACTGGGCCGCGCGCAACCTCCCCGCCTTCCGATGAGCACGACTCGCCGCCTTCCGAGCCTTCCGGCGGGCACGACTCGCCGCCTTCCGAGCCTTCCGGCGGGCACGACTCGCCGCCTTCCGGTGGGCGCGGCGGCGGGTGTCGCGGGTTTCCTCGCCGAGCCGCACGTCGCCACCCTGACCACCCTGCGTCCCGACGGCTCGCCGCATGTGGTCGCGGTGCGCTTCACCTGGGACGAGGCGGCGGGGCTGGCCCGTGTCCTGACCGTCGGCGGCACGCGGAAGGCCAGAAACCTCGCCGGGCAGGGCGGCCGTGTGGCGCTCTGCCAGGCGGTGGGGTTCCGGTGGGTGACGCTCGAGGGCGTCGCCACTGTGCACGACGTACCCGATCGGGTGTCCGAGGGCGTCAGGCGCTATGCCGAGCGCTACGGATCACCGCCACCCCATCCGCCCGGCCGCGTGGTCATCGAGATCGCGGTCGATCGCATCACTCAGCTCAACCTTGACTAAGGACTGGATCATGGCTTTTCTCGACATTCTCGACTCGACCCTGCACTACCGCGAGTCCGGCACCGGGGCGCCGATCGTCTTCCTGCACGGCAACCCGACCTCGTCCCATCTGTGGCGAGAGGTCATGCCGGCCGTGGGACCCGGACGGCTCCTGGCCCCCGACCTGATCGGCATGGGCGAGTCGGGCAAACCTGATATCGACTACACCTTCGCCGATCACGCCCGTTACCTGGACGCCTGGTTCGACGCGCTGGACCTCCAGGACGTGGTGCTGGTCGGGCATGACTGGGGCGGCGCCCTGGCCTTCGACTGGGCCACGCGGCACCCGGGCCGGGTGCGCGGCATCGCGTTCACCGAGACCATCGTCAAGCCGATGACCTGGGAGGAGTTCCCCGAGGGCGGCCGCGAGCTGTTCCGGGCGATCAAGACCGAGGGCGTCGGCGAGGCGATGATCCTGGACGACAACGCCTTCCTCGAGCAGGGGCTGCCGGGCACCGTCGCCACCCCGATCTCCCAGGGGGACCTCGACGTCTACGGCAAGCCGTACCCGACGCGCGAGAGCAGGCGGCCGCTCTTGCAGTGGCCGCGCGCGATGCCGCTGGGCGGCGAGCCCGCCGACGTCGTGGCCAGGGTCGAGGCGTACGACCGGTGGCTGGCGGCCAGTACGGACGTGCCCAAGCTGCTGCTCACGTTCGCACCCGGGCCGGGGGCGATGATGCACGAGGACATGATCGCGTGGTGCGCGGCCAGCATGGCCGCCCTGGAGATCGAACACTCCGAGGAGGTCGCCGGCCACCACACCCCCGAGGACCATCCCGTCCTGATCGCCACGGCCATCTCGGCCTGGGCGGACCGGCACGGCCTCCGCTGACCAGAGCCACGGTCACCCGCTTGCCCCTTCGCCGTCGGCAGGCGAGGGGGATGGGGCGTTTCTCTCATGAGAGAGCTTCTCGTGTCGAGATTCATCACCTGAAGTCGGGTGACTGGGGTACGGGGCCAGGTGGTGTGCAGTCTCGGCTCATGACAGACATTGACCGGATCGATCACTCCGTCCTGTACACCACGGACATGGACACCACCGCCGCCACCTATGAGGCATTGGGCTTCACTCTGAGCCCGCTGTCGATGCACCTGGGATCCACACGTCCCGGCGGCGAGCGCGAGCCCATGGGCGCCGGTAACCGGTGCGCCCTGTTCGGCGGCAACTACCTGGAGCTGCTCGGCCTGTTCGGCGACGGAAGCGTCGATCCGTGGCACATTCGCCCGCTGATCGCTCAGTACGAGGGCCTGCACGGCAACTCGTTCGGCTGCGCCGACGCGGCCGTGACCGAGGAGCGGCTGCGCGCGGCCGGGCTGTCCTCCTCGGGCGTCCTGCCCCTGCAGCGCGAGGTGGAGACCCCGGACGGCACCGCGACGGCACGATTCCAGGCGATCCACCTGGAGAGGGCGCTCACGCCCGAGGGGCTGGTCCACGCCGCCTGCCACCTGACGCCCGAACTCATCCACCAGCCCCGCTACCTACGCCACGCCAACGGAGCCACCCATCTGGAGAGCGTCCTGCTGGTGGTGGACGACAGTGACCTGGCCGCCACCGTGCAACGGTATGCCCGCATCCTGGATGTGACGCCGGTCGCCGATGGGCCGCGCCAGGTGCTGCGGCTCGCGCTTGGGCAGATGGAGATCGTCCCGGTCTCCGGCTTCGCCGAGGTGCTGCCCGGCGAGGACGTTCCGGCGCTGCCGTACATGGCCGGACAGACGGTGGCGGTTGCCGATCTCGCCGCCGCCCGCACACTGGTGGAGGGCAACGGCTTCGCCACGCGGAACCTGCCGGGCGGCGGGTTCTTCGTCGGCGCGGCCCAGGCACGCGGCGCCACGCTCGCCTTCCGCGAGGTGCGGCCATGATCCTCACCGGCGCGTTCGCCGGCATCCGGTACGGCAGGGGCGACCGGCTGTCGGCGCCGCAGGCCGCACCGGACCTCGGTGACGTGCCTGAGGCTCTGCTGCCCGGGCGGGCCGCGCCGCAGCCGGCCTCCCGCCTGGCGCACGTCATGGGCCCCGGCAGCGGGCTCGAGCAGGACGAGGACTGCCTGTCGTTGAACGTCTGGGCTCCGGGCGGCAGCGGGCTTCCCGTCCTGGTGTGGCTGCATGGCGGCGGGTTCACCAGCGGCTCGGGCGGCGAGGCGTGGTACGACGGTGCGCTGCTGGCCCGGCGCGGCGAGATGGTGGTGATCACGGTCACCTATCGGCTGGGCGCTCTGGGATACCTGTACCGGCCCGGCGGTCAGGCCAACCTCGGCCTGCTCGACCAGATGCTGGCGCTGCGGTGGGTGCGGCGGAACGTCGCTCGCTTCGGCGGAGATCCGGACCGCTTGACGCTGGCCGGCCAGTCCGCCGGTGCGATGTCGGCGCTTGCCATGCTGCGCCATCCGGACTGCGGCGAGCTGTTTCAGCGGGTCATCCTGCAGAGTCTGCCCGCGGGTGTACGCCCCTACGACCTCGAACCGGCCACGTCCATCGCCGATCTCTTCCTCGAGGTGCTGGACGCCGATGTCATGACGGCGCCGACCGCGTCGATCCTGGCCGCCCAGAGCGAGGTCGCCCGGCGCACCGCCAGGCCAGGCGAGGTCACTCCGCCCTTCCAACTGGTCGAGGACCCGGCGCTGACCGATGCTCCTCGGGACATCCCCACGCTGATCGGAACCACCCGGGATGAGGCCCGCGCGTTCTTCCCCGGCGCGGCGGAGGAGGAGACCGACCGGCTGTTCCGCCACGGCAGCCTGGAACTGGCGGCGGCCATGACCACCGCCCACGCCTACCAGTTCGACTGGTCTCCCGCCGGTAGCGCGCTCGGGGCCTGCCATTGCGTCGAGTTGCCGTTCGTGTTCGGCGGCCTGCGGGCGTGGCGACACGCCCCGATGCTGGCCGGGGCCGACCCGGCCGATCTGGAACGCCTGGTCGAGCAGGTCCAGCGGCCCTGGATCGCCTTCATCCACGGCGAGTCACCCGGCTGGCGTCGCTACGACCAGGGCTCGTTCGTGCATCACTTCGCATAGTCGCACCGACCCGTTTGCTGCTGCGGATGATCGGCGCGCTCTCCAACTGCCGGACGCCCGGCAGGGTGCCGATCCCGGTCTCCAGGTACTCGTAGAGAGCGGGCACATCCCGGCAGGCCGCGAATACCAGCAGGTTCGTCGTGCCGGTGGTCGCCGCCACGAAGGCGACCTCGGGGTGCCCGGCCACCGCCTCGGCCGTCTGCCGTAGCGCGGATGGCTCAACGGTCAGCCACAGCATCGCGATCGTGTCGTATCCCAGGAGCAACGGGTCGATGTCCACGTCGAAGAAGACCGCCCCGGCCCGGCGCAGGTACTCCAGCCTGCGCCGGGCAGTCATCTCCGAGGCCCCGATCGCTTTGGCCAGCTCGGCATATCCCGCCCGTCCGTCCTGGGCGAGCACCGCAAGCAGCTGCTCGTCCTCCTCGCCCGACACGACGGCCTTCCCGGACAAGTCGCCTGGTCCGGGTACCAGCGCCGCGATCTGCCCGGAGGTAAGCGCGTCGGCCCGTCCGTGCCACCCGGTCGGACCGCCGGCGAACACCCGCAACACGCAATGGGCACTGACCCCGGTGACCTGCGGCGTACGTGGCAGCTGTCCGAGGAGCAGAGCGTCTCGTCGCCGCCGATCCCGCGCCTGGACGACACAGACGATCTGCGTGCCGCCCGAGGTCAGGCTCACCCATGAGGTGTCGTCCCTGCGCGCCAGCGCATCGGCGATCGCCGTGGCCGCCTCCGGCAGGGCCTGGATACGTAATACCCACTCCACCCAGCCCAGCCGCTGCGCCACCGGCTGCCCCACCACCCGCAACGCACCGGCCGAACGAAGCCGCCGATAACGTCGGGCCACCGTCTGATCCGACACCTCCAGCACGGCCGCCATCTGCCTGAACGCCGCACGTCCATCGACGTGCAGCGCGTGAACGATCGCTCGATCAAGCTCATCCAGGACAACTGGTTCCACCCAGCAAGGCTAAATGTCCAGGCGATGCCACTGCGTCCGCCTCAAGGGGCAGCCGCCAGAGCTACGCGTGGTTCACGGTACGGCGTATTGGTCGTGCGCGGCATAAAGCTCAGTCCATTCCTCGTCGGTCAGCTGCCGGCCGGCAGCGACGATTTCGGCGAGCTCCTGGAAGTACGCCTCCCGGGGCGCCCCCGGCGTGAACAGCACCAGCATGGAGGCAGGCGCATCGGAATTGTTACTGAATGCGTGGACTCCGCCTGGCGGCACGTACAGGAAATCGCCCGGTGTCGCGTCCAGCCAGCGCTCTCCGTCGTACAGCGAGACAGTCCCCTCCAGGACGAAGAACGACTCGGAAAAGGTCCGGTGAAAGTGGGCGCCGGGGCCGTTCGGGATCGCGGCCATGTCCCAGCGGTAGAGACCGAATTGGCCATCGGTGCTCGCGCCGGTCGCCAGATAACCGACCCGGGACTTGACTCCGATCGTCAGGTCCGGCGGTGCGTCGGCCGACCGGAAGGCCGCGCTGGCAGTTCCGTGTTCCGTCAAGTATCGGGGCGGCGGATAGGACATCGTTACTCGCTCCAAGCGGTGGATCATTCCGGGCGGCCCGACCCTACGCGATGAAGTGGCTCCGTCGGGAGAGCCAATTCCCGCCTGTTCGATTGAGCCAACATGCTCCGGTGCAGACGCGTCACCTCACATTGCGCAGGGCTACGTCGTCCTATCCATGAACTGTCCTACCGATGAACCGAACCCGAAGGAGTGAACCGATCATGGAACCCGTCAAGGTCGCGATCATTTACTACAGCGCCACAGGCACCGTGCATGCTCTGGCGCAAGCCGTCGCCGAGGGCGCGGAGAAGGCCGGCGCACACGTACGCCTGCGCAGGGTCGCCGAAACGGCCCCACCGGAGGCGATCAGCGCCAACCCGGCCTGGGTGCAGTACCGCCAGGACACCGCCGACGTCACCGAGGCCGGCCACGACGATCTGGAGTGGGCCGACGCGGTAATGTTCGGCACCCCCAGCCGCTTCGGCAACCCGGCCAACCAGCTCAGGCAGTTCATCGACACCACTGGTCCGCTGTGGTTTCAGGGCAAGCTCGTGGACAAGGTGTACTCGGCTTTCACCGCCTCCAACACCGCCCACGGCGGTCAGGAATCCACCCTCCTGGCGCTGGGGAACACCTTCTACCACTGGGGCGGCATCATCGTGCCCCCCGGCTACGCCGACCCCATCCAGTTCCAGTCGGGCAATCCCTATGGCACCTCCCACGTGGGCGGCGATGGCCCGCCCAGTGAGGTGATCTTGCAGGCGGCTCGCTTCCAGGCCCGCCGCGTCGTCGACACCGCGGCCTCACTCAAGGCCGGCCGCGCCGCCTGATCCAGCACGGGATTGATGAACGGAGAATGCGATGACTTCGAACGAGTCCGAGGTTAGGGCGCTCTTGGAGAGCCGAGTCGATGCCTGCCGGGCAAAGGACATTGACCGCCTCATGTCACATTACTCTTCTGACATTGTTTATTACGATGTCGTGCCGCCGCTCCAGTTCGCGGGATCGGATCAAGTCCGCGGCAACTTTGTGCGGTGGTTCGACGAATACGATGGCCCTATCGGCCTGGAAACGCACGACCTTACCATTGCGGCGAGCACCGATATCGCGTTCGAGCCGGCCTGATCGTTTGGCCGGAAGGGGCGCCGCACTGGCTGCGGCGCCCCGGGACTTACCGGCAAGAGTCAGCCTGTCGTCCAGGGCCGGAGCTTGTCAGGGTTCCGCACTCCCCACATGTGCTTGATCCGGTCACCCGTGACCTCGAACGCCATCACCGCCACGGTGACGTCGTCCAGCTGAAGCACCAGACCGGGCTGACCGTTGACCGTACGCTCCAGAAGCATCAGATCGGGTGCCAGGTCGGCGATTTCGACGCAGTAGCGCGCGACCTGCTCGCTGCCTTCGATCGGGTGGAGCCTGGCGCTGACCAGGCCGCCGCCGTCGGCGATCGCCGTGGCGTCGGGGTCGAGCAGGCCGATGAGGGCGTCGATGTCCTTGGCTTCCCACGCCTGCTTGAAGTCCCTGACGATCCCGGCCTGCTGGGCCGCCGGAGTCGCGGGAGCCTGCGCGGCGCCGATGCGGCGGCGGGCCGAGGAGGCCAGCTGGCGACATGCCGCCGGCGTACGGCCGACGATCTCGCCCACCTCGGCGAAGGAGTAGCGGAAGACGTCGTGCAGGACGAGCGCGACGCGCTCGGCCGGAGTCATCGACTCCAGCACGACGAGGAAGGCCATGGTGATCGACTCGTCGAGGGTGACGCGGTCGACCGGGTCGGCCGACCGGCCGGTGATCCACTCCGTGGGGTCGGGCAGCGGCTCGGGGATCCATTCGCCGACGTAGCGTTCGCGCCTCGCGCGTGCCGAGCGGAGCAGGTCCAGGCAGATGCGACTGGCGACCGTGGTCAGCCAGCCGCTGGGGGATTCGATGGCGTCCTGCTGCCGCTGGGTCATGGCGTACCAGCGGGCGTAGGTCTCTTGTACGGCATCCTCGGCATCGGCCAAGGAGCCCAGGAGGCGGTAGGCGAGATTGATCAGCTTGCGCCGCTCGCTCATGATCGCGCTCAGGCCCGGATCGAGCCGGCCGCCTCCTGGCTCGAGTGGGGTGGTCATGGTGTCGCCGACTTTCCGTTGTCCCAGGTGTTCTCCCCAGTACGACGAGACGACACCACGGAATGTGAGGCGGCGCGCTAGCCGGCGATCTCGACGTTGTGCCGCCGGTCGCGCAGGCGCTGGACGGCCTCGGCCGGCGCCCCCGCGTCCACCACGATGACATCGAACTTCTCCAGCGGCGCCACCCGGTGCAGCGCCACCCGGTCGAGCTTGGTGTGGTCCACCGCCAGCACGCAGCGCGTCCCCGCGGCCACCATGGCCCGCTTCACCAGCACGATCTCCTGCTCCTGGTGGAAGGCGTGCCGGTCGGAGATGGCCGAGGTGGAGACGATCACCATGTCGGTGTTCATGGCCTGGACGGAGTCGACGCAGCCGACGCCCAGGAACGAGTCGTGCGTCGGATGGTATTCGCCGCCCAGCGCCATGAGCCGGATGCCGGGCACGGGGGCGAGCAGCTTGATGGCCTCGAGGAAGTTCGTCACCACGGTCAGCGGGGCCACCTCGTTGAGATGGCGGGCGACGGCCAGCGCGGTCGTGGAGTCGTCGATCATGACCGAGCTGCCCGGCTCGATCAGCCCCACCACGTGGCGGGCGATCGCCTCCTTCTCCTCGGTCTGGGCCGTCAGCCGGTAGGCGATGTTGCTCTCGAAGACGCTCGACGCCTGCGCGCTCGCGCCGCCGCGGTATTTGCGCACCATGCCATGGAACTCGAGCTCGTCGAGGTCGCGGTGGACGGTCATCACGCTCACGCGGAACACCTCCGCGAGCTCGCTCACCGAGGCGGAGCCGTGCCGCATGAGATGCTCCGCCATCGCCTGGCGCCTGACGACTCCCCTGTCCGAGTGCTGACGTGATTTCACCCGCGCCCTCCCGGTCTCGATGACAGAACGATGACAGCGCGATGGCAGCTGTGATGACAGCGCATCGTAGCGTGGCGCGCACCCTTGACACCCCTGCGGAACGGCTCGTAGTCTCCTCGCACCTTCACAACTTCACACGTTTTAACGTTAGATGTAACTAATTAAAACGTTCGCATCCCTCGGGAGCCCCCCAATCCCGTCAGACCGAGGAGACAGTGCCATGACCGAACTACGCGACGCCAGGCTGAGCCGCGTTCAGTTCTTCCGCATGATGGGCGGTCTCGCGGTCGCCGCCGCGGCGACCGCGTGTTCGACCAAGCCACAGACCACCGGCTCCACCGGTCAGGGGCAGACCTCCGCCGTCGAGCTGAGGTTCGTCGGCGTGGCCGACCAGAAGGCGCCGATGGACGAGCTGGTGGCGGCCTACAAGCAGGCCAAGCCGGGCGTCACGCTGGCCACCTCGTTCGCGCCGACCGACCAGGTGCAGACCTCGCTGCGTACGCAGCTCGGCGCGGGCAACGCGCCCGACGTGCACGTGGTCTACCCGGGCAGCGGCAGCGCTATGTCGATGGACCAGATCGCCGGGGCCGGGCTGCTGGCCGACCTGTCCGACCAGTCGTGGACGCAGACGATCCCGACCGGTTTCAAGCCCGCCTTCCAGAAGGACGGCAAGACCTACATCTACTCGGCCGGTTCCTCGGTCATCGGCGCGATCTACAACAAGAAGGTGTTCCAGGAGGCGGGCGTGGACGCGCCGCCGACCACCTGGACGGAGTTCCTGGCGGTCTGCGACAAGCTGAAGAAGGCCGGCAAGACGCCGATCGCCCTGGGCGCGCAGACGCCGTGGGTCACCCAGCTCATCACGTACGCCCTCGTCCCGTCGACCGTGTACGCCAAGGACCCCACCTTCGACGACAAGCAGGCGGCGGGGCAGACCAGCTTCGCCAAGTCCGGCTGGCGCGACGCGATGGAGATGTACCTGGAGCTGCAGAAGCGCGGCTTCTTCAACGACAAGCCGAACGGCACCACCTTCGAGCAGCAGATCTCGATGGTGGCCACCGGCAAGGCGGGCATGGCCATCCAGGTGTCGGCGGTGCTGCCGGACTTCCGCAAGTCGGCGGGCAGTCCCGACGACCTGTCGATGTTCCCGGTCCCCGGCGCGGACGTGGCGGACCAGGTGTGGATCCCGGCCGGCGTGGTGGTCGGCCTCGGCGCCGCCGCCAAGGGCAAGAACCTGGCCGAGGCCAAGGCGTTCATCGACTTCCTCGGCAAGCAGGAGAACATCAACCGCTGGGCCAAGGCCATCGCGGCCATCCCGCTCACCCAGGACGCCTCCTCCACCATCGACCCCGCCGTGCAGTCGTTCCTGCCGTTCACCAAGGACCGGGCCGTGCCGTTCATGGACCAGCGCTGGCCCAACGCCGAGGTGCAGCCGGTCCACTTCGCCGTGATCCAGGACCTGCTCGCCGGCAAGATCAAGATTGACGACGCGCTACGGAAGATGGACGAGGCCTACGCCAAATGACCATGACAGCGACGCCCGTCGGACGATCCACCGCCGCGGCCGGCAAGCCGCGGCGGCGGTTCGCCGCGCTCTCGCCCTCGTGGCTGTTCGCGGCGCCCGCCCTGGTGGTGTACGCCGTCGTCGTGCTCTATCCCAGCCTGGCGGGCATGCTGTACGCCTTCACCGACTGGAGCGGCATCGGCGCGGACAAGTCCTTCGTCGGGCTGGCGAACTTCCAGACGCTCCTGCACGACGACCAGGCGATGGACTCGATCGGCAACACGCTGTTGCTGACCGTGGCGATCGTCGTCGTGCAGAACGCGGTGGGGCTGCTGCTCGCGCTCGGCGTGCACGCGAAGCTGAAGAGCCGGGCACTGCTGCGGGTGATCTTCTTCGCGCCGGTCGTCGTCAGCCCGGTCATGGTGGCCTTCCTGTGGAAGTACATCTACAACCCCGACCCGTCCGCCGGGCTCAACGGGCTGCTCGGCCTCAAGATCGACTGGCTGGGCGACCCGTCGCTCGCGCTGTGGTCGATCGCGGCCACGGTCGTGTGGCAGTACGCCGGCTACTCGATGGTCATCTTCCTGGCCGGGCTGGAGGGCGTGCCGAAGGAGCTGCACGAGGCGGCGATGATCGACGGCGCGAGCACCCTGCAGCGCTTCCGGTACGTCACCTGGCCGCTGCTCGCCCCGGCTCTGACGATCAATCTGATGCTCTCCACGATCGGCGGTCTCAAGCTGTTCGACCAGGTCTTCGCGGCGACCAACGGCGGCCCCGGCTACGCCACCGAGACGCTGTCGACCGTGCTTTACAAGCAGGCGTTCGTGTTCGGCAAGTTCGGCTACAGCACCGCGATCGCCCTGGTGCTCGCGCTGTTCGTGGCCGCGGTGTCGCTCGTGCAGGTCTACTACCTGCGCGGCCGGGAGGTGGCCCAGTGAGGCGGACGTTCCTGCTGGAGATCGTCATGATCGTGGTGGCGGTGGCGTTCCTCTTCCCGGTGTACGCGCTGATCACGCTGTCGCTGAAGGACCCGGCGCAGATCTCGCAGACGCCGCTGGCGCTGCCCGCCCCGCCCACGACGGACAACTTCGCCAAGGCGTGGTCGGCGGCCGCGCTCGGCCCGTCCCTGATGAACAGCACCGTGATCACCGCGGTCAGCCTGGTCGCGCTGATCGCCCTCGGCTCCTTCGCCGCCTACTACCTGGCCAGGGCCAAGAGCCATCTGGGCTACGGGCTGTACGTGCTGTTCCTGCTGGGCATCGTGCTGCCCTTCCAGCTCGGGATGATCCCGCTCTACCAGCTGGTGACCGACCTGGGGCTGATCGGCACGCACGCCGGGATGATCCTGTTCTACACGGGGATCCAGTTGCCGTTCACGGTGTTCCTCTACACCGGGTTCATCCGCGCGCTGCCCCGCGAGTACGCCAGCGCCGCCCAGATCGACGGCGCCTCGCATCTGACCGCGTTCACCAGGGTCGTCTTCCCGCTGCTGCGGCCGATCACCGGCACGGTGCTGATCCTCAACGCCGTCTTCATCTGGAACGACTTCTTCACCCCCCTGCTCTACCTGGGCGGCTCGGGGTTCGAGACGGTGCCGGTGAGCGTCTTCGCCTTCGTCGGCCAGTACGTCTCCGACCACGGTCTCGTCTTCGCCGGGCTGGTGCTCGGGGCGCTGCCGATCGTGGTGATCTTCCTCCTCCTGCAGCGCTACGTGATCAAGGGCTTCTCCAGCGGACTCAAGGGCTGAGGCAAGCTCACCCGGAGACCACCTGGCCGCCCTGCACGACGTGGCGGATGTGCTTGGGCTCGGCGAGCACCCCGAGGTCCCGCAGGGGGTCGCCGTCGAGCACGAGCACATCCGCCCGCGCGCCCACCGCGAGCGTGCCAATCTCGCCGGCCAGTCCGACGAGGTCGGCCGCGTTGACCGTGGCGGCCCGCAGCACGTCGATCGGCTGCTGCACCTCGCCACGCAGCCGGAACTCGTGGTTCTGGTGCCGGTGCATGCCGCCCAGCAGGTCGCTGCCGTAGGCCAGCCGTACGCCCGCGCGGGCGGCGCGCTCCAGCGCCCGGAGCCCGGCGCCGAGCACCTCGTCGACCTTGCGCCAGCTCGACTCCGGCAGGCCGAAGGCCATGCCCTCCTCCTTGAGCGCCCAGTACGTCACGAGCGTGGGCACCAGGTAGGCGTCGTGCCGCAGGAACAGCTCCACGCTGCGGTCGTCGAGCAGGTTGCCGTGCTCGATCGAGCGCACCCCCGCCTCCAGGGCGCGGTTGACCGCGCGGGCCGTGTAGGCGTGCGCGGCGACGTAGCGGTTGGCGGCTTCGGCCTCCTCGACGATCGCGCGCAGCTCGTCCATGGAGTACTGGGTCGAGTCGATGCGGTCGGTGGGCGAGGCGACACCGCCGGAGGCCATGACCTTGATGTGGTGGGCGCCCTTGCGCAACTCATCGCGCGCGGCGGTGCGCACGGCGTCCACGCCGTCGGCGACCCGGCCGAGACCGGCGCAGCAGGACTGGTCGGCGCTCCCGTTCTGGCCCCGGCCGCGCTGGTCGCCGTGGCCGCCGGTCTGGCTCAGCCCCTTGCCGCAGAACAGCAGCCGCGGCCCGCGGATCAGGCCCTCCTCCTGGGCGTCGCACAGCCCGTAGTCGGCTCCCGAGGCGTCCCGGACCGTGGTGAAACCGCGGTCGAGCATCTGCCCCATCAGGCGGGCGCTGTGCGCGGCGACGTAGGAAGGCGACATGGCGGGCAGGCCGCCCAGGTCGGCGGTCGCGGCGGTGACGTGCACGTGCGCGTCGATCAGCCCGGGTACGACCACACCGCCGGCCACGTCGATCACCCGCGTGCCCGCGGTGCCGACCAGTCCCGGGCCCGCCTCGACGATGCGGCCCTCCTCCAAGCGCAGGTCACCTTCGGCGTAGTCACCGGTGACCACGTCGAGCACGAGGGCGTTACGCAGCAGCAGACTCACTTGATACCTCTCAGGTTCTCTCGGCGGTTCCGTGTACGGCGGCACGCAGGGCGGGCACCGCGAGCGGCGCCAGGGACGCGGCGACGGCGACCGACTCCTCGTCGTAACTGCCCTCGGCGTCCAGGATGTTCAGCACGCCGAGCACCTCGCCCGCGTCCATCACGGGCACGTTGACGATGGCCCCGCAGCCCAGGCTCTCGATCAGCTCGTGGTCGGCGAACACCTCCCGCACGGCGGCCCGGTCCGGGCCGAAGTACGGCTCGCCCGCCTCGATGCAGCGGGTCAGCCAGCCCTTGGCCACCTCCACGGTCTTCTCCCCGCCCACGGGATAGCGCTCGGGGTCGCTGCTGTGGACGCGCCGCAGCGCCTGCCGTTCGGGAATCCAGGCCAGGACCGTGAACAGCCGTACCCCCAGTGACTCCCGGACCTTGTCCTCCACGTCTTTCAGGTCGGTCATTTCGCCATCTCCCCCGCTGTGTCGGCGGGATCGCCCCGCTCGGTCAGGTCTTCCAGCGACCGTCCGGCCGTGGCCAGGCCGAAGACGATCACGCAGATCACCCCGGCCACCAGCACGGCCGTGGTGAGGCCGAACACTCCGGCGAAGCCCAGGCTCGCGGCCGACAGGCCGATGATCGTGGGCGCGAGAATGCTGCCGACGCGGCCGAACGCGCTGGACAGGCCGGTGCCGGTGGCCCGAATCCAGGTCGGGAACACCTCGGGCGTGTAGGAGTAGACGCCCGCGTACGTTCCGTTGAGGAAGAAGGACAGCACCGCGCCCGCGATCGTGATGGCGACCGGCGAGTCCATCTGGGACAGCCAGAACGCGCTGATCGCCGAGCCCGCGAGGTAGAGCGCGATGGTGTTCTTGCGGTCCAGCCGCTCCGAGAGCCAGGCGGCGGAGAAGTAGCCGGGGATCTGCGCCAGATAGATGATGATCGAGAACTCGAAGCTCTTGGTCACCGTGATGCCGCGCCCCACGAGCAGGGTCGGGATCCAGGAGAAGAACCCGTAGTAGGAGAACGTGATCACGAACCAGATCAGCCAGATGACGGCGGTCCGCTTGGCCATGGCCGGGCTCCACAGGAACCGCAGCGCGCTGATCAGGTTCACCTTCGGCGTGGCCGTCGCGACCTGCGCGGTGGCGGCGGGCACGGGCGGGAGAGCCTGCCCGGTGGCCCGCTCGACGCGGCGTTCGATGTCCACGACCACCGCCTCGGCCTCCGCGTGGCGGCCCTGCTGGAGCAGGAAGCGCGGCGATTCGGGCAGCGAGCGCCGCCACCACAGCAGCATCACGATCGGCACCGCGGTGATCAGCTGCGCGACGCGCCAGCCGTCGTCCATCGTGGGGACCACGAACCGCCCGATCAGCGCGGCCATGACGAAGCCGAAGGAGAAGAACCCGGCCAGCGCGCCGATGAACCAGCCGCGCCGCTTGGCCGGGACGAACTCCGACAGGAACGGCGCGATGATCGCGCTCTCCGCGCCGGCTCCCGCCCCGGCGAGGATCCTGGAGCCCAGGAACGCCTCGTAGTTGGGGGCGAAGGCGGCGACCACGGAGAAGACCGCGTAGAAGGCCAGCGCGTACATCATGACCTTCTTGCGGCCGATGCGGTCGCCGAGCAGGCCCGCGATGGCCGCCCCGAACAGGAACCCGAACGGGCTCGCGGACCCGATCAGCCCGAGCTGGCCGTCGTCGAGGCCCCATTCCGCGCGGGCGCTGGGCAGTAGGAAGGCGACCACGGCGGAGTCCATGCCGTCGAAGGTGTAGCCGAGTCCGCCTATGAGCAGAAGGAGATAGTGCGGACGGCTCAGTGGGAGCCGGTCCAGACGGGCCAACAAGGTCATGCCAACGCACCTTCCCAAGGTCACAGCCCTGTAGAACGATTGCCTGGCAACGTATAGTGCAAATCCCATAGATTGCAATGTTCTTTGCACAGTATCCATGTTGCGAACGCGTAGCATGGCTCCTCACCCCATGGGAGAGGATCAGGTGGCAGAGCAGGTCACGGACAACTTTCAGGACTGGCTGCGCGACCGGGTGCCCGAGCGCGGGCTGCGCCCCAAGGCGGCGGCGCTGCTGGAGGTGCTGCTCTCGCAGCCGCGCCGGGCCTCGTTCGGCGCGGCCGCCGAGCTGGCCCAGCTCGCGGGCGTGAACGTGGCGACCGTGACCCGCACCGCGCAGGCGCTCGGGTTCGCCGGATGGCCCGCGCTCCAGCAGGAGCTGCGCGCCCGCTACCTGTCCTCACTCAGCGCGCCCCAGGTGGCGGCCGAGCACAGCGGCGCCGGCTCGCCCAGCTCCCGCTCGCTCCGGCGCGACCTGGACAGCCTCGCGCTGCTCAACAGGCGCCTGGACGAGGGCGTGCTGCGTACCATCGCCGAGGCCGTCGCCGCCGCGGGCCGCACGGTGATCGTCGCGGACGGCAGCTATGCGGCGGTCGGCATGGCGCTCGCGCACAACGCCCGGCTGGCCGGCTACCCGGTCGCGGCCGTGACGAGCGGGGACGCCGAGCTGGCCAACTCCGTCGCGGCGATCGGCCCGGGTGACGTGCTGATCGCCATCAGCTTCTGGCGGCTGTACGAGAGCACC
Organism: Nonomuraea sp. NPDC048901; assembly: GCF_040649695.1. NCBI lineage: Bacteria > Bacillati > Actinomycetota > Actinomycetes > Streptosporangiales > Streptosporangiaceae > Nonomuraea > Nonomuraea sp. NPDC048901. Next base: position 137,463 of record NZ_JBEZFW010000012.1, on the reverse strand, counting down.
GTGCTGGCCGCCAATGAGGCGCGCGCCCGTGGCGTCCGCGTCTTCGCCTTGACGGACGCGGCCAGCCCCGCCCTGGCCAACGCCGCCGAGGAGGTGGTGATGGTCCCAGCCGAGGGGGTGGCGTTCTTCCCGTCGCTGACCGCGGGCATGGCCGTCGCGCAGGCGCTGGTCACGCAGCTGGCCACCGTGGACCCGGCCCGGACGGCCGCCTCGATCGAGACGGCCGAGGGCATGTGGTCGAAGTTCGGCCTCCTGCACCGACGCCCCACACCACCCGCCCCCGTCGACCAGCACGACGACGAACCCGGCGCGGGCCCGTAGCGGCCCTGAGCCGGTCCGTAGCGGCCCTGAGCCGGTCCGTAGCGCGGCCGGCCCCGTACTACGAGGCCGCCACCGACTTGCGCGGCAGCAGGACGAAGGCGCCCAGGTAGAGGACGGCGGCCACGATGAGCAGGCCCTTGTAGCCGATCACCAGCGCCAGGTATTCCAGGCAGCCGCCCACCATGGCCCCCAGGAGGTTCGCGCCGAAGGATGTCGTGGCGTCCGCCGAGTCGGAGAAGCGTTTGGCGAAGACCACGTTCGCCGCGAAGATCGGCAGGAACGCCACCGTCACCGCCGCGACCGCCCGCAGGGGCAGTGGCAGCGACAGCAGCCACGTGTTCGGCACCAGCCAGGCCAGCAGCAGGCCGCCGAACAGCACCCCGTACATGACCGGCAGTGGCGGCGTGCGGAAGCGGCGGGTGATCTCGACGGCGGCGAGCACGGCGACGAGCACCCCGGCGAACACGATCGCGTTGACCACCCACGTCGTGCCGAACAGCAGCGCGAAGCCCGTCACGCTCTTGGTCTCCAGCAGCAGGAACGCCACCCCGAGCAGGAACAGGTCGGCGTAGGGGCGCATCCGCCGGTAGGGCCCGGCGACGACGCGGACGGCGATCAGGCTGACCGCGAGGATCAGGCCGAGCGTGATGAGGTAGAGGGACGGGATGTCGCCGTCCTTCAGGTAGAGGAACGGCCGGTCGTCACCGGTCGGCGGCGGGGTGCCCGCGGCGGCGCCCGCCCACTCCCCCGCGCACCGCTGCGCCGACGCCGTCGCGCCCGCCGTGATCACGGCCTGCTGGCCCGCCGTGCTGACCACGTCGACGCACGGCTTGTGGCCGAAGGCGTTCTGCACGGTCGAGGCGAGCCGGTCGACGAGCCAGCTCTCGCGGTAGTAGTTGTACATCGAGAAGGTCCCGGTGGGCTTGAGGTGCGCCCGGGCGGCCCGCATGGCCTCCTCGGTGAACAGGTAGCTCTCCAGCCGCAGCGAACTGGCCCCCGACACGAGCGTGAGCGAGTCGGGCAGGGCGAACAGGATCAGGTCGTACTTGTCGCCGGTCCGTTCCAGGAAGGCGCGGCCGTCGGTGACGTGGGTGGTCACCCGGGGATCGTCGTAGGGCTTGTCCGGGTGCAGGGAGCCGCCGAGTTCGCGGAGTTTGGGGTCGATCTCGACGGCGTCGACGTGGGCGGCGCCCTTGGACAGGGCGATCGCCACGTCCGTGCCGCTGCCCGCGCCGACGATGAGCACGTTCTTGGGCGGGGTGCTCGCCCGCTCGTACGGCAGGCCGTACTGGCGCTCCCACTGCAGCCGGGCGGCGGCGGGCACGGCCTGCTGGTGCGGGATGCCGTTCACGGAGATGTCGGTGACGGGCACGCCGAGCTGCTGGAACTGCTTGTAGGTGACCTTGTAGTACGGCGACCAGAACGCCCCGGCGGTCAGCGTCTCGGCCAGCAGCAGCCCCACGACCGCCAGCGACGGCACGGTGACGAGCCCGAGATAGATGATCCGCGGCCGGGGCACCAGCAGCACACCGTAGGCGGCGGCCGCGATCAGCCCCCAGAACACCGGCGGCGCGCTCAGGAACGACAGCGCGGTGAAGAGCGCGATCCCCGAGAGGCTGCCGATCAGGTCGTAGCGGTAGGCCTCCAGCCGGGGCAGCTCGGGGAAGCAGCGCCCGACCAGCTCGGCCGGGCCCATCAGCACGAGCGCCGCCGCGCAGAAGATCACCGGCAGGATCAGCCACGCGGGCGGTCCCGTGGTCTGCAGGCTGGTCCAGTAGAGGACGCCCTCGGTGTTGCGGTCGACGGTCACCGGAAAGGTCAGCACGACGAAGACCAGGCCGAACAGGATGACCGGCGAATAGTACGGCTGCCGCCGCGCCCGCCCCACGCGCAGGAACCCCAGCCCGATGCCGAGGAACGACCCGAGAAGCACGAAATTGGTGAAATAGCTGAGATGCACGATGTTCGATCCGGTCCACCGGATCAGCGCCAGCTCCAGGAAGAGCATGAACGCACTGGCGAGAATGAGCCTCGGCCGCACCGCCAGCCAGTGATCGCCGTCCTCGCCCGCTACCGTCTTTTGTGCCTGGAGCGTCATGCCGCCTCACGCTAGTGAACGGACCGGGAACAAGGAAGCCTGACAGCGGGAATGAATATCGTCCCCTTGGCGGCTTTTACGGCATTTCAGCAGGTCAAAGCCCATGAGATGCGCTGGACACGCCCGGACAGATGAAGGAATCTTGGGAGGTTCATTTCCCTCCGAACATTCCGGTGGTGCCCCATGCGCGTTCTGATCCAGCTGCGCCCCTCCCCCGATCTGGTCGCGGCAGTCGCCGATCCCGGCCAGACCGCCACCACGGCCGACGTCGCGGACGGCCTGCCCGGAGTCGAGCTCGACCACGCCTTCACGCCCGTGCCCCTCCCCCGGCCCGTCCCGCCGCCCGGCGGCGACCCGCTGTCACTCAACCAGCCGCTGGACTTCTCCCTGGCGGCCGAGGACGCCTCGGTGCTGGTTCGCGGCACGATCTCCGACGACGAGCTCCTGACCCGCGTGACCCTCCTGCCCACCCTCCGGCCCGACGTCGTCGGCGTCTACGCCGATCCGGTCGTCGAGTCCTCGCTCACCTGCGGCGGCGACGCGCCGTTCGGCGACTGGCACGACGTCGAACGGCTGCTCAACGTCCCCGGACTGCACGCCGAGGGACTGGACGGCTCCGGGGTGACCCTGGCCGTGCTCGACACCGGCATCAACGCCGCCCATGTCGCCAGGCAGCTCGGCCGGGGCGTCACGCTCGACGCCCAGCGGAGCTGGAACCCCACGGGCGTCGAGGGCCGGGCGGGCGAGTTCGAGGTCGCCCATGGCACGATGTGCGCCTTCGACACGCTCATCGGCGCGCCGCAAGCGTCGCTGATCGACATCCCGGTGCTGCGCTCCACCCGTCCTGGCGGCTCGGCGCTCGACGGGCTGCTGTCGGACGCCGTGGCCGCGTTCGCGCACCTGCGCATGGTGCTCGAGGCGCAGCCCGAGGAGTCGAGGGCGCTGGTGATCAGCAACTCGTGGGGGTCGTTCTCCCCCGAGTGGGATCTCCCCGTCGGCCATCCGGGCAACTACTCGGACAACGCGGCGCACCCGTTCAACCTGATGATCTCCAGCCTCGACAGCGCGGGCGCCGACGTGCTGTTCGCGGCCGGCAACTGCGGGCGCGAGTGCCGCGACGGCCGGTGCGCCTACCCGAACCGGCCGATCACCGGCGCGAACTCGCATCCCAGGGCCCTGTCGATCGGCGGCGTCGACGTGAGCGGCACCCGGGTCGGCTACTCCTCGCAGGGGCCGGGGCGGCTGACCGCCCGCAAGCCCGACATCTGCGCTTACACCCATTTCTCCGGGTCCAAGGCGTTCGGCGATGCCGAGCCCGACTCGGGCACCTCGGCCGCGACTCCGGTCGCGGCCGGGCTGGTCGCGGCGATCCGTACGCTCTGGCCCACCTCGCGGCTGCGGCCCGCGCAGTTGCGCGCGCTGCTCCGCCGAACAGGCGAGGACCGCAGCGAGGTGGGCTTCGACTACGACTACGGCTACGGGATCGTCGACACCACCGGGATCATCGCCGCGCTCCAGCGCCGGGCCAGAAGCATGTCCTGACGGAGTGCCGTAGTGGCGGTGACCGCCTCAGGCGTTCTCCTGGTTGAACACCCGCGTCCCGACCGTGACGCTGACCAGGGCGAAGGCCACGGTCACCGCCACCCCGACGCCGACCGTGCCGGTGGCGTAATGTCCGGCGAACAGATCACGCAGCGCCTCCAGGACATACCGGAACGGGCTGATGTGCGAGAGCGCGTCCAGCCAGCCGGGCGCCATCGACATGGGCAGGAACGCGCCCGACAGCAGGACCAGCGGCAGCACCGCGGTGCTCATCACCGGCGCGAAGAGCTGGTCATCGAGCGTCAGCGCGACCGCGTACGACAGCGCGGCCAGGCTGAGCCCGAGCACGACCACCAGCACGAGCCCGGCCGCCACCCCCGTGGCCGGGGCGCGCAGGCCGAACGCGTAGCCGACCGCGACCAGCAGCACGGCCTGGATGATGAGCGTGACCGCGTTGTTGAGCACCCGGCCGAGCAGCAGGGCCAGGCGGCTGGCCGGGGTGACGCGCATGCGCTCCAGCACGCCCGAGCGTTTCTCGAAGACCACGCCGAACCCGGCCATGCCGGTGCTCATCAGGCCGAGCTGGATGATCAGGCCCGGCACCAGCGTCTCCCAGGTGCCGATCGTGGCGAAGATGGGCCCGAACAGCACGAGGAAGACCAGCGGCTGGATGACTCCGAAGATGATGGCGATCTTCTGCCGCAGCGTGCTTCGCAGGTTGTGACGGAACAGCAGATAGGTCTCGCGCAGCATCAGACGCCCGCCTCCTCGCGCAGGGACCTGCCGGTGATGTCCAGGAACACGTCGTCGAGCGTGCGCCCACCGGTCTTGAGCTCGGCCGGGGCGCCCTCGGCCACGATGCGGCCGTGGTCGATGATCAGCAGCCGGTCGCACAGGGCGTCGGCCTCGTCGAGGTAGTGCGTGGTCAGGAAGACCGTCACGCCCTGCTCGGCGCGCAGCGCCCGGATGTGCTCCCACAGGTTGGCCCGGCTCTGCGGGTCGAGCCCGGTCGTCGGCTCGTCCAGGAACAGCAGCACGGGCCGGTGCAGCAGGGCGAACGCGATGTCGAAGCGGCGCCGCTGGCCGCCGGACAGGGCGCCTCCGGGTCTGGACTCCAGGCCGGTCAGGTCGAGCCGGGCCAGCACCTCGCGTACCCGCGGCCCGGCTTCGTCGCGGGAGAGGCCGTACAGCATGGCCTGGAGTTCGAGCTCCTCCCCGAGCGGGGCGGCCGGGTTGATCCCTCCGCCCTGCGACACGTAGCCGATGCGGCGGCGCACCTCGCGGGCGTCGCCCAGCAGGTCGTGGCCCGCCACCGTGGCGGTGCCCGACGTGGGCTGGAGCAGCGTGGTCAGCATGCGCATGGTCGTGGTCTTTCCGGCGCCGTTGGGGCCGAGGAAGCCGACGATCTCGCCGGGCTCCACCGATATGTCCACACCCTTGACGGCTTCGACGCCGCCTTTGAAGGTCTTGCGCAGACCCACAGTCTTGATCATTTTCATCGCCTCCAAAAATAGAGTAGCCACAATTTTGGTGCGACTGCAATATTGGTAGCATGGAGGCATGGACGAGGGGCTGCGCGAGCGGAAGAAGCGGGAGACCAGGCAGCGCATCGCCGACATGGCGATGGGGCTGTTCATGATCCACGGATTCGACAACGTTACCGTCGCGCAGGTGGCGCGGGCCGCCGACGTGTCGGTCAACACGGTGTTCAACTACTTCGGCACCAAAGAGGACCTGTTCGCCGACCGGCAGGACGAGGTGGTGGACCTGTCGAGCAAGGTGGTGCGCGAGCGGCGGCCCGGCGAGAGCATCGTGGCCGCCTTCCGGCGCGACTACTTCGACGCGCTCGACACCCGCGAGTGGCGATACGGGATGGGCGAGGGCGCCGAGGTGTTCGGCCGGATGGTCGAGGAGAGCGCGGCGCTGATCGCCAAAATGCGCGAGGTGGAGCACATCTCCACCACCAACCTGGCGGCCATCATCGCCGAGGAGACCGGCGCCGGGCCCGACGACCTCACTCCGCAGCTCGTGGCGGACCAGATCCTGAGCACGACGCGACTGCTGACACGGCACGCGCTACGGCGCAAGATGGCGGGCGAGCAGTGGCAGGAGATCTGGGCGGACGTGCGCACGCAGGCGGCGAGGGCGTTCGACCTGCTGGAGTCGGGGATCGGCGGCTATGGCCGCCGATCGCTAGTCGTCGAGGCCGCCGAGGATGGCGGCGCCACCGAAGACCACCAACATGATCGCGTAGAGGCCGATCACCGCTAGCATCAGGCAGGTGCTGACGATGCCGCAGACGCGGCCGGCCGACACCATGCCCCGGTTCTCATAGATGTAGCCGCTCTGGTCGATCTCCCGGAGCGCCTTGGTGCCCATCGACCAGGCGAAGGGGCCGATGAACGTACAGACGACCAGGCTCAGGATGCCCAGAACCAGGATCGTGGTGCCGTTGGGGTGCGTCTGAGGCGGTGGCCCGTAGTAGGAGGGGCCGTAGTTGGGATAGGACATCTGCACTCGCCCCCGTTGTCGATTAGGCGGTTTTTTATACCACAGGCGCTCTGCCGTCCGCAGTTGACCAAACGCTTGCTACACTCGCCGCATGCTCCGGGTTCTGAGGCTCTTCCTCCATCGGCTGGCGGCGGCCAAGTGGTTCATGAGGGCCGGTCCCAAGTTCATGCCGCAGCTCGACCGGACCGTGCACCGGCTGACCCGGGGACGGCTGCTCAGCAACAATCCGGTCATCCCGACGCTGATCCTGGTCACCACGGGCGCCAAGTCCGGTCTGCCGCGCAGCTCGCCGCTCGCCTGCCTGCCCGAACCAGAGGGCACCCTCCTCGTGGTGGGCAGCAACTTCGGCCAGGACCACCACCCGGCGTGGAGCGGCAACCTGCTGAAGACGCCCAGGGCCACGGCCAGCTTCCGGGGGAAGGACTTCCCCGTCACCGCCACGCTGCTGACCGGCGCCGACCGCGAGGCGGCGTGGCCGTGGCTGATCGAGCGGTGGCCGCTGTTCGACCGCTACACCGAGGTGTCCGGGCGGGAGCTGCGGGTCTTCCGCCTGACACCGACACAGTGATCTCCTGCGTCATCATGGTGGGGCAACTTTTCCCTCTCTAGGAGCCCCTTCCCGTGCGTGAACGCACCCGAGCCTTCGTCGAGCACCAGCGTTTCCAGCGGTTCATCGTCGGCGTCATCCTGCTCAACGCGGCCACCCTCGGCCTCGAAACCGTGCCCGCCGTGGTCGAGAACTACGGTCACCTGCTGACCGTGGTCGATCATGCGGCGCTCTACATCTTCGTGGCCGAACTGCTCGCGAAGATCTACGTCGAACGCTCGCGCTTCCCGCGTGATCCGTGGAACATCTTCGACACCGTGATCGTGGCGATCGCCCTGGCCCCCTTCACGAGCGGCCTGTCGGTGCTGCGCTCCCTGCGCATCCTGCGGGCGCTGCGCCTGCTGTCGGTGGTGCCCAGCCTGCGCCGGGTCGTCTCGGCCCTGCTGCGCGCCATGCCCGGCATGAGCTCGATCGTGCTGCTGCTCTCCCTGGTCCTGTACGTGGCCGCCGTCATGGCCACCAAGTTGTACGGCGACACGGCGCCGAACCGCTTCGGCAGCCTGCCCACCTCGCTGTTCACCCTCTACCAGACGATGACGGGCGACGACTGGGGCAACATCGCCAGAGAGGTGATGAACACCCACCCCACGGCCTGGATCTTCTTCACGATCTTCATCCTGGTCTGCACGTTCGTCGTGCTCAACCTGTTCATGGCCGTCGTGGTGAGCGCCATGGAGGAGGAGTCGGCCGCCGAGCGCGCGGAGCAGGACGTCGACACCGCGGCCTCGCTCCAGCTGATCCTGGCCGAGCTGACGGCGCTCCGCAAAGAGGTCACCGAGCTGCGCGAAGAGCGGAACATGCTCGAACAGGCGGGGGCCGCGGCGGCCGCTCGATCAAACGGAAACGGGGGCGGAGGCGGCGGCCGCTCGGTCAAGCGGGGACGGCGGTAGGCGCGGCGGGCTTGTAGACCACCCGCCAGAGGGCGACCGCCAACAGCAGAGCCACCACGCTCCACGCCGGCACCAGGCCCGCGATCGCGGCGACCAGCAGCGGCACCACGATCGAGGGCACGGCCCAGCCCCAGATCCACCGGCGCCCGGCGCGGCTGGCCACACCGAGCACTGTGGAGGCGGCGAAGTAGACGGCGAGGCCACCGCACAGCACCCACGAGATCCCGCCGTGCAGATGCTCGGCGGGCGCGGACGCCACCACGCCGAGCCCCGCCGCGGTCGCGGTGATGCCCGCCGTCATCGCGTAGTGCGCGGGCAGCGCGATGTACGGCTTGAGCCCCCGCTCGTGGATCTCGGGCACGGCGCTCAGGCCGTACTGGAGGGTGAGCCACCACAGCGACACGATCAGCCCGAACCCGGCCACGGCGGCCAGGCCGAGCGGCCAGTCCCAGCTGAGCCCGGAGGAGGCGATCACGACCTGCATGACCGCCTCGCCCAGCACGATGATGACGAACAGCCCGAGCCGCTCGCCCAGGTGCGCGGGGTCGAGCACGGCGACCTTCGGCGCCTCCAGGTAGCGCGCCTCCAAGATCTTCCCGCCCCTGGCCGCCCTGCGCAGCTCGCGCGCCCTGAGCCGATCGGCCTGTGCCGTCATCTCCTTGACCAACCGCTCCGGCCGGCGGCTCTGCAGGATGGAGAAGGTGACGTCCAGTGCGATGCCGAGGCCCCACAGGTAGTAGCGCCACTCGCCCTCCACCCCGAGCGAGGCGAACCACGGTGTGAGGCCCGCGCCGAGCTGGGCCGCGGGCCAGGCGGTCATCACCGTGCTGGCCGCCTGGAGCGAGCGGGAGGCGCTGACCCGGCAGGTGATGTAGGCGGCGATGAACCACTTGTCGTGCGTGCCCACGCCGGGGATGGCGTGGGCGACGTCGGGGGCCGCCGCCGCCATGACCGCGATGCCGAACATCCCGATCAGCATGCTGCGCAGGTGCGTCTTCTCGGCGCGGACGTTCGAGTAGAGAGTCAGGGACGTCCAGATGCTCCACACCGCGTAGTAGAGGATGACGAACAGCGCCACATCGCCCCAGGTCGGGTGCTGCAGGCGGTGCGCCAGCTGGGCGACCGCCACCACCACGACGAGGTCGAAGAATAATTCCAGCCAGCTGGCATGCCGCTCACCCATGCCACTCGCGGCGCCGTCACTCACGGCTTCCGCGCTACTCGCGGCTCCTGCATCACTCACGGCTAACGAGAATAGAACTCCACGACCAGCTGCTCGTCCACCGGGACGCTGATCTGCTCGCGCTCGGGCCTGTTGACCAGCGTGAACCGCAGGTCGGAATGATCGACGGACAGGTAGGCCGCGATCCGCTCGTCGGCGTACACGCCCTCGGCGGCGGCCACGAACGGCTGCATCCTGCGTGAGCGCTCCCGCACGGTGATGACCTGGCCGGGCTTGACCAGGTAGCTGGGGATGTCCACCTTGCGGCCGTCGACGGCGATGTGGCCGTGGTTGACGTACTGCCTGGCCGCGTAGATCGACGGGGCCAGGCCGGCCCGCAGCACCAGCGAGGCCAGACGGGTCTCCAGCAGCGTGACCAGCTCGGCACCCGACGCGCTCGGCTTGCGCACGGCGAGGTCCCAGTAGCGGCGCAGCTGCCGCTCCGACACGTCGTAGTACCAGCGCAGCTTCTGCTTCTCCAGCAGCCGCAGCCCGTAGTCGCCGGAGTTGCGGCGGTTGGTCTTGCGGCCGTGCTCGCCCGGCGGGTAGGGGCGCTGCTCGAAGTAGCGGACGGCCTTCTTGGTCAGCGGGACGCCCGCGCGACGTGACAGTCGCACCTTCGGACCGGTGTAGCGCACGTTCACCTCATGTGGTTAGGTAGTCCTTACTTAGGTAAGGCTAACCTATAGCTAAGTGAGATCTCAAGGAGGCGCCATGCTCACGATCCCCGAGCGGATCCGCACTCTTGCCGCGTCGGCGAGCGTCGCCCGGCTGTCCGTCGACGGCGCCCCCGTGCCCGCCCGCGGCGGGGTCGACGAGCGGGGCCGCCCGGTGCTGCTGGTGCGGCCGGGCGAGGCGCTGCACGGCCTGCGCGACGACGCCGTCGTGGCGGTGAACCTGACCGCCATGCGCGTGCTCGGCCAGGTCTCGCATCCCCGTGGGCTGCTCGAGGTGCAGGGATGGGCGCAGGCGGTGCCCGAGAGCGAGGCGCGCGGGGCCGCCGTCGCGGTCGCGGCGCACACCGCCGACGAGGCCCTGTTCGAGGCGCTGGAGAGGTACGGGCGGCCGGACGCGCCCCGGCTGCTGCGGCTCGATGTCGGCCAGGTGGTGTACCTGACCGGGCACGACTCCGGAGTGCTGGACGCCGACGACTACCTCGACGCCATCCCCGATCCACTGGCCACCACCGCCGAGCGCGTGCTGGCCCACATCAACGAATCGCACCGGGCCCAGCTCGCGGGTGGGGTGGCCAAGCACCTGGGCGGGGACGCCGGGAACGTGTGGCTGTGGGAGCTGGACCGCTACGGCGCGACGGTCCGGGCGGACGAGCAGCTCGTACGCTTCGCGTGGCCGGCCCCCGCGCACACCGCGCTCTGCCTGGAGACCGCGCTGCGCGGCCTGCTGTGCGCGTGTTGACTGCCCTGCCGACCGTGAGGGGTTCGCGGCGCTGAGCGTCAGGGGGACGTGCCGGGGAACTTGATCACGATTCGCCGGGAGTCGCCCGAGATGGGGTGCCGAGTTACTATCATCGGCGCCTGTGGATCACACAGAGCGGCGCAGGCGGATTCTGATGGTCGCCGGACTGATGGCCGGTTGCCTGATGCTGGCCACCGCGGCGATCCTCGTCGGCGGCGTCTTCCCCGGGACACAGCTCACTATGGCCGGCCTGCCCGACCGTGGCCACCACCCGGGCCCGGCACGGCGCGAGCCGGGAGCGATCGAGTCGAAGCTCGCCCGCTATCGCGTCCCGGTCACGCGTCCGGTCCAGTCCACGCCGCCCCCCGCGGACCCCGCGCCCACCCGCCGGGCCAGGAGGACCGCCCCGCCCACCCCTGCCGCCACCCGGGCGACCGGCAGCCCGCACCCCCAGGCCAGCCCCACCCGGAGCGCGTCACCGACCCCGCGGCCCAACGGCACGGCCATCGCCACGCTGCAGCCCGCGCTGCCCGAGGCGGCCATGGGCCACACGCAACCACCGAGGAGCATCCCCTCGGACCGGATCACGCCACCGCGCAAGACGAAGAAGCCCTGGCCGAGCCGGCACCCCCACCGGTGAGAGCCTGACCGAACCGCATCCCCAGCGGTGCGGGCCTGACCGCCGCCGACCGCCAGGAAGCGGCCTTGAAGCCGACCGTCAGGAAGTGACCTTGAGGCGGGCGATCATGCTCTCGTCGACGGCGTCCGGCGAGAGCACGTGGTCGAGGACCATGACCGCGCACCCGCTGATGCCCGCCCCGGCGCCCAGCCTGCTGGGCTCGATGCGCAGCCGGCGGGTGGCCAGCGCGGTGCCGCGGCGGTAGACGACCTCGCGGATGCTCGACACCAGCGGCCCGAACGCCTCGGCCACGTCGCCACCGAGTACCACGACCGACGGGTTGAGGATGTTGACGGCGATGGCCAGGACCTCGCCGATCCGGCGGCCCGCCTCGCGGACGATCGCCATCGTCTCGGCGTCCCCGGCGCGCACCAGCGCGGTCACGTCGGCGATGGTCTTGACGTCCTTGCCCGCGGCCCGCAGGTCGCGCAGCAGCGCGGTGCCACTGGCGACCGAGTCGACGCAGTCGATGTTGCCGCAGCGGCACAGCACGCCGCCGCCGTCGCGTACGGGGATGTGGCCGATCTCGCCCGCCGCGCCGAGCGCGCCGCGCAGGATCTCGCCGCCCGCGATGACGCCCGCGCCGATCCGGGTGGACACCTTGACGAACATCAGGTCGTCCAGGTCGGGATAGGCGCCCCGGTGCTCGCCGATGGCCAGCAGGTTGACGTCGTTGTCGATGAGTACGGGCACCGGGAAGCGTTCGCGGACCACCGGCGGGATCACCACGCCCGTCCACGAGGCCATCACCCTGGCGCTCTCGGTGCGGCCCTGCGCGAACTCGACCGTGGCGGGCATGCCCATGCCCACGCCCCGCAGCATCGAGCGCGGCCGGTCGCCGAGGAGTTCGTCCCAGGTGTCCATGACGAGCGGCAGCACCACGTCGGGGCCCTGCTCGACGTCGATGGCGAAGTCGCGCCCCTCGAGCTCGCGGCCGGCCAGGTCGCAGACCGCCACCCGCGTACGGGTGGCGCCGAGGGCGGCCACCAGCACCACGCCGCCGACGGCGTTGAACTCCAGCCGGACCGGGGGCCGGCCGCCGGTGGACGGCGCGTCGGCCCGCTCCACGACCAGACCGCGGTCGAGCAGCTCGCCGACTCGCAGTTGCACCGCGGGGCGGGACAGACCGGTCACCCGGCCCAGATCCGCTCGCGTCACGGCCTCACCGGTGCGAATGAGGCGGAGCACCTCGCCACTCGTGGCGAGCGTCGCGGCGGTACGTCGAGGCATCCGCCAAGTGAATCACAGGAGGTTAGGTAATGAAAAGTCTCGACTTTTTTATCTCAAATAGCAAAACTCTGCTTGTGTAGTTACCCAACTCTGGCTAGTGTCCGTTCTGTCCCTGCTTGGTAGATCATCGGAGTTCCCAGCCGTGTCCCCCTCTCCCACCCCCGCCACCGCGCACGCCGCTGACCTTGTCGTCTTCGGCGGCACCGGCGACCTGTCCATGCGCAAGCTGCTCCCGGCGCTCTACCACAGCGACGTGGAGGGCCGGCTCTCGCCCGAGACGCGGATCATCGCCATGTCCCGGGGCGGGCTGACCGACGAGGACTTCCGCGGCAAGGTGGACGCCGAGGTACGGGACCAGGTCCCGGCCGACCTCGGCGCGTGGCAGCGCTTCCTGGGCCGCCTGCACCACGTGTCCGTCGACGTGGGCGGCACGAACCGGTCCGGCTGGCGCGCGCTGGCCGCCCTGCTGGGCGGGCACGAGCAGCGCGACCGGGTGTTCTACCTGGCCAGCCCGCCGATGACGTTCGGGCCGTTCTGCCGCGAACTGGACCAGGCGGGCCTGGTGACGCCCCGCTCGCGGGTGGTGCTGGAGAAGCCGCTCGGCCGCGACCTGGCCAGCGCCCAGCGGATCAACGAGGAGGTCGGCGCCATCTTCGACGAGGCGCAGATCTTCCGCATCGACCACTACCTGGGCAAGGAGACCGTGCAGAACCTGCTCGTGCTCCGCTTCGCCAACGCCTTCCTGGAGCCGATCTGGAACTCCCTCTGGATCGACCACGTGCAGATCACCGCCGCCGAGACCGTGGGCACGCCCGGCCGGCGCGGCTACTACGACCAGGCCGGCGCGCTGCGCGACATGGTGCAGAACCACCTGCTCCAGCTGCTCTGCATGACCGCCATGGAGCCGCCGGCCCGCAACGACCGCGAGGCGATCCGCGACGAGAAGGTGAAGGTGCTCCAGGCGCTGCGGCCCATCACCGGCACCGAGGTCGACCGCTTCACCGTGCGCGGCCAGTACACCGAGGCCGACGGCATGCCCGGCTACCTGGACGAGCCCGCCTCCACCCCGCCCACCGAGGCCTCGCGCCGGGTGGAGACGTTCACCGCGATCCGCGCCGAGGTCAAGAACTGGCGGTGGGCCGGGGTGCCGTTCTACCTGCGTACCGGCAAGCGCCTGCCGCGCCGGGCATCGGAGATCGTGGTGCAGTTCAAGGACGTGCCGCACTCCATCTACCCCGGCGGCTCGCCGAACCGGCTCGTCCTGCGGCTGCAGCCGGAAGAGGGCATCGAGCTGCACATCATGGCCAAGGAGCCGGGAGCGGGCGAGGTGGCGCTCAAGCCGGTGCCGCTGAGCCTCAGCTTCGGCAAGACGTTCACCGCGCGCGTACCGGAGGCGTACGAGCGGCTGCTCATGGACGTGCTGGCGGGCAACCCGACGCTGTTCATGCGCCGTGACGAGGTGGCCGCGGCCTGGCAGTGGATCGACCCGATCCTGGCCGCCTGGGAGTCGTCCGCCGAACTGCCCGAGCCCTACCCCGCCGGGTCCACCGGACCGGCGGGCGCCCACGAGCTGCTCGCCCGCAGCGGTCGCGAGTGGCACGAAGAGGACCAAGCGTGAACAAGCCGACTTGGGGTCGAGGACCCACTGAAGGAGGGTCTATGCACCCCGTCGTCCAGGAGATCACCGACAGGATCACCGAACGCAGCCGAGCCAGCCGCACCGTCTACCTGGAGCGGATCCGGCGCGAAGGTGAAGCCGCCCGCGCCAAGGGCCCGGCCCGCGCGCACCTCGGCTGCGCCAACCTGGCACATGGCTTCGCCGCCGCGCCGGCCGCCGACAAGCCCCTCCTGATGGGTACGGCCAAGCCCGGCGTGGCGATCGTGACCAGCTACAACGACATGCTCTCCGCGCACCAGCCGTACGAGACGTACCCGGCCGAATTGAAGGCGGCGGTGCGCGCGGCCGGTGGCGTGGCGCAGGTGGCGGGCGGCGTGCCCGCGATGTGCGACGGCATCACCCAGGGCCGCGCCGGTATGGAGCTGTCGCTCTACAGCCGGGACGTGATCGCCATGTCGGCCGCGATCGCGCTGTCGCACGACATGTTCGACGCGTCGCTGCTGCTGGGCGTCTGCGACAAGATCGTGCCGGGCCTGCTGATCGGGGCGCTGCACTTCGGGCACCTGCCCGCGATCTTCGTGCCGGCCGGCCCGATGACCTCGGGGCTGCCGAACAAGGTCAAGGCCCGCACCCGGCAGCTGTTCGCCGAGGGCAAGGTGGGCCGGGACGAGCTGCTCGACGCCGAGGCCAAGTCGTACCACTCCCCCGGCACCTGCACCTTCTACGGCACCGCCAACTCCAACCAGGCGCTGATGGAGGTCATGGGCCTGCACCTGCCGGGCTCGACGTTCGTCAACCCGCACACCGAGCTGCGGCACGCGCTGACCGAGGCGGCCGGGCGCCGGGCGGTGGAGATCACCGCGCACGGCCCCGAGTACACCCCGGTCGGCGAGCTGGTCGACGAGAAGTCGATCGTGAACGCCTGCGTGGCGCTGCTGGCCACCGGCGGCTCCACCAACCACACGCTGCACCTGGTCGCCATGGCCGCCGCCGCGGGCATCGTCCTGACCTGGGACGACCTGGCCTGCCTGTCGGCCGTCGTGCCCTCGCTGACCAAGATCTACCCGAACGGCCAGGCGGACGTGAACCACTTCCGCGACGCCGGCGGCATGCAGGTGCTCATCGGCGACCTGCTGGACGAGGGCCTGCTGCACGCCGACGTGCTGACCGTGGCCGGGCGTGGGCTGGACCACTACCGGTCGGCTCCGACACTGTCCGACGGGAAGCTGACCTGGTCGGAGGTGACCGGCGGCAGCGCCGACCTCGACGTGCTGCGGCCGGTGGCCGCGCCGTTCTCCGCCGACGGCGGCATCCACATGGTCGAGGGCAACCTGGGCCGGGCCGTCAGCAAGGTGTCGGCGGTCAAGGCCGAGCACCTGGTGATCGAGGCGCCGGCCAAGGTGTTCGACGACCAGCTCGAACTGCTGCGCGCCTTCGAGGCGGGCGAGCTGGACGGGCAGGACTTCGTCGCGGTCATCCGCTACCAGGGGCCGAGCGCGAACGGCATGCCCGAGCTGCACAAGCTCACGCCGCCGCTGGCCGTACTGCTCGATCGGGGGCAGCGGGTGGCGATCGTGACCGACGGCCGCATGTCGGGCGCCTCCGGCAAGGTGCCCGCGGCCATCCACCTGTCGCCCGAGGCGGCGGACGGCGGGCCGATCGCGCTGGTCCGCGAGGGCGACGTGATCAGGCTCGACTCGGCGGCGGGGACGCTGGAGGTGCTGGTCCCGGCCGAGGAGCTGGCCCGGCGCACGCCCGGCGGACGGCCGCTGAGCGACGCGCAGTGGGTGGGGACCGGGCGCGAGCTGTTCGCGACGTTCCGCCGCATGGCGGGGCACGCGGAGCAGGGGGCGGGGATCTTCGGGATCAGCGGCGCCGAGTCGCCGGACCACGGCCCCGGACTGGGCTTCCCCGCCGAGGCGGGCGCCTCGCACCTGGAGTCGGGCGCCCCTCGCGGGCGGCACGCGAGCATCGCCAGGTGAACATCGTGCTCTTCAGTTCTCCGCGGCGCGTCGGCGAGCCGTCGTGAGCGCGTTCGATCTGCCGTGGCTGGTCGCCGACATCGGCGGCACCAACGCCCGGTTCGGGCTGGTCACCTCGCCGGGAGCGCGGCCGTCGCACGTCGCGGTCCTGGCGGGGGCCGACTACGCCACTCTCCCGGAAGCCGTAGCCGCCTACCTCGCGCAGCACGCGGGCGGAGTGCGGCCGGGAGCGGCGTGCCTGGCCGTGGCCGGACCCGTCGAGGGCGAGCGCTACGCGCTGACGAACTCGGCCTGGAGCGGCTCGGCGAGCGACCTCGGCCTGCCGTACACGATGATGCTGAACGACTTCGAGGCGCTGGCCGTCTCGCTGCCCCGTCTGGAGGCCAGCGACCTGGCGTCCCTGGGCGGCCCGGAACCCGCCCACGGCGTCAAGGCCGTGCTCGGGCCCGGCACCGGGCTCGGTGTCGCCGGGCTGGTGCCCACCGACGGCGGCTGGACGCCGGTCTCCGGCGAGGGCGGGCACGTCACGATACCGGTGCGCGACGACCGGGAGCGGGAGATCGTCCGGGTGCTCCGCGCCGGGGGCCTGGACCACGTGGTGGCCGAGCATGTGCTGTCGGGCCCCGGCCTGGTGGTGCTGCACCGGGCCCTCGCCGAGGTCAACGGCGTCGACGCGCCTCGCCTGTCGTCGGCGGACATCGTGGCGCGGCTGGACGACTCGCTGTGCGCGGAGACGGTCGAGGTGTTCTGCGGGATGCTGGGGAGTTTCGCCGGGAACGTGGCGCTGACCCTCGGCGCCCGGGGTGGCGTCTATCTCGGCGGCGGAGTGCTGCCCCGTATCGTGGAGCGCGTGCGTACCAGCGACTTCCGAGCCAGGTTCGCCGACAACCCGGACATGGCCGGCTACCTGTCGGCCATCGCGACCACGCTCATCGTCGCCCCGCAACCGGCGCTGACGGGCGCCGCCGCCTGGCTGGCGCAGCGCGCCGCAGGAGAGCGGCTGCCCTCGGGCGGCCGAGTAAATGAGCTGTACCCATTGAGGAGAGAACTTTCATGAGCCTGCTCGATCTCGCCCCCGTCATCCCCGTCGTGGTGATCGACGACGTGGAGACGGCCGTGCCGCTGACGCGGGCGCTCGTCGCGGGCGGCCTGCCGGTCATCGAGGTGACCCTGCGTACGGCGGGCGCGCTGGAGGCCATCGCCAGGATCGCCGCCGAGGTGCCGGAGGCCACGGTCGGTGCCGGAACAATCCGGACTTCTGATGATATTGCGGCGTCTTTGGCGGCTGGGGCGAAGTTCCTGGTCTCGCCCGGGACGACGCTGACCCTGGCCGACGCGCTGGACGCGAGCGGGCTGCCGTACCTGCCGGGCGCGGCGACCGCCTCCGAGGCGATGGCGCTGGCCGAGCGGGGGCTGAAGGAGCTGAAGTTCTTCCCCGCGGAGCCCGCGGGCGGCGTGGCGTACCTGAAGGCGCTGTCGGCGCCGCTGCCGGATGTGCGATTCTGCCCCACGGGCGGCATCAGGCCGGCCACCGCGCCCGACTACCTCGCGCTGCCGAACGTCGGCTGCGTCGGCGGCACCTGGCTGACCCCGGCCGACGCCCTGGCCGCGGGCGACTGGGGCCGGGTGGAGAAGCTGGCCTCCGAGGCCGCCGCCCTCCGCTGAGGCACCCGCCCCCAACGCGTTCTATACGGCACCTATACGGCCGCTGAGCAGCCTGAGCCTGACTGGCTTTTCGCGTCGCAGCGGAGGTGGACGGTGTTCAAGAAGCCTTGGGGGCCACCGCTCTCCGTCGCCCCGCCACTGACGCCCGGTGCCTACTCGGAGAGCATAGTGATCACTCCTCGCTACACCTACGACCCCTTCAGCAGCCGCAGCTGATTTCCGGAAGGGAACCCGCGACTCCATCGCCCTGAACTTCTTCCTCGCCGTGCCCGCCGCCTTCGGCTGACAATCGGGCTTGACATCGGCGGGAGCCGTCATAAAGGCTTCCGTCGATGTTGGCGTTGCATGGGTTGACGGGAAAAGAACCATCGTGCACATTTAAGCGACTTTGATCTTCTTTGTGCACTTTAGCCTTGTCCGGGGGCGCGATGGAGTTCGCCGTTCTGGGGCCGCTTGACATCTCGGCCGATGCCCAGTCCTTACCACTCGGCGCCGGAAAACAGCGTGCCCTGCTCGCCGAACTCCTCTGCCGTCCGGGGCGCCCCGTCTCCCCCGCCACGCTCATCCAGGCGCTCTGGGGCCAGAGCCAGCCCCGCACCGCGCCGGACAACCTCCGGCTCTACGTGCACCAGCTCCGCAGGACGCTGGGCCACGACCGGATCACCCGCACCGCCGCAGGCTACGTACTCACCCTCCATCCGGGCGAGCTCGACGCGGACAGGTTCGAGGAGCTGGCCGAACAGGGCAGGAGCGCCCTGTCCGCCGGCGAGCACGAACGGGCCGCCGAACTGCTCAAGCAGGCGCTGGACCTGTGGCGCGGTCCGGCGTACGCGGAGCTGAACCTGACCGTCGGGCTCAGCGACCACGCGCACCGCCTGGAGGAGGAGCGGCTGATCGCGCTGGAGAACCGGATCGAGGCGGACCTGGCCCGCGGGATGCACGCCGCGCTCGTCGCCGAGCTGACCGGGCTGGTCGGCGAGCATCCCCTGCGGGAACGGCCGCGCTGGCAGCTCATGCTCGCCCTGGCCAGGTCGGGCCGCCAGGCGGAGGCGCTGGCCACCTACCGCGACGCCCGCCGGGTCTTCGCCGCCGAGCTCGGCCTCGATCCCGGCGCCGAGCTCCGGCGCCTGCACCAGGCCATCCTCACGGGCACCCTGCCCGTCGAGTCCGCGACCGTACCGCCGGACGACCCCTCCCTTCGCTCCCCCGCCCAGTTGCCGGCCGACATCTCCGACTTCACCGGACGGAGCGAGCAGCTCGCCGAACTGACGGACCTCCTCGGCGACGGCCCACCCCCGGGACCGGGGCCCATGCGCGTGTACGTCATCGCGGGGATGGGCGGGGTCGGCAAGACGACGCTGGCCGTACACGCGGCCCATCTGATCGCCCAGCACTACCCCGACGGGCAGCTGCACACCAACCTGCACGGCGCCGAGTCCTCCCCCGCCGATCCCGCGCAGGTGCTCGCGGCCTTCCTCACCGCACTCGGCGTGCCGCGGCCCACCCTGCCGGAGACCCTTGAGGAGCGGGCCGCCGTCTTCAGGAGCCGGCTGGCGGAGCGCCGGATGCTCATCGTGCTCGACAACGCCGCCTCGGAGCAGCAGGTTCGCCCGCTGTTCCCCGGTACGTCCGGCTGCGCCGTCATCATCACCAGCAGGACCCGGCTGACCGGCCTGTCCGGCGCGGCGGTGGTCGAGCTCTCGGTGCTCCACCCCGAGCAGGGCGTGCAACTGCTCTCCAGGATCGTCGGAGCCGACCGGGTGGCCGCCGAGCCGGAGGCGGCGGCCGAGCTCGTCCGGCTGTCGGACGGCATACCCCTGGCCGTCCGGGTGGCGGGCGCCCGCCTCGTAGCCCGGCCGCACTGGCCGCTGACCCGCCTGGCCGGCCAGCTCACCGACGAGCGGCGGCGGCTGGACCAGTTCACCACCGGCGACCTGGCCGTCCGGGCCAGCCTGGCGCTCAGCTATGTGGGGCTGGATCCCGACGCGCGCCGGGCGTTCCGGCTGCTCGGCTCGCTGGACGTGCCCGACTTCGCGGGCTGGGTGGCCGGGGCGCTGCTCGACCTTCCCGTGGCGGCCGGCGAGGAGCTGGTCGAGACGCTGGTGGACACGCAGCTGGTGCTGTTCAGCGGGATGGACGCGGCGGGCCAGCCGCGCTACCGCTTCCACGACCTCGTCCGCCTCTACGCCCGCGAGCGCGGTGAGCTCGAGGACGAGCCGGAGGCCGTGGCCGCGGCCCTGAGCAGGGCCTTCGGCGCCTGGCTCGCGCTGGCCGAACGCGCCACCGAGCGCGTGCCGGGCACCTCCTCGGCCATCATCCACGGCACCGCCCCGCGCTGGAACTCCCCCGACGGCGCCCCCTGGGACGGTCCGGCCGTACAGGATCCGATGGCCTGGTTCGACACCGAGCGGACGGCGCTGATCGCGGCGATCCGCCAGGCGTGCTCGCTGGGCCTGGCCGAGGTCGCCTGGGATACCGCCTGCTGCGTGGAGCGCTACTTCGACGTGTGCGGGCAGTTCGACGACTGGCGCGGGCTGCACGAACGCGTCCTGGAGGTCTGCCTCGCGACAGGCAACCGGCTCGGGGAGGCGGTGATCCGGCGCGGGCTCATGCACGCCACGACGTGGATGGAGACGGGCGGCGAGGCCATGGCCGCGCAGTACGAGGGGGCCGAGCGGCTGATCACCCTGTTCTCCGAACTGGGTGAGGAGCGCGGGCTGTCCGACGCGTACGTGCTGCGGGCCTGGGGCGAGGCGGCCAGAGGCGACATGGCGGAGGGCCTGCGGTCCGGGCAGATCGCCTTGAGCCTGGCCGAGAGCAGCGGCCACCAGAGCGGGCAGGCCAGGGCGCTGGTGTGCATGGCGGTGGCGTACGGGACGCGCGACATCAAGATGGCCATCGTGCACCTGCTGCGGGGCCTGGAGCTGGCCGAGAAGCTCGGCAATCCGCGCTTCGAGGCGACGACACTGCAGTTCCTGGGCCTGGCGCACGCCCATGCGCAGGAGTTCGACGCCGGGCTGGAGTACCTGGTCAGGGCCCTGGCCATCTACCGCCAGATCCGCGATCCGCTGCTGGAGGCGATGGGCCTGGTCGCCCTGGCCCGGCTGTACGCCGGGCACCACGATCCAAGGGCGCGGCCCGCGGCCGAGGCGGCCGAGATGCTGAGCCGCTCACACCGTCTGGCCCACCACCAGGCCGACGCGCTCTGGGTGCTCGGCGGCGTGGACCTGGCGGAGGGCAGGATCGACGAGGCGGTCGCCCATCTGGAGGAGTCGGTCAGGCTCTGGCGTACTCGGGGGTGGCAGGAGTTCCTGGCGGGCGCGCTGGCCGACCTCGCGGAGGCCTACACCGCCGCCGGCGACCTCACGGCGGCCGCCGCCGCCCGTAGTGAGGCGACCGCGCTCACGGGATCTACCTAGGCCGGATGAGTATCACGGCGGATGGTGGGAAGGTCCGTCGCCGATCAGGGTGGCCTTCACACCTCGTCTTGGGGAGTCTCATGACCCGTTCCGTCCTTGTGTGGGCCCTGGTCCTCGTCGTCGTGGGAGCCGTCGCCGTGGCGCTCTGCGTCGCCACCGCACCCGTGGTGTCCGCCGAGGCCCCGCGTGAGTTCTTCGACTCGCCCTTCCTGCTGCCTGCCTTCCTCGTCCTGGCGGTCCTGGCCGGTCTGGCCGGGTGGTTCGCCCCTCAGGTGGGCCTCCTGTGGGGCCTGCTCGCCGCCGCTCCGTTCTACGTCTACTTCGCGTCGGGCGTGGTCAGGGAACTGCGGGAAGGTGGCCAGGGTCTCTGGCTGGTCGGCCTGCTGTACCTGGTCGGCCTCACGCTCATCCCGCTGATCGCGGCCCTGGCGACCTCGCTGGTCGCCAGGGCGCGGGGGTGAGTCACCCCTTGTAGTTGAAGATCTGGCGGAGGGTGTGCTGAACCGCCACCAGATCCTTCTGGTCCGCCATCACCTGGTCGATGGACTTGTAGGCCTCGGGATGCTCGTCGACCAGCGCGGCGGCCCGGTCCGCGTTCCAGGTCCGGCCGCTCATCGCCGCGGTCAGGGAGGCCGCGGACAGCTCCCGCTTCGCCTTCGTACGGGACATGCGGCGGCCCGCCCCGTGCGAGCAGGAGTTGTACGACTCGGGATTCCCCCGGCCGCGCACGATGTACGAGCGGGTGCCCATCGAACCGGGGATCACGCCTTCGTCACCGGTGTCGGCCTTGATGGCTCCCTTACGGGTGATCCACAGGGACTTGCCGTAGTGGGTCTCCTGCTGGGTGAAGTTGTGGTGACAGTTGATCGTACGAACCCGCTCACCCTGGCCCGCGACCCGGAACAGGGCGTTGACCAGGACCTTGTCCATCCGGGCCCGGGAGGCCATGGCGTAGCGCTGGGCCCACAGCATGTCCTCGATGTACGCGGTGAACTCCGGCGTGCTCTGCACGAGGTAGGCCAGATCCGGGTCCTCCAGGCCGATCTCCTGCTTCTTCATCAGCTTCTTCGCGCCCGTGATGTGCGTCTGGGCGAGCTGGTTGCCGATGCCGCGCGAACCCGAGTGCAGCACCGTCCAGACCCGATCGCGCTCGTCCAGGCAGACCTCGACGAAGTGGTTGCCGGAGCCGAGGGTGCCGAACTGGTCGGACACCTTCTTGGTCTGCTTCGGGTTGAGATCGGTGTGCGGCAGGCCGAGATCGCTGAGGGCACGGTCCATCGACGGGTCGTCATGGCCCTTTCCGACGCCGGCCGGGATGCGGTGCTCCACCATCGGCATCAGGGCGGCGAGGGTGTCGGGCAGGTCCGCGGCCGTCAGCGTCGTCTCGGTGGCGACCATGCCGCAGCCGATGTCCACGCCGACGGCGGCGGGGATGATCGCGTTCTCGGTGGGAATGACCGAGCCGACCGTGGCGCCGATGCCGACATGAGCGTCGGGCATGAGCGCGACGTGCCCGGAGACGAATGGCAGGCGGGCAGCACGAGCGGCCTGCGTGATCGCGCCTTCATCGATCTCGCTGGCCCACGACAACAGGTTCGGTGCGGGCTGGTTCGGCATGGGATAGGTCTCCTCGCTGGTTCGTGATCAGTTTGGCGAGACCAGGAGGCATTTCCCACTCATTTTACCGAATTCCGGATTTGTGGAGTGGCGTGCGCTTCGCGTGGTGCCGGTTCAGGCGGGCATCGCCTTGTAACGTGGTGCCGGTTCAGGCGGGCATCGCCTTGTAGCGTGGTGCCGGTTCAGGCGTCCACGCTGGGAGCAGCCGCATGCGCTGGCAGGTCCACTCCGAAGAGCCCCTCTACACCGACCGCTGGCTCGATGTCCGCGTGGCCGACGTGGAGCTTCCGGACGGCAGGCATCTCGACCATCGCCTCATCCGTACGGCGTCGGGAGCCGGAGCCGTCGTCACCGACGATCAGGGCCGCGTACTGCTGATCTGGCGGCATCGCTTCATCACCGACACGTGGGGCTGGGAGATCCCGACCGGCCGGATCGAGGAGGGCGAGGAGCCGATCGTGGCCGCCGCCCGCGAGGTCGAGGAGGAGACCGGCTGGCGCCCCGGCCCCTTGCGACCGCTGCTCTACACCCAGCCGTCCAACGGCATCTCCGACTCCGCGCAGCACGTCTTCCGCGCCGACGGCGCCCGGCACATCGGGCCGCCCGCGGAACCCTGGGAGGCCGAGCGCATCGAGTGGGTCCCGCTCACCGACGTCCGCCGCCTGATCGACAAGCGCGGCATCGTCTGCGGCACCACCATGAACGCGCTGCTCTACCTCCTCATCGAGGGGTGAATGGTGCCTCTCGCGCGGCCGGGCGGCCACGTGCCGTGCGGACTGGGAGGCGAGCCCCAAACCCGTCCAAACTCAGTGGCCACCGGGTGACCCGTTCCTCCGTTAGAGTCTTGGGGAACGGGCATGCCGGGCGGAGGATCTGGTCGGTTGAGGCAACACGGCAACGAAGGCGAGAGGAAAGCGACGTTGGGGCAGCAGGGGCGCTCCGCAGGCACTCCGCTGACGCCGGAAGACCCGTCGGCGATCGGCCCCTATGAGCTGATCAGCCGCCTCGGCTCGGGCGGCATGGGCACCGTCTACCTGGCCAAGGCCGCCGACGGCGTACAGGTCGCGCTCAAGGCGATCCGCCGCGATTACACCATGGACCCGGTCTACCGGGCGCGCTTCCACGAAGAGGTGTCCAACGCCCGCAAGGTCGCCTCGTTCTGCACGGCCCGCGTCCTCGACCACGGCGAGCACGACGGGGTCCTCTACCTCGTCACCGAGTACATCGAGGGCATCTCCCTCGAGAACCACCTGATCGAGCACGGCCCGCTGACACCGTCCGTGCTGCACTCGGCGGCCGTGGGCGTGGCGGCGGCGCTGACCGCGATCCACGCCGTCGGCCTGGTGCACCGGGACCTCAAGCCCGCCAACGTGATGCTGACGCTGGGCGGCCCGCGAGTGATCGACTTCGGGCTGGCCCGCTCGTCCCACGTCTCCACCCGCCACACCAACGCGGGCATGGTGATGGGCACGCCCGGCTGGATCGCTCCCGAGCAGGTCTTCGAGGGCCGCACCAGCCCGGCGGGCGACGTGTTCGCCTGGGGATCGCTGATCGCCTACGCCGGGCTCGGCGGCCATCCGTTCGGCGAGGGCGACGCCTACGTCATGGCGGCGCGCGCCCGCACCGCCCCGCCGGACCTGCGCGGCCTGCCCGCGCCGCTCGACCGGCTGGTGGCCGCGGCCATCCACCCCGACCCCGCGCGCCGACCGGCGGCCAAGCAGCTCCTGCTCGAACTCGTGGGCGCGGCCGACGAGCCGGCCGCCCAGCTCGCCGCGACCCGCCATCTCACCAGCTCGTGGAACCCGTCGGAGTTCCCGCCGCTGGCCGAGTTCCCGAACAATCCGCAGGTACGCCAGGCGCCGCCGGGCTGGACCCCGCCGCCGCAGGGCCACCAGCCGTCGGCCCACCAGCCGTCGTCTCACCAGCCTCAGCCTCAGGCGCACCAGCAGACCGGTATGGGGCCGCTGCCGGGACGCGGGCCGGCACCACACCCGCCCGCCCAGGCGCCGCCCCCGCCGCCGCCCCGCCAGTCACCTCCTCGCCAGGCGCCACCCCATCAGGCATCGCCCCGCCAGGCATCGCCGCCTCCTGGTCCGGCGAGCCAGGGACCGCCATCCCTCCAGACGGGACAGGTGCCACTCTCCGCTCATCAGACGGGACAAGTGCCGCTTTCCGCCCATCAGACAGGGCAAGCGCCACTGCCGCCTGGGCCGAGGGGCCCGGTGGCGTTCCCGGTCAAGCGGAAGAGGAGCGTGTTCACCGGCTGCGTGACCGCCATCGTGGTGGCCATCGTGCTGTTGGTGCTGCTGCTGGCCGTACTGGCGTGGGCGCTCAGGTCCCCCGACCCGGTCGGCGCGGACAGCCCGGCGCAGGACGGGAAGCTGAAGTTCGCGGTGACGGGCACCAAGTGCCCCAAACCGGCCAAGGGCGCGAAGCAGCGCACCTGCCAGGTGAGCCTCAAGGTCAACAACATCGGCCAGGAGGCCAGGGTCCTCTACCCCGGCCAGCAGAAACTGCTGGACGAGGACGACGCGTTACACGGCGGCACCAAGCTGCTCGACAAGGCGGGCGCCGAGGTCACGCCGGTCCGCATCGGGCCGGGCCAGTCCTTCAGCGGCGCGCTGCTGTTCGAGCTGCCGAAGGAGGCCCAGCCCGCGGGACTGGAGCTGCATGACTCCGGCCTGAGCACCGGAGTGCGGGTCAGGCTCGATTAGTGCTGTACGAGGCGGGGTCGGAGATATCGACCTTCGACCGATCGGGCAGCGCGTACGTCGCGACCAAGCCGATCACCGCACCGATGATCATGAACACGGAGATGGCCTGCCAGCCGTAGTCGTGCAGCAGCCAGGTGGCGATCAGCGGTGCCGGTCCACCCGCGATGACGGAGGCCAGCTGATATCCCAGCCCGGCACCCCCGTACCGCAGACTGGTCGGGAAGCTCTCCGCGATGAGCGCCGCCTGCGGACCGTACTCCATGGAGTGCTGGAGCTGCGTGACCATCATCGTGACCAGGATGACGACGGCGATGCCGGTGTTGAGCAGCGCGTAGTAGGGGAAGGCGATCACCGCCAGCAGCGCGGCCCCGATGAGGTAGAGCCTGCGGCGGCCTATTCGATCGCTGAGATGCCCGAAGTACGGGATCGCGAAGAGCTCGACGGCCGCCGCGGCGCTGACGGCGGCGAAGGCGAACGTTCGCGACATCCCGATGGTCGGGGACGTGATGTAGGTGATCACGAATGTCGTGTAGAGGTAGAACGGCATCTGCTCCGGGATGCGCAGGAGCGCGCTGAGCAGGACCTCCTTCGGGTGCTTCTTGAGTACCTCGACCACCGGCAGCTTGGCCACCTGCCTGGTCTCGAGGAGCTTGGCGAACAGCGGCGTCTCCATGACCCGCAACCGCACCCAGAGACCCACGGCGACCAGCACCAGGCTGGCCAGGAACGGAATCCGCCAGCCCCAGTCCTTGAACGAGTCGCCGGCCGCGAGAGCCACCAGCGACATCGCGCCGGTGCCCAGTATGAGGCCGATGGGCACACCGACCTGCGGCCAGCTGGCCATCAGGCCGCGCCTGCGCTGGTCGCCCCACTCCATCGACAGCAGCACCGAGCCGCTCCACTCGCCGCCGACCGCGATCCCTTGCAGGATGCGCAGGACGACGAGCAGGATCGGCGCGATCACGCCGATGGTGGCGGTGCCGGGCAGCACGCCGATGAGCGCGCTGGAGACGCCCATCATGACAAGGGTGATGATGAGCGTGGCCTTGCGCCCGATGCGGTCGCCCCAGTGCCCGAAGATCGCCGCGCCGACCGGCCGGGCGGCGAACCCGACCGCGTACGTGGCGAAGGACGCCAGAACGCCCGCATAAGGGGTGGACTTGGGAAAGAAGACGTCGGCGAACACGGTCGCCGCGGCCGTGCCATAGAGAAAGAAGTCATACCACTCGATGGCCGTACCGACGACACTCGCCGTCGCCGCTCTCCTCACCTGGGATTGGTGCTCCGCGGCTGGTAACCCGTGATCGTGCGTCACCTGCGCCTCCTCAGCCCGGACCGGGACTCCCAGTGTGATCCGGCTCACACGTCACCCGGTTTGCGCCATGCGTACCCGGCTGGCGGGGGGCGAACACTGGATTTGTCAGATCGTTAGCGACAAATGGTGCCTTTCTGGTGTCGGACGACATCTGTTGCGGCCTCGTCGCCGAAGGCATAACCGCTTTCACGTACCCCACTCGACGCGGTACGGCCCAGCACCCCTCCTCGGGAGCTCATCGCCATGGGCTGCGACGAGCTGCTCCTCCACACGTACGACGTCTCCCGCGGCCTGGAGACGGAGTTCGTCCCTTCGGAGGAAATCGCCCTGGCGACGCTGCGCCGCCTGTTCCCGTGGGCTCCCGAGAGAGCCGGGGCCGGGGAGGGCCTGCTGTGAGCCAACGGCGGAGCCGACCTACCAGGTCAGGACCGCCTTTCCCGTGTCGCTCGCCTTCTGGCTCAGGTGGTAACCCGGGCCAGCACTATGCCGCCGATGATCAGGGCGAGCGCCGCCATCCTGCCCACCGACACCGGGTCGTCGTTGACGACGATGCCCAAGGTGATCGCGCCGACGGCGCCGATGCCGGTGAAGACGGCGTACGCGGTGCCGACCGGCAGCGCGTTCATGGCCTGGGACAGCAGCCAGACGGCGGCGACCATCAGGACCAGGCAGATCAGCGTGGGCAGCGGCCGGGTGAAGTTGTGCGTCGGCTTGATGCTCTGGGACCACGCCACCTCGATCAGCCCGGCCAGCAACAGGATCAGCCAGTTCATCGGGCCGCCTCCTTGAGCGCCGCGGCCAGTGACTCCTCGTGCCGCTCGCGCAGGTGCGCCAGCGCCGGGTCGAGGCGGGCGTTGACCAGCTCCGCGTGAATGAACGTCACGTCCTCGACCCGGAAGTGGCCCTTGAAGAAGTCGCGCAGGTAGCGCTCCTGGTGGTCGTACGGCTCGCGCGGCGTGCCCGGACCGTACGCGCCGCCGCGCGCGCTGGTCACCACGAACGACCGTCCTTCGAGCGACATCTTGGGGAAGGTGATCTGGTCGAGCCAGGCTTTCAGCGCCGAGGGGATGGAGTAGTTGTACATCGGCGTACCGATGAGGATCACCTCGGCCGCGACCACCTCGTCGAGCAGCGGCTCCACAACGGCCCACGCCCGGCGCTGAGCAGGGGTGCGAACCGCCTCCCGATAGCGCGAGATGTCGGTGATCTCGTGCCGCAGGATGTGGTCGCACAGCTCGGTCCATGCCTCGCCGATGTGCGGCACGGGTTGCGCGGCCAGGTCGCGGTAGACGTAGCCGGCCTGCGGGTGGGCGGCCCGCCAGGTCTCGGCGTACACGTCGGACAGCCTCCGCGAGAACGACGCCCGGCGGGCGCTGGCGTCCAGGTGCAGCAGCATGCTCTCTCCTCATCCCAGATATGTGGACACACTGTCCACTTAACTATAACCGGACGTCATGTCCACATACAATGGGGCGCATGGAGAGAGCCGACGCCGCGCGCAACCGGGCACGGATCCTCGAGGCGGCCGCGTTGCTGTTCACGGAGCGGTCTCCGCAGGACGTGACGATGGAGGACATCGCCAAGGCGGCCGGGGTGGGCCGGGGCACGCTTTACCGCCGCTATCCGGACCGGGCCTCGATCGCCGTCGCGCTGCTCGATGAGCACGAGCGGGACCTGCAAGAACGCCTGCTGCGCGGCGAGCCCCCCCTGGGCCCGGGCGCGCCACCCGCCGAGCGGCTGGCCGCCTTCTACGCCGCCATGGTGCGCCTGCTGGAGGACCACTCTCACCTGGTGCTCGGCTCGGAGGTGGGCCGCTCCCGCTTCGAAACCGGCGCGTACGGCTTCTGGCGCGCCCACGTGCACGCACTCCTGGTCGCCGCGGGCACGCCGAGCCGGGACGGGCTGGTCGACCTCCTGCTCGCCCCCCTGGCCCCCGAGGTGTACGGCTACCAGCGCGCGGTGCTCGGCCTCACCCCGGAGCAGATCACCCAGGCGCTGGCCAGACTCACCAGGATCCTGACCCCAGGGCCCCCGTAAGCCGTGGCCTTCCACGGACGCGCGAGCCGGCTCGGGCGGCCCCAGGGAGACCTCCTTGGAGCCTTCTCGCACGGGGCCTCGTCACCGGGGGCGCCGGACCGGCTCCTGTTCTGGCGCGGTGGCCACGGTCATATAGCCGCGACCAGTCGTGGACGCATAGGCGGCATAACCCAGGGTTCCGCTCTGGTTCGTTCCCCGGACGATGTTGTTGACGTTGACCCGGCCGACGATCGCTCCGGTGTCCCGCGAACAGATCACCAAGCCTTCATGGACCGGCCGGGCATCCAGGGGCGGTGCAGCTCGGCGCTCTCCCGAACCAGGGCCGTATATTGCTCGTAGTCCTGGAGGGAGAGGTGACGAATGGCCACGCGTGGCCCCTGGGCAAGGTAGGTCGCAGAAGACATCCGTGAGATCTTACGCAGCCTCAGGCGATCCCCGAGTTCCACGCCCAGGCCGCGATCCCGACCCGATTGGCCGCTCCCACCTTGCGCTGGATGTTGGCCACATGCGTCTTCGCCGTGCCGGCGCTGATGAACAGCTCGGCGGCGATCTCACCATTCGTACGCCCATGCGCGACCAGCCGCGCGATCTCCATCTCTCGCTCCGTGAGCGGCTCCCCCGGCGGCTCCGGCCGGGCGGCACGGAGGTGGCGCAACAGCCGTACGGTGACCTGCGGGCTGATGAGCGTGTCCCCGGCCATGGCGGCACGGATGGCCTCGACGAGCAGCGTCGGTCCCGACCGCTTCAGCAGAAACCCGCAAGCACCGTTGCGTAGTGCCGTGTGCACATAGTCATCGAGGTCGAACGTGGTCACCACGATCACCCGCGTCTCCGGCGCGAGCACCCTGGTGACCTCAAGTCCGTCGAGCTTGGGCATGCGGATGTCGGCCAGTACGACGTCGGGCTTGAGATGCCGGGCGAGCCCGACTGCCGCCTGCCCGTCAGCCGCCTCCCCCACGACCGTCATGTCGGGCTGCGAGTCGAGAATGAGCCGGAAGCCGATCCGTACGTCATCTTGATCGTCCGCGATCAGAACCCGAGTCGTCACGTCACCGCCCCCACCAACCGGATACCACCGACACCGCCCGGACACATGTCCTTGCCCCCTTCCAGCCGCGTGTACGTCATATAACCCTCCCACTCCGACCCGCGGCTCCGGACTCAGACGGGGACGGCCGCGGTGACGCGCCAGCCCGCACCGTGGGGACCCGCGGAAAGGGAGCCGCCGACCGTCCCGAGCACCTCGGCGAGTCCCGCCAGGCCGAAGCCGCCGTTGCGACGGTGTTCAGCGAAACGACTCCCGCCACCGCGATCGTTGCCCTCCGGCAGGCCAGCGCTGCCATCGTCGTCCACCCGGATGCGGACCATGTCGCCGTCTCTCGTCACCGCGATGTCGACAGTGGTCGCCCGCGGCGCGTGCCTGCGTACGTTGGTCAGCGCCTCCGTCACCACCCGGTAGACGGTTGCCGACGCCTCGCGGGAGATCTGCTCCGCCTCGACGGCGAGATTCACTCGGACGGTCGGCGAGAACCCGTCGGCCAGTTCCCGCAGGCCGTCGATGCCGGGGAAGGGGCCTCTGGCAGGTTCGTTGAGCATGTGGACCGTACGGTCGAGCGAGGTCAAAGCCCGCTGGCCACCCTCCTCGATGCGCCGCAGGGCGTCCTCGATCCGCGGCGGCAGCTCTGGTGCGAGCCGGGCGGCCTGGGCCTGTACGAGCATGCCGCTGACATCGTGCGCCACGAAATCGTGCAGGTCACGCGCCAGAGCGAGCCGCTGATCCCGTACGGCCTGCGCCACCGCCCGACGCCGGTTGCCATCGAGCGAACGCAGATAGAGCCCGGCCGCGGCGACCCCGACCGCCCCCAGCGACCAGCCCGCGCAACCGGCCAGTATCAGCGAGGGCGGGCCGGGCCAGACCATTCTCAGCAGGATGGTCGAAACCGCGAGACCGGGGACGAGAGCTGCGAGAGGCGCGCGGCGGCCCGCGAGCATCGTCAGGGCGAGCAGCGCCGGCACCTCGATCAGCAGCCAGAAGGTGGTGTCTCCACGGGTGCCGGTCAGCGGATGGTAGGCGGTGATCGCCAGGGAGACCGCTCCCCCGCCCACGGCCGAGTACGCGGGAGGGACGCGCGGCCGGAACGCCACCACCAGCGCGCACAGCTGCAGCACCGCACCGATGAGGTTCACGATGTCGACCCTAGAACGCCTCGGCCGTACGGACAGCAGGAGCTACCTCACGGCCTGATGCTTTCGGGGAACCCGGTCCAGCGCAGGCCGGTCGGAAGGTGACTCATGTCGTTGACCATCACGATCGTGGGCGGCAGGCCGTCGCGGTACTCGATGACCGTCAGTGCGGTGTTGGCGCTGTTCAGGCCGAGCCATCGGGCTGGCGGCGCGTCCAGCGCGTGCCGCACCAGCCACGCGATCGGATAGGCGTGCGTCACCAGGACCTCGTGCGTGTCACGCCGAGCCCCTTGTGCGGTCGTCTCGGGAACCTTCGCGAACCGGGCGACCAGGGCCTCGGCGAGCTTCTGGCCCGAGGCCGCCTCCGCGTCGTCGTAGCCGTCGAAGAAGCCGGCCCAGGACGGGGGCGTTTCGGCCGTACTGGGAACGTAGGGCACGTGGTCGATGAGTTCGGCGGCCTCGGCCACGGGCACGTTCGGTAGATGCCGGGCGAGTTCGTGCGCGCTCGCTTCGGCGCGTGGCAGCGGAGAGTGCCACACGGCGTCGACCGGTACGCCGGCGAGCCGTTCGCCCAGCAGGCCCGCCTGCTGGTGCCCGATGTCGGTGAGCTCCCCGAACGCGTTGGCCGCGCCGTGGCGTGCCAGGTAGAGGTGTCGCGTTGCCATGAGTGGTCAGGGGCGCGGTGCCCGTGCGGGCCCGCTTCCCATCTCCTTCGATGTGGATCCGTAGGTGTGGATTCGGTGGCGGGATGCCTGGGTGGGCTCGGCTCTTGGCCTGACATAGACCGGCCAGGGACGGAAGTGATCAGTCACGCGCGTGCCGCCGTGACGGTGCCGTTGGTGCCGTCGAGGGTGATGACGGTGTCGTCGTGGAGCGTGCTCGTCGCGTTCGGGATGCCGAGGACGGCGGGGATGGCGTGCTCACGAGCGACGATCGCGGCGTGGGAGAGCACGCCTCCGGTCTCGGTGATGACACCGGCGGCGACGCGCAGCAGCGGCGTCCAAGCGGGGTCGGTGAAGGGGCAGACGAGGATGTCGCCCGGGCGCACGCGCGCGAAGTCGCCGGGGCCGCGGACGATTCTCGCGGTGCCGGTTACGATCCCGTGGCTGCCTGGCGTTCCGGTGAGCGTGCCGGTTACGGTCCCGTGGTGGCCCAGGGTTCCGGGGGGCGTGGCGGCTGGGGTGTGCGAGGCGCTGGAAGGCGAGGTCGCCGGTGGGGGTGCGGCGGTGACCGGCCGTGCTTGCAGAATCCAGACGCGGCCGTCGACGATCGCCCACTCGATGTCCTGCGGTTCACCGCGTACGGCCGCGATGTCTTTGCCCAGCTCGGCCAGCCGCGTGGCCGTCGCGTCGTCGATCGCCGGCTGGTCCCGGGTACCAGTAGGCACGTCGCTGATGACGAGCCGCGTGCCGTGCCGGTCAAGGCGGGTCTGTTTGTCCGCGACGCTACGGGTGACCGACCCGTCCTCGGCGACGCGGTAGGCGTCTGGGGTTACCGTGCCTCCGACGACGCTGGGGCCGAGCCCCCAGGACGCCTCGATCTGCGTCGCGTCGCCCGGGCCCGCGGGTGTGAACATGACCCCGGACACCTCGGCATCCACATGGCGTTGGACGAGGACGGCCATCACGAGATCGTCGGACGGCTGGCCGTGGCGCCGGTAGCCGATGGCACGTGCGGAGAACAACGAGGCCCAGCAGGCACGTACGGCATCGGCGACCTCACCGGCTCCGCGCACGGCGAGAAAGCTCTCGTACTGACCGGCCGCCGATGCCTGGCCGGTGTCCTCGTCCGCCGCCGACGATCTGACCGCCACGGGCGGATCGCCGAGCTCGTCGAGTGCGCGGCGTAGCGCATCGACCACGGTGGCGTGGACCGGGTGGGATTCGATCATCTGCCGCGCCACGTCCGGCTCGCCGGCGAACCGCCCGAGGTCCAGGTCGCGGACGGCGGCGAGGTAGGCGGCGTACGAGACGACGAAGCCGTCAGGAACCGGCAGGCCCGCGCGGAGCAACGTGCCGAGCGCGCCGGCCTTACCTCCGCAGGTATCGGCGGCAGCCTCCATGAGGGGTACGATCATCCACCCTTACCTTTCAACAAATGATTGACAACGTTTTGTTGATTGTGCAGGGTAAGTGCATGCCACGCAAGCAGGACATCGCTCACAACATGCAGACCGATCACGTACAGGCCCGCCGCGAGCAGGACGCGCGTGAGCGTCTCCTGGATCTGGGCGCGGATGAGCTCGACGCCCGTCCATGGCGACCCTCGCCCGCCCCGCTGTCGGCGGTCGACCTCGTGCAGTTCGCCGTCTGGCGCAACGCCGACCTGGACCCGGAGGACGTCCTGAGCGCGCTCGCCCTCCTGCCCGCCGCACGCGCCGAGGTCGAAGGACTCGAAACCGGCCTGCTGTTCACGGCCCGGAGCGCGGGGCTGACCTGGGCACAGATGGCGCAGGCGATGGGGTTCAACTCCCCGCAGGCATGCCAGCAGCATTACACCCGCCTGGCAGGACGATCGGACGCCGGCTCATGACACGGGACTCCGCGACCGATCTCCTGGTCCTGCACTCCGTACGCATCACCGGGTTCGCGGACACCCCGGTGATCGCTTATCGGTACGGGCTCGACGCGGCCGAGACGAAAGAGGTGCTGCACGACGCCGAGGCACGTGGGTGGGTCGAGCACACCGCCTTCGCCGGTAGCGGAGGTTGGTCGTTGACCGAAACAGGCCGAGCCGAGAACGAGCGCCTGCTCGCGGCCGAGCTCGCCCGCGTCGGCGGTGCCGACGAGGTCCGTGACGCCTACCGCGAGTTCCTCCCGCTGAACGCCCTCCTGCTACGAGCCTGCACCGACTGGCAGCTCCGGCCCACCGCCGGTGACCGGCTCGCCGCCAACGACCACTCCGATCCCGTCTGGGATGCCCGGATCCTCGACGAGCTCGCCGGCATCGACCGTGCGCTCCTGCCACTCGCGGACCGGCTCCGGGGCGTACTCACCCGGTTCCGCGGATACGACGCACGATTCGGCGCGGCCCTGGCGCGCGCCCGAGCCGGGCAGGGCGCCTGGGTCGACCGCACCGATGTCGACTCCTGCCATCGTGTCTGGTTCGAGCTCCACGAAGACCTCATCGCCACGCTCGGCATCGACCGCCACGCCGAACCCTGACCCCGCGCTCCGCCGCCCCGCATCCGCGATGACCCTCGGGGCGCCGGTCAGGCGCATCACCGGCTTAGGACATGCTGTGGAGCCCAGCGCTACGCGATGGCCTCACGCGCCCGGATGGCCTGCCGACGGTCTGGTTGAGGTGTTACCCGCGGAGTCCGTCCGCGGAGCACTCACCATGGGACGTATGGATCGAGCCTTGGCCATGGACAAGAGGGGGAACGCGCTGACGGCGTTCCTGCCAGCCACACGAGTCCCCGGCATGCCGGACGACGCGCCGATGCCGGCAGCTCTGGTCGTGGTCTGGTACGGCCGGCACCTGCTGCTGGTCTTCGACCGCTTCCGTCAGCAGTGGGAACTACCAGGCGGCCGGATCGACCCTGGCGAGACTCCCCTCCAAGCAGCCGTACGGGAACTGCGCGAGGAGAGCAGCCTGCACCTGCCCACCCTCACCCTCGCGGGATACGCACGCTTCTGGCTGACCACCCCGCCGCACAACGAATACGCCGCCGTCTACACCACCCATGCCGCCACCCGCCACCACGACTTCATCCCCAACCAAGAGATCAGCGCCATCTGCTGGTGGGACACGACCAACCCTCCCCCCAGCAACACCCAGATCATCGACACGACCCTGGCCCAACACACCAAACGACTGAACTCATAAGACGCACACGAAGACGGCCGCACCCCGGCGCCCGCTCGGGTCGCTCTCGAAAAATTCGTGGCTGCGCCTTTCCCCGGGTTCGGGTCACGACCGTCAGGCCTGTCCAGGTGATCGCGGAGGTGGCGAGCGCCGGTGAAGGTCGCCGCACACTGCTCAGAGGCTGCGAAGGACCGAGACCACGATGCCCAGCACCACGGCGCCGTCGCCGTCGATGATGTCGTAGACGGGATTGCGCGGTTCGAGATAGACGTGCCCGTCGCGGCGGCGGTACACCTTGACGGTGGCCTCGCCGTCGATCATCGCGGCGACGATCTGGCCCGAATGCGCCTCGGGCTGCTGCCGTACGACGACGATGTCGCCGTCGCAGATCGCGGCGTCGATCATCGAATCGCCCCGCACCCGCAGGCCGAACACGTTGCCACGTCCGGTGAGGTCACGGGGCAGGGTCAGTGTGTCGTCCATGTACTCGTCGGCCGGGATGGGAGTGCCCGCGGCGATGTCCCCGACCACAGGCACGGTCACCAGGTCCCCTGCCGGTTCCGGCGCCGAGGCCCCCAGGAACAGGCGTACGTCGATCGGCCGGGTCATCGTCGTGCCCCGGTGGAGGAACCCTTTCTCCTCCAAGCTCCTCAAGTGCTTGGACACCGACGAGGACGACCGCAGCCCGACGGCGTGGCCGATCTCGCGGGTGCTCGGAGGGTATCCGTATCTGACCACCCAGTCCCGGATCGTGGCCAGGATCCGTTGCTGGCGCTGCGGCAGCGCCGAAGCGCCCAGGTGCTCGAACGTGTCATGGCCGTCGTAGGTGGTCACGTGCGAAATGTTAAGGGTTTCTCCGCCCCGCAGGCGTGGGCGGCCATCCGCGCGACGATCGGATCGATGGTGGACGAAGTCGCCGTCCGCTCGCCGGAGATGCCGCTGCTTCAATGTGGCTCCCGTTCCTGACCGGTCGCCGGTGCCTCGCGGTAGTGTGAACGCCACTCCTTTTGGCCCGTGCCCACGGAGATCACCCAAGACGGACGCGCACAGGAGGCATGGTGGGCCTGCGACTGGCGGCCGTCACCCTGGTGATGGTGGCATTGACCGGATGTTCGGTCGTCTCGGCTACCGGCCGCGAGCCCGGCCCGACTGATCGCGTCACCTCCCGGCCCAGCCCGAGTGACAGTACCCCGGTGGCGACGCACCCCAAGGGCCGCTGGCGGGTGGTCTACCGGCAGAAGGGGCTGGACTACGGTGCCGACTTCCTGGACATCGCGGCCACGGGCGCGGCCGACGCGTGGGCGGTCGGTGAGCGGACGTTCGGCACCGACGGCCACGAGGCGTTACTGGTCCACTGGGATGGCAAGCATTGGCGACGGCTGACGAAGGAACTGCCGAAGCAGGCCCGGTACGTCACGCTCACCAAGGTAGACGCATCGGATCCCGGCAACGTGTGGGTGATCGCCGAGGACAAGGAGGGCGGTGAGTCCGGGCTGCTGCGCTTCGACGGGCGGCGCTGGTCGTTCATCCCCGATCCGGTGATCACGTCCGAGGGGGATACCGCGAGTCCGTCAGAGGTGGTCGCGCTGGGTGGGGGGAAGGTGTGGGCGCTCGGTGACGGGTGGGCGCGGCACTTCGACGGGCAGCGCTGGACCAGTCAGGCGATCCCCATCGCGACGTACGCGGCCGTCGCCGTGTCGCCGCAGGACATCTGGGCGGTCGGCGAGGTGGACCCGCTGCCGGACGACGGCTACGTGCAGTCGGAGCCCGCCGTCGCGCGCTTCGACGGCCGCGCCTGGCGACGCGTACCGCTGCCCGCGCCGTCGCTGCCCTCGCCGTCGGAGCCCACGCCGTCGGAGCCCACGTCGTCGCTGCCCTCGCCGTCGCCGTCCGGCTCGGTCGACTCGCGGGTCTTGGCGGTGCTGGCCGTGGCCGCCGACGACGTGTGGGCCGTGGGCGGCTACGAGACGTCGGACGGCGCGTTCCGCCCTCTGTCCTACCGGTGGAACGGCACGGCCTGGCGGGCGGTCGCCATCGACGGCGGGCAGTTGACCGGGATCGCCCGCGACAGTGATGGCGTGGTGTGGGTCGCCTCCCGGAAGTCCGTCTCCGAGGACGCGAAAGACGCCTACCGGCTGCTGGCCGAAGCGGGCGGAAGGTGGTCGCGGGTCACACCTCCCGCCCCCGTGACCGCGATGACCGCGCTCCCCGGCGGGAAGCCGTTGTGGGCGATCGGCCGGGACGCGATCACGGAGTATCGCTAGCGCTCGGCTCCTTCGCGCGGCTCAGCGGGGCGGGTCCGGTGAATGGCGTCATGGCCGAGCGCGCGGGTCAGCACGGGTGGGGTCGGTGACCCCATCCTGGCCGAGCGCGCGGCTCAGCAGCGTGGGCTCGGTGATCGGGGACTCGTGGGTGCCGAGGACGGTGCAGGCGTGGGCTCCGGCGGTGGCGCCGAGCCCTACGCGCTGCTCCAGGGGTAGTCCGCGCAGAGTGCCGTACAGGAAGCCAGAGACGAACGCGTCGCCCGCGCCGTTGCTGTCGGCGACCGGACCGGGCAGGGGCGCGGCCGGGAAGGCGCGCAGGGGCGCGTCGCGGGTGAGGACCAGGCAGCCGTCGGCGCCGCGCGTGCAGACGACCGTGTGGGCGCGGCCGCGTTCGATGATGGCGGCCATGGTGGCGGCCGGGTCGGCGAGCGCGGCGGCCGAGAGGAAGACGAGGTCGGAGCGGTAGGCGAAGTCCTGGTGGTAGTCGTCGACGCCGTTCCAGTCGTGCAGGTCCGTGGAGACGGGCATGTCCAGGTCCGGGTACACATGGCGGCAGAAGTCGGTGATCGACACGTGCGCGTGCCGCGCGCGCACGCCCTTGTAGAGGTGGCTCGGGAGCCGCTCGCCGGGCGTGGCCCTGGGGTCGAACAGCGAGGTGCGGCGGCCGTCCGGATCGACCAGCAAGACGCTGCGCCGGGTGCCCGCCCGCGCCGGCGCCCAGATGAAGTCGAGGCCGCGCAGCGCGTGGCGGATCAGCGCGCCCTGCGGGTCGTCACCGATCAGGTCGGCGAACGTGACGTCGAGCCCGAGCGCCGCACAGCCGAGCGCGACACCGGCGCCGGTGTTGCCGATCCGGTCGATC
Organism: Nonomuraea sp. NPDC048901; assembly: GCF_040649695.1. Taxonomy (NCBI): domain Bacteria; kingdom Bacillati; phylum Actinomycetota; class Actinomycetes; order Streptosporangiales; family Streptosporangiaceae; genus Nonomuraea; species Nonomuraea sp. NPDC048901. Next base: position 99,463 of record NZ_JBEZFW010000012.1, on the reverse strand, counting down.
ACGGGCGGTACGGAGTAGGTGTCCTCGTACGGGAGGGGCAGCGCGGGCACGTACACGGTGGTGTCGACCCCGGCGCCGCCGAGGACCAGGACATCGCGCATCATCGGCGCTGGAGCGAGTAGAGCGGGCGTGCCCCGGTCATCGGTTCACCAGCGGGCCGGAGCCCGTGGAGCCGCGGACCACCAGCTCGGGCTGGAAGACGAGCTCGACGTGCTTGGCGGGCGCCCCGTTGACCTCTTCGAGCAGGGTCTGCACCGCGGCCGTGGCCATCGCGCCGATCGGCTTGCGTACGGTGGTCAGCGGCGGATCCGTGAACGCGATCAGCGGCGAGTCGTCGAAGCCGACCACCGACACCTCGCCCGGCACGGCCAGCCCCTTCTCGCGGCAGGCGCGGATCGCGCCCAGCGCCATCAGGTCGCTGGCGCACACGATGCCGGTGCAGCCGCGCGACAGGAGCTGCATGGCCGCCGCCTGCCCGCCCTCGACGGAGAACAGCGAGTGCGCGATCAGCTCGTCGACGGCGTTCGTGCCGAGCAGCTGGGCCATGGCCTGCCGGTAACCCTCGATCTTCCTGATCACGGGTACGAACCTGCGCGGCCCCAGCGCCAGCCCGATCCGCTCGTGTCCGAGGTCCACGAGATGCTGTACGGCCAGCCGCGCGGCGAGCCGGTCGTCGGGCGAGATGAACGGCGCGTCGATGTGCTCGCTGTAGCCGTCGACCAGCACGATCGGCAGCCCGCGGTCGGTGAGCCTGGTGTAACGGTCCATCCGCGCGGTGGTGTCGGCGTGCAGCCCCGACACGAACACGATGCCGCTCACCCCGCGGTCGACCAGCAGTTCGGTGAACTCGTCCTCGGGCGCGCCGCCCGGCAGCTGCGTGCAGAGCACGGGCGTGTAGCCGTGCTGGGTCAGCGCCTTCTCGATGGACTGGGCGAACGCCGGGAAGATCGGATTGTCCAGCTCGGGGGTGACCAGGCCGACGAGCCCGTTGCTGCGCTGCCGCAGCCGGGGTGGCCGTTCGTAGCCCATGAGGTCGAGCGCGGTCATCACGGCCTGGCGGGTGGCGACGGAGACGCCGGGCTTGCCGTTGAGCACCCGGCTGACCGTGGCCTCGCTCACCCCGGCCTGGGCGGCGATGTCGGCGAGGCGCGCGTGACCGGTCATGCGCGCCACTGTACTTTCCACCGGGCCGCCGGATGTGACGCGCGCGGGACGTCGGGGGCGGCGAAGCCGCGCCTGTACACGGAGTACGTCACAGCCTCGCGCCACCCCTGATCATGCTCCGCAGCCCCTAAGACGGTCCCGACAATGAAAGCTCTTGCCGCAATTTCCCGCAAGCCCTTCCAAGTCACGATTTTTCCGGATGTTTCCGCCATCGGATGCCCAAAACCCCTAGCCGAAACCCGATTGGGCAGAGATCTTTTATGACAAGGGTGGACATGTGGCGTTAAGGCGCGATGTACTACCCCTTCAATCAGCCCCGTCACAGGTGACACGTGCGCAAGGTGTTGGGCCCATGAGCTCGGTCGTTCTCGACAAAGTGACCAAGGTGTACCCGGGTAGCTACCTGGCGGTAGACCGACTGAGCCTGAAGGCCGAAAATGGCGAGTTCCTCGTTCTGCTCGGCCCCTCCGGCTGTGGCAAGTCCACGCTGCTGCGGATGATCGCGGGCCTCGAGGAGATCACCGAGGGGGATCTCTGGCTGGACGGCCAGCTGGCCAACAACCTGGCGCCGCGTGACCGCGACGTCGCCATGGTGTTCCAGAACGGCGCCCTCTACCCGCACAGGACCGTACGCGGCAACATCGCCTTCCCCCTGGAGATCGCCAAGTCGGACCCGGCACAGGTACGCGAGCGCGTCACCGAGTTGTCCAAGGCGCTGCACATCGACGACACGCTGGAACGCCGTCCGGGCACCTTATCCGGCGGCCAGCGTCAGCGCGTCGCGATGGGACGGGCGATCGTCCGCCAGCCCAAGCTGTTCCTCATGGACGAGCCGCTGTCCAACCTCGACGCCGGCATGCGCACCGAGCTGCGCATGGAGATCTCCGCCCTGGTCAGATCGCTGAACGTCACCACCATCTACGTGACACACGACCAGGTCGAGGCGCTCACGCTGGCCGACCGGATCGCCATACTCAACCGCGGCGTCCTGCAGGACGTCGGCACTCCGGCGCAGATCTACAACGACCCGGCGACGGCGTTCGTGGCGGCCTTTCTCAACTCCCAGCAGCTGAACCTCCTGGCCGCGACCGTGCGCACGCCGCAGAACCAGTACGTCATGCTCGACTTCGGCCCGCACCGGCTGACGCTCCCGTGGAGCGATCCCCGTGCCTACGCCATTTCCCAGCACACCGGCGGCCAGGTGCTGGTCGGCCTGCGCCCCGACGGCCTGGCGCCCGTGCCCGAGTCGTACGAGGGGCCGTCGTTCTTCGGCCGGGTGCGGGCGCTGGAGTACCACGGCCACGAGTGGCTGGCCTACATCGAGTGCGGCGTCCCGGCCGTACCGGTGCCCGAGCCGCCGGACCGGCGTGCCCAGGTCAACGGTCGCAAGGACCGCTCCGCCGGACTCGGCGGGCTGGTCCGCCGGATGTTCTCCAACCGCGAGGAGCGGGAGGAACAAGAACAGGTCGGTCAGAACGTCGGCAGCGGCATCCACCGCCGCTCCGACATCATCGTCCGCCTGGGCGGCCGCCCGGTCTGGCGCGCCGGTGAACCGGCCAAGGTGGCCATCGACCAGAGCCGCCTGATGATCTTCACCCCGGACGGCGCCCGCATCGACCCACCCCGCCGCTGACCGCGTCGGCGCGATCTTCGGCGGCCACTGCGCCATCTGGGCGGCCAATGAAGGTCGTCTGCCGGTACCCCTTCTCGGCGAACAGCTCCGCCGCCGCGTCGAGGATCAACTCGCGACTCTCGTTGCTGGTCTGCTCTCGTCGTGTTGTCACTGAGTTTCCCGCACCCGGCGGCCCGGCGCCCTGGAACGGCTGGTGCGGCATGGTCACCGGTGAGGGCCGCGATCGGGCCCTTCCGCCACCTGATCGTGGACCCGGCATTGATTCGACCGATCGGACGCAGCCGGCGAAGGAGCGCATCGTGAAGGTCGGAATGATCGCAAGCCACCATCCGCACGCCTCCCACCGAGAGGAGTTCATCGCACGTGTGCACCAGGTCTCCGTGAGATCGTCCGGGTCGTGGCCGCCTGATCGGGAGGAGCGAACACGGAGGGCCGGCCCATGGGCCGGCCCTCCGTGTTCGAGCCCTTGGCTCCCTAGCAGGCGCCCCGCACGTTAGGCAAGAGGCACCCGGTGTCGAACGTGCCCGGGATCGACGCCGTGACGCCATTCGTGTCATCGGTGATCTTAACGCTCGTGTAGGTCACCTGCGCGATCTCCAGGCTCTGTCCAGGCGGACAGGAGAAGGTCCCCGCCGATGGCGGGAGGATCGCGAGCGAGGCCGTCACCTGGCCGTTCCTGCCGGAGCTGAACGTGCCGGTCGCGGTCACCTCGCCGGAGTTGACTTGCTTGTTCTGGGCACTGGGATTCTTCCCGCCCCGGTTGACGCAGACGTACGTCGCCGTCGAGGTCGCACTCGCGACGTAGTCGATGTTCTCGTTGGTGCCGAGTCCGGCTTCCTTGAACGAGACGATCAAGTTCGTACCACCCAGCTGGGCGCTGGCTGAAACGAAGTGCGGGCTTACAGCCTGCGCGGGTAGTGCCGCCGCGACAAGCAGGGCCAGCGGCGTAGAAACGAGGATCGAGAGTCGCTTCATGGGAACTCCTCAGGCGTTGCTCTACACTGAATTCGGGATTTTGGCATTTGCCGACATGAGGTGCAGGGAAGAGTCACTGTTCGGCAGAAGTGCGAATTACCTGCCGATCAGACCGAAACGCCAACAATGTCATTCGACCTGAGCAAGTTCTGTTTCCTTTCAGGGATACCAATTCCGATGTGTTGGAAATTGTCCGCTTCGATCAGAAACGCTCGTTCCAGGTCGCCCATTGCCTGGCGTTCGACATCGCCTTGATTTCCTCGCCATCAGGACCCCAAACGGAGATGATGCACACTTGCCACTCCGCTTGTCATTTAATTGAAATGCTCACCCAGCCGCCCTACTTCGGCCGCTAATATACTCTCTGCGCCGCTAGGTATAATAATGTAAGCCATATTGCCCTATATAGTCGGCGTGTCCGCTGCGCGATAGTTGTCCGCTATCAAACAGCGGAGGACCGGCCCACAGGCCGGTCCTCCGCGCTCGAGCCCTTGGCTCCCTAGCAGGCACCCTTCACTTCAGGCAACAGGCACCCAGTGCCGAACGTGCCCGGGATCGACGCCGTGACACCATTCGTGTCATCGGCGATCTCCACCTCCTTATAGGTCACCTGCGCGATCTCCAGGCTCTGTCCAGGCGGACAGGAGAAGCCCTCCGGCGACGGCGGGAGGATCGCGAGCGAGGCCGTCACCTGGCCGTTCCTGCCGGAGCTGAACGTGCCGGTCGCGGTCACCTCGCCGGAATTGACTTGCTTGTTCTGGGCACTGGGATTCCTCCCGCCCCGGTTGACGCAGACGTACGTGGCCGCCGCGCTCGCCCTCGCGGCATAGTCGATGCTCTCGTTGGTGCCGAGTCCGGCTTCCTTGAACGAGACGATCAAGTTCGTACCACCCAGCTGGGCGGCGGCTGAAACGAAGTGCGGGCTTACAGCCTGCGCGGGTAGTGCCGCCGCGACAAGCAGGGCCAGCGGCGTAGAAACGAGGATCGAGAGTCGCTTCATGAGAACTCCTCAGGAGGGCCGGTAGGGCTATGGACGCTGCAGAGGGCGCGCTGCGTACGCGCCGGTCAGGAAATGCCACGAACGGGCGGCAAGAGAGGAGCGCGGGTTCCGAAAGTGCGACGGCTCAGGCGCGAATGAGCGCCGCTGTGTACGCGCTCGGGACATGTGCAACCCCCGCCGTTGTCGCGTTTATTGGCGCTCAGCATCGCGCTGGTTTCCGAATTGCCCACTTCGATCGGGAACGCCCACTCCGGCCACCCATTGCCAATGCGCGGCATCGCCTTGATTTCCTCGCCATCAGGACGGCAAACGGAGATGATCCACTCTTGCCATTCCACTTATCACTTAATTGAAATGCCCAGCGCGCCGGGCTCATTCCGCCGCGCGATGACCGGGAAAGCCGACGACGGTTGCCGAACCGTTTCGGAGCCGACCTCATGGGGGTCCCTCCAAGATCTACAGCTCAGGGAGGCCACCCCTGAGCCCACACGGGACCGGACGCCCGTACGACCCGTAGTTGACCAACCGGACCGTGGTCCGTATTGTCTTTCCCACAAGCGGACCGCAGTCCGGAAGGGGACAATCATGAGCCGTTTGCTGCACATCTCCGCCTCCCCCAGAGGAGCGGAGTCGATCTCGATCGCCATCGCCTCGACCTTTGCCGAGGAGTACCTCGCCACGCATCCCGGGGGGCGGGTCGACCACTTCGATCTGTGGGACGGGAGCCTGCCGGAGTTCGGGCCCGCTGCGGCGAAGGCCAAGATGACCGTGTTCGGAGGGGGTACGCCCGTAGGAGAGGAGGCGGTGGCCTGGGAGGCGGCTGTGCGGATGTTCGAGCGCTTCGATGCCTATGATCGGTATCTGTTCAGCGTGCCCATGTGGAACATGGGCGTGCCGTACAAGCTCAAACAGTTCATCGACGTGGTCAGCCAGCCGGGCATGGTGTTCGGGGTGGACCCGGAGACCGGGTACCAGCACCTGCTGAGCGGGAAGCGGGCAGCTGTCGTCTACACCAGCTCGGTCTGGGGGCCGGGGATCGGGGCCGAGTTCGGGAGTGACTTCCAGTCGACGTTCTTCGACGGGTGGTTGCGCTGGGCCGGGATCGACGATGTCCAGGAGATCCGCCACCATCCGACGTTGACCGGGTCGTACGAGGACGAGCGGAAGCAGGCCGACGAGCGGGCCCGCGAGGTCGCCAGGCGCTTCTAGCGAATCCGCTGATGTTCCTGGATCCTTTTTTGACAGCCTGAGGGCGGTAGGAGCCGGTGGAGTAGGCCGCGTCGGCGAAGCGGAGCTGTCCTCGCCTGCCAGCAGGGCACTGGCAACGACACCCTCATAATGGACGGCATCGGAGCTGGGCCGCAGGGTCGCCGTGGTGAACAAGCCGATCTGGCTAGGGGCCTTGACGCCGTCTGGCGATAAGTGCGGATCTTGTGCACATGTCGCAACTCGGGCGGCCACAGCCGCATCTAGCCAGTAAAATCGCCCACTAATGTCAGTCTTTTCTCCATTTTGGCGACGGCCAGGGATCACCATCGCCCTAGCCCTGGCTGCCGTCCTCGGTCTGGGCGCTGCCGTCTACCTGTCGATGCGCACCGAAGGCTCACCCCAGCAGACGGCGACCGCGTTCCTGACGGCCTGGCAACGCGGCGACCTGCCCGCCATGAAAGCCCAGGTACTGGAACCGCCTCGCGACTTCGACGGCATCTATGACGCCTTCACCAGAGGCTCCCAGGCCAAGAAGATCACCATCCGGGAGACCCGCGTCCGTCCCGAGTCCAACCGGAATTTCGGGCAGGCCGCCGCCTATGACGCCATGTTCTCTGTCACTCTCGACGGGCCGGTCCCCTACTCCTACGAGGGGCACTTCGAGGTCATCGATTTCGACCGCGCGTGGAAAGTTCACTGGACCCCGACGGCGATCCACCCCTGCCTGCAGGAGGTCGGCTCCAGCGAGATACGGCAGATCCGCGTCGTCCCCCAACCCGATGGTTCCTCCCGCCTGGTCCTGCTAGAAACGCGGGCCGAGGGAGAGCAGGCAGGATCCCTCTTCGCCGACGAAGGCCTCAAACTGGTCGCAACCCTGGCCGACTCGGCCCAACCAGGGGTCACCGGCTAGACCACTGAGATCAGGCGATTCGGCTCCGTTGCTTGCGCGGTGGGGTCGGTGGCGCGCTTGGGTCTGGGGCAGGCGGTAGGAGTCGGTGCCGGTCTCGATGGTGTTGCCACTACGGGCAAGCCCACTCCGATCAGCCGGCCCGGCGAATGAAGTTGTGCGTCGTCAAGGCAGAGATAGCGCTCGCGCGGTGCCGTCTGGATCTCGCCCTTCCACCAGTAGGTGGAGACGATCTGACCGCTGATCTGGGCGCCGGCCGCCACCCGGCTCTCGACCGCCGCGTTGACGATGCGTTCGGCCTCTTCGCGGCTGTCGGCGGTCACGCGAACTTCGACATGGCGGGTCATGGCTCCGAGCGTACGTCCCATGAACGATCACCTTCTCTGTGGGTCACGATCGCCTCCGTCGTCGAAGGACACGGCGAGATGACGGCCGTACCCGAGTTGCTGCGCAGTGTGCCTACGCTTCGAGCATCTGGGAAGTGAACATCCAAGAAAGGAACGTGTGCGTCGCGGTTCGCTGATTGCGCCCGGCGGGATCGAGGCAGCGGGTAGATGACCTACGACAGGACGGGAAGCCGCGCGCAGGTGACAACCGCCGCGATCGGCACGCTTCTGTCCGGTCTGCTGTGCGCCTTTGCTGCGAAGATCGCTCACGGCTAACCGGCCGGGTCCGTTCTGGGGTCGTGCCGGGATGGGCTTGGACAGCAGGCCCGAGACGGTCAACGATGGGAGCGATACACATGGCCGACTCCGTTCTCACGATCGGGTGCTTCCAGTACGACACGACACAGCCGCTGTTCGACGGGAGCGTAAGCGTCGACGGCGTCGACGTCAGGATGAAAACCGGGGTCACCTTGCCGGAGATCTTTGATCGGCTGATCCGCGGAAACGAGTTCGACGTCGCCGAGCTCGGCCTCACGTTCTACCTGCGGCTACTGGGCACCGGTCTGCCGTTCGTAGCGCTGCCGATCTTCCCGAACCGCGTATTCCGGCACTCGTGCATCTTCATCAACACCCACAGCGGGATCGTTGAACCAGGTGATCTCGCGGACAAGACCATCGGTGAATTCGGCACCTACGGTCAGGACTCCGGCGTGTGGGCCAAGGGAATCCTGATGGACGAGTACGGATTCAAACCCGAACAGAGCCGTTGGGTGATCGGCGGCCTGGAGCACCCTGCGACTCCCTTCGACTTCATCCCCCATCCACATCCGGCCGACGTCGACGTGACCGTCGCGCCTGAGGGGAAGACACTTGGTGCGATGCTCGACGCGGGCGAGATCGACGCCCTGTTCTCGGCGAACGTCCCGCAGTGCGTGCTCGATGGATCCCCGAACGTCGCCCGTCTGTTCCCCGACTTCGAGCCGCTGGAGCGCGACTACCACCGGCGAACCGGGATCTTCCCGATCATGCACACGATCGTCATCCGGCGAGAGCTCCTCCGCCACCGTCCTGACCTCGCGCACAAGGTCTACCGCGCATTCGCCGAGGCGAAGGACGCCGCCGCCGACCGCTACCGCCGCAACCGCAGGCTCTACCAGGTCCCGACCATGGTGCCGTGGATGAATGCCCTGGTCGAGCGCAACGGCGAGCAATTCTCCGAGGACTGGTGGCCGTACGGCATCTCGTCCAACCGCTCCGCTCTTGACACCTATCTGCGCTACCACCACGAGCAGGGCCTGTCCTCCGGGCAATGGAAGCTCGAAGATGTCTTCGCTCCGGAACTGCTCGACACATAGGCCTCCGGACTCGCAGGCGCTCTGGGATGCGAATCCCCCACGAACTTTCCGATGGCACCGATCGTCGAACACCCATGATCAGCACCATCGGGATTCGGGGGCACCATGCGTGCATTGCGCATGATCGTAATGTCGGCCACCGCGCTGGAGTTCCCCTCCGCGGTACGCGGGTTTGGGCCAGGCGGTAGGAGTCGATGCCGGTCTCGATGATGTTGCCGTGACGGTCAAACCCGCTCCAACCAGCCGACCCGGCGAAGCGTGTTCGGGAAGGCGGTCCGAGCGCAGCGAGGCCCTTCAGGGGGCGGGCGTCAGCCCGCCTGAGAGGACGTCCGGAGCGTAGCGGAGGCCCTTTTTGGGCGGGTGGGCATCAGACGGCCAACCACCGAATCGGGTAACGGGCGGGGAGGAAGAACGCCCGGAGCGAAGCGAAGGCCCGTTGTGGTCGGGTCAGTGGTGGCCAAGCTCGGCAGACAGGCGGTCGGTGGTCCGCAGGAGGGCGGCGGCGCAGGCGTCGGCTTCGGCCATGAAGCGGTCGGCCGGGCCGCACACGCTGATGACCGCCGCCGGCCGGCCATGGTGGTCGAGGATGGGGGCCGCCACGGAGGCCGCGCCGCTCTGCCGTTCGGCGATCGACATCGCGTAGCCGCGGCGGCGGATGAGGGTCAGGTCGGTGTGCAGGCGGCCGGGGTCCGTGACGGTGGCGGGCGTCATGGCTTCCAGTGATCGGCTGAGATAGCGGGTGATCTCCTCTTCCGAGAGGTACGCCAGGAACGCCTTCGATGATCCGCCCGCGTGCAGCGGATACGGCACGCCCAGCGAGACCGACATGATCACCTCCCGCTCGGGTGTCGCCTGGTCGATGTAGACGCGGGTGTCGCCGGTCCTGATCGACAAAGTGGCGGTCTCGCCGGTCAGCCTCGACAGGGCGGGCAGTTCGGGCGCGGCCAGCCGCCGTACGTCGATGCGGTCGAGGTAGGCCAGGCCGAGCCGCATCGCCGTCAGCCCCAGCGAATAGCGCCTGCTCTCCTCGTCGAGCACGACCAGCCCCCGGCTCCTGAACGAGGCCAGCACCCGATGCACCGCCGCCTTCGACATGCCCAGGCTCTCGGCGAGCTCGGTGACGCCGAGTGTGTCCGTGCCCGCCTCGGCGAACCGGACGAGGATGTCGGCGGCCCGTTCGACGGTGGCGGCGGTCTGGCTGGGCATGGTGGGCCTTCCCCGGTGAATCATGTGTACTGTCGGGAACAGCATTCCTACTATTGGAACACAAGGAGCCACCGGATATGTCGTCGTTGTGGAAGGCCCTGGAGGGCTCGCGCGTGCTGGACCTGGCGCAGCCGATGCGCAAGGGCATGCCGCAGTCCCCCAACCACCCGCCGTTCCGGATGGCGCTGGAACGCCGGCACGGCGACCTGGTCAGGACCGACGGCGGCTCGGCCGCCAACGAGATCATCGTCACGGGCGGCCACGTCGGCACGCACGTCGACGCGCTGGCGCACGTCTCCCAGGAGGGCCTGCTGTACGGCGGGCGGCCGGCGGGCGAGGTGATGTCGCACGAGGGGTTCAGCGCCATGGGCATCGACGGGTTCGAGCCGTACGTGGGCCGGTGCGTGCTGCTCGACGTGGCCGCCGTGCACGGGGTGACCACGCTGCCCGCCGGCTACGAGGTCACCGCCGACGATCTGGAGCGGGCCGCCGGAGGCCTGGAGATCCGCGCGGGCGACGCCGTACTGGTCGGGACCGGCTGGTCACGGCTGTGGGAGTCGGGGGACGACTTCGTCGGTCAGCGGAACGGCGTTCCGGGTCCGGGCGCCGATGCCGGCCGCTGGCTGGCCGCGCGGCGACCGCGCGTGGTGGGCGGCGAGACCATCGCCTTCGAGCACATCGCGGCGGGCCGCGGGCATGCCACGCTCCCCGTGCACCGGATCATGCTGGTGGAGTCGGGCATCAACATCGTGGAGACGATGCGGCTGGCCGAACTGCTCGACTCTGGAGTCCGCGAGTTCCTGCTGGTGCTGAACCCGCTGCCGATCGTCGGCGCCACGGGAGCCCCGGTCCGCCCGCTCGCCGTCATCGCCTGATCGGGGAGCGGAAGTGACCACTCATGTTCAGCGGCTCGCGGAATTCGCCGTGGATTGCCGGGATCGCGGCGTCCCGGCCGAGGTGCGCGACGACGTGACGGGCCGGGTGCTCGACGTGCTCGGCAACTGCCTGGCCGCCTACGCGGAGCCGGCGGGTGACGCGGCCCCGGCCGTGCTGCGGGCCGTACGACGGTGGCAGGGGGCCGGGGAGTCGACCGCGATCGGGAGCGGCGACCGGCTGCCCGCGCCGTCGGCGGCGCTGGTCAACGGCACGCTGGCGCACGCGCTCGACTACGACGACACGCACCTGCCGTCCGTACTGCACCCGAGCGCTCCCGTGGTGCCCGCCGCGCTGGCCGCCGCCGAGGCCACGGGCGCGTCCGGCGAGCGGCTGATCGCGGCCGTCGCGGCCGGCGTCGAGGTGTGCAACCGGCTCGGCATGGCCTCCTACCTGCCGGAGGCCGGCAACTCGCTGTTCTTCGAGAAGGGCCAGCACGCCACCTCGATCTGCGGCACGCTCGGCGCGGCGGTCGCGGCCGGGCTGCTGTACGACCTGGACGCCGCCGGCATCGCCCACGCCGTCGGGGTGGCGGCCAGCATGGGCGCCGGCGTCCTCGAGGCCAACCGCACGGGCGGCACGATCAAGCGGGTGCACTGCGGCTGGGCGGCCCACTCGGGGGTTACGGCGGCCGTGCTCGCGCTGGAGGGGCTGACGGGGCCGCCCACGGTGCTGGAGGGCCGGTTCGGCTTCTTCCAGGCGTGGCTGGACGGCCGGTTCGACGCCGAGGCGCTGCTGTCGGGGCTGGGCGAGCGGTGGGAACTCCTGCGTACGGTCTACAAGCCGTATCCGACGAACCACTTCACCCATCCGGCCATCGACTGCGCCCTCGCCCTGCGCGCCGGCGGCCTGTCCCCCGCCGACATCGAGGAGGTCGAACTGGGGGTCGCGGCTCCGGTGCTGCGTACCATCGCCGAGCCCCGGGCCGACAAGGTCAGGCCGGAGTCGCCGTACCACGCGAAGTTCTCGGGACCGTACACGGTCGCGGCGGCGCTGCACGGCGGCGGCGGGCTGGGGTTGTCACTGGACGACTTCGCCGCCCTCGATCCCGCACGGCTGGCGCTGGCCGAGCGGGTGCGCTGCGTGGCGGACGAGCGGGCGACGGAGATCTTCCCGCACGCGTTCGCGGCCGTGCTGCGGGTACGGCTGCGTGACGGCTCGCTGCTGGAGCATCGGGTCGACTCCTCCCGTGGCGGTCCGGAACATCCGCTGACGGCGGAGGAGCTCGCGGTGAAGTTCCGCACGAACGCGGGGCGGGCGCTCGACCCGGACCGCGTGGCGGCTCTCGTCGCGGCGGGCCGCGACCTGCCCGAGGCCCCTACTGTGGCACCGCTCCTCCGGCTGACGACCGCCTGAGCCACCGCGCCGGCTCGACGAACCGCTAGGGAGCCGCTCGGGCGGCTACATCGACCGTGCGCCGGGAGTCCGCTCCGCCGCCTCCGAGCGCTCCGCTGTCTCCACCCGGTCGGCCATCTCAGAGCTGTCCACCGCCTCCGGAAGGCCTGTCTCCAGGCGGCCCGCCTCTGAGCGGTCGGCCTCTGAGCGGTCCGCCTCTGAGCGGTCCGCCTCTGAGCGGTCCGCCTCTGAGCGGTCCGCCTCTGAGCGGTCCGCCGTGGCAGCGAACGCCGCCTCCGGGATCTCCGCCTCCGGGGACGGCGGCGGCATGACCTTGCGGACCTCGTCGAGCGGCGGCAGCTGGGCGGGAACCTCCCGCCGGAGCGACTCCAGCGGAGCCGTCTCCTCGCGAGTGGGCGTCTCGCGAATGGCTTCCTCCCGGGAGGTCGCGGCCGCGGCAGATGCGTCCGCCGACGCGTCGACCGGCGCGGGGTCGCGCCCCATGCGGTCGAAGAAGCGCAGCAGCTCGACCGGCAGCGGCATGATCAGCGTGGTCGTCTTCTCCGCCGCCACCTCGACCACCGTCTGCAGCAGGCGCAGCTGCAACGCCGCCGGCGTCTCGGACATGATGGCGGAGGCGTCGGCCAGCTTCTGGGCGGCCTGGAACTCCCCGTCGGCGGTGATGACCCGGGCCCGGCGCTCGCGTTCGGCCTCCGCCTGCCGCGACATCGAGCGCTTCATCGACTCGGGCAGCTGCACGTCCTTGATCTCGACCCGGTCGATGTGGATGCCCCAGCCGAGCGCCGGGCTGTCGATCATGAGGGCGAGGCCCCTGTGCAGCTCTTCGCGGTTGGACAGCAGGTCGTCGAGCTCACTCTTGCCGATGATCGAGCGCAGGGAGGTCTGCGCCACCTGTTCGACCGCGAACAGGTAGTCCTGGACCTCGATGGCCGCGCGCAGCGGGTCCTGGACCCGGAAATAGACGACCGCGTCGACCCGGACCGAGACGTTGTCGCGGGTGATGCCCTCCTGGGTGGGGATCGGCATGGTGACGATCTGCACGTTGATCTTCTTCATCTTGTCCACAAAGGGGATGAGGAAGCTCAGCCCCGGCTGCCGCACCTGTTTCTGAGCCCGGCCGAAGCGGAAGACGATGCCCCGTTCGACCTGGTTGACGACCCTGATGAAGCTGAAGGCGGACCAGAGCAGGATGACGGCGAGGACGGAGAAGAGAATGCTGGTGACCATGGTGGTGTCCCTTCCGCTCCGAGAGTAGGCCGGTTACCGCGAGGTGGTCCACCGCGGTCCGTCAGGGGTGTCCTCGACGAGCACGCCGCCGCTGAGCATCGCCGCCCGCAGCGCGTCGGCGACCTCGTAGCGGCCCTGCCTGCGCAGGTCGTTGCGGAACGCCAGGAGGGCCTCGACGAGGGCACGCAGATCGGCGGTGGTGGCCACCTCGGCGAGCCGAGCGATCAGCAGCCGCATGAGCTCTCTTGCCTCGTCGACGCCGCCCGCGTCCTCCTCGGTGTCGGCCGCCCACTTGACCAGCTCGGCCTCCATGTCGAGGACGGCGCGGGCCGCGGCGACCAGGTCGGGCGCCGCCGCCGCGAGCTGGAAGCGCCGCTCGCAGGAGCGTACGGTCTCCTCCAGCGTGATCTGGGCCGGCGCCGAGACGGCGGCGGGCCGGGGCGATGGCGCGGCGGCGACGCGACCGCCTTCGGCCAGGCGGCGGACCTCCTCCAGACCGATGTGGGTGCCCGCGGGCAGGACCGCCTGCGAGCCGGGACGACGTACGGTCAGCCCGCCACGGCCCGCCACCTCGACGGTCTCGGCGTCGAGGTCGACGACGACCGCGGTGTGCTCGTCGATGCCGAGAACGGCCGTGCCCGGCGGCAGCTCCCGCTCCATCCGGGACAGCCGCCGCTCCCCCAGGTAGCAGTAGCGGGTGTCGTGGGTGCCGCCTTCGGCGTTGTCGAAGTGCGGGATCAGGACCGCCCGCAGGTCGAGCGCCGCCAGCAGGTCGAGGCCCTCGCGCCAGTGCGGCTCGGCGCCCACCTTGTAGATCTCATAGACCGGCACCGTCGCGAGCCCGGCCGTGCAGGCGGCGGCCGAGGCCAGCACGGTCACACCCTGGCGGGCCCGGACGCGGGCCCGCAGGTCGCCCGCCGTGGGCGCGGCCGTCCACTGATCGAGGGCGTAGGTCGGGCTGCCGGGCCCGGAGAACACCCAGTCGGCTCCGGCCGCCCCGGTCGCCACCTCGACCTCAAGGCCGACACTCCGGGCGAAGTAGCGGCGGGCACGGGCGGAAATATCGGCCGCGTTCTCCTGGAAGGCGTAAGGGGTGTCGAGCAGCACGGCCCGCGCGCCCGGCCGCAGCCGCCGCGCGGCGGAGCGGTGGACCTCCACCATGGTCGGGCTCGTCTCGCCCGACCCCATGAGCACCAGCAACCCGGGCATGGCTGTCCGCCTCTCTCTTCGCGCCTCCCCACCTACGGCCTTCTGCGAATAGATCGCTTCTGCATACAGCTGGCAGTAGATTGTCGGGGGTGACGGGAAGACACGTCGTCTCGGTCGAGACGCTCATGCTACGGGCGAGCACTGACAGTGAGTGGGCGTACCGGCACGCCACCGCCGTGCCCGCCCCCGGAGAGACGCCCGACCAGACCGCGCGCCGGGTCAGCGGGATCCCGGCCGACGCGCCGTCCACCGTCGTGCACTCCACGAGCTGGCGCTGCCGTCCCGAGGGCGAGATCGTGCTCACGTACGCCGTCTGCCCGGACCCGGAGCCGTGGCTGCCCGCGATCGACCTGCCCGTGCTGGAGATCGTCGCCGGTGACGCACCCGCCACGCCCGCGCCCGGCCGCGTCGAGGTGGCCAATGTGGTGGCCCACGCCATCCGGCACCTGGCGTTCCTGACAGCCGAGGATCCCGTCGTACGGCAGGCATTGGCCCACCACCCGGAGATCGTCTCAGCCCTGGACCAGTCCCGGCGGTGCGTCCCGACTCTCTAAGCACCAGCCGGTCGTCGCCGTCCGCCCCCGACGAGGTTGTCCCTCCACGGGACCCCAGCCACCACGGACCATCACACGGATTGAGGCGGTCGCGTGACGAACCACCCAGGAAACCCTTGGCCCTAGGCGGCGCGACGGGACACCCGACGGCCTAACGACTGCATCGGCTTCTCGACGAAGCGGTAAGCCAGGGCGCTGGCCAGCAGGACCAGCACGATGGCCAAGGTAGCCATCCCGAGCTGCAGCGGCAGCGGCGACCGCCGCAGATCCCCGCTCACCTCCACGAAGAACTTCAGCAGCGGATGATGCACCAAATACAGCGAGTAGCTGATCAGCCCGAGCCAGGTCAGCACCCTCGGCACCCGCCGCCCCCGCAGCGCCATCCCGCCCGCGAAGGTGGCCGCCGCCAGCGCGATCGTGGTGATCCACACGTCCGGCTCGACCCACCACCATCCCGCCTCGATCGCCCAGATCGGGGCCAGCGCGACCAGTCCGGCAGTCGCCGCCACCGGCCACAGCCCGCCCGTGCCGCGTTCCCAGCGGTGGATCGCGGTCCCGGCGAACATGACGCCCAGCACGGCCACGCCCATCCACGGCACCCGGCTGCCGAGGACCAGCAGCGCCACCGCCATCAGGCCCAGCGCGCACGCCGCCGCCGTACGGAATCTGCCCGAGATCACGCACGCCAGCCCGGCGAAGAACGCGGCCCCGGAGGCGTACGCGACCCAGCCGCCCTTCAGCAGCGCCCCACCGACCAGCAGCCCGACGACCACCGAACCGGCCGCGAACAGCACCGCGAACAGCCCGCTCCGCTCGTGCAGCCGGGTCACGAACAGCGCGGTGACGAGCAGGTAGAACACCATCTCGTACGAGAGCGTCCACATGGTGTCGGCCACGCCCCCGACGCCCACCACGTCGAGCAGCATCGTCGCGTGCGCCGCCACAGCCGTGCCGTCGCGGGGCACCTCCGCGCGTACCGGCACCCACCAGGCCGCCGCCAGCACCAGGGCCGCCACGGCGAGGTAGAGCGGGTAGAGACGGAAGGCGCGGCTTACCCAGAACGTCCGCACATCGCCGTGCCGCTCCAGCGACGTCGGGATGATGTAGCCGCTGACCAGGAAGAACACCAGAATGCCGTAGACGCCGAGACTGAACCAAAAGGGCCGGAGCGCCGGCAGGAACCAGGGCAGCAGGTGCTCGGCGACCACGGCGAGCGCCCCGATGCCGCGCAGGGCGTCGAGCCAGGCGAGGCGCGCGGGGGCGGGGGTCGTGGTGGGTGTGGTCGTGGCGGGGGCGATCGACACCCGCCCAAACCTACCGTCTGAGATTTCTTGTACCTACCCAGGCGCGTGTGAGTTGGGTATTCCGGGTGGCGTAGCGGGGCGCGAGCCAGTTCCGTACTCGGTAAGGGGGAGGACGGGGCTGACTTTCACTTTGTGGAAGCCGGTCCGGTGGTGGAAATCCCGTACAAGACCTGTACGCGCTGGCGTGTGCCGGTTCGTCTGGGGTGCTTGGCCCGCCGGACGGTTTCCCACCGCGGGGGTGGGGGCGGGCAGCGGACGCCGGTCGGGCATCTGGCTGGAGGTCATCTTCTTGACGCGGGTCTGGCGTTTGCGGGTGGGGCCGGTCTTGGCTCTGCTGCTCCGGCTGTCGGGCCTGGGGTGCAGGTCGGTGCCCGACCTGCGGGCGCGGCGGATGGCGCGGGTCGCCTTCTTGGCCCGGCGGACACGGGCGACGTTGCCCTCCGCGCTGGTACGAATGGCCCGCTTGCCGCTCTTGCGGTCGGTGAACGTGCTCTTCTGCCCGAGCAGGCCCCGGGAGACGATGCGTTCGGCGGCGGCCCAGTCCCGGTCACAGGAGAAGCGGCACCTCGGTCTCGAACGGCAGATCCACCCGCACCCGGTTGTTGCTCACCCGCAACGTGGGGACACAGATCTTCAGCGCGTCACCGGGCACATTGCGAGGCAAGTTGACCGGCAGGACATACCAAGCCCAGTCTCTCCTCGAGACCGGCCGCTCGAGGAGGGGAAGCTGGATGCGCAATCCTCATCCGCACAACACCTCACCCGGTCCGAGACATACACATCCGGCTCAGAGACACAGCCCCAACCCAACCGGCGCAGCGCCTTATAACCCTTGATCGGAAGCTCGCGCCCATCCGGGCCGAGACCGCCCGCGAGCTCATCGAGCGCCTCCTCCGTCCAGCATTCCGCGATCACAGCCGCGGCCAAAGCCCGGGTGAGCGCGCACAGCCAGCCCACCCGCGCCACCACCACCTCCGCCGGCACGACAACGCCGCTTTTCTCCACAACGGCCCGGAAGGCAGTACACGTCGCCGTCGCGGTCTGCCTACCCACCAGCACCCCCGCAGGTGTTCGCCGACGCCGCGCCCAGCAGCCGCTTCCCCGCTTGCTGCGACCGGGTCCCACACATCCACCCCGTGAACGCGTCCCGGTCTCGCTCATCGAAGCGGCCCTCCGGCCGTTCGCCGCCCACCGTCCGACACCGAACACTCAACAAACCCACACAGAGATCATAACACTAGGTAATGGTTTGATTACGAATACCAATCAACGGTTTTAACTCGACCCGAATGAGTAATACCCGGGCGTCAGCGATGGCTGGTCAGCGGGGCGTGATGGTCGGCGCCCGCCGGGCCGTGCGGGTCGGTGTGTACGGTGGCGGCGCGCAGTCTGGGCAGGCCGTGGATGAGGCGGTGTTCGGCGGCCACCGCCACGGCGTGCGCGTCCACGAGCGAGAGTTCGTGGCCCACCAGGATCTCCACCTCGGCGTGCAGCGCGTGGCCGATCCAGCGCAATCGTACGGAGCCGACGCGTTCCACTCCCTCGACTCCGCCCAGGATGGCTTCGGCCTCGTCGACGATGGCCGGGTCGACGGCGTCCATGAGCCGGTGATAGATCTCGCGGGCGGCGTCGCGCAGCACGAAGCAGATGGCGACGGTGATGAGCAGGCCGACGATCGGGTCGGCGAGGGGGAAGCCCAGCGCGGCGCCGCCCGCGCCGATGAGCACGGCGAGCGAGGTGAAGCCGTCGGTCCTGGCGTGCAGCCCGTCGGCGACCAGCGCGGCGGAGCCGATCTCCCTGCCGACCCCGATCCGATAGCGCGCCACCCACTCGTTGCCGAGGAACCCGACCACGGCCGCCGCGGCCACCCACCCGACGGCCCGCATGTCCTGGGGGTGGAGCAACCGCGTGACCGCCTCGTACCCGGCAAGGACGGCGGAGGCGGCGATGATCAGCACGATGGCGATGCCGGCCAGGTCCTCGGCTCTGCCGTACCCGTAGGTGAAGCGGCGGGTGGCGGCCCGGCGGCCGAGCGAGAAGGCGATCGCGAGCGGTACGGCCGTGAGCGCGTCGGCGACGTTGTGCAGGGTGTCGCCGAGCAGCGCGACGGAGCCGGACATGACGACGATCACGGCCTGGACTGCGGCGGTGACCAGCAGCACACCGAACGAGACGGCCAGTACACGCAGCCCGCGACTGCTGCCTTCCAGGGCGGCGTCGGTCTTGTCGGCGCTGTCGTGACTGTGCGGCGTGAGGGCATGCCCGGCCTTCGCCAGCAGCCCTCTGATCCCACCGCGCCCGCGCTCGCCCTCATGCCCATGACCGTGCCCGTGTCCATGCGCAGGTTCGGGTGAAAGGCCTGAAGAGGTGGAATCGTGCTGACCGGTCATAGCACCTCATTTGCCCAACAAGTCGCGTGCTCTACCGCGCCCCCCGAGTCATCACCACCCGACGTGGTTCTTGCCGGAGACGAGCGAGCGGGCGATCACCAGCCGCTGGACGTCGTTGGTGCCCTCGCCGATGGCCATCAGCGGCGCGTCCCGGTAGAGCCGCTCGACCACGAACTCCTGCGAATAGCCATATCCGCCATGAATGCGCATCGACTCCAGCGACGCCTTCAACGCCACCTCGGAGGCGAAGTATTTGGCCATCCCCGCCTCCATGTCGACCCGCTTCCCGCTGTCGGCCTGGGAGGCCGCCCAGTAGGTCAGCAGCCGGGCCGCCTGGATCTCGGTCGCCATGTCGGCCAGCTTGAGCTGTACGGCCTGGAAGTCCGCGATGGGCTGGCCGAAGGCGTTGCGTTCACGGGCGTAGCCGAGCGCGGCGTCGTAGGCGGCCTGGGCGACGCCGACCGCGCGGGCGGCGATGTTGATCCGCCCGATCTCCAGCCCGCCGAGCACCTGCTGCATGCCGCGCCCCTCGACCCCGCCGAGCAGCGCGTCCACGGGCACGCGCACACCGTCGAGCACGACCTCGCACGTCTCGGTCCCCTTGTAGCCGAGCTTGGGCAGATCCCGGCTGACCCCGAACCCCTCGGCCGCCGGATCGACGAGCAGCACCGACATCCCCTTGTGCGCGGGCTCGGTGACGGACGTCTTCACCAGCACGGGCAACGGATCGGCGTGGCGGGCGTTGGTGATCCACGTCTTGGTGCCGGTCACGACATAGTGGTCGCCGTCACGTACGGCCCTGGTCTGAATGCCCTGCAGATCCGTCCCGGCCCCGGGCTCGGTGAGCGCGATGCCGGTACGGCGGGCTCCGGTGGCCAGATCCGGGAGATGGCGCGACTTCTGCTCCTCGGTGCCATGCCGGGCGATCATCCAGCAGGCCAGCGAGTGAGACCCGATGGTGCCGGCGACCCCCATCCAGCCCCGGGCGATCTCCTCGAAGACCAGGGCGAACGACACCATGTCCGCCCCGAGCCCGCCGTACTCCTCGGGCACGCTGAGGCCGAAGAGCCCCATCGCTTTCATCTTGTCGACGATCTCCGTGGGGTATCGCCCGGAGTGCTCCCACTCGATGGCGACGGGCATGATCTCTTTGTCGACGAAGGCCCGCAGGGTCTCCCGGAAGGCCCTCTGCTCGTCGCTCAGCTCGAAATCCACCGGCTCCTCCTCAGTGCTACCACGGCCGGGGCCAACGATACGCGCGCCGGAGGATCATCCCCTCGGACGGACCGTCACCGGTAGACGGCCGGCTCCTTCCGCTTGCCGGGGAACACCATGATCAGCAACTCCACGGCGCCGTCCGGAGGGTAGGGGACCTGGTAGACGCGTTCACGGCCGCGCAGGTGGACCCGGACCCGGTAGGACCCGGGGCCGCTGGTCGTCAGCTTGGGCGACGTGTTCCCCAAGCCGTCGCCGAGGGTCAGCGAGCCGGTCGGGCTCTCGTAGGCGACCTCGACCACCTCCTTCCACCCCTTGGTCTCCAGCGGCGGCCGCCGGGTATAGGACTCGGTGGTCACGCAGGCGTACCCGACCTCGTCGGCCGCCCAGATGGCCAGCGCGCCCCGTTCGCTGCCGATCAGCTCCTTGACCAGGTCAGGAGAGGCGTCTTCATATCCGTCCTCCCAGCCGTTGATGGTCCAGAACTCGGTCCACGTGGTGGCGCGGTGCTGCCGGACCGGTTTGATCTTCGGGCGGTGCGCGGGGTGCGCGGCGCAGGCCTTCTCCTCCTTGGCGACGTACGCGTCCTCTTCCTCCTGTTGCCGCCGGCCGGCCAGCTCCTGGGCCCGGGCCACCGCAGGGCACAACGATCCCAGCGCGCCGGCCAGCGCCGCGTGGGGTGCCGCGCGCACGGCGGGAGCGTTGATCTCGCCGCCGTGCTGTCCGGCCAGACGGCACAGGTCGCGGCCCTGAGTCAGGACCACCCGGTCGGGAGCCTTGTCCCAGATCTCAATGCCGTTGTTCATGAAGGGGGCGTAGCCGCGGACCTGGCACAGGAAGTCCTTTTCCGCCTTGGTCAGGTCGTGGACGGTGCCGCCCCCGAAACCGGCGCAGTCGAGCTCGCCTTCACTGCTCACTTTGCCGGGTGGGGCCGCCCGGTCCACGACCAGGAGGGTCGTCATCAGCGTCAGGGCCGCGACCGCCGTACGGGCGAAGCGCCCTCTGCGGACGTAGCCGCGGCGGGCTGGGCGCACCGCGAGCAGAACCAGGATCGGCGGCGCCAGGAAGTAGAGGTCCATGCCCGCGTTCCAGCTAAGAATCGCGGACGGACCCCACGCCTCCAGGCATCGCGGGCCCAGCGCCCCGTCGAGCGTGAACAGCAAAAGCTCTGGGAGGCGGAAGAAGAGCAACGTCACGGCGCCTGAGCGGGCGATGATCCGGCCGAGCCGGGCACGCCCGGTCCGGACGCTCAGGTAACAGCAGGCGCAGGCCACGACGATCATCGGCGCGCCGCCGAACCAGAAAAGGGGGAGAACCCTGATCAGGCGTTCCGGATATCCGATCAGGTCGTTGATCTGGTTACCCAGGCACGAACCCACCCACATCCACGCGTAGCTCCGGCCGCCGTCATCTCCGACCAGAAGCGAGCGGATCCAGAAGAAGACGTCGGGAATCAGCGTTAGTAATAACGCCGTACTCCACAGAATCCATGATCGTCGAGGCACGACACCGACATTAAGGCACCGCGAAGGAAAGTCAGTTGGGGGCGGGCAGCACAGAGGACAGCTTGGAGACCACGGCCACGATGCGCGCGGCGCGTTCGAGTTCGGCGCGGTGGAAGTGCGGTCCCGCCGCGCGGGCGACGACCACGTGCAGCCCGTGGGTGGCGACCGGCAGCAGCATCAGCCGTAGATCGTCGGCCGCGCGTGTGGCGGCCCTGAGCGGCGGCTCCAGCAGTTCGAACACCTCCGGCGCGCCCAGACTGGCATGCCGTACGACGTCACCCGCCAGCGCAATCGACCACTCGGCGCCGCACAGCCCCGGCAGCGCGTCCACCAGCGTCGCGATCCCCCGCGACGGTTCCGACGCGACGTGCATGAGCAGGTCGTAGTCGGGCGCCGAGCCCGGGAGGTCCTTGGTCGGCCAGACCCCCTCGACGCGTACGCCCGGGACGGCCGAGAGCCGGTCGCGCACCTCGTCCGGGGTCACCTTCCCCGGCCATGACACCGTGAAGTCGTCCACCGCCCGGCCCGTCTCCCGTTCCAGCACGGTGACCTGCAGAATGTCGGCACCCAACGCACCGAGTGACCGCGCGACCTGGCCCAGCCCCCCGGGCCGGTCCGGCAACGACACCCTCAGTCTGAGCAGCATGACCCGCCCCCTTTCCAGAGGCTTTCACAGTGCCCGTGGAAGGTTTCCAGCATGTTCCACGGATATGTCACGCATGCTGCACTTATATCCAAGGATGGTCCGCTAATCCGGGTTTTGGGATAAAGGTTCGCCCAGCGCCACCTGCGGAAAGCCGCAGGTGGCGCCCAAGAACGCGGAGATCAGGCGAAGACGTCCTGCTGGTAACGACCCTGCTCTTCGAGCGCGGCCAGCCACGCCTCTCCGTCCGTCCCGGTCTTGTCCCGGTGGATGGCGAGCAAGGCACGCCGTACGGCGGGCGCCATGCGCAGCCCGTCACCGCAGACGTACACATGCGCCCCGGCCTCCAGCAGCTCCCACACCGCCTCGCCCCGCGCGGCGATCGCGTCCTGCACGAACCGGTACGGATGCCCGGCCACCGCCGAGTAGGCCACGGTCACGTGCACCCCGTCAGCCGACGCCCAGCCCTCCACCTCGTCCCGGTAGAGCCAGTCATGCGAAGGATGGCGGCACCCGGCGAACACCTCGGCCCGCCCGGTGGCCCCGGTCAGCGCCCGCTCCTCCAGGAACCCCCGCAGCGGCGCGAACCCGGTGCCGGGACCCACGAGGATCACCGGCGTGGCAGGGTCCTCGGGCAGCCGGAACGGCGGCGCGGGCACCCGGATGTAGCCGTAGAAGCTCTCCCCCGGAGCCAGCCCGGCCAGGTAGGCCGAGCACATCCCGCGGTATTCGCCGCTGCCCGACCAGGCGGGCCCCTCCACCAGCCCGACCGTGATCCTCACCAGGCCGGGGTCGGCCAGCGGCGAGGAGGAGACGGAGTAGTAGCGCGGCCGGATCGGCCCGGCCATCTCCAGGAAGACCGGCAGCGGCAGCTCGATCGCCGGGAAGCGGTCGAGCAGCGCCAGCGGGGATACCCGCTTGGCCAGGATCTCGTCGGCGTAGTCCGTGGTCAGCGCGTCGAGCTGGCTCCGCGTCCACGGGCACGAGGTGTGCGCGGCCAGGGCCGCCAGGTCCGACCGGGTGGCCACCTCCTGCAGTTCGGCGAACTCGGTCAGCAGCAGCCCGGCCGTCACCGGCGTGTCCACGGGCAGGTGCGTGGCCCCGCCGGTGCGCAGGCGTACGACCTGCTCACGCGGGACGCGCAGGCAGCGCAGCGCCCACTCCACCAGCTCCGGGTCGTTCTTGGCGAAGGCGGCCACGTGGTCGCCCGCCGAGTAGGTCACACCCTCGGGCAGCCGCGCCACGATCGAGCGCACGCCGGGCCGCGGCGCCTCCAGCGAGAAGTCCCACAGCCCGACCGGGTCGCCGGTCAGCTCCTCGTTGGAGACCACGGTCAGCGGGAACGCCCGCGCGGACACCACCGCGGGCCGTACCTCCGCCTCGCTGAGCACCTCCATCTGGTAGCGGGGGCCCGCGTCGGCGGCTGAGGCGCTGTACTCCTCGGCCGTCGCCGCCCACAGCTTGGCGGTCCACGCCGACACGTCGCCGTCGAAGTCGCCGTCGGCGTCGGCCTCGCCCCGCTCGATCAGGGGTACGGCACCGGCCGCCGTCAGCTTGGCGAAGGCGCGGCGGGGAAAGTCCTGGTACGTGGGCCACTGGGTGTTGCCGCAGCCCAGCAGCGCCAGCCGTACTCCCGACAGGTCGGGCAGGTCTTCCAGCGCGTCGAAGCGCTGGGCGTTGTCGGGCGCCTTTCCGTTGTAGGAGGAGGCGACCACCAGGAGCAGCCCCTCGCTCGGCGGGACCAGCTCGTCGAGGGTGGTCAGCGTGGTGGCGAAGCCGGCCCGCCCGGCGCGTTCGGCCAGCCGCTCGGCGATGTCGGCGCAGGTGCCCAGGTTGGAGCCGTAGGCGACGGTGAGCGCGACGCCGGTGACGGCGATGTCCTGCTGCTCCTCCACCTCGATCGGCTGCCCGAGCACGGTGACGCGCTCGTGGGGACGGCGCTCGCGCACCCGGACGGTGAACCCGTCGGGCTTCAGGGTGAGCGTCTGCTTGATCTTCATCTTGTAGACGGCGGGGTCGGAGACGGCGAAGCGCCGCAGGATCATCGCCAGCGCCAGCCTGGCCTCGGTGAGCGCGAACTGGCGGCCGATGCAGGCCCGTTCGCCGTTGCCGAACGGCTTGTAGGCGGCCGGGTGATGGTCACGCTTGTTCTCGGGCAGCCAGCGGTCGATGTCGAACTCGTCGGGCCGCTCCCACGCCTTCGGGTTGCGGTGCAGCGACGGCAGCAGGATGATGACCGGCGTCCCCGCCGCCAGCGCGTACTCACCGCCGAGCGTGGTGTCCGCGATGGCGTTCACGGAGAAGGCCGGGATCGGGGACCAGACCCGCAGCGTCTCCTCCAGGATCCGGGAGATCACGTCCAGCTTCATGACCGTCTCGTAGGCCGGCGGCTCGTCGCCCGGCAGCAGCCGGTCGACCTCGTCGTAGGCCCTGGCCAGGGTGTGGGGGTCGCGCAGCAGGTTGTACAGCGCGAAGGAGAGCAGGCCGCTGGTGGTCTCATGCCCGGCGATCAGGAAGGTGAGGACCTGGTCGCGGATGTTCGCGTCGGAGAGCCGGGCGCCGGTCTTGGGGTCGGACGCCTCCAGCATCAGGCCGAGTAGGTCCTTGGTGGCGGCGCCGTCCTCCGCGCGGCGCCGCCTGATCACGTCGTCGACCAGCTCGCGCATCAGCTCGATGTCGGCCCGGTAGGCGACCTCCTGCTTGCGCTTGAGCTTGGTGACGAACGGGAGCTGCTGGTTGCGCAGCATCGCCTCGGTCAGCGCGCCGCCCATCGCCGTCAGGAACGGGTGCAGCTCAGGCGAGTCGAAGGAGTCGAACCGGTAGCCGAACCCGGTCAGCGAGATCGTGTCGAGGGTGAGCCTGGTCATGTCGTCGGCCACCGGCAGATCCTGCCCCGGGCGCGCCGCCCAGGACTCCACGAGCCGGTCGGCGACCTCCAGCATCTGCGGGTAGTACGCCTTCATCGACCGCTGGCTGAAGGCCGGCATGAGGATCCGGTGCGCGTGACCCCAGACGGGCTCGTCCGGCCTGGCCGTGAACAGTCCGTCGCCGGCGAAGTCGCGGACGATCGACAAGGGCGGGTTGATCTCCTTGCGGAACCGCGTCTCGTCGCACGCCTCGGCCACCAGGTCCGGATCGTGGATCACCACGACATGACGACCGAGCAGGTCGAGCTGATAGATGCCCTCCGGGTGCGCCCGCGCGACCTCCTCGAAGTAGGTCATGGGCGAGTGCGCGGGCATCTGGAACGCGTTTCCCACGATCGGCAGCCCCCTGGGGGCGGGGATCTCTCTCATGAGCACTCCTGGTCCTGGTAGCCATACACCGTATGGCTCACGCTACCATACGGTGTATGGCAGTGAGCGCGCGCAGGGGAACCCCGCTGACCCTGGAGGAGATCTACACCACGGCATTGCGCATGGTGGACGAGGTGGGCGTGGAAGGGCTGTCGATGCGCAAGCTGGCCGCCGAGCTCGACGTCAATCCGATGTCGCTCTATCACCACGTGGACAACAAGATGGCGCTGCTCACGCAGATCTGCGACACCAACGTCCAGCGCCTCGACCTCCCGCCGGACGAGACACTGCCCTGGCAGGAGCGGCTGCGCATCCTCGGGCGCGCCTATCGCCGGCTCACCACCGACCACCCGGCGATGTGGCGCTACGTGTACGCCCACCCGGAGATCACCGCCGACCGGGAGGGCGGCCTGTGGGGCGTGCTGTTCCCGATCCTGGAGGCGGCGGGCGTGCCGCAGGAGGAGCAGCGGCGCACGGCGGACGTGCTGTACGGGTTCGTGGCGGGCCTGGTGTTCGCCGAGACGGCCGGGCACATCGGCCAGGGCCAGGACACCGAGGAGGCCGACCGCACCTTCGAGGCGGCGGTCGACCTCATCATCCGCGGCCTGGGCGGCTGACCAACCGCTAGGGGCCTGGCTGATCAGCCACCGGGGGGCGTCCCACCACCGCGAGCCGGGGCCATATCACCGTGATAGGGGTCGTTTGCCATCTATGCCAATCCCTAGCAACCGCTAGCTTGACAGGCACCCCCACAAAGGAGTGCACATGCGGAGTAAGCGCTGGCCTCTCTTAGGCGCCACCATCGTGGCCGCCTGCCTGGCCACCACCCCCCTCACCCCCGCCGCGGCGTCCTCCCCGTCTCCCGTCCCCTCGGAGTCGACCCCGCCGTCCGTGATCGACTCCCTCGAGCGCGACCTCGGCCTGTCCGAGCAGCAGGTCATCACCCGGCTGGCCAACGAGCAGCGCGCGGCGGCCACGGAGGCCGCACTGACGTCCTCGCTCGGCGCCTCCTACGGCGGATCCTGGCTGACCGCCGACGCCGCCAAGCTCATGGTCGCGACGACGGACCCGGCCACCACCGGCGCCATCGAGGCGAAGGGCGCGCAACCCGTGCTCGTCTCGCGGACGCTGGCCCAGCTCACCGCGGTCAAGGATCAGATCGACCGGGCGTCGGACCAGGCCAAGGCCGGCGCGTCCCTGTGGTACATCGACGTGACCACCAACAGCGTGGTCATCGTCGCCGGGCAGCAGGCGGCCGGTGACGCCCTCGCCGCGGCCGCCGGCGTCGACCGGAACGCGATCCGCGTGACCGTCTCCGGCGAGCAGCCGCGGACCTTGATCAACATCGTCGGCGGCGCCCCCTACTACATCGGCGGCGCCCGGTGCAGCATCGGCTTCGCCGTCACCAAGGGCAGCACCCCCGGCTTCGTCTCCGCCGGGCACTGCCGGGTAGCCAACAACACCACCAACCCGACGGGCACCTTCCAGGGCGCCTCGTTCCCGGGCAACGACTACTCCTGGGTCTCGGCTCCCGGTAACACCGCTACGCCGTACGTACGCGGCGCGGGCGGCGCGAACGTCACCGTCCGCGGCTCCACCGTGGCCGGCGTCGGCTCCTCCATCTGCCGCTCCGGTTCGACCACCGGCTGGCACTGCGGGACCGTCCAGCAGCTCAACGCCACCGTGAGGTACGCGGAGGGCACCGTCACCGGCCTCACCCGCACCAACGTGTGCGCCGAGCCCGGCGACTCCGGCGGATCGTTCATCTCCGGCAGCCAGGCCCAGGGCGTCACCTCCGGCGGCTCCGGAAACTGCAGCAGCGGCGGGACGACCTACTTCCAGCCGGTCAACGAGATCCTCAGCGTGTACGGGCTGACGCTCCGTACCGGCTGATTCCCACACCCTCGCGTGCCCGGTGCCCTCGGCGCCGGGCACGCTTCACGTGTGCCCGGTCACGGCCGGTACGTGACATTCCGGCCGCAGGGGATCACACTGCGCTGGTGCTGAGCCGTCCCCCCCACCGAGAGGAGTCATGGTGCGAGTCGTCGTCATCGGTGCGGGGGTGGTCGGATCCGCCGTCGCGGCCGGGCTCACCCGGCGCGGCGCGCAGGTCACAGTCCTGGAGGCACGTACGCCGGGATCCGGTACGACGTCCACCTCCATGGCGTGGGTCAACGCCAACAACAAGACGCCCAAGGCGTACTTCGCCCTGAACCACGCCGCCGTGTGGGCGCACCACCAGCTCGCGGGCGACTGGTTCTTCCCCACGGGCATGCTCGAGTACGCGGTGAGCGCCGAGCACAAGGAGCTGCTGGCGGCCCGGGTGGAGCGGCTGGTCGGCCTGGGCTACCCGGTGGAGCGGGTGACCGCCCGCCGGGCTCTGGCCCTGGAACCCGACCTGGTGCCGCCGCCCACCGGCACCGAGTACGCGTTCTTCCCCGGCGAGGGATACGTCGACGCGCTGCGGCTGCTCGGGCGGCTGCTCGGCGAGGCGCGGGACCGGGGCGCCACGGTCGAGTGCGGGGCCGAGGTCACCGCCATCGACACGACGGCGGCGGGCGCGAAAGTGACGCTGGCCGACGGGCGTACGTTCGTCTGCGACGTGGTCGTCACCTGCGCCGGGCGCTGGACGCAAGGGGTCGCGGCGCTGGCCGGGTTGACCGTCCCGATGCTGGATCCGGCGGTGTCCGGTCGGGTCACCAACGGATTCCTGGTCACCACCTCGCCGGTGCCGGCGCGGCTGTCCCGGTTCCTCACCACCACCGGGCTCAACCTGCGGCCCGACGGCGGCGGGCGGCTGCTGCTGCACTCCCTGCACCTGGACGACCGGGCGAACGACCCGGCGGCCGACGTGCCGGGCGCGGTCCTGGACGAGATCATGGGGCTGCTGCCGAACGTGCTGCGGGGCACCGAGGGCGCGACGGTGGAGCGCGCCGTCGTGGGCCGCCGGGCGATGCCCGGCGACGGGCTGACCGTGGCCGGGTTCGCGGACGCGGGGCGGCGGGTGTACACGGTGGCCACGCACAGCGGAATCACGCTGGCGCCGCTGCTGATGGAGGAGGTGGCGGGCGAGCTGTTCGGGGAGGAGTCGGCGCTGCTGGCGACGTTCCGGCCGGGCCGCTTCACGGACGGCACGGCCGGGCCCGCCCCGACCCCGGCCCGCCGGCCCGGCCAGCAGTAACCCGGCCCGGAAACGGCGCTCACTCCCCGGGCCCGCGCTTCCCTTGCCCGCGCTCCCGGGCGGGTGCTCCCCAGGCGGGTGCGCCCCAGCTAGCGCTTCTCGGGTCCGGCTTCTTACCAGTGGCGGCTTGCTTACCAGCGGTCGTGGACCTGCGGGCGGATCAGCTCGTCGTAGACGGCGGTGACCGCCGCCCGGGTCTCCTCCGTGAGCGCGGGGAGCCCGGCCGCGGCGGCGTTGGCGCCGGCCTGCCGCGCGTCGCGGGCTCCGGGGATGACCACGCTGACGCCGGGCTGGTCGATGATCCACCGCAGCGCGAACTGGGCGGTCGTCATCCCCTCCGGCACCAGCGGCTTGAGCCTCGCCACGGCCCGCAGCCCGGTGTCGTAGTCGACGCCCGAGAACGTCTCACCGACGTCGAACGCCTCCCCGTGCCGGTTGTAGGCGCGGTGGTCGTCGTCGGAGAAGCGGGTGTGCTCGTCGTACCGGCCTGACAGCAGACCGCTGGCCAGCGGGACCCGGGCGATGATCCCGACCCCGGCCGCGGCGGCCGCCGGCAGCACCTCCTCCAGCGGCTTCAGCCGGAAGGCGTTGAGAATGATCTGCACGGTGGCGACGTTCGGCCGCGCGATCGCGGTCAGCGCCTCGGCGCAGGTCTCGACGCTCACGCCGTAGGCGGCGATCCTGCCCTCCTCGACCATGGTGTCGAGCGCGTCGTAGACCGCCTGGTCCGAATAGACCGGAGTCGGCGGGCAGTGGAGCTGCACCAGGTCGAGGGTGTCCACGCCGAGGTTCTTCCGGGATCGGTCGTTCCAGGCCCGGAAGTTGTCCAGGGTGTAGGCCGACACCTCCTGCGGCACCCGGCGCCCCATCTTGGTGGCCACCGTCAGGCCGGGGCGTTCCTTGATCAACTGCCCGACGATCCGCTCGCTGCGCCCGTCGCCGTACACGTCGGCGGTGTCGATGAACGTCACCCCGGCGTCGACGGCGCCGTGCAGCGTCGCCAGCGCGTCATCCTCTCCGACCGCGCCCCAGTCGGCGCCCAGCTGCCATGCCCCGAGGCCGACCACGCCGACCTGTCTGCCCGTCCTGCCCAGCTCACGCTTCTCCACATTCCCGATCGTAAGGGCACACACCTTCCCGATAGACAAGACGCAACGGTGAGTCTAATCTACGGGCCATGGCAAACACTCTGCACTCTCCGCTGGTCCGTACCGTGCTCGACCGGCTGTTCGCCGCCGCGGCGCTCGACGACGACGCGCCTCACGGGCCGCTCCCCGGCGGTTCCCTGGAGACGGCCACCGCGCAGGAGCGCGCCGACGCCTTGGCGGCCGTGTACATGCCGGTCTCCGCTCGGGGCGGCGACCTCCTCTACACGCTGGTGCGGGCCGCCCGCCCGGAGACCGTCGTGGAGTTCGGCACCTCGTTCGGGATCTCCACGGTGTACCTCGCCGCCGCGGTCACCGACAACGGGACGGGCCGGGTGTACGGCACCGAGATGAGCGCGACCAAGGTCGCCACCGCCCGCGCGAACCTGGACGAGGCCGGTCTCGGCGACGTGGTGACGATCCTGCCCGGCAACGCCCTGGACACCCTCGCCGACGTGCCAGGACCGATCGGCCTGGTGCTGCTGGACGGGTGGAAGGAGCTGAGCGTGCCGGTGCTCCGGCTACTGGAGCCCCGGTTGGCGCCGGGCGCGCTGGTGGTGGCCGACGACGTCACCTTCGCCTCCATGGCCGACTATCTGGACTATGTGCGCGATCCGGCCAACGGATACGTCAGCGTCGCCTTCCCGGTGGAGGACGGCATGGAGATCAGCTGCCACACCGGCGGCGCCACGACGTACAGCTGACCCGACGTACAGCCGGACGGATCGGCCGACGCTCAGGCCGGAGCATCGGCGCCTCCCGGGGCCGAGGCGCCAGCGCCCCCCGAGGCCGGAGCGCCAACGCCTCCCGAGACCGGGGCGTCGGCGCCTCCCGAGGCCGGGCGGAGAAGGGCCCCTTCGATACCGGCAGTCAGCATGACCACCACCGACTCGAACAGCACGTCCGGCGGCTCCACCACGGCCTCCTCGCCGATCCGCCCCAGGTGTGGCCGGCCCTCGGCGGGCGGTGCCGTCGCCACGGCGGCGGGGAGCAGCCCAGCGGGTGGGCGGTCGTGCCAGGTGTCCCAGATCTCGGCGAACCCGGCCACCTGGAGCACGGTGATCGTCCAGGCTCGGTAGGCGTTCTGCGAGCTCAGCCCGAGCGCAAGGAAGAAGCCCACCAGCGCGTCGTCGGCGTCGAGCAGGCCGGGGGTGGCCAGGTGGGTGAGGTTCTCGGCGTGGGCGAGCGCCAGCAGGCCGGGGTGGGCCCGATACCAGGACCGCAGGTCGAGGCAGTAGTCGCGCAGGCTCTCGCGCCACCGCCCGGGATCCAGGCGCGGTTCGGGGCGGTCGGCGTGGCAGATCGCCAGCACCTCGCGCAGCAGGTCGTCACGGTCGCTCACGTAGTTGTACAGGGCGCGCGGCGAGACCTGGAGCTCGGCGGCGACGTTGCGCATGGTCAGCTCCGTGGGACCGCCCCGGCCGAGAACGCGCAGCGCGGCGCGGGCGATCCGTTCCTTGGTCAGGGTGGGCCTGCCCATACGGACTTCGGGGCGTCGGCGGCGGGCGGGCACCGAGCCATGCTAGCCGGATCCCTTGAACTTCACACACCGTTGACTTTAAGCCGCCTCCCCCGCCACACTTAGGCGACCCTTACCAAGGAGGAAACGGCATGCGGTGGTCCCTGGTCGTCGAATACGGAGTGGGATTCGGGCTGGTGATGAGCGTGCTCTTCACCGTGGCGATCTTCGCCGGGGCGTTCGTCAGCCGGGACTTCCTGCTGGACGACTACCCGCCGGCCATCCAGGAGCGTTACGCCAAACCCAAGAGCGCGCGCGGCCGCCGGGTGGCGGTCTGGGTGGGAGTGCTCTTCTGGGGAGTTTGCTGCGTGCCCCTCACGGTCGCGGCGATGCTCCGCCTGCGCGCGGACCTCGGCACGGACCTGGGCTTCGGCCCGGCCGCCGTGGCGGGGGCGCTCATGTTCCTCACCCTGTCGGTGTACGACCTGGTGGTGCTCGACTGGATCGTCTTCGCCGGACTACGCCCCCGCCTGATGGTGCTACCGGGCACCGAGGGCATGCGGGAGTACAGGGACCTGCGCTTCCACGCCGTGGCGGCGCTCAAAGGCAGCCCATTGATCCTGGTCGTCGGCTTGCTGAGCGGAGGTGTTGTCGCAGGGCTGGAGGCGATCGTCTGATTGTCGTCAGATGGGCTGAGGCGTGGATGCGCGTGTGAAACGTGATCAGGACGCGGCGACGGATTCCCCTCCCCGGCTGTGGATATCATCGCTTGAAAGGGTTTTCTCGGCGGCATTCCCGAGCCACCTCCAGCGAGTCACACAAAGGACGGCGCATGGCCAGGGGCGCGAGCGGCAGGCCGGCGACCATCACCGCCGTCGCCAAGCAGGCCGGGGTCTCCATCTCCACGGTGTCCCGGGTGATGAACGGCAACGCGCACGTGGATCCGGCGATCGCCGAGCGGGTTCGCGCCGTGGCGAGCGAGTTGCACTACTCGGCCAGCCCGCTGGCCCGTTCGCTCGTACTGGGCCGCACGCAGCGCGTCGCCATCCTGGTGCCGGACCTGGAGAATCCGACGTTCCAGAGCGTGCTGCGCGGCCTGACCCGCGCCGCCGCCAGGGACGGCTACCACGTACTGGTGGCGGACTCCCTCGAAACGGCCGATGAGGAGGGCATCCTGGCGCTGGAGACGCGCCGCTGCTGCGACGCGATCGTGCTCTGCGCGCCCAGGATGCCGGAGGACAAGCTCAGGGTCCTGCTGCCCGAGCTGGCGCCGGTCGTCCTGATCAACCGCGAGAGCCCGTACGTCCCGGCGCCGACCCTCACCGCCGACTACGAGGCGGGCATCCAGCCGCTCGCCCGGCACCTCTATCAGCTCGGGCACCGCCGGATCGCCTACCTGGAGGGCAATCCCGACAGCGTCTCCAACACCCAGCGGCGGACCGGGCTCGCCCGGTTCCGAGCCGAGCATCCCGACGCCGACGTGCTCGGCATTCCGTGCGGGGTCACGTTCGAGCGCGGGCACGACGTGGCGGACGCGGTGCTCGCGTCGGGGGCGACCGGCGTGCTCGGGTTCAACGACCTGGTGGCGATGGGGCTGCTCAGCGCGCTGAACGAGCGGGGCGTACGGGTGCCGGAGCAGTTGTCGCTGACCGGGTTCGACGACATCCCGTTCGCGAAGTACACGACGCCGCCGCTGACCACGGCGTCGGTGCCGGTCGTCGAGCTGGGCGAGGAGGCGTGGAAGCGGCTGCACGCGCTGCTCAACGGTGACACGCCGGATCACGATCTCAGCTTCCGTCCCCGCATCGAAGTGCGTGGCAGCACGGGTCCCGTCCCCGGCCTTTGATGCGCCGTGCCGACGGGCGTGTCCGGCCGTCAAGCGGATTGCTCAGCGGAGCCGTTCAGCTCGTTGAGGTAGTTTTGATGTGCTCCTCCACATAAATAGATGTGGAGGGTTCCTGTGCTGCTTACGCAGCAGCTCGCAGCGCGGGTGCGGGCGAGACTGTGGGACAGGATGCTTGACGCTTCACAGGCCCCGCTATCGCGGAGTCTCCACGTCCTGTGACCGCCCGTCCGGCGGCAGAGTTGTACCGATGAAGCAGGTTTCGGGCGGCGTTGGTGTCGGCGTTGCCGATCCATCCGCACGCCGGGTTCTTGCACGCGAACCGCGACTGCGTCTCGCGTGATCCTTTCGTGGTGGTGTGGCAGCGGTGGCACTCTTGGCTGGTGCCGCGCGGGTCGACCGTGGCGACCAGACCGCCACGGTCGGCGGCCTTGTAGGTCAGCAACTCCACCGTCCGGCCCCACGCCTCACCCGCGATCGAGCGGTTCAGGCCCCGCTTCTGGGCGACGCCCCGCCCCGGCTGCCGCACCGTCCCGGACGCCGAGGCCATCATGGCGGTGATGTTCAGGTCTTCGACCACGATCCCACTGAACCGCCGCGCGAGGTCGGTCGTGCTCTGATGCTGCCAGTCGACGGCTCGGCGCTTGGCTGTCGCGCGAAGCCGGGCGATCTGGTCATAGGTCCGGCGTTCCCGATTGGAGACCGGGGCACCTTTCCTGCGGCTGGCACGCTGACGGGCGCTTTTGCGCTCCAGACGCAACAGCCGCTCACGCTGCCCGCTACTGAGCCACGGACCATGCCGAAGATGCTCCCCGTTGGACAGAGCCAGGGCGACCGCGATGCCCCGGTCCATGCCGACCTTCGGCCCGGTGTGCGGCACGGGAGCGGCAACGAGCAGCTCGATGCGGAAGACGATGTTCCACCCGTAGGCTTGTTTCACCAGGCGAGCCCCGGTGATCCTCCCGCAGGGTGCGCCCTTGGTGACGCCGGGCAGGTCTTTCGTCCACCGGAACCTCACCCGCCCGAGTTTGGGCAGGTTCACCGCACCCCACCTGCGGTTGATCCGGGTGATCCGCAAGTCGCGGGCCTGGGGGATATCCACGGCCATCCGGCACCCGAACCGGGCCTTGAACGTCGGCCGCTCGGCCGGGTGGTCGGGGTTGAAGAAGTTCGCCCACGCCTGCCAGTAGGTCTTCAGCACGGCTTGCGCGGCCTGAGCGGGCAGCTGCCCCATCCACGCGATCTCGTGGCGGGCCTGCCGAATCGCCGCGTCGCACTCCTTCAAGGAGGCGAGGCGGGCCTGGCGGAAGGTGGTGAACTCATGGAGCAGGTTCCACACGGCACGCGCGGTGTGGGCTTGACCGTCCAAAGCGGCCTCCTGGGCTGGGCTGAGGTCGAGTCGCGCCACGTGCGCACGAGTCCGCTTCACCTGCTCCACGCACTGATCATATCGTTTGGTTTATGTCACCACGATGGAATCCGAACCCCGACGTGAGAAGGGGACGATATGTCGTCCACAACCTTCATGCCCATTTGGTGTTCGTGACAAAGTACCGGCGTGGGGTGTTCACCGACGAGATGCTGATTCGCTGCGAGGAACTCATGCGCGAGGTATGCGCCGACTTCGAGGTCGAACTGCGCGAGTTCAACGGCGAGCACGACCACGTCCACCTGCTGGTCCACTACCCGCCCAAGGTCGCCCTGTCCAAACTCGTCAACTCGCTGAAAGGGGTCTCGGCCCGGATCCTTCGTAAGGAATACAGCGCACACGTCCGCACATACCTCTGGGGCGGACATTTCTGGTCTGGTTCCTACTTCGCCGGGTCGGTCGGCGGGGCGCCGCTCACCGTGCTCAAGCAGTACATCGAGCAGCAGAAACGACCGGTGTGAGCGAAACTGCCGACAAAACCTGAAAGGTCAGGGCACGCTCGCGCCCTAGCGGGCACTCCCGCGTGGGCCTTCACCCCCGGTGTAAACGCCGGAGCACTGGCCCACATTCTGGTAAATGGTGAAGCGGCTGACTCCGAGTGCGGCGGCCGCCGTTTCGGGTGCCTGCTTGACCAGGAAGAACCCGCGGCGTTCCAGCTCGGCGAAGCCGGAGCTGCTGTCAACGCGCGCGGGGATGGATGGTCACCGGGCCGAAGACGGCCGTGCCCTCGCCGGGCGAACCGGGCGGGGCGGCCGCGAACAGGCCGAGTTCCGCCGAGATCCACCGTCCCTGCTCCGCCTGGAACCCCTCGAATCCGGTGACCCAGCCGTCACCAGCGCCACTCTCATCAGCGCCGCCGTTGCCACCGCGGTGGCGGAAGCGCAGCACGCAGACCCCCGCGCCGTCGGAGTCGATCCGTAGCCCGACGATCGCGGTCTCGTCGGGCAGCCGTGCGCTGAACCGTGTCACCTCGCCCTCATCACCGTCCTGGTACGTCCGGACCTCGACGCTGAGCCCGTCACGGTCGCGCGCCAATCCCACGTACGCGTAAGAGGCGCCTAGCACGACCACTCCGGCCCTGGTCCCCGGCTCATCCGCCGCCAGCTGGAGTGTGGTGGTGAACCGCGCGGCCACACCGGGCACCTGCTGGCCGAGCACCTGTGGCAGGTTCCGCAGGTTGCCCTCGTCGTTGGGCACCGCGCGCAGTCTCGCGTGACCGTCGCCGTCCAGACGCAGCAGGCCGGGAGCCGGATTCGCCTGCCAGTGCCACTGCGGCCCCAGCTCCCCCGCCCGGAAGTCGTCGTCCCGCCCCGGCTCCACCTGCCCGGAACCGGCCGGGCGAGGGTCCAGCGCCGAAGCACGAGCCGGAGCCGGGCGAGGGTCCAGCGCCGAAGCACGAGCCGAGGCCGGGCGAAGGTCCAGCGCCGAAGCACGGGCCGGAGCCGGGTGCGGTCCCAGCGCGGGTGCCGAGTGAAGGACCGCCGCCGAGGCGCGCGCCGGGGCCGGGTGTTCCAGGACGGGATGTCCGTCCACTCCCATCACCGGCCACCCGTCGTCCCCCCACCGCATCGGCTGCAGGTGGACCACCCTGCCGAACACGCCACGGTCCTGGAAGTGCAGGAACCAGTCCTCGCCCTCCGGTGTGGTGACCCAGGCCCCCTGGTGCGGCCCGTTGACCGGCGTGTCGCCCTGCTCCAGGACGACGCGGTCCTCGTACGGGCCCGCCAGCGACCGTGACCGGAACACCGACTGCCAGCCGGTCGCGACACCCCCGGCCGGGGCGAAGATCCAGTACCAGCCGTCGCGCTTGTAGACCTTGGGCCCCTCCAGCGTCGAGTAGCCGGGCAGGGCGTCCCCGTCGATGACGGTGACGGGTGTGCCGATGATCTCGCGGGCGTCCGGCGTCATCTCCACCAGCGACAGCCGGTTGCTGATGCCGCTGCGGCTCTTCGCCCACCCGAACACCAGCCAGGCGCGCCCGTCGTCGTCCCAAAGGGGGCAGGGGTCGATCACCCCAGGGCCGGGGAGCAGGAGGTGGGGCGCCGACCACGGCCCAGCCGGATCCGTCGCCGTCAGCACATGAACCCCGTGATCGGGGTCGGGGTAGAAGATCCAGAACAGGCCGTCGTGATGCCTGATGGAGGGCGCCCACGCCCCGCCGCCGTGCCGGGGCACCGTGAAGTGCTCCGCCGGTGGCACGGCGGGCAGCGCGCGGCCGATCAGCTCCCAGCGCAACAGGTCGGGCGAGCGCAGGACAGGCAGGCCGGGGGCGCGGTTGAAGCTCGACGTGACCAGGTAGTAGGTCTCACCGACGCGGATGACGTCCGGATCGGGCCAGTCGGCGTTGAGCACGGGGTTGCGGTACGTGAGCCGCCCGGCCGGTTCGTCTGCCATGTGTCCAAGCTCCCGCAGCCAGCTGAGAAAACGTTTCCCCGCTATTCTGGCACGCCCTCCGTCGCCGCTCCGATCCAGATCCGATTCAACGGTTCGGCCCCTCGGCCCGTCTATGCCGTGACGGACCAAGGAAAGGCATAGGCCATTGGATGAAATTTCGCGCTTCGGGGACTTCGTCGCGGAACGGGCCGATGCCCTGCTGCGCTACGGATACCTGCTCAGCGGCAACCCGCACGACGCGGCCGACCTCACCCAGGAGGCGCTGATCCGGCTGCACCGGGCCTGGCCACGGGTGCGCCAGAAGCAGGCTCCCGAGAGCTACACCAGGATGATCATGGCCAGGTTGCACATCAGCGTCTGGCGGCTGCGCAGGCGCGAGCGGCTCGACTGGGCGCTGCCCGAGACCGCCCAGCTCGACGTGCTGCCCTCCGGCATCGAGCAGGACCTGTGGCAGGCGCTCGCCGGCCTGCCGCGCAAGCAGCGGGCCGTACTGGTCCTGCGCTACTACGAGGACCTCGCCGACGAGGAGATCGCCGGCGTCCTCGGCATCTCCCGGGGGACCGTGCGCAGTCACGCGTCGCTCGGCCTGGCCAAGCTCCGTTCCACCGTGCCCCACCCCTCAGCGATCGACGGGAGCCCCGCATGACCGACCAGTTGGAATCCCACCTGCGTTCGACCCTCGGCCACGCCGCCGAGCATGCGCCGAAGGCGCCTTTCGGGCTGCGTGCGGAGGTCGTGTCGCGGTCGCGGCGGCGCAGGACGCGCCGGCAGGCCCTCGTCGTGGCACTGGCCGTCACCGCCGTGGCCCTGCCGGTCACGCTGACGGCCACCGGCGGGCAGCAGGGTGGCGACGTCGCCACCGGCACCATCGACCCACGCCGCAGCTGGGACGTCATGGAGGGCAAGACTCCGATGGGCGACCGTCTGCTGATCGACAACCCGTCCGAGGAGCGGCCCCTGACTCTCTGGTACGCCAAGGGTAAGACGGGCACGTTCCTCTGCCAGTCCTACGAGAGCAGGACCGGCGTCACGACGCAAGGGTGCGGCAAGCCGCTCGACGACCGGAAGGCCACCAAGCAGAGTTCGACCGACTCGTTCCCCTATCCGTCCACGGGCGTGGTGATGTTCTTCGGCACCGCGCGGCCCGAGGTCGCCCGCGTGACCGCCCTGATCGAGGGCGGCGACCGGGTGACCGGGACGATCCACCGGCCGAAGGGCGCTCCCCAGGGCATCTGGACCGTGTCCGCGCCCACGAGCGAGACGGTGACGGCGTTCGAGTTCACGGATGCCAAGGGCCAGATCGTGGCACGGATCAAGAACGAGCCCGCCATCTTCCCCGAGGAAAAGGCCCAGCCGGTCGGCCCGGCCGTGCGGATGCCGGGAGGTCTGTCCGTAGGTCTCTACAAGGTGCCCGGCGAGACGCTGCTCTGGAAGCTGAACGGACAGACCGTCGTCATGAATCTCGTCGATCCCGACCGCCTGATGACCGACATGGGCGGCAAGAAGTACCCCGTGGAGCTGGCCGAGCACGACAAGCGCTGGCTGGGCATCGCCAGCGCGAAGACCGCCCGGGTCACCCTGCTCTTCGGCGACGGCCGTTCCCTGTCGGCCGTCACCCGGCCGGACCCGTGGAACCTCGGCATCCGCTTGTTCGCCGGGACGCACGATCGCGCCCGCAGCATCATCTACGAACGCTTCCAGATCATCGGCTACGACGACGCGGGCGTGGAGATCTGGCAGCAGACCCAAGAAAAGCGCTGAACAGGGTTTCAGCGCTGAAAGGCGCCGGCGTTCGGGGCGGCGGGCAGGCCCGCGATGTCCGTGCCGCCCGACGCCCGGCCGAACCACGCGGCACCGAGCCGGACGCCCCGGCCCAGCGCCGGCGAACCGGGCCGTAGGTGCAGGTCAGTACGGGAGACGAAGCGGGGGTCCGCCTTCACCGACTTGGGCCCCAGTTTGAAGGCGTACGTCCGCCCCTTGTACACGCCGCCCGCGTCGTCGGCGCCCTTCCCGTCCTCGTACCCGGCCTCACCGCCGACCGAGATCGCGTTGTTGCGCAGCTTGAGTATCGACGGCGAGCACCCGCCGTGGCAGGACCAGCCGATCGTCTCGCGCGCGGGCAGGTAGACCGAGTTGTGCACCGCGATGGTCCCCGTCACCGGGCCGACGATGTGCTGGGGGCCACGGGTGATCAGGAACGATCCATGCTTGCGCGAGGAGGTGACCACGTTGAAGGCGAACACGTTCCCGGCGGCCGTCTTCCCCTTGCGGGCGCCGAGCTCGGTGAACGTCTCGTTGTCGCGGGCGGTGTTGTGCGTGATCAGGTTGCGGTCGCCGTCGAAGATCTCGATCGCCGCCCCGTCGAAGCCATAGTCGTTACTCGGCGCGTAGCTGCCGGTGATGGTGCTGCCCGTCACCGTGTTGTCGTCGCCGTTCAGCAGGATGCCGAACGCCCCGGAGTCGTTGTCGGGCTCGGAGTCGTTCACGCTCATCCGGGCGTTGGAGGTCAGCGTGCTGTCCCTGATGACGTTGCGGGAGCCGCTGGGGGTGACCAGCACTCCGGCGATGTTGCGGTCGGCCCGTACGCCGACGAGCTCGTTGCCGTCGCCGCTCAGCTCGAACCCCGCCCATTGGCAGCCGGAGGCGCGCAGGCCGCTGATGCGCCAGTGGTTGCCGGTCACGACGACGCAGTTGCCGTCCATGCCGGAGATCTTCGCCATGGGGCCGGTCCCGTACGGCTGGATGACGATGGGTTTGGCCGCCGTGCCCTTGGCGCTCAGGGTGAGGGTGCCCGTCCACTTGCTGCCGCGTTTGACGCTGACCGCGTCGCCGGGTTTGAGGTCGGCGGCGCCGATCTTCTCGAGGGATTTCCAGGGTTTGGTGGCGCTGGTCCCGGCAGCCGAGTCGTCGCCCGTCCGCGAATCGACGTAGTAGGTGGTGCCCGCGCGGGCCAGGGCCGAGGCCGGGAGGGCGGGCGCGAGCGAGGCGATGACGGCCACGGAGAGCAACCTCATGCGAACACACCACTATCTAGTTTAAATCTGAACGATGGGGGGCCGCCCACGCTAGCGCGTCACCGCGCGAGGCGCCAGACACGCAGCGAAGGGCCATCACCCGGCAACACATCGGTGTCAGAAGCGTTATAAACCCCTGCCGCCCGCATGGGAAGGGGAATGGCCTGGCCCGGCGCCCTGCGCGCGCACACCAGCAGCGACTCCTCGGCGCTCTCCCGGAGAAAGACCAGGCAGTCGGCGTCGGCGTGCAGCCACCGCAGCCCGCCGTGGCGCAGCGCGGGCTCGGCCCGGCGCAGACCGAGCAGCTCCCGGTAGGCGGCCAGCGTCGCGAGGTCCTGATCGGCGGGCCGGTCCCAGGGCATGGGGGTACGCGCGTGCTCGCCGTTGACCCCCGTCAGCCCGAACTCGCTGCCCGCGAACACCATCGGCGTGCCCGGCAGCGTGGCCTGCAGCCCGAGCGCGACGAGGTGGCGCTCCGCCGAGCCGGTCACGGTGCGGATGCGCGGCGAGTCGTGCGAGTCGAGCAGTTGCCATGAGTGCGCCTGCGAGCGCCACGACAGGTGGGAGGCGAAGGCGCGGAACGTCGCGTACGTCTGGAGCCCGTCACGCGACGGCACCCCGCCGGGCACGCCGAGGAAGTTCGCCAGCTCCAGGTCGGGCGAGCGCAGCCAGGCCCACACCGGCCGGGTGAAGCCGCCGTAGTTCATTGTGCCGTGCCAGCCGTCGCGGTCCAGGTCGGGCGAGGCGTCATGGCAGTGCTCGGCGATGAGCGCCGCGCCGGGCCCGATCGCGCGCCGCAGCAGGGCGGCGATCTCGTGGTTGTGGTCGTCGCGGCCGTGCCTGCCGGTCATGTTCGCGACGTCGACGCGCCAGCCGTCGAGCGGGCCCAGCCACTTCTTCAGTACGGCCGGTATCCGCGCCCGCACCAGGTCGCCGCCCCAGTTGAGCTTGGGCAGCGACTTGACGCCGTACCAGGACTCGTAGTCGCCGGTGGCGGGGTCGAAGTAGAACATCTCCCGCTCCGGCGCGCCCGCGTCGGACATCGCGGCGGTGAACCAGGGGTGCGTCCGGCCGCAGTGGTTCGTGGTGATGTCGCCGATCAGCCGCATGCCGCGCGCGTGCAGCGCGTCGGCGAGCCGGTGCAGCGCCTCGTCGCCGCCGAGCAGCGGGTCGACGCGGTCGAAGTCGGCGGCGTCGTAGCGGTGGTTGGAGCGGGCCGGGAAGATCGGTGTCAGGTAGACGGTGTCCGCGCCGAGCGCCTGGACGTGGTCAAGACGCTGGACGATGCCGTCGAGGTCGCCGCCGTAGAACTGCTGGGACGTGCCGGGGCCCGAGGGGATGACCGGGTCGCGGTCCCAGTCGCGCGGCAGCGCCCAGTCCGGCAGCTCCCGCATCGGCCTGGACCTGGCGAAACGGTCAGGGAAGATCTGGTAGACGATCGCGTCGGCCAGCCACGGGGGCGGCGTCTCGTGGCAGACCAGCCGGAAGTCGGTGGCGTCGGTGACATCGTGCGTGACGAGCCCGGCCGCGGTCAGCCACGCCTGGCCGCCCTCGGTGTGCAGGAGGAAGCGGTAGGGGGTGACCGGGTTGGCGGCGACGAGGTCCGCGCGCCACCAGATGTCCGTCTCGCCGTACCCGCCAACGGAGCCGGGGGTGTCGGGTGAGGCGGCGGTGAAGCGGGGTTCGCCGTCGCGGACCGTACGGACGTGCACACCGGTGATCCCGGCCGACAGCGGCGCCCGCAGCCGGACCGTCACCGTCGAGCCGGGCGCCGGCGCCTGGGTGGAGACGTACAGAGCGGAGCCGTCGTGATGCGGCTCGCCGAGGAAGCGCAATGAGACCTATCCCTTGACGGCCCCGGCCGTGAGCCCGGAGACGATGTACTTCTGCAACCACAGGAACACGCCGACCGTGGGGACGGCGGTGAGCAGCGTGGCCGCGGCGAACATGCCGAAGTTGGCGTTGCGCTGGTCCCCCGCGATCATCCCGTACATGCCCACGGCCAGCGTCTTGCTCTCCGGATCGCGCAGGAAGACGTTGGCCATGATGAACTCGCTCATCGTGCCGATGAAGGCCAGCAGCGCGGTGACCGCGAGGATCGGCGTGACCAGCGGCATGATGAGCCGCCAGAAGATCTGCGCGTGCGTGGCGCCGTCGACCGTGGCCGCCTCGTCGAGCTCCTTGGGGACGGTGTCGAGAAAGCCCTTCATCAGCCACGTGTTCACGCCCAGCGCGCCGCCCAGGTAGAGCAGCATGAGCCCCCACACGGTGTTGAAGCCGAACGCGGGATAGAGCTCGGTCACCTTGGTGAAGATCATGAAGATCGTCACGATGGCCAGGAACTGCGGGAACATCTGGATGAGCAGCAGCGCCAGCAGCCCGACCCGGCGCCCCCGGAAGCGCATCCGGCTGAAGGCGTAGGCGGCGAACATCGACAGCAGCAGACTGGCGAACGACGACGTCAGCGCGACGAACACCGAGTTGATGAACCACCTGGCGAACGGATACCGGTCGGAGGTGAACAGGTCGGCGAAGTTCCCGAGGCTGGCCCCGGTCGGCAGCAGGTCGGTGGAGGCCAGCGTGCCCAGCGGGTTGATCGCGGCGGAGACCACGAACAGGATCGGAAAGACCGCGAACGCGCACACCACCAGCACGAACACGTGCCGCAACGCGAGTCTCATGCGTAGACCTCCTCCTGTCTGCGGGTCCGGCGGAAGGCCACCGCGGAGATGATCGCCACGATCGCGAAGATGAACACCGAGATCGAGGCGGCGAAGCCGAACTGGGCGCCGTAGGTGCCGAACGCCAGCCGGAAGGTGTAGGTGATCAGCAGGTCGGTGGCCCCCACCTGCGGGCTCTCCGCCGGGAACGGGCCGCCCTCGCTGGTGAGGGCGATCGCGTTGAAGTTGTTGAAGTTGTAGGCGAACGACGAGATCAGCAGCGGCGTCAGCGCCACCAGCAGCAGCGGCAGCGTCACCTTGCGGAAGCCCTGCCACGGCGTCGCCCCGTCGATGGAGGCCGCCTCGGTCAGCTCGCGGGGGATGGCCTGCAGCGCGCCCGTGGTCACCAGGAACATGTATGGAAAGCCCAGCCAGAGGTTGACCAGAATGACCGCGAACCTGGCGGTGGACGGCTGCCCCATCCAGTCGACGTCCAGCCCGAACAGCTGGTTGATCAGCCCGAAGTCGCGGTTGAACATGTCCCGCCAGACCAGCAGCATCGCGAAGGCGGGCATCGCGTACGGCAGGATCAGCGCGATCCGGTAGAAGCGGGTGCCGCGCATGCGCGGATGGTGCAGCGCGAGCGCCACGGCCATGCCGAGCGCGAACGTGGCCGCCACGGATACCAGGGCGAACACCACGTTCCATCCGAAGACCCCGATGAAATATCCGGAGATCGTGGGATTCGTCAGGACGCGGGTGAAGTTCGCGAAGCCGACGCTCACCTGCCAGCCCTGCGCGAGGTGCGCGCCCGCGGCGTTGACGAAGTAACCCTGCCCCTCGTCGGCCTTCCATCGGTCGCCCTCGCCCTGGACGCAGTCGCAGCGCGCGTCATAGACCAGCGCCGAGCGGCCCTCGACCGCGCGGCTCAGGCCGTTCGCCTTGATCAGGCCGCCGCGGGTCGGTACGGCCAGCGCCGCGATCTGCTGCGCCCTGGCCGCCGCCTGCGGTGCCGTCAGCACGGTGAAGCCGGGCGCCCGCAGCACCTTGCCCGTCACGCCCACCTCGGCACCGGTCACCGGCGCGAGCCCGGCCGGGTCGCCGGCCTGGACCTGCTTGGTCTTCGGGTCCACGAGGAGGAAGACCAGCCGGTCGCCCTTGAGCGCCGTGGTCAGGCTGTACTCGGGTGAGCCGGGCGCCTGGCGTACGGAGCCGGTCTCGATCGCCGTGATGGCGGCCTGCTTGTCGCCGCGGTGGCCGTCGCCGAAGTTCGTGAACGCCGTGCTGACCGTGTAGAGGACCGGGAACACCTGGAAGGCGATCAGGAAGACGGTGCCGGGGATCAGGTACTTGGCCGGGATGAAGCGGCGGGTCAGGTAGAGGTAGGCGATGGCCGCGGTGGCCAGGCCGAGGACCGCCAGGGCGGGCCACGACCCGGCGGCGATCAGGGGCGGCGCCGCGTACACCAGGAGCGCCGCCGCCACCGCGAGCACCACGACTCTGCTGACCAGGAACGCCGTGGTGATCTCGCGGCGGGGC
Organism: Nonomuraea sp. NPDC048901; assembly: GCF_040649695.1. Taxonomy (NCBI): domain Bacteria; kingdom Bacillati; phylum Actinomycetota; class Actinomycetes; order Streptosporangiales; family Streptosporangiaceae; genus Nonomuraea; species Nonomuraea sp. NPDC048901. Next base: position 55,332 of record NZ_JBEZFW010000012.1, on the reverse strand, counting down.
CGCGGGGGAGCATGGGATCCCGCGGCCGCACGCACGTCCAGGGACATGACGTCAGTTCTTGAGGGAGCTGTCGATGGCCTTCTGCGCGGCCTCGGCGGCCTTGGCCGCGTCGCCGCCCTTGACCACCGCCGCCTCGGCGATGCCGAACGGCTCCCAGACGGCCTGCATCTCGGGGATGGCCGGCATCGGCATACCGTTCTTGCCCGCGTCCATGAACTTGCCCGCGTCGGGGTCGGTCGCGCCGACCTCCTGCAATGCCTCGGTCAGCGCCGGGGGCCGCGGGTCGGCCGCGTACAGGGCCTTGGCCACGTCCTTGTTGGTCACGTAGTTGGCGACGAACTCCTGCGCCAGGGTCTTGCTCTTGCCCTTGGAGGCCACGAAGAACGACTGGACGCCGACGAACGGGGTGGCGGGCTTGCCGTCCTTGAACGACGGGACGGGCGTGATGTCGTAGCTGATGCCGCCCTTCTTCACATCGCCCATGGCCCAGGGTCCGGAGATCAGGAACGCGCACTTGCCGCCGGCGAAGCTGGCGATGTAGTTCTCGTTGGTGATGGACGTCTTGAGCGCGCCGTCACCCTTCTCCCCCAGCTCCTTCAGCTTGCCGAACGCCTTGACCGAGTCGGGCGAGCCGAGCAGCACCTTCTTCGGGTCAGGGTCGCCGGAGGCGGTGGTGCCGAACAGCGAGCCGCCGCCCGCCGCGAAGATCGGGTAGACGTGGAAGGCGTCGCCCTTCTGCGCCACCGGCAGGCAGAGCACCTCCTTGACCTTGCCCGCCGCCTTGAGCTCCTTGCCCTTCTTGACCATGTCCTCGAGCGTCGCGGGGGCCTCGGGCGCGAGCTTGGTGTTGCGGATCAGCGCGATGTTCTCCACCGCGTACGGCGCGGCCATCACCTGCCCGTTGAAGGTGACCGCCTTGATGGCGATCTCCGGGAACGCCGCCTTCTGCGCGTCGGTGAGGTTGACCGGGTCGATGGCACCGTTCTGCACCAGGTTGCCGATCCAGTCGTGCGCGCCGACCATGATGTCCGGGCCGCTGCCCTGCTGGGAGGCGGTGAGGAAGGTCTGCTGGTTGTCCTTGCTGATCTCCTTCACCTCGACGGTCACGCCGTTCTCGGTGCCGAACTGCTCGGCGAAGGGCTTGAGCGCCTTGACCCGGTTGGGGTCGGCCCAGATCACCAGCTTGCCGCTGCCCTTGTCGGCGGGGGCCGAGGAGGAGGCGGCGGCGGAACCGCTGGGGGCGGCGGAGGGGGTGCCGGGCTGAGAACCGCCGCAGGCCGTGGCGGCTAATGCCAGGGACGTGAGAGCGGCCACACCCAGGGCTCGCTTGCGCATGGGACCTCCTGAGGTCACGGAGGGAGCAATTGACCGCTTTCGCGGCTTATGTTTCCGGGACGTTAGCGACTCTTTGCAAAATTTGGAAGAACTTGCGAAAGAGCGTTACCCGATCCAGACCCGCTGGATACTCCCTTGACCTCGCCAACCGAACGCGGCGGAGAAGTGGGGCCCCATCTGCAACTTTCCGCAACTTACACTTGACCCCACTGAACCATGCAGGCCATCCTGCACCAGACATCACGGACAAACCCCGGAAGGACCCCCATGCTCGGCAACGACGACTGGTGGCGGGACGCCGTCGTGTACCAGGTCTACCCACGCAGCTTCGCCGACGCGAACGGCGACGGCATGGGAGACCTGCCGGGCGTGCGCGAACGCCTGGACTACCTCGCCGAGCTGGGCGTGGACGCCATCTGGCTGAGCCCCTTCTACACCTCGCCGATGGCCGACGGCGGTTACGACGTGGCCGACTACCGCGACGTGGATCCGATGTTCGGCACGCTGGCCGACCTCGACGGGCTGATCGCCGACGCGCACGAGCGGGGCATTAGGGTGATCGTGGACCTGGTGCCGAACCACTCCTCCGACCGGCACCCGTGGTTCCAGGCAGGGCTGCGCGACCGCTACATCTTCCGGGACGAGCCCAACGACTGGGAGTCCATCTTCGGCGGCCCCGCCTGGACCCAGGTGGCCGACGGGCAGTGGTATCTGCACCTGTTCGCGCCCGAACAGCCCGACCTCAACTGGGACAACCCGGAGGTGCGGGCCGAGTTCCGCGACATCCTGCGGTTCTGGCTGGAGCGCGGGGTGGACGGCTTCCGCGTCGACGTGGCGCACGGCATGGTCAAGGCCGCCGGGCTGCCCGACGTGGGGCCCAAGGAGGGCCGCCAGGCCGAGATGCTCGGCGACGAGCGCGTGCCGTACTTCGACCAGGACGGCGTGCACGAGATCTACCGCGAGTGGCGGCCGATCCTCGACTCCTACCCCGGCGGGCGGATGGCCGTCGCCGAGGCGTGGGTGTCCTCCCCCGAGCGGCTGGCCCGCTACGTCGGCCCCGACGAGCTGCACCAGGCGTTCAACTTCGACTTCCTGCTGGCCGACTTCCACGCCAAGTCCTTCCGCGCGGTCATCGAGAAGGCGCTGGCCGAGGCGGAATTGGTGGGCGCGCCGACCACCTGGGTACTGTCCAACCACGACAAGCCCCGGCACGTCACCCGCCACGGCGGCCTGGCCAGGGCCAAGGCGGCCACGCTGCTGATGCTGGCGCTGCCCGGCTCGGCCTACCTCTACAACGGCGAGGAGCTCGGCCTGCCCGAGGTGCTCGACCTGCCCGACGAGCTGCGGCAGGACCCGGCGTTCCTGCGCAGCGGCGAGAGCCGCGACGGCTGCCGGGTGCCGATCCCGTGGACCACCGCCCCCGGCCTCGGCTGGCGGGACCCGTGGCTGCCGATCCCCGCCTCGTGGGCGGCGCTGTCGGTCGAGGCCCAGCACGACGACCCCGGCTCCACGCTGAACCTCTACCGGACCGCGCTGCGCCTGCGCAAGGCCCACCCGGCACTCGGCGGCGGCACGCTGACCTGGCTCGACTCGCCCAAGGACGTGCTGGCCATCGAGCGCTCGCCCGGCCTGGTCGTCATGCTGAACACCAGTGACCAGCCGGTGGAGGTGACCGGCGAGGTGCTGCTGTCGAGCGGCCCGCTCACCGCGGACGGCACCCTGCCGCCCGACACCACGGTGTGGCTCCAGCACTGACACGGGGCTGTTGGAGAATGGGACAAACTTTCCCCTTGTCCGACATATCGGGGTAAATGCCGTTAGTAGCCTCGATTTGATGTCACGCCTATGGGCGAGTTCTCTCCGCGGCCGCATCACGCTGGTGGCGGCCGCGGTGGCTACCGCTGTGCTGATTCCCGTGGGGACCGGCACGATCCTCGTGGCCAGGTCCGTGGTCGAGGCGAACGTGTGGAAGCAGACCAGGGACACCGCCGAGCAGGTGGCGGCCGAGTGGCGCGTGGGCGACCTCCCGCTGGGCGCGGCGATGCCGCTGATCGACCCCTCCGTCGACCTGATCCAGGTCGTCACGCCGACCGGTCAGGTGGTGGCGACCAGCGACGCGGCCCGCAACCTGCCGCCGCTCAGCGACGTCTGGCCCACCGCGGACAACCGGGTCATCAGCACCACGCACTGCCTGCCGAGGCAGTGCGTCCACCTGACGGCCGTCCGCACGTCGCCGTCCCCGACCTCGAACGTCGTGTACGCCGGGCGCACCACCCCCGGCCTGCTGGACACGAGGATTCTGGAGGCCGTCGTGCTCACCGAGATCCTCGTGCTCATCGCGCTGGCCACCTGGACGACCTGGCTGGTCATGGGCCGGGCGCTGCGGCCGGTGGGCGCGATGCGGGCCGAGCTCGACGCGGTCAACGCCAGCGACCTGAGCAGCCGGGTGAGCCAGCCGCCGGGCAAGGACGAGGTCGCCCAGCTCGCCAGGTCCGTCAACGGCACGCTGGCCCGCCTGGAACGCTCGGCGTACCAGCAGCGCCGGTTCGCCTCCGACGCCTCGCACGAGCTGCGTACCCCCATCGCCGGGCTGCGCGCGCAGCTGGAGAGCGCCCAGCTCTACCCCGAGGACACCGACTTCATCGCGCTGGTGGACAGCGCGCTGCGCGACACCGACCGGCTCGAAGCGATCATCACCGACCTGCTGCTGCTGGCCAGGATCGGCTCCCGCGTGGACGTGGTGAAGGAGCGGGTGGATCTCGCCGTCCTGGTCCGCGACGAGCTGTCAACCCGCAATGACCGGCTGCCCGTCAAGCTGATGCTGGACGAGGGCGTGGTGGTGGAGGGGGTACGCCTGCAACTGGCCCGGGTGCTGACGAACCTGCTGGACAACGCCCAGCGCCATGCCGAGAGCATCGTCAAGGTGGCGGTCACCAGGGACGGGGACATGGCCGTACTGGCCGTGGAGAACGACGGCGTGGAGATCGCGCGGGCCGACCGCGAGTCCATCTTCGAGCGCTTCACCCGCCTGGACGCGGCCCGCAGCCGCGACTCCGGCGGCACCGGCCTGGGCCTGGCCATCGCGCGCGACGTGGCGGTGGCGCATCGCGGCGAGATCCACGTCGAGGAGTGTCGCGGCGGCGCCCGCTTCGTCCTGAGGCTGCCTGCCGTGTGACACGATCCACCTCCCGTTAGTCACCTTGTGACATGAAACGGTGGATTTCCTGATTGTTTGTCCGAGATCATGGGCACATGACGGAACAAGCGCCGCAAGGTGTGGACCCGCACATCCCCAATGCGTCGCGGATGTACGACTACTTTCTCGGTGGCAAGGACAACTTCAAGGCCGACCGGGATCTCGCCGAACTGGTGATGAGCGTCCTACCCGAGGTCAGAGAGGGCACGAGGCAGAACCGCAAGTTCATCGGGCGAGTGGTCGAATACCTGTGCCGTCAGGGCATCACCCAGTTCCTCGATCTCGGCTCCGGCCTCCCGGCCGCGGAGAACGTGCACGAGGTCGCCCACCGGTTCGCGCCGGACGCGCGCATCGTCTACGTCGACAACGACCCCGTGGTCGCCGCGCATGGCCGCGCCCTGCTGGCCGACCCGAAGAAGGTCGCCATGGTGCTGGGCGACGGCCGCGAGCCGGAGAAGCTCCTGCAGCATCCCGAGGTGCTGTCGGTGCTGGACTTCGACCAGCCGGTCGCGGTGCTCATGATGTTCTTCCTGCACCTGGTGCCCGACGAGGACCGCCCGCAGGAGTTCGTGGCCGCCTACCGGGACGCGCTGGCGCCGGGCAGCTACCTGGCCATCTCCCATGTCGGCAACGACGTCGTGCCGGAGCGGGTGGCCAAGATCGTTGAGTTCTACCAGAAGGCCAACTCGCCGTTCTGCCCGCGCCCCGGCGCGGAGATCGCCCGGTTCTTCGGTGACTTCGAGCTGATCCCGCCGGGGCTGGCCAGCGGCCTGGGGCCGGAGGTCGGCTGGCCGTTCAACGACCCACAGGAGACGATCTTCCTCGACGACGAGATGGCGCGGATGGGCTACGCGGGCATCGGCCGCAAGCTCTGACCCGTCTGACGACGGAGCAGAGCTTGCGGCGACCAGCGGCTCAGACCGGCGACATCTCCCGCCGCTCGTCGTCCGCCGCGGGCGGCTCGGGCCGCTCGTCCTCGTCCAGCAGCGTCGACTCGTCGAACGGCGCGTTGCCGGCGAGCACCTCGGCGGCTCGTTCCTTGTCGAAATCCCCCGTCCAGGTGGCGACGAGGATGGTGCCGACCGCGTTGCCGGCGAAGTTCGTCAGGGCGCGGGCCTCGGACATGAACCGGTCGATGCCGACGATGAGGCCGACGCCGTCGACCAGCGCCGGCCGGTGCGACTGGAGAGCACCGGCCAGCGTGGCCAGGCCCGCTCCGGTCACGCCCGCCGCGCCCTTGGAGGCGATCATCATGAACAGCAGCAGCGCGATCTGCTCACCGAACGACAGCGGCGCTCCGGTGGCCGAGGCGACGAACAGCGTGGCCATGGTCAGGTAGATCGCGGTGCCGTCGAGGTTGAAGGAGTAACCGGTCGGCACGGTGATGCCGGCCACCGTACGGCTCACGCCGAGGTGCTCCATCTTGGCGATCAGCCTGGGCAGCGCGGCCTCGGACGACGACGTGGACAGGATCAGCAGGAACTCGCGCCCCAGGTAGCGGAAGAGCGGCCACATGCCCACCTTGGCCACCATCCACAGCAGCGGGCCGAGCACGAGGCCGACGAACAGCAGGCAGGTGATGTAGAAGGCGACCATGATGATGCCCAGGGCCTTGAGCGCGTCCAGGCCGGTGGCGCCGACGACGGCGGCGATGGCGCCGAACGCGCCGATCGGCGCCGCCCACATGATCATGGCGAGGATGCGGAACACCAGCCGCTGGATGTGCTCGACGGCCGTCAGGATCGGCGCGGCCTTGGGTCCCATGGCCAGCAGCGCGAACCCGACGAGGAGCGCGACCAGCAGCGTCTGCAGCGTCTGTCCCTCGGTGAACGCCGACACCAGCGTGGTCGGGATGATGCTGAGCAGGAAGTCGGTCGATCCGGCGGCGGCCCCCTTGGCCGCCTCGGCCTCCGCGGCCTGCTTGGCCGCGTCGGTGAGGTGCAGCCCTGAGCCCGGGTCGATGAAGTTACCGACCACGAGTCCGATGATCAGGGCTACGGTGGACATGATGGTGAAGTAGCCGATGGTGAGGCCACCGACCTTGCCGACCTTGGCCGCCTTGCTGACCGAGCCGACACCGAGCACGATCGTGCAGAAGATGATCGGGCCGATCATCATCTTGACGAGGTTGACGAACGCGGTGCCGAGCGGCTTGAGCTCCTTGCCGACGTCCGGCCAGACGAATCCGACCAGGATCCCTAGCAGCACCGCCACGATGACGGCCATGTAGAGAAGGTGGGTGCGATCACGACGCATGGGACGGTCTCCGGTCGTATGGACGAGACTGCTAACCATGCGAATATGCGCTCTGTGGTGACGCAGGTCACCATTGCGTAAGTTTCGTACACTGAAGAGATTCCCATGAGCCGATGGACCCTGGCCGGCCAGATGCTGGCCCTGCAACTGTTCGTTGTCGTCCTCACCCTGGTGAGCGCCGCCACGCTCGTCTCCGTGCTGGCCGGCAACCTCGTCACGGCCGAGGCGGCGGCCCAGGCCAGGGCGGCGGCCACCGCGGTGGCGGCCTCGCCCGACGTGCTGGCCGCGCTGGACGCTCCGTCGCCGACCAGCCGCCTGCAGCCGTTCGCCGAGCAGGTGCGTACCCAGACGGGCGTCGACTTCGTCACCATCATGAAGCCCGACGGAACCCGCTACACCCACCCCAACCCGGCGGAGATCGGCAAGCGCTTCCTCGGCCACATCGACCAGGCCCTGCGCGGGCAGACGTTCACGGAGACCTACACCGGCACGCTCGGCCCGTCCGTGCGGGCGGTCGCCCCGGTCCGCGCGCACGGCGCGACCGGCCCGGTGCGGGCGCTGGTCAGCGCGGGCATCAAGGTCGAGAGAGTGAGCGCCAGGCTGCGCGGCCTGCTCTTCTGGACCGGGCTCATCGCGCTGGTCGTGCTCGCCCTCGGCGCCGCCGGCACCTGGCTGGTGACGGCCCGGCTGCGCAGGCAGACACACGGGCTCGGGCCGGCCGAGCTGGGCCGCATCCACGAGCACCATGACGCGGTGCTGCACGCCGTACGCGAGGGGCTGCTGCTGGTCGGCAAGGACGGCACGCTGACGCTCTGCAACGACGCCGCGCGGCAGCTGCTCGGCCTGCCCGCCGACGCCGAAGGGCGGCACCTGGACGAGCTGGGCCTGTCGGAAGTGCTGGACGCCGGCCAGGAGGAGCGGGTGCACCTGGTCGGCGACCGGGTGCTGGCCGTCAACGGCGCGGCCAGCAGGCTGGGCACGGTGGTGACCGTGCGCGATCACACCGAGCTGCAGGCGCTGGCCGGGCAGCTGGACGCCGAGCGCGGGTTCGCCGAGTCGCTCCGGTCGGCCGCCCACGAGTCGGCCAACAAGCTGCACACGGTCATCACTCTGGTGGAGCTGGGCCGCACGGAGCAGGCCGTGGCGTTCGGCACCGCGGAGCTGCGGGCGGCGCAGCATCTGACGGACCGGGTGATGGGCGCGGTACGCGAGCCGGTCCTGGCCGCGCTGCTGCTGGGCAAGAGCGCGGAGGCGGCCGAGCGCGGCGGCGAGCTGGTGATCAGCGAGGACAGCGAGCTGGACGACCTCGGCCTGGACGCCGGGGAGCTCGTCACGATCGTCGGCAACCTCATCGACAACGCGATCGACGCGGCGACGCGGGTCGAGGTGCTGCTGCGGGCCGGGCCGGACGGCTTCCTCATCAGGGTGGCCGACGACGGGCCCGGTCTGACCGCGCCCGACGCGTTCCGGAAGGGCTGGACCACCAAGGGCGACGGGCACGGGCTGGGGCTCGCGCTGGTGGGGCAGGCGGTGCGGCGGCTGGGCGGGTCGATCGAGGTGGACGGCTCGGTGTTCACCGTACGACTGCCCGTTCCCGAGCCCGCGACGGAGCCGGTCCGATGATCTCGGTGCTGGTGGTCGAGGACGAGGAGATCACCGCCGAGGCCAACCGCATCTACGTGGCCCGGGTGCCGGGCTTCGAGGTGGCGGGCGTGGTGCGCTCGGGCGGGGAGGCGCTGCGGTTCCTGCGGCGCACGCCGGTCGATCTCATCCTGCTCGACCTGTACCTGCCCGACATGCCGGGGCTGGAGGTCTGCCGGGCCGTACGGGCGGGCGGGCTGCTGTGCGACGTGATCGCGGTCACCTCCGCGCGCGATCTGGCCATGGTGCGTTCGGCGGTGTCGCTGGGCATTTCCCAGTACCTCCTCAAGCCGTTCACCTTCTCGACACTTCACGAGAAGCTGACCCGCTATGCCCGGTTCAAGGAGGAGGCCTGCGAGATCGTCGGGCAGGGTGACGTGGACCGGGTGCTCGGCACCCTGCGCGGCCGCTCCGAGCTGCCGAAAGGCATGGCCCGCGACACCCTCGACGTGGTCGTCGCCGAGCTGCGCGGGCGCCCCGCGGGGATGTCGGCCCAAGCCGTGGGGACGGCGGCCGGGGTCTCCCGGGTGACAGCCCGCAGATACCTGGAACACCTGGTGGAGCTGGGGATCGCGGTACGGATGCCACAGTACGGCGGAGTGGGCCGTCCAGAGTTGCTCTACCGGATCCCCCCGGAAAGTTAATAAAGGGGATGCTGCTCGTTCAATCCGTGCCTCTAGCTTCGGGATGCAATCCGTAAGCACTGAGGAGTCACGTTGCGAGTCCTGGCCGTTGTTCCCGCCCGCGGCGGTTCTGCGGGTGTTCCCCTGAAGAACCTCGCGCCGGTCGGTGGTATCCCCCTGGTCACCCGAGCCGTACGCGCCGCGCTGCGCAGCGAGCTGATCGACCGGGTGGTGGTCAGCACCGACCACGCGGGAATCGCCGAGGCCGCCAAGGAGGCGGGCGCGCACGTCGTGGACCGTCCGGAAGAGCTGAGCGGCTCGACCGCCTCCAGCGAGTCGGCGGTCCTGCACGCGCTCGACACGCTCGGTGAGGACCCGGAAGTGGTCGTGCTCGTGCAGTGCACCAGCGCGTTCATCGACTCCGAGGACCTGTCGGCGGCCGTGCGCAAGGTGCTCGACGGCGAGGCCGACGCGGTCGTGTCGGGCCTGCCGACGCACGAGTTCCTCTGGACCCCGGCCGGCGCCGGGATCAACCACGACCCCGCGTTCAGGCCGCGCAGGCAGGACCGTGAGCCGCAGTTCCGCGAGAACGGCGCGTTCTACGTCATGCGCACCTCCGGGCTGCGCGAGCACGGCCACCGCTTCTTCGGCACCATCGCCGTGCAGCCGGTGCCGGTGCGGCACGCGATCGAGATCGACGACCCCGAGGACCTGGAGCTGGCCCGCGCGCTGGCCCCGTTCGTGGACCTGCCCGAGCCGATCGACGTCGACGCGGTCATCACCGATTTCGACGGCGTGCACACCGACGACCGCGCCTACGTCGACTCCGACGGCCGCGAGATGGTGCTGGTCAGCCGCTCCGACGGGATGGGCATCGCGCTGCTGCGCCGCTCCGGGGTGAAGGTGCTGGTCATGTCGACCGAGCACAACCCGGTCGTGGCCGCCCGCGCCCGCAAGCTGGGCGTGCCCGTGCTGCAGGGCATCGCCGAGAAGCGGGTCGTGCTGCGCGACTGGCTGACGATCGAGGGCCTCGACCCGGCCCGCGTCGCCTACGTGGGCAACGACGTCAACGACCTGGGCCCGATGGCCGAGGTGGGCTGGCCGATCGCGGTGCCCGACGCGCACCCGCGGGTCCGGGCGGCCGCCAGGGTCGTGCTGTCCAAGGCGGGCGGCGAGGGAGCCGTACGCGAGCTGTGCGACCGGGTCGTGGCGGCCCGGCCCGCGGAGCCTGCGCCTGAGACCAGGCAGCGGCCCAGGTTCGGCCCGGTGGCGGTCGGCGAGGTGCTGGTCGGCGACGGCGAGCCCGTCTACGTCATCGGCGAGATCGGCATCAACCACAACGGCGACCTCGACCTGGCCCGCCGGCTCATCGACGTGGCGGCCGACGCGGGCTGCCAGGCGGTGAAGTTCCAGAAGCGCACCCCGGCGATCTGCGTGCCCGAGGCGCAGAAGGGGCAGATCAGGCAGACGCCCTGGGGCGAGATGACCTATCTGGAGTACAAGGAGCGGACCGAGTTCGGTTACGACGAGTACCGCCAGATCGCCAAGTACTGCGACGAGCGCGGCCTGCACTGGTTCGCCTCGCCGTGGGACGTGCCCTCCATCGACTTCCTCGAAGAGATGGACGTCGTGGCGCACAAGATCGCCTCGGCCAGCGTCGCCGACCATGAGCTGCTGCGCGCCCTCGCGGCGACGGGCAAGCCGCTGATGCTGTCGACCGGCATGTCCACGCTCTCCGAGATCGACCAGGCCGTCGAGATCCTCGGCACCGACAAGCTGATCATGATGCACGCCACCTCCACCTACCCCCTCCCGCCGGAGGAGGCGAACCTGCGTACGATCACCACCCTCAAGGAGCGCTACGGCGTGCCCGTCGGCTACTCCGGGCACGAGCGCGGCCTGCAGATCTCGCTGGCCGCGGTGACGCTCGGCGCGGTCTGCGTGGAGCGGCACATCACGCTCGACCGGACCATGTGGGGCTCCGACCACGCCGCGTCGCTGGAGCCGTCGGGTCTGGAGCACCTGGTGCGCGACATCCGGATCATCGAGCAGGCCATGGGCGACGGCGTCAAGCGCGTCTTCCCCGGTGAGGAGGCCCCCAAGGCCCGCCTGCGCCGCGTCACCGTCTGACGAGCGCGATCTTGACCACTCTGTCCGTCATCGTGCCCGTGCGTGACGGCGAGCGTTTCATCGCCGACGCGCTCGCCTCGCTCTGCCGCAACGCCCGGCGCGACTTCGAGTTCATCGTCGTGGACGACGGGTCGGTGGACGCCACCGGCGCCATCGCCGATGACTTCCGCGCCGACCTGCCCGGCCTGTCCGTCCTGCGCAATCCGGCGCCGGTCGGGCTCGCCGACGCGCGCAACACCGGGCTGTCGGCCGCCTCGGGCCGGTACGTCACGTTCATGGACGGCGACGACTGGCTCGCCCCCGGCTACCTGGCCGGGCTCGTCGAGGCCATCGAGGGCCTCGGCTGCGACTTCGTCCGCGCCGACCACGTACAGGTCGAGGGACGTAAGCGGGTCGTGCACCGCGCTCCGCTGGCGCGGCGGGGCGTGGTGCTCAACCCTCGGGACGCGATCCTGCCCGCGAACGTGCGGACCATGGTCGACTATCCCTACGCCTGGGCCGGGATCTACCGGCGCTCGCTGCACGATCTGCTGCACTTCCCCGGCTCGCTGCACACCGCCGAGGACCGGCCGTGGATCTGGCGGCTGCACAGGGAGGCGGCCTCGTTCGCGGTGGTCTCCCTGGCCGGGGTGTTCTACCGGCGGATGGTGTCGGGGTCGCTCACCCGGGTGGGCGACGAGCGGCAGCTGCACTTCTTCGACGCCTTCGAGCTGGTGTTCAAGGACCTCGAGGAGGAGTTCCTGCCCAAGGCCGTACGGAACTTCTGCGCGCTGCTGGCCCACCACCTGGAGATCGCCGACCGCTTCACCCCGCAGCTGCGCGCCCGGTTCGAGGAGCGCGGCGCGGAGATGGTGCGCACGCTGCCCACCGGCCTGGTGGCGGACGTGGTGTCGCGGATGTCCGTGGAACGCGAGGCCACCCTGCGGGCCCTGCTGCCCGACCTCCCCCCGAACCCCCACGTGCGGCCGCGCCGCGAACGGGAGGACTCATGACGACCGTCTTCTACGCCTCGACGCTGTTCGGGGCGATGTCGCTGGCGGCCGGGATCGACGACGGCCGCTTCGCCGAGGGACGCCGGGTCCTCATCGTGTCCAACAACGCGGCGATCCCCGAGGTGACCGTCCCGCTCGACCGGACGCCGGGCTTCGCGGTGCTGCGCTCCCGCTTCGACGAGATCCACTCGTGGAACGACCTGATCGCGCCGCTGCACCCGTCGGACTGGAAGGCCCGCGTCATCGAGGTGCCGATGATGGAGCGGCTGATCCGCGCTCAGTTGGGGCTCGAGGACGCGGCCGAGCTGGTGCTGGAGTCGATCGCCGTGCCGCCCGCCCGGACGATCGCCGGGCTGGTGCGCGACTGCCCGATCACCGTCTACTCCGACGGCCTGATGAGCTACGGCCCGACCCGCGACCCGCTGCCCGCCGAGATCTTCCGCCGCATCACCCGCCTGCTGCATCTGGACCTCGTGCCGGGGCTGGAGCCGCTCCTGCTCAGCGAGTACGGCGTGCCGGCCCAGATCCTGCCGGACGAGGCGTTCCTGGCGGTGGTCCGGCAGGTGGCGACGACCGCGCCCGACATGCTGGCCGGGCAGGCGATGATCCTCGGGCAGTACCTGTCCGCGCTGGAGATCGTCACGCCGGAGGAGGAGGCGGCGCTGCACGAGACGATGCTGCGCGGCCTGGTCGCCCGGGGCTACTCGACCGTCGTGTTCAAGCCGCACCCGGCGGCCGGGCGCCGGCACGCGCAGCTGCTCAGGGCCGCCGCCGAGCCGCTGGACGTGCGGCTGCTGGTCGCCGGGGAGAGCGTCCCGGCCGAGGTGTGCTTCCCGGCGCTCCGGCCCGAGCTGGTCGTGGGCTGCTTCTCGACCGGCCTGATCACGGCCGGGCGCTACTTCGGGCTGCCGGTGGCCTCGTACGGGACCGATCTGGTGCTGGAGCGGCTGGCCCCGTACGAGAACAGCAACCGGGTGCCCGTCACGATCGTCGACGCGCTGCTGCCCCGCATGTCGGCGGACGGCACGATCGAGCCGGCGCCGCGCGGCTACCTTCGGGAGCTGGTGCGGGCCGTGGGTTACTGCATGCAGGCCGAGACCTATCCGGAGCTGCGGCCGGTGGACTTCGACTTCGACCCGCGCTACTTCAAGCGCAAGCGCCTGGAGACGCTCGGGCTGACGGCCAAGCCCACGGCGCTGACGCGGCTGCGCCGCAAGATCCGCTCCGCGATCTGAACGAGCGGCGCCCCCGGAGGACAGCGTCCTCCGGGGGGCAACGACTTCAGGACAGCGCCCGCAGATAGCGGCGCATCCGCCGCTTGGCCCGGTAGCCGACGCGCAGCATGGTGGGCGGCACGTCCAGGCGCATCCTGGCCCGTCGGCGGGCGGCGGCGTGCTCCGGCCCGTCGAGCAGCGACCTGGCCGGGACCCGCGGGCCGCCGGCCACCAGCCCGCCCAGCAGCGCGGCCCAGTCGTTGCGCTCCGCCGGGTGGAAGTAGTTGGCCGCGCACCACCTGGCGTCGGCGGCGCGGAAGCCGCCGCCGGCCAGCTCGTCGAGCGTGCCCAGCAGCCCGCTGTCCTCGAACACCAGGTTGATCATCTCCGCGCTCACGCCGAAGTCGCTCAGCACCAGCAGCGGCACGTCCTGCGCGATGGCCTCCAGCGCCGCCGTCGAGCTGACGGTCACGAACCCGGCCGCCTGAGCCAGCTGGTCGTGCATCGAACCCACCTCGAACGCCACCCGCCCCGGCTCGCCGAGCTCGCGCCAGAGCCGCTGGTAGTGGAAGCGCTCGTTGTGCGTCTGCCGCTCGTCCTCCAGCGCGCGCAGCTTCACCACCACGTCCAGGTCCGGGCGGCGGGCGGCCAGCTCGGCCAGGGACAGCAGGATGCGTTCGCGATCCTCACGCTCACGCGGCACCTTGGCCTGGGTGGCGAACACCACGCGGTTCCCGCCGCCGCGCACGGCCCGCGGGCGCAGGAACGGCAGCCGGGCCAGCCCGACCGCCCCTCCCCCGCCGAGCTGGGCGGCGATCCCGCCGAACTCGGCCACTTCCCGCTCGCTGTGCACCACGAACAGGTCGCACCCGCTGCGGAACAGCCACGCCTTCTCCGTCGCGGGCACCGAGATGCCCGGCAGCCCGGTCACGAACACCGGCCGCGGCCGCAGCCCGGCGAACGCCTCGGCCACCAGTACGTCGACGACCGGCCCCGTACAGGCCACGATGATCGCGTCCGGCCGCGTCCGCTCCGCCAGACGCCGCACCGCCCGCGCCGGCATCAGCGGCGGCGCGGGACGCCCGCCCACGGCGGCGGCGATCTGCTCGGGCGAGGGCGCGATCGGCGTGCGCACCACCGCGAGGTCCGTCTCGCAGCCGGGCGGCAGGTCTTCCAGCAGGCAGGACGCCCACTTCAGGTACGAGTCGGAGTCGGCCACGGCCAGCACTCTCAAGTGGTCACTCCAGTCAAATACGGGCAGACGCCCAGTCGTATGGGTTGAACGCCGGTCTTGACCGGCCGTTCCAGTCACGTACGGAGCAAGCCGGTCACCCGGCGACTCCGTCAGCTGCGGGATGAGCCGGTCACCCGGCGACTCCCATCAGCGGCGAGATAAGCCGATCATCCGGCCACTCCGGTCAGATGGGAGCGCAGGTCGGGGGCCGCCCTGCTGGTCCACCAGTCGTCCGGCACGTCCACCGCCTCGACCGCGACGCCGCGCGGGCCGAGCAGCACGCGCAGCGAGGTGATCGCGGTGGACGGCAGGCTGAGCACCCGCTGGCCGGGATCGAGACCGCGCAGCGTCAGCTCAGCGGGTACGCCGGCGTCGTGCACGGTGATCTCGGGCCGCTCGCGGATGACCGCCACGTCAGCGGGGTCCTCGCGGCGGTGCGGGAAGTAGGCGAGCGGCTCCTCGGCGGCCCGCTCCATCAGCCAGCTCAGGTAGCGGTCCCGGTGGACCAGTCCGTTCCTGACCAGGGAGGTGCCGAGCACGACGGTCCGCTCGGCCGGTCCCGGCCCGCTCAGCGGCTGCTCGCGCAGCCAGCCGAAGTCGTGGCGGACCAGGTCGACGCCCGCCGCGCGGACGGCCGCCGCCAGCTCGTCGGTCACCGGCAGCGCGGTGAAGACCGACACCCGGCTCGCGCGCAGCCTGATCGCCGCCGCCAGCCCCAGGGCCGCGCGCAGCTTTCCCGGGTGGGCCCGCGCCCGTAACAGCGGTTTGTACGGCCCTTCGGCTAGCAGAGACAGCAACCGGAGCGTGGCCAGCCCGTCATCGACGATCACGATGCGGCCCGGATGGGAGACGAGCCAGCGCAGCTGAACCCGGCCGGAGAAGGCGTCGCCGACGGCGTGCGGGGAGCGCGGCATGCGCTCGCGCGGCTCGGCCAGCTCCAGCCCCTCGGGCAGAGCCAGACCGGACAGCTCCCGGCGAGTGGCTTTGAGCGCTCGCAGCCCGGCACGCGGCACGACGACCGTGGCAGGCCCGAGCAGTCCAGCGCGGTGCGCCTCTATGGCGCACAGCATCTGAAGCGGGGACTCCACCCAGGCCGACGCCTGTTTGCCCACTCTGTTACCCCCGCGGGGTGATAGCCCGATCACGACCGCTTCAAGCTAGCCCGGCCGCCTTAAGCCGCCAGAAACGGGACATGAACAATGGGACCCATGAACTCGCTACTACTCAACAGCGACGGCGTGCAGGTGCCGCAGCTCGGGTTCGGCGTCTGGCAGGTGCCGAGCGACGAGGCCGAACAGGTCGTGACGGCCGCTCTGGAGACCGGTTACCGCCACATCGACACCGCCAGCGCGTACGGGAACGAGGAGGGCGTCGGCCGGGCCGTACGCGCCTCGGGGATCCCGCGCGAGAAGCTGTTCGTCACCACCAAGCTCTTCAACAACGACCACGAGCGGGCGGAGGAGGCGTTCGACGAGAGCCTGTCCCGGCTCGGTCTCGACTACGTGGACCTGTACCTGATCCACTGGCCGGTGCCGTCCCGGAACAAGTATCTGCAGGCCTGGCGCGGCCTGGAGAAGATCTACCGTCAGGGACGGGCCAAGGCGATCGGTGTGTCCAATTTCACCATCGAGACCCTCACCCGGGTCATCGACGAGGCCGACATCGTTCCGTCCATCAACCAGATCGAGCTGCACCCGTACTTCCAGCAGCGCGCGCTGCGGGAGTTCCACGAGGCCAACGGCATCCTCACGGAGGCGTGGAGCCCGCTGGGGCAGGGCAAGGGCCTGCTCGGCGACCCGGCGCTGGCCGTGCTGGCGGAGAAGCACGGCAAGACGCCGGCCCAGATCGTGCTGCGCTGGCACATCCAGCTGGGCAATGTGACGATCCCCAAGTCGGTCACGCCCGCGCGGATCAAGGAGAACTCCGAGGTGTTCGACTTCGTCCTCGACACCGAGGACATGGCGGCCATAGGCGCCCTGACCAAGCAGGACGGCCGGATCGGGCCCGACCCGGAGACTTTCAGCTGGATGGGGTAAGTCCCTAGGATCTTCCCCCATGAAGGATCTCGCATGGGGCATAGCGGCCACGGGTGTCATCGCTGCAAGGGTCGGGGCGGTCATCGCCGCTGAGCCGGGAATGCGGGTGGCCGCCGTCGGTTCGCGCGACCTCGGCCGCGCGCGGGCGCTGGCCTCGGAACTGGGCGCCGAGTCGGCGTACGGCTCGTACGCGGAGCTGTGCGCCGACCCCGGCGTCGACGCGATCTACGTGGCGACCCCGCACGCCCAGCACCTGGAGGTCGCCGAGGCGGCGATCGCGGCGGGCAAGGCGGTGCTGTGCGAGAAGCCGCTCGCCGCGTCCGTCGCCGACGCCGAGCGGATGGTCCAGCTCGCCCGCGATGCCGGGGTGTTCCTGATGGAAGCCATGTGGACCCGGTTCAATCCGCTCATTCAGCGGGTGGCCGGCGATCCCCGGTTCGGGGAGATCCGCTCGGTCCAGGCGTCGTTCGGCTTCAAGGCTCCCTACGACCCCGCGCACCGGCTGTGGGCGCCGGAGCTGGGCGGCGGGGCGCTGCTCGACCTGGGCGTCTACTCGTTCGGGCTGGCGCAGCTGCTGCTCGGGATGCCCTCACGGATGCACGTCACGGGCTCGCTGGCGCCCTCGGGGGTGGACGCGGAGGCGGGCGGGGTGCTGGTCTATCCGGGCGGCAGGCGGGCCCTGGTGGAGTGCTCGCTGCTGGGCCCGTACGCGAACGACGCCCTCGTGGTGGGCACCGACATGCGCGCCCACATCAAGGCGCCGTTCTGGGCGCCGGAGCGGGTCGTGCTGAGCGGGCCGTCGATGGAGACGGAGGAGTTCGTGCTCGATCCGGCGGACAACGGATACGCCGGCGAGGTGCGCGAGGTACGGGACGCCATGGCCGAAGGCAGGACCGAATCCGCGATCATGCCACTTGACGAAAGCCTTGCCATGATGGGGCTTCTGGCCGACGCGAGGGAGCAGCTCTCTTAGCTGGCGATTTATCCATTTGTAAGACCCTTGCCACTTGCATTACCTTTGTGGTCATATGAGGCATACGTCCGGTTTGTCCGTTCGTTGCCAGACCATCGCACAAAGGCATCACAGGACCGTCCTGTGACCGCTGAATCCGCCTCGCGCGGAACCGGGGACCCACCGTCCTTTGGGGTGTATCGGCACGTCACGTGCCGTAGGACAGCTTCCACGTCCGAACCCGTCAGCTAACCCGGTAAGCGGCATGGAAGCAAGGAGTTACCCCCTCGATGGCCAAGTCCCATCTTTTTCGCGCCACCAAGTCGACCTTCGCTCACGTCGTCCTCGGCGTGAGCGTCGCGGCCGCCGCCTTCGCCGGCCAGTCCGCCGCCCACGCGGACACCGCCACCGCCCACGCTGCCGCGGCCCCGGCACACGCCGCCGCCGCGAAGAGCCACCCGGAGAGCGAGGTCAAGGCCAAGGCCACGGTCTCGCGGGTTCTGGCGCTAGCCAAGGCCCAGGTCGGCACCACTGAGAACGCCTACGGTGGCGGCACCAAGTTCCAGAAGTGGTACATGAACTCCCCGCGCGCCCTGGAGACCCTCAGACGCGACGGCGGCACCCGCGCGGACTACCTGAACGCCGCCTGGTGCTCGATGTTCGTCTCGTGGGTCGGCGAGCAGTCCGGCGCGCGCAGCATGATCGGCTGGGACGCCTACACGGTCGAGCACGCGAAGTGGTTCGCCAACAACAACCACTGGGGCACGACCCCGAAGCCGGGCGCCGTGGTGTTCTTCTCGTGGGGCGGCAGCAAGAGCCTGGACGACATCGAGCACGTCGGCTTCGTCGTCAAGGACAACCACGACGGCACAATCTCCACGATCGAGGGCAACACAGGCAACGGCAGCGTCCAGCAGCGCGTCCGGCCGACGTCCCAGGTGGTCGGCTACGGCTACCCGAACTACGGGGCCTGACGACTTCCTGATCGAGGGCTCTCCTGCCGACGAGCGCGCGTCCTACTGGACGCGCGCTCGTCGGCGTCCTACTCTCCCGTACCGGCGTCTTACTCTCACGTACCGGCTGCCGAAAAGCCCACCACGTTGGGCTGAACAGCGCATGGCTGCCTTATCTGCCCATCCGACCGCAACCCCCCAAGTTTGGGGATGTCACGGGCCTGCCGTCACCTCGGACACTGACGGTGGCCGGACAGCGAGCCGGTTCTCGATACTGGAGGAGGGGACATGTCACCGACGACGCAGCAGGACAACTGGCGCTTCTGTAACAAGTGCTACACCCTTTGGTGGAATGGCCGCCCCGACAACGGACACTGCCCCGCGGGCGGCGCCCACGAGGGACACGGCAGTTGGAACTTCTACCTCCCGGCGAACCCCGCCGAGCACATCTGACGCAAGACCGGACCCCCGGCCGATCTCCCCGCGACGCCACGGCTTCGCGGGGAGATCGGCGTTGGACGACGCTTTCGGCGATCCGGCGAGTCAGCCCAGTTGCTGGGCGTTCAGGCCGGTGAGGCGTTCGTAGGCGGGGCTTTCGCCTGGGTAGACGACCTGGATGTCGATGGGAAGGGCTGTCCCAGGATCGACGCTGTGCCCGCCGCCTTCGGGGGAGCCGAGCAGGACGGCGCCGTCGCTGCCGTCGCGGAAGATCTCGCCCCAGAAGGTGTCGACGAAGCTCTTGGACAGCAAGGTTCCCTCCGGCAGGCCGCCGAAGCCCACGGCCCATTTCATGACGCGGGTGTCCTCGGCGTGCATCGTGAGCCGGTAGGAGTAGATGTGGCCCGAGCCTTCCGCCCAGTGGCCTCGCAACTCCTGGTCGACGCGCAGGTTCCCCACGAAGCGGGCCGCCAGCGCGGACTGGGCCTGGTCGTTCCAGGAGCCGTTCGGGCTCTCGGCCATGGGGATGTCCGACAACCTCGCGATCGAGGCTCCCCGCTCCACCGGCAGTGAGTGTCCCTGCTGGTTGGCGGCCGAGAAGAGCGCGTTGTCCTCGACGGTGTTGTTGACGACGGCGCTCACCCCATCACCGCTGTGGTCGAACCCGTACTCGGAGAAGTCGTTGGCATGCGCGCCCATCGGAATGGCCAGGATTTTGTCGCCACGCCCCGGGGTCTGGCCCGCGTTGAAGTTATTGGCCCGATAGAGACAGAAGTGCCCCTCGGGACACGCATCGGCCCCCTGGCCGTAGATCAGCTTTGGTTCCTTGTCGTCGCTCATCGCGCTCCCTAACCGTTGACGGTCGGCGCGGCTGCCCTGGTGGCAGCCGCCGGGTTCTGCGGACCATGGTTGTCTCGGGTGCCGTTCGAGGACGTAGCCCAGAACATCGTGACGACGGAAACGGCGCAGAAGCCCAACAGATACGGTATGCGCCGTAATAGCTACTCTGTGTATTGACACGCGAGGTTCGCCGCCGACTATCTGCAGCCCCTGGAGTCAGGACTCGAACAGCCCGCAAGTCACCCGACTTCCGCCTGCTGCCTGCGGCGGCGGTCGCCTTCGTGGTCCTGATCGGCTCCGGCGTGCCCGCCCGCGCGGCGGACGCCTCCGCCATGACGGCACCGTCCTGCGGCAGGGCAGGACACTGGCCATCTATACGCTCCCGTACTACCGCAAGAACTGGCGAGAAGCGGACTACGGCGGATCCCAAGCCCGGATCACGGCCAGGAGGATGTCCGGGTCCTCGCTGGAACGTAAGATCGCCGGTCCTTACCGCTGGCGGGCTGAAGGCGCCGGTCTTGGTTCGCGGTGCCGATGACGCTGCGACGTCTCCTGGTGAAGAATTTCTGCTCACGTGTCGATTCGGGGCCTTGACCGTTCGACGCGTTCGTGAGAGTGAAGGAGGCGGATCGTGAAGTTCATGATCGTAGGGAAGGCGAACGAGGCGACCGAGGCCGGCGAACTGCCCAGCCAGGAACTCGTCGACGCGATGGGCGCCTACAACGAGAGCCTGGCCAAGGCGGGGGTGCTGCTGGCCGCCGAAGGGCTGTACCCCAGCTCCCACGGTGCGCGGATCGCCTACACCAAGGATGGCAAGGCGACGGTGCTCGACGGGCCGTTCGCCGAGGCCAAGGAGCTGATCGCCGGGTTCTGGCTGATCCAGGTCAAGTCCCGGGAGGAGGCCATCGAATGGGCGCTGCGGGTGCCGGTTCCCGGTGGGCATGAGGGGGTCGGGCTGGATGTCTGGCAGGTGTTCGACGCCGCCGACCTGCCGGACGGGTCGATGACCCCCGAGGAGGCCGAACGCGAGGCGGCATTGCGCGAGCGCCTGACGGGTTCCGCCGAACAATAGAAGCCGCTTCCCGCCCGCGAGCCCAACTCTCCGTTGGGGGCCCGAATCGCCCACCAGGCTCCGGTCCCGGCTTGCGGGAGCTGGGGCGGGCTGGTCTTATGGCCAGGTGATGGCTTCCGATACGCATCGGGCGATCGAGACGGTCTGGCGAATGGAGGCGGCGCGGCTCATCGCCGGCCTGACCGGGCTGGTGCACGACCTCGGCCTGGCCGAGGAGCTGGCCCAGGACGCCCTGGTCGCGGCGCTGGAGCAGTGGCCGGAGTCGGGGGTGCCGGGCAATCCCGGCGCCTGGCTCATGACCGTCTCCAAACGCCGCGCCATCGACCTGCTGCGCCGTCAGGAACGCTACGCGCGCAAGCTGACCGAGATGGGCCGCGAGCTGTCGGAGGAGCCGGGTGCCGACGAGGAGCTGCCCGGCACCGATGAGATCGAGGACGACCTGCTGCGGCTGGTGTTCACGGCGTGTCATCCGGTGCTGTCCACGGAGGCCCGGGTGGCGCTCACGCTGCGGGTGCTCGGCGGGCTGAGCACCGACGAGATCGCCAGGGCGTTCCTGGTCCCTGAGCCGACGGTGGCGCAGCGGATCGTCCGGGCCAAGCGGACGCTGGCCGACAAGCAGGTGCCGTTCGAGGTGCCGCAGGGTGAGGAGCTGGCCGGACGCCTGTCGTCGGTCCTGGAGGTCATCTACTTGATCTTCAACGAGGGCTACTCGGCCACGGCCGGTGACGACTGGATGCGGCCCGGTCTCTGCGAGGACGCGCTGCGGCTCGGCCGGGTGCTGGCCGAGCTGATGCCCAAGGAGCCCGAAGTGCACGGCCTGGTCGCGTTGATGGAGATCCAGGCGTCGCGCGCGGCCGCCCGGGTGGGACCGTCCGGCGAGCCGATCCTGCTGCTGGAGCAGAACCGGGGCCGCTGGGACCGCCTGCTGATCCGCCGTGGCCTGGACGCGCTCCAGCGGGCCGAGGATCTCGACGGCGACCTGGGCCCGTACGTGCTGCAGGCCGCCATCGCCGCCTGTCACGCCAGGGCGCTCACCCCCGAGGAGACCGACTGGCGGGCCATCGCCACCCTCTACGAGGCGCTGGCGCGGATGTCGCGCTCCCCGGTAGTCGAGCTCAACCGGGCGGTCGCGCTCGCCATGGCGTACGGTCCGGCGGTCGGGCTCGAACTGGTGGACCAGCTCGTCGACGAACCGGCGCTGAAGGGCTACCACCTGCTGCCGAGCGTACGCGGGGATCTGCTGGTCAAGCTGGGGCGACAGGGTGAGGCGCGCGCCGAGTTCGAACGGGCGGCGGCCATGACCCGCAACGCCCGCGAGCGCACCCTGCTGCGAGAGCGCGCCGCCACCTGCTGATCCCTGTCGCCCGCTGATCCCTGTCGCCTGCTGATCGCCGCCAACGCGCCGTACGGACGCCTCAGCAGTCGCGACCGCGAGCCCGACTGCGCTCGTGACCACGGGCGTGACCACGAGAAAAGCCCGCAGTGTGTGGGCGACATGCCCAGAAAGCAAACACAAACGAGTCCCTTGTGATGGGAGCGCTCCCAAACGGCTCTTTGCGTCGTAAGTCACCAAAAATCCCCTTTCAGAATGAGAAATCGCACCATTGGTAACGGTTGCGTTTCAGCGCATTGACGGGCACAGGCCATAAGTGCACCCTTTGTGGGAGCGCTCCCAAGGATTTCCCACCGCGGCCCGGAGCGTGTGTCGCGGTGCACCTCCCCACCCATTCACCCGAGAAGGGGTCCACCATGTTGAACCGCAAGCGTCGCGGCGGTCTCGCCGCGGCTTCCGCCCTGGCGGCGGCGGCCCTGACCGTCGCATCCTGCGGCTCCGGCGGCACTCCGGCGGCCAGCAACGCACCCGCGTCCTCGTCGGCCGCCGAACCGGTCACGATCCGGGTGCAGACTTTCGGCGGCGGCTCGAACTTCGGCTACAAGAACGCCATCACGAAGTGGAACGCCGAGCACAAGGACATCCAGATCAAGGAAGAGCACCTGACCGACCAGTTCGAGCAGCAGTACTGGCCGCAGATGATCCAGTGGCTGCAGGCGGGCAACGGCGCGGGCGACGTGGTCGGCATCGACGAAGGTGGCATGGGCCTGGCCAAGGCGCACCCGGAGTGGTGGGCGGACCTGAAGGAATTCGGCCTGGACTCCCGCAAGGCGGACTTCCCCGCCTGGAAGTGGGAGAACGGCCTCACCGCCGACGGCAAGCTGTTCGGCCTGGGCACCGACATCGGCGGTATGAGCATCTGCTACCGCTCGGATCTGTTCAAGAAGGCCGGACTGCCCTCCGAGCGCGACAAGGTCAGCGCCCTGTGGCCCGATTGGGACGCCTTCATGAAGGTCGGCCAGCAGTTCCAGGCGAAGGTGAAGGACACCAAGTTCGCCGATGGCACGAACACGCTCTACCAGGTGGTCCTCTACCAGGAGGCGGCCAAGAACGGCAACGTCACCTATTTCGACAAGGACAACAACCTCATCGTCGACAAGAACCCGGCGGTGAAGGCCGGCTTCGACTTCGCCACGAAGATGAGCCAGCAGGGCCTGACCGCCAAGCTGCGTAACTTCACCGACGAGTGGGCGGCGGGCACCCAGAAGGGCGCGTTCGCCACGGTCGGCTGCCCGTCGTGGATGCTCGGCGTGGTCAGCGGCAACGCCGGCGACGGCGGCAAGGGCAAGTGGGACGTGGCCGCGGTACCCGGCGGCGGCGGCAACTGGGGCGGCTCCTGGCTGTCGGTGCCGAAGCAGAGCAAGCACCCGAAGGAAGCCGCGGCGGTGGCGGACTACCTGACCCAAGCGCAGACCGAGGCGAGCATCTTCACCGACTTCGGCAACATGCCGAGCAACACGAAGGCGCAGCAGGACCCGGCCGTGCAGAGCGCGAAGAACGAGTTCTTCAACGACGCCCCGATCGGCGAGATCTTCGCCAAGTCGGCGTCGAGCCTCCAGCCGGTCTTCCTCGGCGTGAAGCACGCCCAGGTCAAGAACGCCATCGAGTCGGTGATCCAGGGCATGGACGACGGCTCGGTGCCCTACGGCAAGGCCTGGCAGCAGTTGGTCGACGACGCGGTTAAGGCCGCGGGCTGATCTTCCCCGCCCGGCCCGCCATGAGCGGGCCGGGCTACTGCCGCCGAAAGGTCTCCTATGAGTATCGACACCCTTCCGACCGGCCGTCTCTGGCGTTCCAGACTGGACGTCAAGGTGATGCCGTACACGCTGGTGTCCCCGTACTTCATCCTGTTCGCCGCCTTCGGGCTCTTCCCGCTGGCGTTCACCCTCTACTACTCGCTCTACGACTACGACCTGGCCGGGACCACGAAGTGGACCGGGCTGGGCAACTACGCCAAGCTGCTGGCCGACGAGGACTTCTGGAACGCCGTGGTCAACACGGTCGGCATGTTCCTGCTGGCCACCATCCCGCAGTTGCTGCTGGCGCTGTTCCTGGCCAACGCGCTGAACAAGCGGTTCCGGCTGCGCCTGGCGATCCGGATGAGCGTGCTGCTGCCGCTGGTGACCTCGGTGGTCGCGGTGGCGGTCGTGTTCACCCAGCTCTTCGCCCGTGACTGGGGGCTGGTCAACTGGATCCTCAGCTGGTTCGGCGTGGACGCCATCAACTGGCGGGCCGAGCGGGTCCCGTCGTGGCTGGCCATCGCCACCATGGTCGACTGGCGCTGGACCGGCTACAACGCGATCATCTTCCTGGCCGGCATGCAGACGATTCCGCGCGACCTGTACGAGGCCGCGGCCATCGACGGGGCCTCGCGGCGGCGGCAGTTCTGGCAGATCACCCTGCCGATGCTCCGCCCGACCATGATCTTCGTGGTGCTCAACTCCACGATCGGCGGGCTCACGCTGTTCTCCGAGCCGACGACGTTCTACAACGGCAACGTCGACGGCGGGTCGCAGGGCCAGTTCCAGACGGTCGCGATGTTCATCGTCAAGCAGGGCTTCCGCGAGTTCGACTACGGCTACGCCGCCGCGGCGGCCTGGCTGCTGTTCCTGCTCATCCTCATCGGGGCGCTGATCAACTTCCTGTTCGTCCGCAGGATCGGGGGCACCAAATGACCAACTGGTCGCCGACCCTCATCACCCGGGTCATGCTGGC
Source organism: Nonomuraea sp. NPDC048901 (assembly GCF_040649695.1). NCBI lineage: Bacteria > Bacillati > Actinomycetota > Actinomycetes > Streptosporangiales > Streptosporangiaceae > Nonomuraea > Nonomuraea sp. NPDC048901. Next base: position 30,312 of record NZ_JBEZFW010000012.1, on the reverse strand, counting down.
GCTGGCCATCGTGCTGTCCGCCTTCCCGCTGTACTGGATGCTGGTCATCGCCTCGCGGACCAACGCCGACGCGGTGGCGGTGCCGCCGCCGTTCCTGCCCGGCGGGAACCTCGGCCAGAACATCCTCGCCGTGCTCAACAACGAGGACGCCCACTTCCTGCTCGGCCTGACCAACTCGTTCATCGTGGCGAGCGTGGTCACCGTCTCGGTGGTCATCATCTCGACGCTGGCCGGCTTCTCCTTCGCCAACCTGTCGTTCAAGGGCAGGAACGTGCTGCTCCTGGCCGTACTGCTGACGATGGCGGTGCCGCTGCAGCAGATGGGCGTGGTGCCGCTCTACCGGCTGATGGTCAGCCTGGAGTGGACGGGCACCCTCAAGGCGGTCATCCTGCCGTACCTGCTCAACGGGTTCGGCGTGTTCCTGATGACCCAGTACACCCGCCAGGCGGTGCCGATGGAACTGGTCGAGGCGGCCAGGGTCGACGGCGCGGCCACCCTGCGGATCTGGTGGAACGTCGTGCTGCCGGCCGTACGGCCGGGCATGGCGGTGCTCGGGATCAATACGTTCATGCTGATGTGGAATGACTTCATGTGGCCGCTGATCGTCCTCACTCCGGACAATCCGACGGTGCAGATCGCGATCACCTCGCTGAACGCCAGGTTCTCCACCAACTACACATTGATCTTCGCGGGAACGGCGCTGTCCATCATTCCGCTCATCGCGGTATTCGTCGCATTCGGCCGCCAAATCGTCGGCGGACTCATGGAAGGTGCGGTCAAGGCGTGACGACACAAGAGGAACAGACGCGTGCCGGGCTGCAGTTCCCCACGGGATTCGCGTTCGGCGCGGCCACCTCGGCGTACCAGATCGAAGGCGCGGTCGCCGAGGACGGGCGCGGCATGTCCATCTGGGACACCTTCACCAAGACCCCGGGCCGCGTGCTCAACGGGGACCACGCGGACGTGGCCATCGACCACTACCACCGATACCGGGAAGACGCCCAGATCATGGCGGAGCTGGGCCTGACCGCCTACCGCTTCTCCGTATCCTGGCCCCGGATCCAGCCCGACGGGTCCGGCAAGATCAACCAGAAGGGCCTCGACTTCTACAAGCGGCTCACCGACGAGCTGCGGCAGCACGGCATCGACCCCTGGCTGACCCTCTACCACTGGGACCTGCCCCAGGCGCTGGAGGACAGGGGCGGCTGGCCCAACCGCGACACGGCCTACTGCTTCGCCGACTACGCGGCGACCGTGCACGAAGCGCTGAAGGATCACGTACATACCTTCAGCACCGTCAACGAGCCATGGTGCACCGCGTTCCTCGGCTACGCCTCGGGCGAGCACGCCCCGGGCCGTCGCGAGCCGGAGAACGCGATCAGGGGCGCGCACCATCTCAACCTCGCGCACGGCCTTTCCGTACAGGCGATGGGCGCGAGGCGGGTCGGCGGTTGCGTGAACCTCTACGCGATCACCCCGGCCACCGACAGCGAGGCGGACCAGGACGCGGCGCGGCGCATCGACGGGCTGCAGAACCGGTTCTTCCTCGACGCGCTGATGACCGGCCGCTACCCGCAGGACGTCCTCGACGACCTCGGAATGGACCTGGACTTCATCAGGGACGGTGACCTGGCGACCATCAAGGCGCCGATCGACGTGCTGCTCGTCAACTACTACAGCCGCTTCACGGTTTCGGGAGCACCAGGCGGCAGGGCCTCGGCGGCGGCGGCGCCCACGGATTCCGCCTCGCCCTGGGTGGGCAGCGAGCACGTGTCGTTCGTCGACGGCGGCCGGCCGGTCACCGCGATGGGCTGGGAGATCGACCGGGGCGGCCTGGTGGAGGTGCTGACCAGGGTGGCGCGGGACTACCCGGCGATCCCGATGGTCGTCTCCGAGAACGGCGCGGCCTTCGACGACGTCCTGGAGCACGGCCGGGTACACGACTCCGAGCGGGTGGCCTACTTCGAGGACCACCTCCGCGCCTGCCGCGACGCGATCGACGCCGGGGTGCCGCTGGAGGGCTATTTCGCCTGGTCGCTTATGGATAACTTCGAGTGGGCATGGGGCTACGGCAAGCGCTTCGGCCTCGTGCACGTGGACTTCGAGAGCCAGCGGCGCGTGCTCAAGGACAGCGCTATCTGGTACTCGGAGATCATCCGGCAGAATAGGCGTCATGAACCGACCGACTCTTGAGGCAGTCGCCGCTCTGGCCGGAGTAGGCCGTGGCACGGTGTCCAGAGTCATCAACGGCTCACCCAACGTGAGCGAGAAGGCCCGCGACGCCGTGCAACGGGCCATCCAGGAGCTGGGCTACGTCCCCAACCGCGCGGCGCGGGCGCTGGTCACCCGGCGCACCGACACGGTGGCGCTGGTGGTGTCGGAGTCCGAGCTGCGCGTCTTCGACGAGCCCTACTTCGCCGGGACCATCAGGGGCATCGGCTCGGCGCTGGCCGAGACGGGCCTCCAGCTGATCCTGGCCATGGCCCAGTCGCAGGAGGAGCACGAACGCCTGGAGCACTACCTGACGGGGCAGCACGTCGACGGCGTGCTGCTCCTGTCGCTGCACGGCGCCGACCCGCTGCCCGGCCGGTTGGAGGCGATGGGCGTGCCGACCGTGCTGGGCGGCCGCCCGGTCGGCCTCACCCCCTACAGCTACGTCGACATGGACAACCGGGCCGGCGCCCGGCAGGCGGTCAAGCACCTGCTGGGTCTCGGCAGGCAGCGCATCGCCACGATCGCCGGGCCGCAGGACATGGGCGTGGGCGTCGACCGGCTGGCCGGCTACCACGACGCGCTGCTCACCTTGGGAGCTCGGGAGCTGGTCGCCTATGGCAGCGACTTCTCCGAGGAGAGCGGCGCGGCGGCGATGCGCGAGCTGCTGGCCGCCGAGCCGGAGCTCGACGCCGTGTTCGCCGCCTCGGACCCGCTGGCGGTGGGGGCGATGCGGGTGCTCAAGCTCGAGGGCCGGGCCATCCCGGGTGACGTGGCGGTGGTGGGGTTCGACGACTCCAAGGTCGCCTTGCACGCCGACCCGCCGCTGACCACCGTGCACCAGCCGGCCGAGGAGATGGGCCGCCAGATGGCGCGGCTGCTGGTGGCGCGGATCAACGGCGAGGCGCTCCGCCAGCCCGTGGTCATCCTCGACACCCACCTGGTCCGCCGGGAGTCGGCCTGACCTCGGGATACCCTTTGCTCAACCCCCCGAGAGAGGATTCTTCCGTGCCCCAGCTCGCCGCCGCCGGATACACCGCGCGGATCAGCCCGCGCGGCGCCGCGCTCAGGACGCTCCGCCACGGCGCGCGCGACCTGATCACGAGCTGGCCCGCCGAGGGCCCGGTCCCCTATTTCGCGGGCACGATCCTCGCCCCCTGGCCGAACCGGGTGGGCGGGGCCCGCTATCCGTTCGGCGGGCGGACGCACGAGCTGGCGGTGAGCGAGCCCGAGCGCGGCCACGCCCTGCACGGGCTGGTGTCCGGCGTCGACTGGCAGGTCGTGGAGCTGCTGGCCGCCGAGGACCACCACGCCTTCGTACGCTTGGCGCACACGATCACCCCCACGGCCGGTTACCCGTTCACGCTGACGCTGCGGGTGCTTCACCGCCTCGACGAGCACGGACTGACCACCACGGTCACCGCCCGCAACGACGGCGCCGACGCCGCCCCCTACGGCTGCGGCCCCCATCCCTGGCTGCTCGGCGACGACCTGGAGCTGCCCGCCGCCAAGGTGCTGGTCACCGACGAGCAGCTGCTGCCGCGGTCCCTGGACGACGTGTCCGGCTCCCCGTACGACTTCCGCAAGGCCAGGGTGCTCGACGGCGACGTGATCGACCACGCGTTCACCGGGCTGGCGGCCGGAGAGGCCCGGGTCGGGGGCGTACGCATGACGTGGGACCCGGCCGTGCTGCCGTGGGTACAGGTCTGCACCAGCGGGCAGCTCGGCTACGAGGGCGTGGCGGTGGAGCCCATGACCTGCCCGCCCGACGCGTTCAACTCCGGCACCGACGTGGTGGTTCTCGAACCGGGCGGCGAGCACGTGGCCAGCTGGACGATCAGCGCCGCCTGACGCCCACAAGCAGGTCCCGTGGCGAGCTGGACGATCAGCGTCGCCTGACCCCACAATCGGGTCTCGTGGACAGCAGGACGAAACGGCGTCTATCGCCCACCGAGCTCGACGATCTCGCCCGGCGCGCGCTCGGCGCGGGTGTTACCCAATCCACCGAACTCACCGACGGCTACGCCAACGCGGTCTGGCGGCTCCTCCTCGACGACGGCCGCGACGTGGTACTCAAGCTGGCTCCCTCCCCCGAGCTGGACCAGCTCAGCTACGAACGCAACCTGCTGCGGATGGAGGCGGCGGCCTGCGAGCTGGCCGTCGCCGCGGGCGTGCCGGTGGCGAGGCTGCTGGCCGCCGGGTTCGACGATCCGGTGCTCGGCGGCGACTACCTGCTGTTCGGGACGCTGGACGGCGTGTCGTGGAACGACGTGAAACCGGACGGCGCCGACGCGGCGCTCCGGCGTGAGCTGGGCCGCCACCTGGCCAGGTTCAACGCGGTGACGGGCGAGGTGTTCGGCTACCCGCACGCGGGCATCACCGGCCGCACCTGGCGCGAGGCGTACCTGGCCATGGTGGGGGCGCTGCTGGCCGACACCGAGCGCTACCCGACGCCGCTCCCCCGGCCCGCCGCGGAGATCGGCGAGCTGCTCGCCGCCGCCGCGCCCGTGCTGGACGAGGTGACCACGCCGCACCTCGTCCACTTCGACGTCTGGGCGGGCAACGTCTTCCTGGACCTGTCCGGGACGCCCAGGATCCAGGCGATCATCGACCACGAGCGGGCGTTCTGGGGCGACCCGCTGGCCGAGTTCGTCACGCCGACCATCTTCGGCGAGCTGCGCGACGACGACCCGCTCCTGGCCGGGTACCGCGAGGTGACCCCGCTGGAGCTCACCCCCGCCGCGCGGACCCGGCTCGACCTCTATCGTGCCTACCTCTACCTGATCCTGCTGGTGGAGAACGGGCCGCGGCAGTATCCCGAGTCGGAGTACGCGCGGGCCCGCGACCTGTCCATCACCTCACTCACGGACGTCCTGGACCGCCTCGTAGGAGGTGCCCCCGGCTCCCGCGCCTAGCTTGCCGCACTGTCCCGCGCCCACGCCGGTGACCTTGTTGGGCACGTCCAGGTCCACGGGCGCGGGCGTGTTGCCCGTACAGGCGAGCGCGCCCTTGACCGTGGTGCCCGACAAGATCGGCGCCGTGTTCGCGGTCAGCAGGGCGGCGCCGCGGATGTCGGCGCCCACGACGGCCAGCGAGCCGGCGCGGTCGACGTTCAGCGCGCCGTCCACCCGCGCGCCGAGGACCTGCACCGAGGCGGCCCGCGAGGCGATGAGCGCGCCGGAGAGCCGGCCGCCGGTGACGACCACCGATGCGCCCGCCCGCACGGTCACCGGCCCGCTCACCTGCGCGTGGTCCAGACAGGTGACGCCGTCGGCGACGGTCAGCGGGCCGCGCTGGGCGCCGGTGAGGGTCCTGGTGCAGGCGGGCGGCGGGGCGATCGTGGTGACCGTGAAGCTGCCCGCCCTGCCGTAGTTGCCCGAGCCGTCGATCGAGCGGTACTCGATCGTGTGCCGCCCCCTAGGGAGCTTGCCGTACACGAGGGAGTCGATGGTCGTGCCGTCCTCGGTGAACGTCCACGGCAGGTCGGAGGAGGTCGGCCAGCCGAAGTAGTTGAACCAGCCGTCGCCGTCGACCCTCGACTCCGAGACCACGTAACCGCCCTGATCGTCAGTGCCGGTCAGCTTCATCGAGAACGGCCCGTTGTAGACATAGGTGTCGCCGGACCTGACGAGCGGCGGCGACAGCTCGTAGCCGGTCTTCGGCGAGGTGGCGTCTACCGTCCAGGTCAGCGTCCGGTCGCCGACCGTCGCGGTGAGGGTGTGCGTGCCGTCGGCCGGCTTCAGCGCGCCGAGGTCCAGGTCGCTGTCGCCCTCGCCGACCCGCTTTCCGTCGAGCGCCCACGCGACCGCGGGAACGCTCGCCGCCGGGTGCGTGGTCTCCACGTACACGACCTCGGTACGGCCCAGCGGCCGCTCCACCGAGGTGGCGGAGACGATGCCGGGGGTGACGCCGTCGGGCGGGGTGGTCAGTGACGTGTCGACGGTCCAGGTGCGGGAGGCGGACATCGCGGCGCGGATGGCCGGGTCCCTGACGAAGTTCGTCGGGTCGCTGACCGTCGCCTTGACCGTGTGGGTGCCAGGGGTGAGGCCAAGCGCGCGTAAGTCCAGGGCCGTGCCTTGTCCGGCGGGCCGGTCCGTGCCGTCGACGTTCCAGGTGACGGTGAGCGCGTGGCCGTTCGGGCGCATCGGCTCCACCCAGAGCACCCGGTCGGCGCCGACGGGCGCGGCCGAGGGGGTGGCGTCCTGGATCACCGTCGTCTTGCCGGTGATCCGCTGCGCCATCACCTCCCGGCTCACCTGGTCGTAGTAGTAGCCGAGCGTCTTCATCATCGAGTGCCGGCTCGGCCGCCAGACGCCCGTGGTGGCGTACATGCCGCCCTCGTAGCGGCCGATCGGGCCGCCGGACTCGCTGGGCTCGCCGAGCCAGCGCCACCACTTCTTCTTCTGGTCGAGCATCTGCTGTTCGGTCAGCAGCGTGTGGTGGGCGGAGGCGGGCTCGGGCCCCGTGTACGGGCCGCCGGGGACGCCGCGCTGGTAGTAGTCGTACTCGTCCTGCAGGCCGCCCAGGGAGTGGCCCAGCTCGTGCGGGCTGATCAGGGCGGACATGGAGTTGCTGCCGGAGGCGGTCGCGTAGGAACCGCCCGCGCCGCCGTACGTCCCGCTGTTGGCGAGCGCGAGGATCTGCCGGTTGGCCGAGGTCGTGCCGGTGACCAGGTTCGCGTAGCGGGTGGCGGCGGTGTTGTCCATGGTGATCAGCCGCTGGACGCTGCTGGGGTTGCACTGGCCCCAGAAGCCCATGCTGAGCGGGGTGGTCTTCTTCGGTGAGGTCAAGGCGGGGTCGCAGCTGACACCCGACTCGCCGGAGACGATGTCCACCCGGTAGACGTTGATGTAGGCGCGGTAGGACTTGTACGGCTCGATGGACCACATCACGTTGAGGTGCCGGTCGACGTCCGCCCGGAACTTCGCCTGCTCGGACTCGGTGTAGCCGTCGCCCATGATGACCAGGTTGAACCGTTTGGCGGGCGTACCGGTGACCTGGACCGGCACGACGGTGGCAGCGCCGGGCGCGGCGGCTGCGTCTGCGTTGGCTGGGGGGATGTATAAGACGGCGGCGGCCAGGACCAGGGCCGCGGATCTACGCATGATCCGCATTATCGGCCCGTTGTGTGCCGGCGTCTCATCCCAAAGCCGATAAATCTGGTCAGGCTGTGGGGAGTTCGGCCAACAGGACCGGCTGGGTGGTGGGCTGCTTGGAGCCGCCCGCCGGTTCGACCGTGAGGCCGATGCGCTCGTCCCCCTTGGCCGCCCCGGTCAGCATGGGCGTGGTGACGCCATCGGGGCGCCGGTCCAGGAGTCCCGCCGAGCGGATGCCGTCCGGGCCCATCAGCCACAGCTCGTACACCCTCGACCGGGGCAGTTCGGGCAGGCCCGACGACGTGAACACCATCCGGCCCCGCGCGCGTGACACCACGACGGTGCCGCTGCCACCCGCGGTGACCGGCAGACGTACGGTCCGGACGTCGGGCGCGGCCAGGACCGCCGCGACCTCGCCGTCCCTGGCCTGGAGGTCGCCCAGGTCGCGGCGGGCGTCGAACACCACGACGCCGAGCGCGACGGCCGCCGCCGTGGACACGGCCGCCAACCCGGCCACCACCCTCCCCCGCCCTCGCCGACGCCGCAGGGGCACGACGTCACTCCCGGTCACCGCCTGACCGGCTGAGGACGGCTTCGGCAACCAGACCGTCGCGTCACCCGAGGACGGCCCCGCCGCCCAGACGGTCACGTCACCCGCCGGACGCCGCACGTCGCGGAGAGTCTGTCGGGGCGAGCCTGCGGGAGCCTGGGGCGTGCGGGCGACGGCCGTGAGAACGCGGGTACGCAGGGCGGCGGGGGGTGGCTCGGCGACCGCGAGGGAGAGCAGGACGGCCGTCTCGCGCAGCCGCCGTACCTCCGTCCGGCACGACGGGCATTCCTCCATGTGCGTTTCGAACAGCACCCCGTCGCTGTCCGGCAACGCGTGCACGGCATAGGCGCCGGAAAGGGTGTGGAGCTCATCGCTCATGTCGCACTCCACGTCGGTCGGGGTCACGTCATTACTTCGGTAGTACTTCGGCGTTTCGGGCGTGCCGGATGGCACCGGGCAAGTGCATTTCTCCATAGACGGGGTTAAACTCAATACGTGATGAATTCCTGTGTGATAGCCGGCGGCGGCCCGGCGGGCGCGATGCTCGCCCTGCTGCTGGCCAGAGCGGGTGTCGAGGTGACCCTGCTGGAGAAGCACGCCGATTTCCTCCGCGACTTCCGCGGCGACACGATCCACCCGTCCACGCTTCAGGTGCTGGACGAGCTCGGGCTGGCCGCGGAGTTCCTGAAAATCCCCCACCGCAAGACGTATGGGTTCACCCTGCTGACCGACGACGGGCCGATCCAGATGGCCGACCTTCGTCGGCTGCCGGGGAAGTACAACTACATCGCGTTCGTCCCGCAATGGGACTTCCTGAAGCTCGTTACGTCGGCCGCTGAGAAATACCCGACGTTCCGGCTGCTCATGAACTCCGAGGCGTACGGCCTGATCCGCGAGGACGGCGCGGCCCGCGGACTGCGCTACCGCGACAAGTCGGGCGAGCACGAGATCAGGGCGGAGCTGACCGTGGCCGCGGACGGCCGCGGCTCGACGCTGCGCGCGGCCGCCGGGCTGGTGCCGCGGGAGTTCGGCGCGCCGATGGACGTCCTGTGGTTCCGGCTGCCGCGCCTCGGCAGCGACCCTGAGCAGACGTTCCTGCGGATCTCCACCGGCAACGCGATGGTGGGCATCAACAGGGAGACGTACTGGCAGCTGGCCTACCTCATCCCCAAGGGCGGCTACGACCAGCTGACCGATCGGGGCATCGACGCGTTCCGTGAGACGGTGGCGCGGCTGCTGCCGTACCTGGAGGGGCGCGTCGGGCAGATCGCGAGCTTCGACGACGTCAACATGCTCACGGTGGCGATCAACCGGCTCCGCCGGTGGTACCGGCCCGGATTTCTGGCCATCGGAGACGCGGCGCACGCGATGTCGCCGATGTTCGGCGTCGGCATCAACCTGGCGGTGCAGGACGCGGTCGCCACGGCCAACCTGCTGGCCGAGCCGCTGCGGGCGGGCCGGCCCATCCCGGAGGCCATGTTGCGGCAGCTGGAGCGCCGCCGCATGCTGCCCACCAGGATCACCCAGGCCGCGCAGCGCGTGGGTCAGGACCGGCTGATCGGCCCGACGATCGACAGCCGGGTGGGGCCGCCGCGCATTCCGGCGAAGCTGCCGCAGAATCCCCTGGTCGGCGGGGTGTTTCGGCGTTTCCTCGGGCTGGGGGTGCGCCCTGAGCACGTACGGACACCCGAACTCTGACCCGTCCCGCGGGGCCGCTTTCTCACAACGTGGACATCGGGGTCGGTGACGCCGAGCCGGTAGCATACCCTCGTATGTCGTGAGCGCACTGAGCAATCCCGAGGAACTCGATTCCTGGCGAGCCCTGCCGGCGGCCCAGCAGCCTGACTGGCCTGACCGCAGCGAGCTCGAGAAGGTCGTCGCCGAGCTCGGCGGCCTGCCCCCACTCGTCTTCGCCGGCGAGTGCGACCAGCTCAAGGAGCAACTGGCCGCCGTCGCCCGAGGCGAGGCGTTCGTATTGCAAGGCGGCGACTGCGCCGAGACGTTCGCCGGGGCGACCGCCGACAACGTGCGCAACAAGCTCAAGACGCTGCTGCAGATGGCCATCGTGCTGACCTACGCCGCCAAGGTGCCGGTGGTCAAGATCGGCCGCGTGGCCGGGCAGTTCGCCAAGCCGCGTTCCAAGGGCACCGAGACGCGTGACGGCCTGGAGCTGCCCGCCTACCGGGGCGACATGGTCAACGGCTTCGCCTTCACCCCTGAGTCCCGCACGCCGGACCCGTGGCGGCTGCTGAAGGCCTACCACTCCTCGGCCGTGACGCTCAACCTGGCCCGCGCCTTCACCAAGGGCGGTTACGCCGACCTGCGCCAGGTGCACGCCTGGAACCAGGACTTCGTGGGCGAGTCCCCCGCCGGTCGCCGCTACGAGCAGCTGGCCAGGGAGATCGACCAGGCGCTCGCGTTCATGCGCGCCTGCGGGGCCGACCCGGAGGAGTTCCACACCGTCGAGTTCTACTCCTCGCACGAGGCGCTGATCCTCGACTACGACCGGGCGCTCACGCGCATCGACTCGCGGACCGGCCGCCCGTACGACGTGTCGGCGCACATGGTCTGGATCGGCGAGCGCACCCGCCAGCTCGACGGCGCGCACGTCGACTTCTTCTCCCGCATCCGTAACCCCATCGGCGTCAAGCTCGGCCCGACCACCACGCCCTCCGAGGCCCTGGCGCTGGTCGAGAAGCTCAATCCCGAGAACGAGCCGGGGCGGCTCACGTTCATCACCCGGATGGGCGCCTCCAAGATCCGCGAGCACCTGCCCGCGCTGGTCAAGGAGGTCACCGCGGCGGGCGCGCAGGTCGCGTGGATCTGCGACCCGATGCACGGCAACACGTGGGAGGCGCCGAGCGGCCACAAGACGCGCCGGCTCGACGACGTGCTCGACGAGGTGACGGGCTTCTTCGAGGTGCACCGCTCGCTCGGCACGCATCCCGGCGGCATCCACATCGAGTTCACGGGCGACGACGTGACGGAGTGCGTGGGCGGCGGCCACGAGATCGTCGAGGACGACCTCTCGCGCCGCTACGAGACGGCCTGCGACCCGCGTCTCAACCGCGGCCAGTCGCTCGACCTCGCCTTCCGGGTGGCGGAGCTCTACCGCTCCAGCTGAGTACGTAGGCGGCAGCCCCGGGTCGGGCCGGGGCTGCCAGAGGATTCTTCGGTCACGCCCGTCCGCGATCTTCTATGATCGGCCTGACAAAGGTGAGAATTCCTCAACTATTGGGAGAAATCGTGGACAGCGCCCCCGATGGCGTGGACCCGAGCGTGCCCAACATCGCCCGGATGTACGACTACTTCCTGGACGGCAAGGACAACTTCGCCTCCGACCGGGAAGCGGCCGAGCAGATCTTGAAGCTGTTCCCCGGCACGCGGGACTCCGCGAGGGCCAACCGCGACTTCCTCCGCCGGGCCGTACGCCACCTGGTCGACTCCGGCGTCGACCAGATCGTGGACCTCGGCGCCGGACTGCCCACTCAGGGCAACACGCACGAGATCGCGCCCGAGGCGCGCGTCGTCTACGTCGACTACGACCCCGTGGTGTGCGCGCACGGGCGGGCCCTGCTGTCCAGGGGCGCGAACGTGGAGTTCGTAGAGGCCGACATCAGGGACATCGACCAGTTGCTGGAGACCCTGGCCGAGACGATCGACTTCGGCCGCCCGGTGGCGTTCCTGATGCTGGCCGTGCTGCACTTCCTGCCCGACGAGGCCGCGTACGGCATCGTCGGCAGGCTGCGCGACGCGGGTCCCGCGGGCAGCCGGCTGGTCATCAGCCACGCCGTGGACGCCGCGCCCGACTCCACTCCGCAGGCGCTGGAGATCTACAAGCAGGCGACGGCCGCGCTCAACCTCCGGACGGCCGAGGAGATCGCCGCCTTCTTCGAGGGGTACGAGCTGGCCGAGCCCGGCCTGGTCTACCCACAGGACTGGCGCCCCGACCCCGGCGAACCCCTGCTGGGCACGAAGGCCGTCACCGACGTCGGCTACGCGGGAGTCGGCCGCAAACCGTAGATCGTTGGCGGCCCCGTAGAACGAGAAAAGCCCCGCTGGTACGGCGGGGCTTCGTGGTGCGACGGTCAGTTCTGCTCGGCGTTCTTCATCTCCTCGTTGAGCTCGGTCCTGATCGCGTCCATGTCGAGCGCGCGCACCTGGCTGATCAGGTCTTCGAGCGCGGGCGCCGGGATCGCGCCGGGCTGCGCGTAGACCACGATCCCATCGCGGATCGCCATGAGCGTCGGGATCGAGCTGATGTCGAAGCCCTGAGCGAGGGCCTGCTCCGCATCGGTGTCGATCTTGCCGAAGGTGATGTCCTCATGCTTGTCGGACGCCTTCTCGAAGATCGGCCCGAACATCTTGCACGGGCCACACCACTCGGCCCAGAAGTCGAGCAGGACGATCCCCTTGTCGGCGATGTCGTTGAAGTTCGTCTCGGTTACCTCGATAGTCGCCACAAGTGGCTCCTCGTATCGTCGCGTGAAGTCTGTATGTCATCCCAGGGTGCAAAGCTGTCAACCACGTACCCGCCACCAGCATTCCATGCCCACGCCGTCGGGCCTCACATAACGGGCGCGGGGATTTCCTGGACAGCGACCTGCCCGGACCACGCACTAGCGGACTGAACACGGCGAATGCCTCGATCGGCCATGAAGGCGACCTCGCGCTGCAGCGCGGATGACGACTGTTGACGTCCCGGACACGAAGATCGCTAGATGCTGCTAATCTCACGCATTCGATCAGCTCAGCCCGGTCGCAGACGTCGACATTCATCCGAGGACAAGGACACCTATGCCGCTGTTGGCTCGCATGCTCTCCGCGCCCCTGTTCGTCGACGTCCGGGCCGGTGCGGTCGCCAGCCTCGGCACGCTGCTGACCGACCTGCAGATCGCCCGGCAGGGCAGGGTGGCCGTCGCCGTCGGTCCCAGTCAGGGTGACGGCATCTGCGAGGAATTGCGGATCGATGGGGCCGAGGTGCTCCGTATTCCCAACGGAACCCTTGCCGCCGCTGTTGAGCTCGGACAGCAACTGCGGGCCGGCCAGTTCGAGGCGATCGCGGGCATCGGCGGCGGCAAGACCATCGACGTGGCCAAGTTCGCCGCGCACATGGCGGGCATCCCGATGGTGGCGGTGACCACGAGCCTGGGCCACGACGGCATCGCCTCGCCGGTCAGCACGCTGCGACACGAGTCGGGCACGGGCTCCTACGGCGTCGTGATGCCGGCGGCCGTCCTGGTGGATCTCGACCGCGTCCGGTCGGCCCCGGCTGCACTCTCCACGGCCGGGATCGGCGATGCGATCAGCGACCTGTCCGCGGTGGCTGACTGGGAACTGGCCGCTGCCGAGGCCGGCGAGCACATCGACGGGCTGGCGGTGGCGATGGCCAGATCAGCGGCGCTGGTGGTCCTGCACCAGCCAGGTCTGGCTCGAGACGACGAGTTCCTCACCGTACTGGCCGAGTCGCTGATCCTGTCCGGGATGGCGATGGCGGTCGCCGGATCGAGCCGACCGGCCAGCGGCGGGGACCACGAGATCATGCATGCCATCAATCAGCTCTACCCCGGCACGGCCAGCCACGGAGAACTCGCCGGAGTCGGTGCGCTGTTCTGCAGCTACCTGCGTCAGGACGAAGCCAAGGTCGAGCTGATCTCCGCATGCCTGGGACGGCACGGCCTCCCGCGCACCCCCGGCGATCTCGGCTTGTCAGACGCCGACTTCGCCAAGGCCGTGGCGTACGCGCCGCGAACCCGTCCGGGCCGGTACACCATCCTCGAGCATCTCGACCTATCCGAGGCTCAGCTCGCCGACCACGTGGGGGCCTACGTCAAGACAGTCGCGGACTGATCCACGTACGTCGGGGCTAACCCGCGCACGTCGCGGACTAACCCGCGCACGTCGCGGACTAGCCCACGTACAAGGGGGAGGGGCGTGATGGCGTCTGAGTCGGCGTGCGCGTGATGGCGTCAGAGGAGGCCCGCACCGTCCAGTTGGGTGTGGAAAGCCTTCTTGCCTGGGTGGGCGGCGCGGAGGCGGGCGACGTAGGAGGCGAACTCGGTCTGATCTCCGGTGCGCTCGAACAGGGTCCGTAGCGTGAAGAGATACTGGATCGCCTCCTGGTAACCGGGTCTGCTCGCCCGGCTGACGCAGGATTCGGCCAGTTCCCGGTAGACCGGGATGGCGTCCTGCGGATGGGTCTGGGCGCGGGCGTTGACCACGCGCATGCGCAGGTCAGAGTCCAGTCCGTACGTCTGGAGGACCTCCCAGGCGCCCGCCACGTCCCCGTTGATCAGCAGCACCTCGGCCAGCGTGGGGGCCATGGCGGGCGATGAGCGGAGGTGTGTGATGGCCTTGGCCTGCCACGGGGCCGTGTCCGGGGCGGCCTGGCGGATCAGGCTCTGATAGGTGTGCGTGGACGGTGAGAGGGTGAAGAGCTGCCAGCGGGTCTCGAGCGCCTGCTCGGTCCGTCCGGCGCGCTGATGGCAGTCAAGGGCGAGGGTGAGGAGGTGCTGATCGCGGCCGTAGCGGCCGATCCCCTGATCGATCCAGGCCAGGGCTTCGTCGTGGCGCTCCTCGCCGATCAGGAGACGGGCGATCTTCTCGATGTCACCGCTGCCGGCGGCCCGCTGGGCGAGCAGGGCGATCACGGCGTCGGTGCCGCCCTCGGCGCGGGCGAGCGACTCGCGCAACGTGCTCAGCTTGTAGTCGCGGATCCCGCGTGCGAGGGTCCCGTCCAGCAGCTCGTGACAGTGGCGCAGGCCCTGGTCGCCCAGCACGGGAGCATAGCCGGGCAGCGAGCTCTCGAAGGTGCACCAGTTGCTGGTCCGCACCTTGCCCATCAGCCACTCCGCCAGCCGCACCGGGTCGGGCGAGCCGGCCAGGCAAGCGTCCCGATGCATGCCCTGGACGCGTTCGAGATCGTCGACGAGCTGGCCGCCATAGACCTCCCCGGTGTCCAGCACCTCCTCGATGAGGTCGATCGCGCGGACGGTCAGCTCGCGAGCGGTGTCGGGTGACGGCTCGATCAGGTCGTCGATCTCGTCGAGGATCTCCTCCAGGTCCTCGAGATCGGGATACCACTCACCCTCGTACCAGGAGTCGCACACATCCGCGGCCTCGGCCAGCAGGTCCGCCATGACCGATTCCAGGTCGGCGAGGAGGTCGGTCGACTCCTCGCCGATGATGGTCTCCGCGAGCTCGGTCCGCAGCCGGTCGGCGAGCGCGGGGTCCGTCGCGGCCAGAGTGGCGAGGCGGCGGGCCAGCCAGTCGGAGTCCTGGGTACGCAGCAGCGCGTACAGGTCGGGCGCGGGCCGCACATCGCCCATCCGGACCCAGGTCACCGCCGCGGCGGCCGCATGGGCGCACAACTCGGGATCCAGACACTCGCAGACCGCGCGCATCCCGCGCGCGGTGAAGGTGACCGTCACCGAACGCCCGCTCACCAGCGCGGCGACCGACGGACCCTTCTCGGTCAACCCCGCGACCATGCCGCCGGCGACCAGCGCCAGAGCCTCGGCGAACACCGGCTCGCTGACCTGGCTCCGTACGGCTTCCTCGTCAACCTGGATGAGCGCCATGATTTCGATTATCCCGCAATGATCAACTGTGGTCGCCCCGGGTAGGTGAGCACTCGATGTCCACGCCACAGCCGGCCCGGAAGGGACACAGGCCCCTATACAGAACAGGGGTCCCCTACGCAACATGGGCGACCGCACGCAACACGCGCCGCCCATACACAACATAGGCGGGCGTCCGTAGGGAACCCCCAGGCCGCCGTACGCAACACAGGCGGGCGTCCCGTACGCAACACCGGCCGCCCATACGCAACGCAAGCGGGCGGCCCGTACGGAATACAGGCCGCCCGTGACGAAAGGATCAGTGGCCCGGCAGGGTGAGGCCGATGACGAGCGGGTCGTGGTCGGTGGACCGGAAGGCGTCCGGCTTGTACAGGGACGCCGGGTTGTACTCGGTGTTGTAGTCGAGAATGCGCGGTTCGTCCGAGTTGATGTGCCAGATCGTCGCGCTGGTGACCCGCTTGAGCAGCTGCCGGCCGACCAGCGCGTGGTCGAGCTCCCCGGCCAGGCCGTCGAACAGGTAGCTGTAGCGCTGCCGCGCCGGCACGAACCTCTTAGTCAGGCTGGTCAGCCCGCCCGCCTCCAGCGTGTGGATCGGGTCCTCCTCGCCGTAGGCGTTGAGGTCGCCGAGCACCACCGGGTTCGGCAGGTCCTTCACCAGGCCGAGCAGCGCCTGCGCCTGCTTGACGCGGGTGGCGTTCCAGCAGCTCTGCCCGTCGCCCTGGTCGGCGTCGGGGCCGTCGGCCGGGCAACTGCCCTTGGACTTGAGGTGGTTGACGACCATCGTGAACGGCTGGCCGCCCGCCGTCCTGCGGAACGTCTGGATCAGCGGCGGCCGGCTGAACACCGCGTCCTGCGACGCCTGGGGAGCGCCGACGGGCGTGAGCTTGGCCGGCTTGTAGATCACCGCGACCTGGATGGCGTCCGTGCCGGGGTACGGGTGCTGGAGCGCCGCGTACGTACCCGCGCCGACCTCGGCGTTGACGGCGTCCACGAGGGCCTGGAGCGCCGTCTGACCGTTGTTCTCGACCTCCATGAGGCCCACGGCGTCGGCGTTGAGCCCCTTCAGCGCCGCCACCAGCTTGGCGAGCTGCCGCTGCTGCTCCACGGCGTTGGAGGCGCCGCGCGAGCCGAGGGTGGTGAACCAGTTCAGCGTGTTGAACGAGGCCACCTTGACGTTGCCGATGACCGGGAAGGGCCGCGGCGTCCGGGGGTTGGTGTTGTGGTAGTTGATCGGCTTGGTGGGTTGCAGGCGGTAGGTGCCGAAGCCGTAGCCGAGTACGCCGGTGATGCCCGCGGCCAGGTCGCCGGTACGCACGATGGGCGGCAGGGTGGCCGGGTTCTCCCTGCTGGAGCCGTCGTCGATGAGCAGCGAGCGCCGCTTGTTCAGCGCCGCGTCCACGCCGGGCCGGTCCGTCGGCTGGAACAGCCGGCCGCCGGAGGAAACGGTGACCTCGCCGTAACGGCCCAGGTTGTAGTGCTCGCTGACGGTCAGCGGCTGCGGGAAGGTGAGCAGCATGTTCTCGACGGACTCCCGCCCGTCGTCCGGCAGCTTGTACGGCTGAGCCGCCACCGAGCCGGTGCCGCAGACGTCCACCGTGGTGACCGGTGACAGCTCCGTCCAGCCGTTGTACTCCGTCACCTTGCCCGTCACGAGCACCCGGTCGCCCGCCGCGACGTCCTTGAAGGTGTCGCGGGCGTAGGCGAACAGCCCTTCGGAGGTCTTCGGGTCGGCGTCCGGCTTCGGGTCCTGCAGGAAGAAACCGCTCAGCTGGTCGCCGCGCTGGAAGTCGCCGGTGACGATGCCTTCGACGGTGACGGTCTGCCCGGCCAGGGGGCTGGCGTCACCGCTCCCCTGCACCTCCGAGATGCGCCGGCTCGGCGGCGTGTCGCACGCGGTGGCCGGTGCGGCGAGCGCCGGGGTGCCGGGGAGGGCGGCCGCTACGACGAACGCGACGAGAAAAGTTCTGGATAAAACACGCATGACCAGCACTTTAGAGGGAATTGCGGTCACAGATTTCCACCAAAAAGTGGCTAGAACATTAAATCATCGAACCTTGACACTGCTCCCTTGCGGGTATGAGCACTGCATGGACTGGGTCACCTGCGCCTATTCGGCAGCCTGCTCGGGAATCGCCCACCAGCCGTACGACCGTTGCCTGGCACATCTGCAACCGGACGAAGTAGCCGAGATCCTCGACGAGATGGCCCCCGGCCGCCTGCTCGACCTGCGCGGCACGCCGATCAACGGCGCGCTGCTCAGCAGGATCATCGAGGTGACGGGCGGCCGACCAGGGCGGGCCCGGCTGGACCGGGTCACGTTCACCGGCGACGTACGGCTGTCCGGCGTGACCTTCGCCGGCGACGTGTCGCTCGACGGCGCCAGGTTCGAGCGGCTGGCCTCCTTCTTCGGCGCCCGGTTCGAGGGCAACGTCTCGCTGGCCGGGGCCGGGTTCGCCCGCGAGTTGTCCTTCCACGGCGTCCGAGTGCGCGGCCACGTGTCGCTGGACCGGGCGGTGATGTCGCGTGACGCGCTGTTCAGCCAGGCCGTGTTCGGCCACGGGCTGTCGTGCGAGCGGGCCAGGTTCGACGGCTACGCCACCTTCGACGGAGCCGCGCTGGGCGACGGCGCGAGCTTCCGCGGCGCCAGGTTCGGCCGTACGCTGTCCTTCCGCAAGGTCAGCGGCCCCGCCTGGTTCGACACCGCGCACTTCGCGGCCGACGCCTACCTGTCGGTCACCGGGCGGCTGTCCGCCTCGCGGGCCCGGGCCGACGGCACGCTCGACGTGGCCGTCGCCGCCGGCCGCGCGAACCTGCGGCGGATGGAGGTCACCGGCGCGACGACGATCCGGCTCGCCGACTCCGATGCCGACCTGGAGGGGTCGGTGCTGCGCGGGCCCGCGATGGTGACCGGGCGCGGCGGGTCCGCGCTGACCTCGCTGCGGCACGTCGACGCGGCCGACCTGGCGCTGTTCGGCCTCGACCTGTCGGGCTGCCGGTTCGCCGGGCTGGCCCGCCCGGCCGCGGTCCGGGTCAAGAACTGCACCTTCGCGCTGACCCCGCGGGGGGTGCGGGTGAGCCTGCACTGGCCGATGCTGCGCTGGTTCTCCCGGCGCAGCGCGCTGGCCGACGAGCACACGATGCGCGGCTGGGCTCCCCCCGCCCCCGCTCCGGACAAGAGCCCGGTCCGCCCGCCGGCCGCGTACGGCGCTCCGGCGGCGCAGGACCCGCCGGCCGGACCCGACCGGCTGGCCGCCCTCTACTCCGGGTTGCGCGCCCAGGTCGACGACGTGGGCACCTCGGCCGACTTCGCGTTCGCGGCGATGGAGATGCGCCGCCAGGCGGGCCGCCGGTGGTGGCTGTCCCTTTCGTGGCTTCTATGGGGGTACGGCATGCGGATGGGCCGGGCCGCGGGCTGGCTCGCCCTGCTGATGGCGATCACCGTGGCCGCCTTGTTCTGGACCTCGACCTCACACGCCGCACGCGGCGCCGAACAACCACCCGCACCCGCCGTCCACCCATAGCCGTTCAGCCTCAGACGCCGCCCGCCCATAGACGCCGTCCGTCACAAGCCGTCCGTCACAGCTCGTCGAGGACCTTGCCGATGGCGGTGAAGTGCATGGAGCGCCAGCCGCCGCCCATGATCTTGCGGGCCATCTGCTGCATGGCGTCGTCGGGGTCGAAGCCCTCGTGGTCGAGGAAGAGCCTGGTGCCCGTGCCCTCGGGCTCCAGCCGCCAGGTGACGGTCCAGTCGGCGAGCCTGCCATCGCTCCAGCTGATCTTCAGCAGCTTCTCCGGCTCCAGCTCCAGCACCTCGCAGTAGACGATGCCCTCGAAGCCGGTCTGCTTCACCGGCGTGGTGGTGAAGGTGAACCGGTGCCCCACCTCCGGGCTGAAGTCGTTGGGCATCAGCCAGCGGGCCACCAGTTCGGGCTCGGTCAGCGCCCGCCACACCTTCGCGGGCGGGTGCCCGAGGAACTGGTCCAGCCGGATCGAGCGCAGGTCGTCAGACATCCCCGTCTTCCCTTTCATGGTCTTCCATCTCGTCGAGCAGGTCGCTCAGGCCGGAGAGCTTCTCTCTCCAGAAGCGTTCGTACGGCGTGAGCCACTCACGGATCTCCATGAGCGGCGCCGCCTCCAGCCGGTAGAGCCGTTCTCTCCCCCGGCGCGTCTCGGCCACCAGCCCGGCGTCCCGGAGCACCTTGAGATGCTCCGAGACGCTGGGACGGCTCATGTCGAAGCGCTCGGCCAGCCGCCCGGCCGGTTGGCTGCCCTCATCGAGCAGCAGCCGCAGCAACTCCCGCCGAGCCGGGCTGGCCAGCGCGGTGAACACGTGGTCGGCGGTCATGCCTGACTGACCACGAACCCGTTGCCGTCGGGATCCTGGAACAGCAACTGCCTGCCCCACGGTTCGTCCGTCGGGCCTTCGCAGGCCGTACCGTGCTCGCGCAGGCGCCCGGCCAGCGCGTCGAGGTCGTCGGCGGCGACCACCAGGCCGCCGATGGGGGCCATGTCCGGGAACCAGGAGGCGAGCAGCAGCGTGGTCTCGGCCCCCTTCGGGGCGACCGTGAGCCAGCGGCCCATCGGGAACGGGTTGTCGGTGCGGGTCTCGAAGCCCAGGACGCCACCGTAGAAGGCGAGCGCCCGCTCCTGGTCCGTTACCGGCACGGTCACAGTTGTGATGCTGGAGATTGGCATGTGGGCCACTATATGTAGGAATTTCCCTACGAATCAAGGTATCGGGGAGATCCCTGATTACGTACCGGGTTCCGCCTTCGTAGGATGGGGGGCATGCGGATCGACGACTACGTGGCCGAGCTGGGCAGGTCTCTGGCCGGGCCGCCGGGGCCCAAGCGTGACCTGGTCGTCGAGGCGCGTGACAGCCTGGCCGACACCGCCGACGCGCTGGAGGCCGAGGGCCTGACCCGAGCCGAGGCCGAGCGGCTGGCGGTGCGGCAGTTCGGCGCGATCCCCGAGATCGTCTCCGGTTACCAAAGAGAGCTGACCGTCGCGGCCGGCCGGATGCTGGGCACGTTGCTGCTCATCAGCGTGCCGATGACCGCGCTGATGTGGTCGGTGCTCTGGCGCTTCTACCCCATGGACCCCAGCGCCTGGACCAACAGGCCCGCCTGGTTCTCGCCCGTCTCGCGGGCGCTCGACATCCTGCAGTTGGGCACGGGCGTGTTCGGCGGGCTATCGCTGTTCGCGCTGAGCCGGGGCGGCCGGTGGCGCCTCAGGCCGCATCTGGTGACCAAAGGGCTGGGGATCGTCGTCTGGGCGATGCTGCCGGTGGTCGGCGGGCTGAGCCTGCTGCTCAACTATGGAGCCGATCTGCCGCAGGGCGTCGACTTCTTCCTGCCCACCGTGCTCGCCAACCTCGTGACGTCGGCCTGCTGGGGCCTGCAGCTCTACGGCGCGACGCGCTGCCTGCGCCTCACCCGGGCCGTCTGCGCCTCACCCGGACTGCCTGATCCCCGGCCGTAGCACTCCGCCGATCACACTGGCGAACTCCGCCCAGGCCGACCGCTCCCCTTCCAGCTGCTTCCTGCCGGAATCGGTCAGGCGGTAGGTGCGCCGCTTGCGCCCGCCGACCGTGGCCCACTCGCTGGCCAGGTAGCCGATCCGCTCCAGCCTGCGCAGCGCCGGGTAGACGGTCCCGGTCGGCACGTTGAGCGCGCCCCCGCTGCGCGCCTGCAGGGCCTCGATGATGGCGTAGCCGTGCAGCGGCTCACCCTCCAGCACGGAGAGCAGCAGGGCGTCCATGTGGCCGCGCAGCGCGTCGGGGTTCATGACTCCGATCCTAGATAACCCTTCGTTGAGTAGCCAGTCTACATGTAGGCCGTCTATATGTAGACTGCCTATAGGTAGGCAGGCACAACGAAAGGGGGCCGGCGCATGGAAGCGCTGGAACTGGCCCGGTTGCAGTTCGCGATGACAGGGAACCTGCACTTCCTGTTCGTCGTGCTCACGCTGGGGCTCGCGCCGCTGGTGGCGATCATGCACACGCGCTGGGCACTGGCCGGTAAGCCGCTGCACGAGCGGCTGACCAGGTTCTGGGGCCAGATCTATGTCATCAACTACGCCTTGGGCATCGTCACCGGGCTCGTGATGGAGTTCCAGTTCGGGCTCTCGTGGAGCGGGCTGACGCACTACGCGGGCGACGTCTTCGGCGCTCCGCTGGCCATGGAGACACTGGTCGCGTTCTTCCTGGAGTCGACATTCCTCGGCCTGTGGATCTTCGGCTGGGGACGGCTGCCGAAATGGGCGCATCTGGCCTGCATCTGGCTCGTGACGCTCACGGCGTACGGCAGCGCCTTCTTCATCATGGCGGCCAACTCCTTCCTGCAGAACCCCGCCGGAGCCGTCGTCAGGGGCGATCGGATGGAGCTGGTCGACATCGGCGCGATGTTCACCAACAAGGCGCTGATCTTCTCCTTCCCGCACGTGATCGGGGCCGGGCTGTTCACCGGGGCGATGGTGCTGGTCGGGGCGAGCGCCTACCAGCTGCGCCGCCGTACGTCCGAGGTGGAGTTCTTCACCAAGTCGCTGCGCACGGGCGTGACCACGGCCGCGATCGGCATCTTCCTGACCGTCGGCTTCGGTTACGCCCAGTTCGCCGGCATCCAGGAGGGCAAGTTCGCGGGCGACACGGGGGCGGTGCCGCTCGGGATCATGATCGAGCTCGGGCAGTTGCTCGCGCTCGTCGTGCTGTTCCTGATGCTGCCGCTGATCCGCGTCCTGCCGCGCTGGCGGTGGACGTATCCGCTGCTCATGCTGATGACGCCGCTGCCGTTCGTCCTGGCCATCATGGGCTGGCTGGCCAGGGAGGTCGGGCGGCAGCCGTGGATGATCTGGCAGAAGCTCACCGTCGCCGACGCCATGACGCCCGGCCTCACCCCGCCGATGATCACCGGCTCGCTGATCGCCTTCGTGGGCGTGCTGGTGCTGCTGGCGATCGTCGACTACGTCCTCATCGCCAGGGTGGTCAGGCGCGGGCCGCGCGAGCTCGACCTCGGCGCCGTCCGCGAGCCCGCCCTGACCTACTAGGAGTCGTGACATGGAACTGATCTGGTTCGCCTGCTTCACGCTGCTGCTGGCCGGATACTTCGCGCTGGAGGGCTTCGACCTGGGGGTCGGGCTCCTGCTGCCGATCCTCGGCACGTCGGCTGACAGCAAGGATCGCATGGTGGCGGCCATGGCCCCGTTCGTGCTGGCGAACGAGGTGTGGCTGGTGGCGGTCGCCGGGACACTGTTCGGCGTCTATCCGGCGCTCGAGGGCGAGGTGCTGTTCGGGCTGTATCCGCTGGTGGTGGCCATGCTGCTGTCCTGGATCCTGCGGGACGCCGGGCTGTGGTTCCGTCGCCGGATCGGGGGCGCGGCCTGGCGGGGCTTCTGGGACCTGATGATCGCGCTCGGCTCGCTGGGGCTCACGTTCGGCTGGGGAGTGGCTCTGTACGCGGCCGCCACCGGGTTCGGCTCGTCCCTGCTGAACCCGCTGGGGTTGATGCTGGGCGTGGTGATGACGCTGCTGCTGGCCTTCCACGGCTGGACGTTCCTGGCCTGGCGCTCCCCAGGCCTGGCCGGTGTCAACCGCTCGGGGCGCGCGCTGGCCGTGTCCGGGGCGGTGGCCGCGATCCCCGCCCTCGGGGTGCTCCTGGGCAGCATGCCGTACCTGCTGGACCACACCGCGCCGGCCGAGACGCTGAATGTGCTGAGTGTCATGGCGCTGCCGTTCGCGCCGATCGTCCTCATCGCGCAAGGATGGGTGTGGCGCACTTTCCGTCCCGGCAAGGACGCCGTCCGGATCCCGTCGTTCTTTTGAGGGCTCGTGCACAAAGATCTCCTGCGGCTCATGCGGGCCGAGCAGTCGGTGCGGCGCCACCTGGCCGTCACCTTCGCGGCGGCGATGGCGGCCGGGCTGCTCGTGCTCGTACAGGCGGAGCTGCTGGCAGGGGTCCTGTCCGGCCGGTTCACGACCGTGGCGCTGGCGGGCCTGGCCGCCGTGGTGGGCCTCCGCGCGCTGCTGGGGTGGACGCAGGGCATCTTCGCCGGCCGTACGGCGACGGGCGTCAAGTCCGCGCTCCGGCACCGGCTGCTGGCCAGGCTGCAGGAGCTGGGTCCGGCCAGGCTCGCCGGTCACCGCTCGGGTGAGCTGGTCACGCTCACGGGACGCGGCCTCGACCGGCTCGACGCCTACCTGACCGGCTATCTGCCCTCGATCGCCGTCGCGGCGGTGGTGCCGCTGGCGGTGCTCGTCCGGCTGTTCGCCGCCGACCTGGCGAGCGCGGTGATCGTCCTGGTCACGCTGCCGCTGATCCCGCTCTTCGGGGCGCTCGTGGGGATGACGACCAAGGCCGTCACGGAGCAGCAGTTCCGCGCGCTGTCGCGGCTCGGCGGGCACTTCCTCGACGTCGTACGCGGCCTGCCCACGCTGCGCGCCTTCGGCCGGGCCCGCTACCAGGCGACGGTCATCCAGCAGGTGGCCGAGGCGCATCGGGCCACCACCATGCGTACGTTGCGGGTGGCGTTCCTGTCGTCGCTGGTGCTGGAGCTGTGCGCGTCGCTGTCGCTGGCCCTGGTGGCGGTGCCGATCGGGCTGCGACTGCTGGGCGGGTCGCTGGACCTGACGACGGCGCTGCTGGTGCTGCTGCTGGCACCGGAGGCGTACCTGCCGCTGCGGGCCATGGGCACCCGCTTCCACGCCTCCATGGAAGGGGTGGCGGCGGCGGACGCGGCCTTCGCCGTACTGGACGCCGAGCCCGCGGCCGGGCACGATGGCAAGCCCGCGGCCGGCCCGGACGCCGAACCCGCGGCCGCGTCTCGGAAGCGACTGCCGCAGGGTGCCGTGCCCCCGTCGATCCGGCTGGAGGACGTCACCGTCCGCTACCCCGGCCGCGACGACCCGGCGCTCGAGCACGTCTCGCTCACCATCGAGCCCGGCGAACGCGTGGCCCTGGTCGGCGCGAGCGGCGGCGGCAAGAGCACCCTTCTGCACCTCATCCTGGGCTTCGTCCAGCCGTCAGAAGGCAGGGTCCTCGTCGACGGCACCGACCTGCGCGAGCTCGACCTGGACGCCTGGCGCGACAGGCTGGCCTTCGTCCCGCAGCGCCCGCACCTGTTCGCCACCTCGGTCGCCGGGAACATCCGTCTCGGCGCCCCGTCCGCCTCCCTGGAGCAGGTACGGCAGGCCGCCGCGGCCGCCTACGCCGACGACTTCATCCAGGCGCTCCCCGACGGCTACGACACGGCAGTGGGCGAACGGGGCGCGAACCTGTCCGCCGGCCAGCGGCAGCGCGTGGCCCTGGCGCGCGCCTTCTGCCGCCCGGACACCTCGGTCCTGCTGCTGGACGAGCCCACGGCCCGGCTCGACGGCCGCAGCGAGGCGGCCGTCGTGACAGCCACCGGCGACCTGGCCCGGGACCGCACGGCGATCATCGTGGCGCACCGGCCGGCCATGATCGACCTCGCCGACCGGGTCGTCCGCATCCACGAGGGCCGGGTGATCGCCGACCGCGCCGGCCTCGGTACGGGCGGCGCTCGCTCGGACCTCGGTACGGGCGCGGCCCACTCCGGACCCGGTACGGGCACGACCCGCTCCGGACCCGGTACGAGCGCGACCCGCTCCGACCTCGATACGAGCACGGCCATGAGGGGTGACCGATGAACCGGCGCATGGGCCTGCGGCTCACCTGGGCGGTGCTGGCCGGAGTGGCGGCCGAGCTGGCCGGGCTGGGCCTGATCGCGGCGGCGGCGTGGCTGATCACGCGGGCCGCCGAGCAGCCGGAGCTGGCCGCGTTGAGCATCGCCATCGTGGCCACCAGGGCGTTCGCCACCAGCAAGGGCGTCTTCCGCTACGCCGAGCGGCTCACCGGCCACGACGTCGCCCTGCGCGCCCAGGCCGGCACCCGCGAACGCCTCTACCAGGCCCTCATCCCCCCGCAGCGGCCCCGGCACGGCGGCGCCGACCTGCTCAGCCGGATGGTGGACGACACGGAGGCCGTCCAGGACCTCCTGGTGCGCTGCCTGCTCCCCGCCACGGCCGCCGCGCTCGCGGGCCTGGCCGCCGTGGCCATCGGCCTCACCCTGCTCCCCGTCGCGGCCCTGGTCCTGCTGGCTGGGCTGGTCGTGGCGGGCGTCCTGCTGCCCGCCGCCACGGCCGCCGCCGCGCGCCGCTGGTCGGCCAGGATCGCCCCCGCCAGAGCCGCCCTCGCCGAACGAGTGGCCGACCTGGTCCACGGCTCCGCCGACCTGGCCGCGTACGGCGCCGGCGACCGCGCCCTCGCCCAGGCCCGCGCCGCCGACGAGGCCCTGGCCGGGCTGGAGCGCCGCCAAGCCCGCGTCCACGCCACCGCCCTGGGGGCCGGCACGCTGGTGCAGGGCCTGACGGTGGCGGCAATCGTCCTGCTCGCCCAGGCCGCGGGGACCGACCGGGTGGCCATGGCGGTGCTCGCCCTGACCGCGCTGGTCTCCTTCGAGCCGGTGCTCCCACTGGCGGCGGCGGGCGAACGCCTGGCGGGCATCCTGGCCGCGCTCAGACGCCTGCGCGAGGTGAGCGCCACCCCGCCCGCCGTCACAGAGCCGGACACCGCGGCCACTCCCCCGCCGTCCACTCCCCCGCCGTCGACTGCGGCACCATCCGCTCAACCGCCGTCGGCTCCCACACTGTCCGCTCAACCGCCATCCCCGCTCCCGCGGTCGCCGCTGACGGTCGAGATCGACGACCTGGTCGTACGGCACGCGCCGGAGCAGCGGGCGGCCGTCGACGGGGTGTCGCTGAGCCTGACCCCCGGCAAGCGGGTGGCCCTGGTGGGGCCGAGCGGGGCCGGGAAGAGCACCCTGCTCGCCGCGCTGATGCGCCTGGTCGAGCCCGAGTCCGGCGCCATCCGGGTCAACGACGTGGACATCCGGGGGCTGGCCTCGGACGACGTACGGGCCATGATGACGGGGCTCACCCAGGACCCCTACATCTTCCAGACCACCCTGCGCGCCAACCTGCGGCTCGCCGGTCCCGAGGCCGGTGACGAGGAGCTGCGGCAGGCCGTACGAGACGCTCGTCTGGAGGAGTGGGTCGAGCGGGCCGGGTGGGAGGCCGAGCTGGGAGAGGACGGCCGGACCGTGTCCGGCGGGCAGTTGCAGCGGCTGGCCCTGGCCAGGGCGCTGCTGTACGACCCGCCGGTGCTGCTGCTCGACGAGCCGGCCGAGGCGCTCGACGAGGGGACCGCCGACGCGCTCATGGCCGACCTGCTCGACGTGACGCACGACCGCACCACCTTGCTGGTCACCCACCGGCTCCGGGGCCTGGAGCAGGTGGACGAGATCGTCGTGCTGGAGGACGGGCGCGTGGTTCAGCGCGGTCACCACGACGATCTCGTCACCAAGCCGGGCTACTACCGCGACCTTTGGGAGTCGGAAGTCCTGACCAGACGATGATCGCCGGGCGTCAGCGCACTTCGACCTCGACGATGCGGGTGTAGTCGTTGGCGCCGTTCGAGGCGAGCGCGACGATGCGGACGGCGTCCGCCGTGACCGGCGCGAAGTCCGAGCGGGCGTTGCCGGCGGTGTTGCCGCGTACCTGGGCGACCGTCTGCCACTGGCCCCCCACCTGGACCTGGACGTCCCAGTCGCGCAACCCGAAGGTCGAGGCCGGGTAGCGTTCGGTGCTCAACGTGTACAGGTCCACGCGGGAGACCTGCTTGGCGCTGCCCAGCGCGATGGCCACGGTGTCCGGCCAGGCTCTGGCGGTGGCGTCGTTCCAGCCGTTGCCTCCGGCCCAGCCGTTGGAGCCGTTGTCGCCGTCGGCGATGCTGCAGGGCGGGTAGTTGGCGTTGACGTGCTGGGAGGAGGCGGTGACCTGCCGCCTCAGCGCGAGGTTGCCGCCGTTGTCGAGTTTGTCCGGGGTCACCACCTCGACGGGTACGGCCAGTGTGCGGTCCCCGGTGCGCAGGCGCAGGCCGTACTGGCCTTCTGGGGTGGTCGGCGGGACTGCGACCAGCAGTTTCGCGCCGAGTTCGTAGCCGGGCGGCAGGTAGCTGGACAGGATCGAGCGGGAGGCGCTGAGCGGCTGGTCGATCTCCACTTGCATGTCGGAGTATGCGGCCTTTTTGGCGTCGCTGCGCATCCCGATCTCGATCTTTGCCGGGCAGGCGGGGTCCACGCCGAGTGGCGCGATGAGCTTGTCGGCGCCCGCGAGGGGGGTCAGTTTGCCGGTGCCCTTGGACTTGCCCGGTCTGACGTTGATCGAGGTGACGGAGGCGGGCTGCTGTTCGGGCGGCTGGGCGGCGGGTGAGGGGTCCTGCTGCGGAGCGGCTGCGTTCGCGCCCGGCCCGGTCAGGACCGTGACGGCGGCGACGGCCAGCGCGGCGGTGAGGTGTCGCATGATCATTCCTTTCCGGGGTCAGAGGGCTTGGAGGCCGGGGGTGCCGTCGAGGGTCACGAGGCTGGCCCTGGTGGAGACGGGCGCGCCTGGCTTGTCGACGTACGGGACGACCTTGAAGTCGGCCCGCCACTGGCTCCGGGTGACCTCGCAGGAGACGTAACCGCGCTGGTAGCTGGAGAACCTGAGGTGCGGGTTGGTCGGGTCGCTGCCCCCGGCCGGCAGTCCGGTGGTGGCGTTGCCGTTGCCGCCGCTGGTGACCGAGGTGCCGACGAACTCCACGCCGACCGTGCGCGAGGCGGGGTCGTCGAAGTTCGCCTTGAGCTCGCCGGCCAGGTTGTAGTGGATGTCGCCGGTCAGTACCACGGGGTTGCTGACCTCACGGTCGATCATGCCGTTGATGACGCGGTCCTTGGCGGCCTTGTAGCCGTCCCAGAGGTCCATGCTGAGCTTCTGGGCGGGGCCGGGGTCGTAGTCGAGCTGGATCATGGCGATCTGCTGGGCCAGTACGTTCCACTTGGCGCGGGACCTGTCCAGTCCGTCGAGCAGCCACTTCTCCTGCTCGGCGCCGAGCATCTGCCGGGCCGGGTCGAGCCGGTCGGCGCAGTCGATCTGCTGGCCGTCGCCGCAAGCCTGGTCGTCGCGGTACTGCCGGGTGTCCAGCACGTTGAACTCGGCGAGGTCGCCGAAGGTGAACCGGCGGTAGATCCGGGCGTCGGGGCCCTGCACGGCGGGCACCCTGATGGGCATGTTCTCCCAGTAGGCCCGGAAGGCGTTGGCGCGGATCACCAGGTAGTCCTGCTCGGTCACCTCGCCGCCGGGACCGTACTTGCCCGCCCAGTTGTCCAGCACCTCGTGGTCGTCCCAGGTGACGATCCACGGCGCGCGGTGGTGCGCGGCCTGCAGGTCGGGGTCGCTCTTGTAGAGGCCGTACTGGATGCGGAAGCGGTCGAGGGTGTCGCACTGCACCCGGTACTGCTCGGGCACCGGGGTGTTGCGCAGGCCGCCGGTGGGCACGATGCCGTACTCGTAGATGTAGTCGCCGAGGTGGAAGACCACATCGGGCTCCTCCTCCGCGAGGTGGCGGTAGGCGCTGTAGTAGCCGTCCTGCCACGAGGCGCACGAGGCGAAGGCCAGCTTCAGGGCGTCGGGCCTGCTCCTGGCCGCCGGGGCGGTCTTGGTCCGGCCGACCGGGCTGATCTGGCCGCCGGTGCGGAAGCGGTAGAAGTACTCGCGGCCGGGCCGCAGCCCGGTGGCGTCCACGTGGACCGAGTGACCGTACTCGGGCGTGGCCCACGCCGAGCCGCGCCCGGCGCGGCGGGTGAACGCCTCGTCCTCCGCGATCTCCCAGTCGACCTGGATCCTGCCGTACGGCATGCCGCCGAGCGGCTCCAACGGACTGACGGCCAGGCGCGTCCAGAGGATCACCCGATCGGGCAGCGGATCCCCGGAGGCGACACCTAACTGGAAGGGGTAGTCGGCCCTGGCGGTGGCCTGGGCCGTCCAGGGATCGGCGAGGTTGGTGGTGAAGGCCAGGGCAAGGGCGGAGCCGCCGATCCCGAGGAAGGATCGGCGTGAGGGACGATGCATGGGCTTCCTAAGAGCTGGGGGGTCGAAAGCCCTCACTTTTTAGCAAGCAGCCAAGCTCTTAACAAGACTTAGGTTAAAACTCACAGGCGATTGCGTTAAATCTCTCGCGAAGTACAAACGCGAGCACGACCGGCGCCTGCCCGGCGCCAAACCGCTCGCCTACGGCCAGGTGTACGCGACGCTGCAGCGCCTGCAGCGCGACGGGTTCGCCGAGGTCACGGAGACGGTGCAGGACGGCGGCCCGGAACGCACGGTGTACGCCATCACCGGCGAAGGGCTCGCCGAGCTCACCCGGTGGCTGGACGGGGTGGAGGCGCCCGCGCCGCACCTGTCCAGCGCGCTGCTGTCGCGCGTGGTGGTGGCATCCGTGGCCGGTGGCGCCGCCGACGGCTACCTGTCCCGGCAGCGGGCCGCGCACCTGGCGCGGATGCGCGAGCTCACCGCGGAGCGCTCGGCGGGCTCCCCCGCCCAGGCGCTGGCCGCCGACTACGCGCTCCAGCACCTCGACGCCGACCTGCGCTGGATCGAGACGGCCATGCTACGGCTGGCCGATCTGAAGGAGGACTCCCATGCTTGAAGCGCGCGCGCTGCGCAAAACGTTAGCCTCAACCGTCGCCTTGGACGGGGTCTCCCTGGAGATCGGCGCGGGCGAGATCGTGGCGATCACCGGGCCGAGCGGCTCGGGCAAGTCCACGCTGCTGCACTGCCTGGCCGGGATCATCCGCCCGGAGTCGGGCGAGGTCCTGTTCGACGGCAAGCGGATCGACACGCTCGGGGAGAGCGAACGTAGGAACCTGCGCAGGCGGAGCTTCGGCGTCGCCTTCCAGTTCGGCCAGTTGGTGCCCGAGCTGACCGCGACGGAGAACGTGGCGCTGCCGCTGCTGTTCGACCGGCACGGCCGCCAGGAGTCGCTGA
>NZ_JBEZFW010000011.1:0-405390 GCF_040649695.1 Nonomuraea sp. NPDC048901 | reverse complement strand
CCCGCCTTCGCCGGAGTCGACCGGCTGTTCCTGCTCACCCCCGGCATCGGCCTCGACCACACCAGGCACGCCGTCGCCGCCGCCCAGGCCGCGGGGGTACGCCATATCGTGCACCTGTCCTCGTTCAACGTGCTCGGCGACCCGATGCCCGCGATGGGCCGCTGGCACCACGAACGCGAGCAGGCCATCCGGGCCTCCGGCATCCCGGCCACGTTCCTGCGGCCCGGCGGCTTCATGACCAACGCCTTCGACTGGCTGCCCACCATCCGCCAGGCGGGCTATGTCCTCGATCCGGTCGGCCCCGGCCGATACGCGCCGATCGACCCCGCCGACATCGCCGCCGTAGCCGCCCTGGCCCTGACCGGCGACAGCCACCAAGGCCAGGAATACGTCATCACGGGCGAGGAGCTGTTCACCATCACCGAACAGGTCAAGATCCTGGCCGAGGCGGCCGGCCGGGACATCGCGATCCGGCCGGTGACCACCGCGCAGGAGGCCGTCGCCTCCCGATTCCCCAACGGGGCACCTCCGGCGCTGGCCGAGGCCATCATCGAGGGGTTCCACCTCATGCGCGCCGACACCGCCGGATTCCGCACCGACACCGTGGAACGCCTGCTCGGGCGCAAGCCCCACACCTTCGCCGACTGGTGCGCACGCAACGCCGACGCCTTCCGGACCACCTGATCCGCATGAAGCCGCCAGCCGGCGACGACGTAGGCTGGGCGGAGTCACTTCTGCTGGATTCCCTCCGCGAAGCCGCCGCGCGCTCGGGGTGGCCGGAGGAGCTGCTGCCGCCGGATCCGTGGCCGCAGGTCACGCCGGGCAGCCGGTTCGGTGCGGCGCTGAGCGAGTGGTGTCGCCGCTGCCCGCGCCGGGTGGTGCTGTTCCTCGACGAGATCGACGCCCTGCAGGGCAACAGCCTGGTCAGCATTCTCAGCCAGCTCCGCGACGGCCACAACGCACGGCCAGAGGGCCATCCGTTCCCCACATCCGTCGTGCTGTGCGGGTTGCGCGACCTGCGTGACTACAAGGTCGCCTCAGGCGGCGAACCCAGCCGGTCCAACCCCGCCAGCCCGTTCAACATCGTCGCCAAGTCGCTGCGCCTGGGCGACTTCACCACCGATCAGATCGCCGAGCTGTACGACCAGCACACACAGGCGACCGGCCAGGAATTCACCAAGGACGCGGTGGACCGGGTCTTCGAGCTGACCCAGGAACAACCGTGGCTGGTCAACGCCCTCGCCTTTGAGACCATCCTCCAGATGGGGAAGACCATTACCATCACCGCCGGTCAGGTGGAAGATGCCAAGGAGCGGTTGATCCGAGCGCGCGCCACCCATCTGGACACGCTCGTGGCGCGGCTGCGCGAGCCCCGGGTGGAACGAGTGATCGAACCGATCCTGGCGGGAACGTGGCCAAGCACGGACATGTCTTTCGACGATGACATCTCCTACGTCCATGATCTGGGCCTCATCCGAGGGACAGGGGGAGTAGAGATCGCCAACCCGATTTACCGAGAGGTCTTGCTACGGGTCCTGGGCGCTCGCACGGAGCGGTTCGTGCGAGCCGATCCGCGCAGCTTCGTGCTGCCGGACGGCCGTTTCGACCTGCCGCGCCTGCTGCAGGAGTTCGTCGTGTTCTGGCGCGAACACGGCGAAGTCCTCATCCGGCAGGAGGGCTACCACGAGGCCGCCTGCCAGATCATCCTCATGGCCTTCCTGCACCGCCTGGTCAACGGCGGAGGCCACCTCGACCGGGAGTACGCCGCCGGCACCAAGCGCCTGGACGTGCTCGTCCGCTGGCCCTACACCGGCCCCGAAGGCGAACGACTGGTGCAACGGGAAGCCATGGAGCTGAAGGTCTGGCGAGCCAGCGAAAACGACCCTAAGCCTGACGGACTCGCGCAGCTCGACCGATACCTGGACCGCCTCACCCTCACCACCGGCGTGCTGGTGATCTTCGACCGGCGCCCCGAGGCCCCATCCTGGAAAGAACGAGGCGGATTCGAGCAGGCGGCCACACCGTCCGGCCGCCAGATCACCCTTCTGCGGGTGTGACGGCCGCCCGAACGCCTCACCCGCCGACCGGATATCGATCCTGTCAGCGGCCCCACTCGGACAGCACGACGTCGACGAACCTCTCCGGCTGTTCCAGGTGCAGGAAATGCCCCGCCTCCGGCCACACCACGGTCGCCGAGCCGGAGTGCGCCGGCAGGCTCGCCTCCCACCGCGCGGCCTCCGGCACGTTGTGGACGGCGAGCACCGGGCAGTCGCGCCTGGCCAGGTAGCGCTCCGATTCCTTGCGCACCCCGAACGCGCCCGGCGCCGTGTACATCCCGGCGTAGCACTCGGCCAGCACATGGCCGGGTGTGGCGGCCAGTTGCCCGGCGATCGGCCCGGGCAGCGGCCCGAGCTGCCGCGACGCCGCGTCCGCGCCCTCGGCGCGCAACGCCGCCAACCGCTGCGGGATGAGCCGCTCCTCCGCCTCGTCCGCGCCATAGGCGGGAGCGACGACCACGAGCGCGCTGACCAACTCCGGATGCTCGACCGCCAGCGCGGTGACCACCTGGGCGCCCATGGAGTGCCCGATGGCCACCACCGGCCCGTCCAGCAGCGGCACGAGGTCGCGGGCCAGGTCGACGGGCCGGTATCCGCGGGCGGGAGCCGGGGACCTGCCGTGGCCGCGCAGGTCGGGGGCGATCACCCGGCGCTCGCCGAAGTCCAGGGCGCGCCACGTCCGGTGGTCTCCGCCCCAGCCGTGCACCAGAAGCAGCGCAGGCCCGTCGTGGCCCCGGGTCTCAACGTACAGCTTCATACCGAATCCGCTCGAAGCGCGCCGTGCAGCCCTCGCCCGCCAGGTCCTGCACCCAGAACCCGGCGAACGCGCCGGTGAAGCCGAAAGCGCGCATCTGGCCGTCAACGCGCTCGTCCGCATGCTCATCCGACAGGATCGTCGCGTCCAGCTCGGGGCCGTGGTTGAAGCGCACGACCGGCCCGTCGAACTCCACGCGCAGCCTGACCTCGCCCGCCGCGGGGCCCAGCAGGTGCTCGGTGCGAGCGCCCCGGTCACTGCTGGTCAGCACGAGCCCCTCGGTGGTCACCGCGAGATAGAACCAGTTACGCGAGTTGTAGTACGCGGTGATGCCGGCGGACTGATGGACGGTGCCGGGCTCGAACCGCATGACCGCCTCCAGCGAGCATTTCTGAGCGGTGACCCGGTGGGCGACCAGGCTCGGGCTGCGCAGTCCGTACGGCGACTGACCACCGTGCACGGTGAGGCCGTCGTGGTCGGCGGTCAGCCAGTCCGGCGAGGGGGGTCGCCGCAGCGTGCTCCAGTCCTGCTCCAGCCCGTTCCAGCCGTCGGCCGCCGGCCACGGGTGGGCGGGCAGCGCGGGCGCGGCCACCTCCACGGCGGGTACGCCGCCCGCCACGCGCGGCCAGCCGTCCACCCACTCCACGCGTTGCAGCGCGCTCTCGCGGCCGAGCACGCAGGTGCGGTTGTGGTAGGGCCGGGCCACGAGGTGGGCGACGTACCACTCCCCCTCCGGCGTCTCGACGAGGCAGCCGTGGCCCGCCTTCTGCAGCTCCAGGCTTGGGTCGTGGCGCGAGGTGAGCATCGGCCCGGCCGGGTCCTCCTCGTACGGCCCCGCCATCGAACGGGAACGCAGCACCGTGACCCCGTGCTCGTACCCCGTGCCGCCCTCGGCCACCATCAGGTAGTACCAGCCGTCGATCTTGTACAGGTGCGGACCTTCGGTGATGTTGCGGTTGGGCAGGATCAGCTCGGGTTTGCCGCCGTCGAGGGGCTGCAGCTCGATCCCGGCGAACCCGCGTCCGGGGCGGGAGTCGAAGACCATGTTGAGCAGCCAGCTCCGGCCGTCCTCGTGGTAAAGGGAGGCGTCGAAGCCGCGGCCGGGCAGCCGGACCGGGCCGGACCACGGCCCCTCGATCGAGGGCGCGGTGACCAGGTAGTTGGCGATGTCCTTGTAGCCGAGCGCGTAGTTGTCCATCACGCCGTAGACCAGGTGGAACAGCCCGTCGTGGTAGGTCAGGTCGGGCGCCCAGACGCCGCCGGAGTCCGGCACGCCGGACAGGTCGAGCCGCCCGCGCTCGGTCAGGATGCCGCCGAGCGGGCGCCAGTTCACCAGGTCGCGGGAGTGGTGGACGCGTACGCCGGGATACCACTCGAAGGTCGAGGTGGCCAGGTAGTAGTCCTCCCCCACCCGCACGATCGACGGGTCGGGGTGGAAGCCGGGTAGGACGGGATTGCGGATCAAGCTCATTCCTCCGAGAAAAGCACGAGTGCTACCTCGCTGTTCACTGACCCTTGAGATACGCTTCGGCCTGCTTGGCCATCTCCGCCTGGAGTTTGGCCAGGCCCACCCGGTCCAGCGCCTTCTTCAGCTTGTCCAGGCCCTGGTCGACGTCCACCGCGCCGATGAACAGCGGGTTGGCGAACTGCGTCATGGCGGCGGTGACCTGGGCGTTCTCCCGCTTCACCGGCTCAGGGTCGGGGACGAAGCTGGCGTACGGGTCGATGGTGAAATTGTCGATGTCCTGCGCCCAATCGAACCACTTCGCCTCGGACTCGGTCATCTCCTTGATCCGGCGCTCCAACTTGGCCCGCCAGGCGAGGGCGAAGCCGGGGAAGGTGTAGGTGGACACCTTCTCGTACTTGTCGTCGCCGACGGGCTTCCAGTCCTTGCCGGGGATGCCGTAGTTGAGCAGGTCGTGGTTCTCCTTGATCGACGCCCAGTCCTGCAGCTGCATGGCCTTCTCATTGCTCTGGCCCTTGGCGTTGAGCACGACGAAGTTGTCACTCTGGAAGGTCTGGTACGGCTTGGCGTTCGCACCGCCCTTGAGCGGCATCACGTTCGCGATCATCGCGCCGGGGACGTTCTTGGTCAGCTCGGGCAGGGCCGCGGAGGACAGGCCGTCGGTCATGGCCCAGGCGGTGGCGACGCGGCCGGCCTTGAACTGGGAGTCCAGCGCCTTCGAGTCGAGGGTGAGCGCGTTCTTGTTGAACAGCCCGTCCTGGTAGTACTTCCGGACCAGGCGCAGCGCGTCCATCATCCCCGGAGCCTCCCAGAACGGGATCGGGTGGGACGAGCCGGTCTGCTTGCCGTCGGCGGCCAGCACGAAGTTGAGCGACTCGCCGGTGAAGGAGGCGAGGCTCATGTTGGGGTTCTCCCACATGTACGGGTTGAGCCAGCCGACCGGGTTCCACGCCACCAGCAGCTTGGGCAGCCGGGAGTTCAGCCCGATCGGGGTGATGTCCTTGTTCTTCTGCTTGACGTCGTACCAGAACTTCTCCAGCCCCGCGAAATCCGTGATGTCGCTCATGCCGTACTTGTCGGCCAGGTCCTGGCGGATGCTGAAGTGGTGGAAACGAGCGACCGAGTTGATCTGCGGCAGGCCGTAGAGTTTGCCGCTCCACCGGTTCAACTCGATGATCTTCGGGTCGATCGTGGCGGTCAGGTTGGGGTACTTGCCGCCGGCCAGCAGGCTGCTCAGCTCGACGATCGAGCCGCTCGCCGCCAGCTGGGTCATGTTGAGCCAGCGCGCCTGCAGCGCGGTGTCGAACTTCTCCCCCGCGGTGAACTTCAGCAGCGCCTGCTGGCCGTAGCTGGTCCACGGGATGAACTGCGGTTTGATGGTGAAGCCCAGGTCGGCCTGGAGCTTCTTGTTGACCTCGGCCAGTACGGCGTCCCAGCCGGCCGGCACGTCGCCGGGCAGCAGGAGGCTCAACGCGAGCGCGCCGGCGGCCTGATTGTCGGCGGCCTTCGGCTGGGAGGAGCAGGCGGCGAGGAAGGCGGCTACGGACAGGCCGCCGCCGGCGGCCAGCAGGCCGCGCCGGGACATGGTGGGGTTGGACACGGTAACTCCAGAAGGTGGGGGGATCAGCCTTTGGTGGCGCCGAGGGTGATGCCCTTGACGAAGTAGCGCTGGGCGAAGGGGTAGGCGAGCAGGATCGGCCCGATGGCGACGGTGGTCAGGGCCAGCCGGAGCTGGTAGACGGGAGTGGCCGTCTCGGCCAGCTGCGGCAGCATCTGCGTGAAGGAGATGTTGGAGATGAGGTTCTGCAGCACCAGCGGGAGCGGGAACTTGTGCACGTCGTCGATGAACAGCAGCGCCATGAACCAGTCGTTCCAGTAGTGCACGGCGTAGAACAGGCCCACGACGGCCAGGATCGGCTTGGACAGCGGCAACGCGATCGTGAAGAACATGCGCAGCTCGCCCGCGCCGTCGATCTTGGCCGATTCGAAGATCGACTCCGGCAGCTGGCGGAAGGCGCTGACCTGGACGAAGACCAGGAAGGGCATGACCAGCAGCGGCAGGATGACCGAGAAGTAGCTGTTCTGCAGGTGCAGATACTGCGTGACCAGCAGGTACAAGGGGACGAGGCCGCCGGAGAACAGCATCGGCAGGTAGGAGAAGACGGTCAGCGGCCGGCTGATGCCGGGCACCCGGCGGGCGATCACCCAGCTCAGGCCCGAGGTCACCGCCAGAGACAACGCCGTGCCCACCACGGTGATGAAGACACTGGCGAGGTAGGCGTCCAGCACCGCGGGACCCGTGAAGATCATTTTGTAGGCGGTGAGATCGAAATCCGGGAAAAGGCTGTATCCGGTCGTGGCCAGCACGGACTCGCTGGTGAACGAGCCCGAGATGATCATCCAGAAGGGGATGGCGCAGGCCAGCACGGCCAGGCCGACGCCGACGATGCTGAAGACGGTGAACGGTTCCAGCTTTCTGCCGCTCATAGGATGCTGGTCTCCTTGGAGTACTTGCGCTGGATCAGCACCGCGATCACCACGAGGATGAAGCCGACGACCGACTGGAACAGGCCGATCGCGCCGGTGGTGCCGAAGTCGCCGAGCTGACGCAGGGCGCGGAAGACGTAGGTGTCGATGACGTCGGTGTTCTCGAACAGGGTGCCGTTGTCGCCGATGATCGCGTAGATGGTGCCGAAGTCGCCGTAGAAGATCCGGCCGACCCCCAGGACCAGCAGCACCGCGGCGGTGGGCTTGAGCAGCGGCAGGGTGATGCGCCAGGCCATCTGGGCCCGCGAGGCTCCATCGATCATCCCGGCCTCGTAGACCTCCTCGGGGATGCCGGTGATCGCGGCCAGGAAGATGACGCTGAGGTAGCCGCCGAGCTGCCAGACCTTCACCACGGTGAGGATCCACGGCCACGGTCCCGGCTCGTTGTACCAGTCCACCGTGGGCAGTCCGAGGCCGGTCATGGCGTCGTTGACCGCTCCTCCCCCGCCGGAGGCTCCAGCGAGCAGGACCTGCAGGATGATGCTGATCACGACCGGGGAGACGAAGTAGGGGAAGAAGACCACGGACTGGGAGGCCCGCTTGAAGAAGGTGCCGCGGATCTCGTTCAGCATGATCGCCAGGAGGATCCCGGCGGCGAGCGTCGCGCCCAGGAACAGCACGTTGAGGAAGAGCGTGTTGAACAGGATCCGTGCCGCGTCCCCGGATTCCAGGAAGTAGGCGAAGTTCGCCAGCCCGTTCCACGGGCTGCCGAAGATCCCCAGGTTGACGTCGAACTCCTTGAACGCCACCACCAGCCCGGCCATCGGCAGGTAGTTGAAGACCAGGAAGAAGACGACCGCCGGTAGCGCGAGCAGCCCGACCGACCAACCCGTCCGTCCCGTCACCTTGCCACGTGTACGGCGTTTGCGGGCGGCCGGCCCGGAAGGCGGACTCGTCTGAGACTCGTGCCTCGTCTGTAGCGTGCTCATCACCTAGGTCCCGTCTGAGGGGCAGCAGCTGACTCTCGAAGTTCGATAGAAACCGGTCGCTGCGAACGCTACGACTGAGGGACGTCTGCCTACAAGGTCGCGTTACGAATACGTTACATACGGGTGTATGTACTGCTGCGACGCCATCCGTTGACCGGAAGTGGCCGCGCCTCTAGCGTAGAAACCGATGTCTATCGAATGGAGGGCTTCCCCCGTGTCCCCACGCCCGAAGGCGCTGTTCGCCATGCGCGAGGAACACCTCGCACTGCTCTTCCCCGCGCCCTTGCTGCGGCGGCTGGACACGCTGGCCGACATCGACGTGACAATGGTCGCCGAGCGTTTCGACGATCCGCGGCTGGACCTGGCCGACACCGAGATCCTCATCACCGGCTGGGGCTGCCCGCCGGTGGACGAGGCGGTGCTGGCCGCCGCCCCCCACCTGCGGGCCGTGCTGCACGCCGCCGGCTCGGTGAAGGGCCTGGTCACCCCCGCGTGCTGGGAACGCGGCCTGCTGGTCTCCTCGGCGGCCGCGGCCAACGCCGTCCCGGTGGCGGAGTACACCGTCGGCACCATCCTGCTGGCCGGCAAGGGGGTCTTCGCCCTGAGCGAGCGCTACCGGCGCGAACGCGGCTTCACCCTGGCCAAGATCGAGCCCCTGGTCGGCAACAACGGCCGCAGGGTCGGCATCGTGGGCGCCTCGCAAATCGGACGCCGGGTGATCGAGCTGCTGGCGCCGTACGATCTAGACATGTGCCTGTACGACCCGTACACGCGGGTTCCCGGAGTGCGGCGAGCCTCCCTCGAGGAGCTGCTGCGCAGCAGCGACATCGTCAGCCTGCACGCGCCCGCCATCCCGGAGACCCGGCACATGCTGGATCGCACCCGGCTGGCGCTGATGCCGGACGGCGCGGTGCTGATCAACACCGCCCGTGGATCGCTGGTCGACACCGACGCGCTGGTCGCCGAGCTGAAGTCCGGGCGGCTGTCGGCGATCCTCGACGTCACCGAGCCCGAGCCGCTGCCGCCCGGCTCGCCGCTGTTCGACCTGCCCAACGCCTTTCTCACTCCACACATCGCCGGCTCGCACGGCAACGAGGTGGCCCGGATGGGGACCCTGGTCCTGGACGAGTTGGAACGCCTGACCGCGGGGCAGCCTCTGGCGCACCGAGTGACCGGTGACGACCTGGACCGGGTGGCTTGATGAATGTCGATCGTGCCACCGTCCGCGACGTGGCCGCCCGGGCCGGAGTCTCCCCCTCCACGGTGTCCCGGGTGATCAAGGGGGACTACCCGGTCGCCCAGTCCACCAAGACACGGGTGCTGCGGGCCATGCGAGAGCTGGACTACGTGCTCAACGTGCACGCCCGCGCCCTGTCCGGGGCCAGCACCAAGACGGTGGCGTTCGTGCTGGACGACGTCACCGGCCCGTCCTTCGCCTACGTCGCCAAGGGCGTGGAGCAGCAGGCCACCGCTGAGGGACGCCTGTGCATGGTGTGCGCCACGAACGGTGACCCCGCCCGGGAGCTGGCCGTGGTCGAGGCCATGCGCGAGCAGCGCGCCGACGCGGTCATCCTGGTCGGCGGCGGCGCGCTGGACGACGCCTACCGCGAACGCATGTCCCACTTCGCCCACGCCCTGGACAAGGCCGGCTCCCGGCTCGTGCTGTGCGGGCGGCCGCCGCTGGGCGACGACGTGCCCACCACCGTGGTCGAGTACGACAACGAGGGCGGCGCCTACGCCATGACCAGCCACCTGCTCTCCCAGGGACACCGGCACATCGCCCTGATCGGCGCCGACCACCCCGGCCAGGCGAGCACGACCAAGCTCGACCGGGTGCGCGGTTTCGTCCGGGCCCACGAGTCGTTCGGGGTGCCCTACGACCCGGACCTGATCGTCCCGGCAGGCTTCGACCGCGCCGACGGACAGGCCGCCGCCCGCCGGCTGATCACCCTCGGCGCCCGGTTCACCGCCGTCTTCGCCGCCACCGACATGGTCGCCATCGGCGTGCTCGCCGCACTGCGCGAGGCCGGACTACGCGTGCCCGAAGACGTGTCGCTGGCCGGTTACGACGACATTCCGTTCGCCGCCGACCTCTCCCCCGGCCTCACCACCGTACGCATCCCCACCGAAGAGCTGGGCAGGACCGCGGTCAGGCTCGCGCTCGACCGCCGGCAACCCCAGCACGTCGTCCTGGGCACCCACATCGTGGTCCGAGGCTCGGTCGGTCCCGCCACCCCGCGCTGACCGTACGAGGCCGGTCGTCAGGACGGCGGGTCCTCGGAGGCGGGCATCGTGAAGAATCTCAGGAACACCGGCCGCGCTCCCGGCGAGGCGTCCTCCTGCGCGCGGCCGAATCTGGACAGCAGTTCCATGTACGCCTCGAAGAACTCGTCGAGTTCTTCCCGGGTCAGGTGAGTGAGCCCGCGGGACGCCCTCGCCCATTCCCCGTACCGCTGGTGGTCTCGGAAGAAGCGCCGGGCGAGTTCCAGCTCCTGCTCGACCTTGAACTCGGTGATCTCGTCGAGGAGCTTCTGCGACTCCTCGTCCATCTCACCCGGCGGGGGCCACCTCAGGTCGGCGCTGATCTGGCGCCACCAGCGCTCCTTTCCGTTCGACCGCTCGGGGATCTCCTCGATGAACCCGTTGCGCTCAAGCTGGCGCAGGTGATAGCTGAGCGTCCCGGTGTTCTCACCGAGCGCCCGGCCGAGCGTGGTGGACGTGGCCGGGCCGTGGATGCCGAGATGCCGCAGGATCCGCTGTCGTAGCGGATGGCCGAGCGCCTTGTGCGCACCTGGATCACTGAGCTGCCGGATCGACGGTCTGTTCGCCACGCTGTGAGCCTACCGCCCCTCGCCTTCACATTGCAGAATTTTCGCTGCAGCATTTCTTCTGCAATACTCCGTCGCGGTGACCCCCGTTGCCATGACCGACGCGACAAGGAGTGACCGATGACATCAGTGGCCGCGGACGAGCAGGCGGACGAGCACGTATCGAGACGGCGTTCACTCGCTGCCGGACTTCTGGCCCTGGGCGTGCTCCTGCTGATCGCCGTCGGCGCGATCTGGGACACCACCCCCACCGCCGTGAGCCCGGCCACCGCGCCCGACCGGGAGTTCAGCGCGCAGCGGGCCTTCACCCAGGTCGAGCGCTTCGCCGTCAAACCCCACCCCGTCGGCACGGCCGAGCACACCCGGGTCCGCGACTACCTGGTCGGCGAGTTGCGGCGATTGGGCCTGCGGCCCGAAGTGCAGGAGGCGGTGGGCGTCTCACCCATCGACGAGCGGGGCGACCCCATCACCGCCGGGCGCGTCTTCAACATCGTCACCGTGATACCCGGGACGGCTCCCACGGGCCGGGTCTTCGTCACCGCTCACTACGACTCGGTCCCCGAGGGTCCGGGTGCCAACGACGACGGGGCCGGTACGGCGAGCGCGATCGAGACGGCCAGAGCGCTGGTCGCGGACGGTAAACGGCTGCGCAACGACGTCGTGTTCCTCATCACCGACGCCGAGGAGGCCGGGCTCCTGGGTTCGGAGGCGTTCGTCAAAGCACACCCGCTCGCACGGGGGCGGAGCGTGGTGCTCAACAACGAGGCGCGCGGGGCCAAAGGGCCGGTGCTGATGTTCCGGAGCACGGAGTCGAACTCCGGCCTGATCTCCATGTTCGGATCGGCGGCGCCCATGCCCGTGGCCGACTCCGTGTACGCCGAGCTCATGAAACTGCTCAACAACGACACCGACTTCACCGCCTTCAAACCCGGCGGGATGGCCGTGCTGGACTCCGCCTACGCCAACGCGGGGACCCTGTACCACAGCGTTCTCGACGACCCCGCGCACGTCGATCTGGCGGCACTGCAGCAGATGGGCGACAACACGCTGGCGCTCGTGCGCGCGTTCGGCGGCACCGACCTGGCCCGGCTGACCACCGGGAACGACCTGGTCTACTTCAACCTTCCGCCCGGCCTGCTGGTTCGCTATCCGACCTGGGCGGCCACGCTGCTGGGCGCTGTCGCCCCGCTGGCGGCACTGGCGCTGATTCTCCTGGCCCGCCGCCGGGGCGTGGTCACGTTGCGGCGCACGCTCCTCGGCACCGCGCTCGCGCTGATCCCGATCGTGCTCGGGGTGGGCGCCGGTGTCTTCTTCTGGGACCTGCTCAAGGCGATCCGGCCCGAACTCAGCGGAACCGCCACCACGACGCCGTACCGGCCGGAGCTGTTGTGGCTCGCCGTACTGATGCTCGCGAGCACGATCCTCATCGCCTGGTACGCGCTGCTGCGCCGTCGCGTCGGCCCCGCCGAGCTGGCGCTGGGCATGCTGACCTGGGCGGCCCTGATCGGTCTCGGACTCGGCATCGTGTCGCCCGGCGCCTCGCACCTCGCCGCGTGGCCCGCCTTGGGGGCGGCGCTGGGCGGGCTGGCCGCACTCCGCTGCCCGCCGCGGTGGCGCGTCCTCATCCTCGCCGCCGCTCTCGTACCGGGCGCCCTGATCCTGCTGCCCAGCGCGTGGAACACCCTGCCGACCGGCCTGCAGTACGCGGGCTACGCCCCCATGCCGCTGATGATCCTGTTCGGCGGCCTCCTGCTACCGCTGATCGAGGTGATCTGGCCGCGCAGGCGTACCCCGCTGATCCCGCTGACGGCGCTGGTCGTCTCCCTCGCCCTGGTGGCGGCGGGCCTGCTGGTCGAGCCGATCGACAAGGAGCACCCACGGCGAACCAGCCTGGCGTACGGCCTCGACACGGACACCGGCAAGGCCGTCTGGCTGACCTCGAAGGCGCCCGACCAGTGGGCCCGCCGCTATGGCGGCGCCAACGCGACCGGCCAGCTCGCGGAGCTGTGGGGCGGCGGGTCCAAGCTCCTCAGCCCGGCGAAGGCCGCCGCGCTACCGGCGCCCTCGCTGCGGGTGCTCGCGGACACGACCCAGCAGGGCGTGCGAACCCTGCGCGTCCGGATCCGCTCCGAGCGCGGAGCGGACACGGTCGGCTTGCGGGTGTACGGGGACACCGCGACGGTAGGTTCGCTGACCGTCGAGGGCCGCTCCATCACGCCCGATCCGGCGGGCTTCGTCTTCCACGCCCCGGGGCCGGCGGGGGTCGAGGCGTCGCTGACCATCAAGACTCCCGGCGACAAGATGCGGCTGCGGGTCACCGATACGAGCCGGAATCCCAGTGAGATGTCCGCGCTTCCCGGCTTCATCGCCCCACCGGACTGGCTGTTCCTCGGCGACACCAGGATCTCCGTCATCAAGGCCTACACCATGTGACGACCCGACCTGGCGATGGCGGCGGCGGTGACCGGGGTGAAGAAGTTGACGAGGTTGCCGTCCGGGTCGCGGAACAGCAGCGACCGATTGCCCCAGGGCATCGTGGTGGGCTCGGTGACGACGTCGGTGACGAACCCGGTCAGGTTCTGGTGCACGCGGTCCACGTCGTCGACGAGGAACTCGATGATCACGCTGTGGTTGTCGGCCGGGCGGGCGGACCCGGGAG
Source organism: Nonomuraea sp. NPDC048901 (assembly GCF_040649695.1). Taxonomy (NCBI): domain Bacteria; kingdom Bacillati; phylum Actinomycetota; class Actinomycetes; order Streptosporangiales; family Streptosporangiaceae; genus Nonomuraea; species Nonomuraea sp. NPDC048901. The sequence continues at coordinate 392,151 of NZ_JBEZFW010000011.1, read as the reverse complement.
CGAACAGCGGCACCGTGCGGGTGCCGGCGATCGCCAGCGTGGCCCTGGAGGTCTTGAGCTCCGCGAAGTCCTCGGTGGACCAGACCGCCCCCACCCCGGTGACCTTCTCGTAGAACGAGACGAGGCGAGCGACATCACCGGTGATGATGCGGATCGAAACGAAGTCCATGGCGTTCCTCCTGAAGTCCTTGAGCCTTGGCGCTTCGCACGCTAAGGGCAATACTGGACAGAATCGGTCCACTATCGGCCGTAGGCTCGCAGATATGTCCCGTCCTACCGGCCGCGTGCTCACCCTCCTGGAACTACTGCAGTCGGGCGGCACCCGGACGATGGCCGAGCTCGCCGACCGGCTCGGCGTCGACGGCCGCACCGTGCGGCGGTACGTCGACCAGCTCGTCGACCTCGGCATACCCATCGAGGCGGTGCGTGGCCGTTACGGCGGGTACCGTCTCGGCCGCGGCTACCGTCTGCCGCCGCTCATGCTCAACGACGACGAGGCGCTGGCCGTGCTGCTCGGCCTGATCGCCGGTCGGCGTACGGGGTTGGCGACGGCCGCCGGGACCGCGAGCGAGACGGCGGCGGCCAAGATCCGGCGGGTGCTTCCCGAACGTCTCACCCGCGGGCTCGACACAGTCCTGGAATCCCTCGCCTTCACCAAGCCGTCCGGCGAGCCGGTCACGCCGGACGCCGAGATCCTGCTCACCATCGCCGACGCGGTACGCCACCACCGTCCCGTCTCGATCAGGTACACCGATCGGGACGGCCGGCGCAGCGACCGCACGCTGCACCCGTACGGGATCGTCAACCACTCGGGCCGCTGGTACGTCACCGGCGCGGATCCCTCGATCGGCGAGAACCGGACCTTCCGCCTCGACCGCGTCACGGACGCCAGAACGCTGCCCGGCTCCTTCGAGGTACCCGCCGGACCGGACCCGGCGCAGCGTGTCCTGTCGGGGTTCGCCACCGCCTCCTACCGGTACGAGGTGACCTTGCGGATACACGGGACGGTCGAGCAGATCCGCGCTCGCCTTCCCGCGAGCCTCGCGAGCGTGGCGGAGATCGCCGCCACCACAGGCCAGGCCGTGGTGGCGGAAACCTCCCCCACCGCGGGCCAGGATCCGGCGGCCGAGCGGTGGCTGCGCGTCGAGCTACGGGCCGAACGGCTCGACTGGTTGCCCGCGTTGCTCGCCGCGCTCGACCGGCCGTTCGTCATCGAGCGTCCCGGCGAACTACGCGACCTCGTCGTCGCGCTCGCCGACCGGCTCGCGTCCCATGCTCGCCGAACCTGACCGCCCTCCACGACCCCGGCGTGGATCGGTTCAGCTGGTCACCCCAGCGGGCGTGCTGGGCGCAGGGCGGCGAACCAGCGGCCCTGCTCCTGCCAGCTCTCGGCGAGGTCGAAGCCGCTGGATTCGGCGAGCCGGCCGATGTCGTCGGCCGACACCACGGCCCAGGCGAACCAGTCGCCCGCGATGTCGGCACGGCGCAGGCGGACGCGGTCGACCCGGCTGGTCACGCCCGGGGGTTCGACCTCGGCGACGACCTCGCCGCCTGGCCGTACGAGCTCGCGTACCCGGCGCAGCAGGACACGTGGATGTCCGCCGATGCCGATGTTGCCGTCGGCGAGCAACGCGGTCTGCCAGCTTCCCGTCCGGGGGATCACGTCGAAGACGCTCCGGAGCAGCGCGTAGCCGCCCGCTCGCCGGGTCAGGTGTACGGCGCGCGGCGCGATGTCGATGCCGAGAGCGTGCACGCCCCGATGGTTCAACGCGACGGTCAGCCGGCCGGGACCCGATCCGATGTCGAGTGTGGGGCCCGCGCACCGGCTCAGCATCGCCTCGTCGCCGTCTATCGGCTCGAACCAGCCGGCCACGTTCAGCGGCCGACGGGTCCCATCGGCGTGCTCGATCTCGACGGTGGCGCCGGACAGGGCCTCGGCGTAGATCTCACCTATCATCGGCGCGCGCCCGTCTCGGCCGGCTGTGTCAGCTGGGCCAATGGCGCCACCTCAGCCAGCGGTGTCACCTGCGCCGAAGGCGGCGTCATCTCGGCCAGTGCCGCCGCGAAGCGGGAGCCGGGAGCTTCGGCGGCGACGTGGAAGGCGTCGGCGGCCGTGTCGATGTCGGTCAGCTCGGGCAGGTGCCGAACGCTCAGGCCGGCCTCCGCGAGCCGGTCGAGCTGGGCGCGGCCGGTGTACGGCTGGGACATGGGCACCCCGAGGAGCAGGCGCGGATCGGGCCGCCGCAGGCCGAGCAGCCAGAAGCCGCCGTCGGCCGACGGACCGTAGACCGCGTCGTGCTCGACCAGGGCGCTGGTGGCCGCGTCCAGCAGGGCGGGGCTGACCTGCGGGGTGTCCATGCCGATGAGCACGACCGGCTCGGGGCGCAGCCGGTAGGTGTCGGCGAAGGCGGCGGCCAAGCGCTCGTCCAGGCCGTTCCCGCGCTGCGGGATGACCACGAAGCCGTCGGGCAGCCAGGTGCCGGGCAGTCCGTCCAGGGCCAGGACGCGTTGGGTGGCGGGCGCCCGTGCCACGGTGGTCAGGCTGTCTTCCAGCGACGCCTCGGCCAGGCGGGCCGCCTGGCTCGGCGTGAACGGTGGCGTCAGGCGGGTCTTGACGCGGCCCGCGACCGGTTCCTTGGCGATGACCACGAGCTGCGCCGCCCCTGGAGTGATCTTCATGGTCCGACAGTAGGGCCGGTGACCTGGGGCGACCCTTACGGGATTGTTACGGGTGGCCGTCTCTTACGCTGTCTCTTACGGGGTTGTTACGGGTCGCCGTGGCGACGGCCCCAAGCGGGCAGAGGGTGACACGCTCGGTTCGTGAGCAGACACACGGTGTTCGCCGGCGCGACGCTGGTCGCCCTGGTGCTCGTCCTGATCAGGATGGCGTTGGGCGGGCCCGGCCTGCTCAACTGGTACCTGCTGGCATGGGGGTTGTTCGCGGCCGCCTTCTGGTGGGCGCGCAAGGTGCCGAAGCGGGAGCTGACCCTGCTGGTCGTGGCGGGCGGGATCGTGGTGACCGCCACCGGCCTGGTCGCGCCGCCGAGCACGAGCACCGACTCCTTCCGGTACGCGTGGGACGGCCGGGTACAGGCAGCCGGGCACTCGCCGTACGACTACGTGCCCGCCGATCCGGCGCTCGGCCCGCTGCGCGATGGCTGGCTCTTCCCCGATGACTGCGCCGCGCCCGGCCTCGCCCACTTGGCGGAGGGAGTCTGCACGCGCATCAACAGACCGCTCGTGCACACCATCTACCCGCCGCTGGCCGAGGGCTATTTCCGGCTGGTGCACTGGTTGTCGCCGGATGGGGCGCGGCACAAGCCGTACCAGGTGGGTGGCGCGCTGATGGCGATCGCGGTGCTGCTGGCACTGCTGCGATGGATCGGTGTCAGACAGGCGGCGTGCTGGGCGTGGTGCCCGGCCGTGCCCGCGGAAGCGGTCAACAACGCGCACGTCGACATGCTGGGCGTACTGCTGGTGGTGCTCGCCTTCTGCGTGGTCCGGGGCAGAGGAGCGCTGCTCGGCGCCGGGATCGCGGCCAAGCTGCTGCCGGCCGTCACGCTTCCCGGCGCGCTGTCCGGGGTGCTGCGCGACGGGGTCGCCTGGCGGCGTGTCCTGGCCGTCGTGCTGCCCGCCGGGGCCGTCGTCGTGCTGGCCTATCTGCCGTATGTGCTCGCCTCGCGGGCTTCCGTGCTGGGCTACCTGTTCGGCTACTTCCAGGAGGAGGGCTACGAGGCGCCGTCGGCGAGAGCGCGGTACGGGGTGTTGCGGCTGGTCATGCCGGATTCTTGGACGCCGTTCGCCGCCGTCGCCGTCCTGGGTCTGGTGATCTGGCTCGTGCTACGCCACGGTGACCCGGACCGCCCGTGGGAGGGAGCGCTGCTGGTCAGCGGATCGCTCCTGCTCCTGCTCACCCCGGCCTACTCCTGGTACGCGCTCCTGGTCGTCGCGCTGGCCGCCATGGACGGGCGATGGGAGTGGCTGGGGGTGGCGCTGGCCGGTGCGGCCGCCTACCTGTTCGGCCCGTCCACCTTGGCCTATGCCCTGGCCACGGTGGGGGTCGTCGCGGGCTGGGCCATACGACAGAGGCGTGCGGCCGGCACCCTCGAGGAGGCAGGAGCACGATGATGTTCATCCAGACGCTCTCGGCCAGGTTCACCAGCCGCCTGAGGTCGGAGCAGGTGTCGGCCCGGCTCGGCATGTGGCTGGGGATCAGCTTCACGCTCGCCTTCGCGACGGGGCTGTTCAGCCACTTCACCCAGCATCCGCCCACCTGGCTGCTGTGGCCGTCGCGGCCGGTCAACCTGTACCGCGTCACGCAGGGCCTGCACGTCATCGGCGGCATCGCCACGGTGCCGCTGCTCCTGGCGAAACTGTGGGCCGTCTACCCGAAGTTGTGGCAGTGGCCGCCGCTGCGCTCGGCGGGCCACGCGGCCGAGCGGCTGTTCGTCCTGCTCCTCGTGGCGGGGGCGCTGTTCCAGCTCGTCACCGGGCTGATGAACATCGCCTACGACTACGCCTGGCCGTTCGGATTCATCCAGGCGCACTACTGGACGGCTTTCATCGTCTACGGCGCGCTCGTCGTCCACGTCGTCAACGAGTGGGCCAAGCTCCGGCGACACTTGTGGACCAGGGTTCAGGACCCTGACCGCCGTCGCTTCCTGTACACGATCGCCGCCGCCTGCGGCGTGGCCGCCCTGGTCACCGTGGGCGACACCGTCGCCCCGCTGGACCGGCTGGCCGTACTGGCGCCGCGCAACCCGCGCATCGGCTCCCAGGGTGTGCCCGTGAACAGGTCCGCGCTCGCCGCCGGCATCACCGAGGCGATCAGCGATCCGGGCAGCTACAGACTGGTCGTGATGGGCGCCGTCCGCACGCCGCTCTCCCTCACCTACGCCGATCTGGTACGACTGCCGCAGCACACGGTCAGCCTGCCCATCTCGTGCGTGGAGGGCTGGAGCGTGGAGTGCGAATGGACCGGAATCCGGCTGCGCGACCTGATCGCCCAGGCAGGCGGCTCCCCGGAGGCGTTCCTGACGGTCGAGTCACTCGAACAGAGCGGCTACTACCGCAGCAGCGAGGTCCGGCCACCGCACTGGAACGATCCGCTGACCCTGCTCGCACTGAAGATCAACGGCCGGACCCTGGACGCCGACCACGGCTACCCGGTCCGGCTGATCGCACCGAACCGGCCCGGGGTCATGCAGACCAAATGGGTCACGAGGGTGAGGGTGTCATGAGGTGGCTCGGATACGCTTTCGGCGGCGCCCTGGTGGCGCTCGGCTTCGCCGGGCTGCTCATGGACAGCGACCCGCCCGGCTGGGCGTTGTGGTTCGGCGGCGTCCTGATCGCGCACGACGCCGTGCTGGCGCCCGCGGTGCTGCTCGCCGGCGTACTCGTGGCCAGGGCAGGCGCGGCGCTGAGGGCATGGTTGATCGTGGCGGGGATGGTGACGCTCGCGACTCTGCCGACGGTCTTGGCGCTGGGCAGGCGGGCGGACAACCCGTCGATCCTGCCGCACGACTACGCGCTCAACCTGCTGATCGTCCTGGCCGGGACCGGGCTCGTCGCCGCCGTCATCCGTCTCGCAGGACGGCTCGCATATCGGAGATCGCCCGAACGGTCCCGCGAACGGTCCCAGTGACCTTCGACCGCCCGCGACGGGCCAGGTAGCCGATGTCGACCTCGGCGATCCGCCACCCGGCGCCCGCCGCCCGCAGCACCATCTCCAGCGGGTAGCCGAATCTGCGGTCCCGCAGCCCGAGCGCCAGGAGTTCGGCCCGGCGGCAGGCCCGCATCGGCCCCAGGTCGTGCAGGGCCGCACCGGTACGGCGGCGCAGCTTCGCAGCCAGCACCGCGTTGCCCAGCCTGGCGTGCAAGGGCCACGACGCGCCAGGCCGGCGCACCCTCCTGCCGAGCACCAGATCGCTCTCCCCGCCCAGGACCGGGGCGACGACCTCGGGCAGTTGCCGCGGATCGAGGGAAGCGTCGGCGTCCATGAAGCACACCAGCTCGGACGTGGCGGCCAGCAGCCCCGCGTGGCAGGCCGCCCCGAACCCGCGCCGCGGCTCGCTCACCACCAGCGCGCCCAGCTCCGCGGCGATCTTCGCCGAGGAGTCGGTGGAGCCGTTGTCGGCCACGATCGGGCGGTAGCCCGGCGGCATCCGCTCGAGCACCCAGGCGAGGGCGGCTTCCTCGTTCAGGCAGGGCAGCACTACATCGATGGTCGTTGTCATGGCGTCCCCAGAGCGGGTCATGGTGTCCCCAGAGCGGCGGTGGCGAACTCCTTCATGCCGGTCTCGAAGCCGATCTCGGCCTCGAACCCGAGCTCGGCGCGGGCCCGGCCGGGCGCGGCGACGATGTGCCGGACGTCGCCCAGCCGGTATTCGCCGGTGACGGCGGGCTCGGGCCCACCGCGCTCCGCCGCCAGGGCGGCGGCCATCTGCCCGACGGAGTGCGGGACGCCGCTGGCGATGTTGTACGCGACCAGGCCGCCCGCGACCGGCTCGGCCTCGGCGGACGCCAGGTTCGCCCGCGCCACGTCGCGTACGTGCACGAAGTCGCGCATCTGACAGCCGTCCTCGAACACCCGGGGCGCCCGTCCGGCTTCCAGAGCCGACCTGAAGATGGCGGCGACACCCGCGTAGGGAGTGTCGCGCGGCATCCGCGGCCCGTACACGTTGTGGTATCTCAGCGCCACCGCGCTCCCGCCGGTCTCTCTCGCCCAGTTCGCGGCCAGGTGTTCCTGGGCCAGCTTGGTCGTGGCGTAGGCGTTGCGCGGGTCCATCGGCGCGTCCTCCCCGATCACGGCCGAGCGCACCGCCTCGCCGCAGACAGGGCAGGACGGGTCGAACCGCCCCCGCTCCAGGTCGGCCGCCGAGCGTGGGCCGGGCCGGACCCGGCCGTGTTCGGCGCAGTCGTAGGCGCCCTCGCCGTAGACCACCATCGAGGAGGCCAGCACCAGCCGCCCGACGTGATGTGTGGCCATCGCGGCCAGCAGCACGGCGGTGCCGTACACGTTGACCGAGGCGTAGTCCGGCAGGTCGGCCACGTTCACGCCGAGCCCGACCTTCGCCGCCTGATGCACCACCAGATCCACCTCGGGCAGCAGCCGATCCAGGGTGTCCCGATCGCGAAGATCGGCCCCGTCGCGCAGATCGAGTCCCGACACCTCATGCCCGGCCGCCTCGAACGACTCGACGACATGACTTCCAATGAAACCGGCCGAGCCGGTGACCATTACCCTCACCTCACCGACAGTAATGATCGGAACCGGTCGGCCGAAGGAGGCGGGGACTGACGTTCGCAACCTGTAAGAACCTCGAAGCAAAGCGCCCGCACCCACCACCCGAATGCCCTCTGGCACCGAGCATCCAGACAAGGCGATTCACTCATCGTAAATATGTCATCCACTGGCCGAAATTACCGTTGCTGATGATGGGAGAAAAAGAGCGGACAAGGAGTAAGGAGACGTCTTGAAGATGCGCGCAGCGCGAATGTACGGCTACAAGCAGCCGTTGCGAGTCGAAGAGGCTCCGATTCCCGAACCGAACCCGGACGAGGTTCTCATCAGGGTCCAGGCCACGGGAATGTGCCGCAGCGACTACCAACTCCTCGACGGCTACTTCCCGGTGGAGCTCACGTTCCCCTACATTCCCGGCCACGAAATCGCGGGCCGGGTCGCTCAGCTGGGCACCGGCATCCCGGCTTCCGCCGGCTTGTCGGAAGGCGTCATCCCCGCAGGGGCTACGGCAAGCTCCTCGCGGGCTCCGCGCAGGCGCCGCGATCTGGGCGACGTCCTCGAACGAGGGCCCGAAATGACTATCCGAGATTCCCCCTGGCTGTTACGGCACGCTGCTCCAGCACCCGCCGAGCCCGACGGAAGGGGAAAAACCCGAAAGGCGAACGTAGGTGCACGAGTCTTGCCAAGGGCTGCCAGGCACGGGGTGTCGTGGTGGATGACCAGCGGGAAGAACAGCCCACAGGAGGCGACGCGGACGCCTGTCGGCGTGCCGTCATCATGGGCGGTCCGGCCACCAAACCGCTGCCGGAGGTACAGATCAGGGTCGACGGGGACACGATCTCACTTGCCTGAAGCTCACTCGCCAGGGCCGCGTCTCCCGCTTTCGCCAGGCGTTGCGCTGATCTGACAGCACGTGCTGGAGTCGGGATCGGGACGCAAGATGCGCTTGACATATTCGTGGCCGCAGGAAGGCTCACCATGACGACCTCGGAGATCGAGCACCGCGAGAGTTCGGCGGACCTCATCTCGGTGCTGGACGCGCGCACGCCCAAGACCGGCGGCAACGACGGCGGCTGGCCCGGTCTGACTCTTTACCGCTTCACCGAGCCGGTGGCTCCCGCATGGGAGGAGATTCAGTCACTGTCGCTCGGGATCGTTTCGCAGGGCAGCAAGGCAGTGATCGTGGATGGCAGCCGCTATGTCTATGACCCGTTCCATTACCTTGTGCTCGGCGGCAACCTGCATTTCCAGGCCGAGATCCTGCAGGCCAGCCCCCGCGAGCCGTTCCTGTCCTTTGTCCTGGAGATCGATCCGGCGCTGGTGCGAAAGGTCTCCACCGACATGCTCGGGCGGCGCTCCAGCGCGTTCGACGTGGTTTCGGAGCCGGGCGAGGCCGACCGGTGCGTCGTCTCCCCCCTCGATCCGGAACTCATGGCGGCGGTCCTGCGATTTCTGCGCTCGCTCGACAGCGGCGCCGATCGACGGGTGCTGGCGCCGATGTGCGTGGAGGAGATGGTCTATCGCGTGTTACGCCGCGAGCAGTTCTCCCGGATGCTGCACCTCGCGGCAAGGCAGGCCTCGCGGACCCCGATCTCCGCCGCGCTCACGTTCGCCCGAGCGCATTACGCGGAGCCGTTGACGGTCAATGACCTGGCCAGACAGGTGGCCTTGAGCCCGTCCGCGTTCTCGGCCTTGTTCCGCGAGACCACCGGCCGCACGCCGTATCAGTTTCTCAAGGACTACCGGCTCGACCGGGCGCGCGAACTGCTTGTCGACCGCCGGATGGCGGTCTCCGAAGTATCCCGTCACGTGGGCTACGCAAGCGTTTCGCATTTCATCAAGGAATTCCGCAACCGCTTCGGCGATACACCGGCGGCCTACGTCGACGCGCACAACCTGGAGGCAGAGCTGCGCAGGATGCGCTCAGACGTTGAGTAGGGCCGGATCCCGCCCGCGGCAGCGCGAACCGGCCGCACTGACCGCCAATAGTCATGGATTTCCTATACGGGTTCAGCGTCGTAAACTCATCCCGCGCAGGAGTGGGTACGTGCGACCGTGGCCCGCACAGTCGGCGATCCGTCATATCAATCCAGGGGGTTGGCAGGCGTGGCTGTGCCAGTTCGTCCGGGGGGCGGCGAGGCCGGGCCGGCCTCCGGCGTACGTCTGCAGATTCTCGGTCCGTTGCGACTTTGGCGTGATGGTGTCGAGCTGGATACCGGCCCCCGGCAGCAGGCGTACCTGCTCGCACTGCTCCTGGCCCGTGAGGGCCGGCTGGTCAGCACGAGCGAGCTGATCGAGCTGATCTGGGACGGCGGCGATCCCGCCAGTGCCGTCAACGTCATCCACAAGTATGTCGGCGCGCTGCGGCGATTACTCGAGCCCGCGCTCCCGATCCGCGGGACCGGCTCGTACCTGCGGCGGAAGGGTAACGGGTATCTGTTCGCCGCTGGGACCGGCATGCTGGATCTGGTCGTCTTCCGGCAGCGTGTCCAGGCCGCCGGCGCGGCACTCGCGGAGCAGCGGCGCGAGGCGGCGCTGGACTCATACGTGGCGGCGTTGGAGCTCTGGCAGGGCTCCGCGGGCGAGGGGCTGGCCTACGGACCGGCCGCGATGTCGATCTTCGCGGGGCTGGATGACGAGTTCTTCGCCGCCTGCGCGGCGGCCGCCGAACTCGCGATGTCGCTGGGCCGCCCGGAGCGCGTGCTGCCCCACGTGCAACTGGCCGCCTCGATGGCGCCGCTCCACGAGCCCGTGCAGGCGAGCCTCATCTCCATCCTGGGCGCCGCCGGACAACAGGCGCAGGCGCTGGCGGTATACCGGACGGTCCGTACGCGCCTGGTCGAGGAGCTCGGCATCGATCCCGGCCCGGCGTTGCGGGCCGCGCACAAGCGGGTGCTGAGCGAGACTTCGACGATGGCCGATGGGCAGCCGTTGGCGACGGGGCAGACGGCCGCGGCAGCCGAGACGCAGCCTGCCGGTGGCCTGGTCGGCCGGGCCGAGGAACTCGCGGTGCTCCGGCAGGCGGCGGAGTCGGCGATGGCCGGAGGCAGGGGGCTCGTCGTCGTCGATGGCGAGCCGGGGGTGGGCAAGACCCGCCTGCTGGAGGAGATCGCCGCCGAGGCGGATCGGCGTGGTGCGCTCGTCGTCTGGGGCCGGTGCCTGGAGGGCGAGGGAACGCCGTCGATGTGGCCGTGGGTGCAGGTGGTCGGCACGGTCCTGGAGGCGCTGCCCACGGCGGCGCGGGCGAAGTGGCTCTCCGGCGCGCTCGGCCGGCTCGTCGACCCGCGCGAGCACGGCGTCGACGCGCCGACGTTGTCGGAAGGCGGCGCCCAGTTCCGCCTGTTCGAACGGGTCGTGGCCGCCATCGGCGAGCTCTCGGCGCGGCGGCCGGTGCTGCTCGTCATCGACGACCTGCAGTGGGCCGACGTCGCCTCGCTGCATCTGTTCAGCCATCTGGCCGCCCGGCTGCCGGGTGGCGCCGTGATCATCGGGGCCCTCCGCGACCGCGCGCCCGTGCCCGGCACGGAGCTGTCGCGGATGCTCGCCGCGGCGAGCCGGGTGTCCGGCCAGCGCCGCGTCCACCTCGGCCCGCTCAACCTGGCCGAGGTGACCGAGATCGTCCGTGGCGAGATCGGCCAGGTTCCCGGCCCGGACGCCGCCAGTGGCATCCACGCCCGTACCGCCGGCAACCCGTTCTTCGTCCGGGAACTGTCCCGGCTGCTCGCCGACGGCGGCGTGCTGACCGCGGACGCCGTGGCCCGGGCAGGAGTGCCGTCCACCGTGCGTGACGTCGTACGCGACCGGATGGCCGGTCTCGACGACGGCGCCCGGGGCCTGCTCCAGGTCGCCGCGCTCATCGGCCGGGACGTCGATCTCCGCCTGCTCACCCGCACCGCCGGCCTCGACGTCCCGACCTGCCTGGACCGCCTCGAACCGTTGGAGGCGCTCGGCCTGCTCGGGCCGGCCCTCGATGACCCGTACTCGTTGCGTTTCGCGCACGACCTGGTCCGCGAGTCGGTCGCCGGGACCACCCCGCGGCGGCGTACGCCGCGGCTGCACCTGAGCGTCGCGGACGCGCTGGAGGGCATCGGCTCCGAGGGCGAGTCCGTCGCCGAGCGCCTGGCCTACCACCTTTGGGCGGCCGGCCCGCTGGCGGACCCGGCCCGGACCGCGGGGGCCCTGGTGCGCGCGGGCCGCCGCGCGGCGGCCAAGTCCGCGTTCGAGGCCGCCGAGCGGCAGCTGCGGATGGCCGCGCAGGTAGCGCGGACGGCGGGCCTGGCCGAACTGGAGTTGTCGGCGCTGTCGCAGCTCACCGCGGTCGTCGGGATGCGTTCGATGTACGGGGCCGCGGCACTCGAGCTGCTGGAACGCGCCGAGCACCTGGCCCGTGACCTCGGCCGTGAGCTGGAGGCCACCGACTTCCTCTTCTCCCGCTGGGTCGTGCACGCTCAGGGCATTCAGCTCGACCGCAGTGGCACGCTGGCGCGCCAGTTGCTCGATCACGGCCAGGCGTCCAGCGACCCGATCGTGTACGCGTACGGCCTGGAAGCCTGGGGCCTTCATCAGTGGGATGTGGGCAACATCGGGGAGGCTTTCCACTTCCTCAACAAATCCCATCAGATCATGCTGAACGGCCTCGCCAGGCGCGAGGAGAACCCGGTCCGGCACGACCTGCAGCTCCTCATGGCCGGAATGCTCGCGGAGATAACCACGCTCCACGGCGACGTCGAAACAGGGCGGGCACTGCTCGACACGCTGGAGACCGAGACGGGCGACGCCCCTTACGCGGTCACGATCTGGTCCGCCATCGCCGTGCGGATGGCGGCGATCATCGGTGACCCGGCCGAGGCGTCGCGCGCGGCGGAGCGGGGGATCGCCGTGGACCCCGAGTTCTCCTTCGTCTTCCTCGGCACCTACCAGCGGCTGGCCCGGTGCTGGGCGCAGGCCATGACCGGCGAGGACCCGGCCGGCGCCGCGGCGGAGGCCGAGCGGATCATCGTCGCGCACCTCGTCGACCCGCCGCTCTCGTGCGTCGCCACTTGGTACGGGCTGCTCGGCGAGATGCGGCTCGCCGCCGGAATGCCGGCCGAGGCCGCCGCGGCGCTGGACCGGGCCGACTACTACCTCGACGCCTACGGCCAGCGCTACTCGGAAGGGCTGATCCTGCTGCTGCGAGCGCGGCTGCTGCAGGCTCTCGGCGAGCCCGTCGCGGTCGTCCGGGCCGCCGCCGAGAAGGCCCGGGCGTTGTCCGCCGAACGTGCGGCCCACCTGTTCACCCGCCGCGCCGAAGAGTTCCTGGCGGAACTCGGCGCTGATCGCGCCCAGTGATGAGTCCAGTGCGTCTTCACATCTCATCAACAAGGGTGCGCGCGCGGGTTTCACTTGCCGTCCAGTAGCTGTCAAGCACGTACCTCGTATGTTTCGGGCGTAGACGACGAACGACACGAGGAGCGGGAACCGTGAAGGTTTTGATCGTGCTGACCTCGCATGACCAGCTGGGTGACACCGGGCGTAAGACCGGGTTCTGGCTGGAGGAGCTTGCCGCGCCGTACTACCACTTCAAGGACGCCGGGTGGGAGATCACGCTGGCCTCACCGAAGGGCGGGCGGGCGCCTTTGGACCCGAAGAGCAACGAGGAACAGTCCAAGACCGACCAGACCCGCCGGTTCGAGGCCGACGCCGCCGCCGAGGCTCAGCTGGCCCAGACGGTGCGGCTGGATTCGATGTCGGCCGACGACTTCGACACGGTCTTCTACCCGGGCGGTCACGGTCCGCTATGGGACCTGGCCGAGGACGAGGCGTCGATCGGGCTGATCGAACGGATCGTCGACACGGGCAAGCCTCTCGCGATGGTGTGCCACGCGCCGGGCGCGCTGCGTCACGCCAAGAAGCCGGACGGCACCCCGCTGGTGGCCGGCCGCAGGCTGACCGGCTTCACCGACAGCGAGGAAGAGGCCATGGGCCTGACCAAGGTCGTGCCCTTCCTGGTGGAGGACGAGCTCATCGCCAAGGGCGCCGACTTCTCCAAGGTCGGCGACTTCGAGTCGTACGTGGTGACCGACGGACTGCTCATCACCGGACAGAACCCCGCTTCCTCCGGACCCGCCGCACTCGAGCTGATCGCACTGGTCGGCAAGAGCGCGGCCTAGCCCTCCCTTCAACTCGACTCACGGATGAGGAACCACAGATGAGCGATGCCACCGCACCCTCCTTCGCCGGCCTGGCCCATTTCGCCTTCACCGTCAGGGACCTCGAGGCCAGCGTGGCGTGGTACCAGAAGGTCTTCCAGGCCGAACTCGTGAACGGCAAGCTGCCGCACTACGGCCGCGAGTGGACCGGATACGCGGAGCTCGTCATCGAGCCCCGCACCGGCCTGGCCATCGGCCTGCACCACAACGCGGCCAACCAGGGCGAGGAGTTCGACGAGGTGCGGACCGGCCTCGACCACATCTCCCTGAAGGTGGACGGCCGCGAGGGACTGCTCGCCTGGTCGGACTGGCTCGACAGGCTCGGCGTCGCGCACTCCGGCATCCAGAGCGTGAAGGAACCCTTCGTCTACTCGGTAGTCATCTTCCGGGACATCGACAACATTCAACTCGAGGTCATGGCCGTCGGCGTCTGACGCGGTCCTCCCCAGGCGGCTCGACTGAGACCCGGTCAGCCGCCTGCGGGCGGAGCGGTGCTCTGCCGGATCGCGATCCTGCGGTGTCCCTTGCGGCGGACTGGATATCGGGCAACGCCCTAGCTGATCGGGACCGTGAGGCGGCGTCTGGTGGGCGGTGGCTCCTTGCGCTCGCCGAGGAGGGTCATGAGCTGGTCCATGGCCACCTCACCGAGCTTCTCGCCGTCCACGTCGATCGCGGGGACGTCGTCCAGGCCGAGGCTCTCGACGATCATGCGCTCCGAGCTGACCACGACATCACGGATTCCCCGGCTGAGCAGGGCGAACATGAGGCCGAGGCCGATCGAGGTCGCGTAGGGGACCACGGCGGTGGCGCGGGCGGCCACCACGGCCTCCGCCGTCCCCACTCCGGCGGCGAACGTCGAGGGGTACGGGCCGAGCATGGTCAGCGTCGCGCCGCTCGACTCGGTCGCGGCGCGGACGGCGGCCTGGCGCTGGCGATCCTGCCACGAGCCCGCCGGGCCGCCGATGTAGACGATGCGCTCGTGACCCTTCTCGACGAACCAGGAGACGAGCGCGCCGAAGGCGCTGGCCGTGTCGGCGACCGCCGAGGTCATGCCCTCGATCTCACGGTCGATGAGCACGGTCGGCTTGAACGACGCGGCGGCGCGGACGATCTCGTCCGAACCTCGGGGCGCGGTGAGCAGGAAGCCGTCCACCTGGTGCGCGAGCTGCTCGATCGCGGCGATCTGGGCCTTGTGCTCCAGAGAGTGCACCGAGATGGTCAGCTGCATCCCCGAGTCGGCCGCGCGCGCCTGGGCCCCGCCGATGATCGGGGTGAAGAAGGTATTGTCGAGCGTGGGCACCACGACGGCGACCACCCCGGTCCGCCCGCGGGCCAGCTGGGTGGCCGCCCGGTTGGGGACGAAGCCGAGCTGCTCAGCGGCCGCGCGGACGCGGGCCACCGTCTCCGGGGCGGCCTGGTCCGGCCGGCCCAGCGCGCGGGAGGCCGTCGCCTTCGAAACCCCGGCCAGCGCGGCGACGTCCGCGAGTGTCGGCACTCATCCTCCTAGATTCGTAACACGGATTTCACACGGGGGTTTGTGCGCGAGGCGGCTCATAACTTATGGTCAGGGCTCGTGGAACCGGTTCCGCAACCGGTTCCAGGCAAGCGTACGCCACTGAGAAAGGACGCCGACATCTCCCGCACATCGGCCTTTCTACTGGTGCCTGGTCTCGTCCTTCTCGTCGCAGGCTTCCTCATCCCCTCCGCCGCGATGCTCTTCGCGCCGCCGGACGTGGCGACCAGCGAGATCTTCGCGCGCCTGGGCGAGATGCTCACGGACCCCTACGACCTTGAGGTGATCGGGCGCACGGTCGGGTTGGCACTGGCTGTCACGATCATCTGCGTCGTCCTCGGCTTCCCCATCGCTTACTGGCTCGCCCGCTCGCCGTCCCGGTGGAGCGGAGTCTTCCTGGCTGTGGCGATCTTCCCACTGATGCTGAGCAACGTGGTGCGAACCTTCGGCTGGCTGGTGATCCTCGGCTCCAAGGGGGCGCTCGGCCAGCTGCTCGTCCAGCTCGGCATCGTCGAGGTGGCGCCGCAGCTGCTCTACACCAAGCTGGCGATCATCCTCGGTCTCACCCAGCTGTTCCTGCCGCTGGCGATCATCTCGTGCTACTCGGCCGTCGCCCAGGTCGATCCCGGCCTGGACGACGCCTCACGCGGGCTCGGCGGGAGCAGGATCCGTACGATGTGGAGCGTCGTCATCCCGCTGACCATGCCGGGCATCGTGGTGGCCGCCACCCTGGTCTTCGCGGGGTCCGTCACCGCCTACACCACGCCCTATCTGCTCGGCGGGTCCAGCCAGCGGATGCTGTCCACGCAGCTGTTCAACTACGCGAGCACCACGGTCGACTGGGCCTCCGCCTCGGCGACGGCGCTCATCATGACGGTGCTGGTCTTCCTCGTCTCCGGGCTGTCCTCGCTGATCGGGCGGAAGGGGGCCACCTCATGAAGCGGCCCATCACCGCGGCGCTCGCGGTCATCGGCTACGTCATCATGATCGTGCCGATCATCTTCGTGGTCGCCACCGCCTTCACGGCGGGCAGCACCCTGAGGTTCCCGCCCGACGGGATCTCGCTGCGCTGGTTCGACGAGGCGCTCGGCTACGAGCCGTTCATCGGGGCCGCGCTCTCCAGCCTGGAGCTCGCCGTGCTCGCCACCGCGCTCGCGCTGCTGGTCGGCGTGCCTGTCACGCTCGCCGTCCACCGGGGGAAGCTCCCTGGCAAGGGGCTGGTCGAGGGGTTGTTCCTGTCGCCGCTCATCGTCCCCGAGCTGGTCGTCGGGCTCGCGCTGTTCCAGCAGCTGATGGTCGGCCTGGACCTGGACAACTTCAGCACCCTGCTGGTCGGGCACACGGCACTGATGCTGCCTTATGCCGTACGCGTGACCGGCGCCTCACTCGCGCTGGCCGACCCCGGGCTGGAGGAGGCCGCCCGCGGGCTCGGCGCCTCGCCGCTGCGCGCGTTCTTCAACGTGACGCTGCCCATCCTGCGGCCGGGCATCTTCTCCGCCGGGTTGCTCAGCGTGGTCACGTCCTTCAACAACGTGCCGCTGTCGCTCCTGCTGCAGGGACGCGACTTCCGTACGTTGCCGGTGACGATGCTCGACTACGTCCAGCAGTCCTACGACCCGATGGTCGCCGCCGCTTCCACCCTCGTCCTGGCCGCCACCGTGGTCATCGCGGTGATCGCCGAGCGCACGGTCGGATTCGCCAAGATCTTCGGAGGGATCAACCAATGACCGCCGCCGCCGAATTGATCGGAGTCACCCAGAGGTTCGGCTCCTTCACCGCCGTCGATGAGATCGACCTCACCGTGCCGTCAGGGCAGCTGACGACGCTGCTGGGCCCGAGCGGCTGCGGCAAGACCACCACGCTGAGGATGATCGCGGGTTACTCGGCGCCGACGTCGGGGACGATCCGCATCGACGGGGTCGACAGCACGCGGACGCCGCCGGAGAAGCGGAATCTGGGGATGGTCTTCCAGTCGTACGCGCTGTTCCCGCACATGACGGTGGCCGACAACGTCGGTTACGGGCTCAAGCTGCGCAAGGTGCCCTCCGCCGAAAGACGGTCGCGGGTCATGGAGACGCTCGAGCTCGTCGGGCTCGCGCACCTGGCCGACCGCAAGCCGAAGAAGCTCTCCGGCGGTCAGCAACAGCGCGTGGCACTGGCCAGGGCCATCGCGATCAGGCCCAAGCTCCTGCTGCTCGACGAGCCGCTGTCCAATCTCGACGCCCGCCTGCGCGTCCAGATGCGGGCCGAGATCCGGCGCATCCAGGCGGAGACCAAGCTGACCGTCATCCTCGTCACCCATGACCAGGACGAGGCGCTGGAGATGTCCGACGAGATGGTCATCATGAACGAGGGCCGGATCGTGCAGCAGGGCTCTCCGCAGCAGATCTTCCCCCGTCCGGCCGACCGCTTCGTGGCCGAGTTCCTCGGCTACGAGAACTTCCTCACCGCCGCCGACGGCACTCCGCTGACCATCCGGCCCGAGCATCTGCGCCTCGCCGAGCAGGGTCAGGGCCTTGACGCGAAGGTGGTCGACGTGGCCTTCCGCGGCGTCGACCTGCTCGTCTCGCTCGACGTGGTCGACCCGTCGGGCGCGACCGTCAGGCTGCTCGCCGACGTACGCAGCGGCACGCCCCTGACTCCCGGATCGAGCGTCTCGGTCATCGCGCCGGACGACCATCTGGTCTCCCTCCCCCGCTGAAAGAAGGAACTCCATGCCAACGCGCCGTGCCGTACTGGCCGCTGCCCTGACGCTGCTCGCCGCGGCCGGATGCTCCGGCTCCGGCTCCAGCTCCGCCGAGAAGCAGAACACCATCGTCGTCAGCACCTTCCCCTTCGGGGTGAAGGAGTTCGAGCAGGCGGTCGTCGCTCCGTTCACCAAGCAGACGGGGATCAAGGTCGAGCTGGACACCGGGTCCAACTCCGACCGGCTGTCGAAGCTGCGGCTCGCCAAGGGCAAGCCGGAGGCGGACGTGGTGCTGATCTCCGACTACTTCGCCGCGCTCGGGCAGAAGGACGGCCTCTTCCAGAAGGTGGACGTGCCCAACATCAAGGAGCTCGCGCCGTTCGCGACCGAGGGCGCCTTCGAGGGACCGGCCTACACGCACCAGCTCAACGGGATCATCTACAACACCGGCAAGCTGAGTCAGAAGCAGGCCGCCGACTGGGCGCTGTTCGCGGACGCGGCCAACAAGGGCAAGGTCGCTCTTCCCGATATTTCGGTGACCGCCGGACAACTCATGATTTCGGGGGTGGGTGAGTCGTACGGCAAGGGCCCCTACGACATCGACACCTCGTTGAAGACCCTGGCCGGCTGGGCGCCGAACGTCCTGCAGTTCTACACCTCCTCGACCGAGGTCACGAACCTGCTGACCCAAGGCGAGATCGTCGCCGCCGACGCGCTGAGCGGCTTCGCCACCAAGCTGGTCACCTCGGGCGAGCCGATCGCCTGGACCGCTCCCGCCAAGGGCCGCTACATGGCCACTAACCGGGCGATGATCCCCAAGGGCGCGCAGAACCAGCAGGGCGCGGCGAAGTTCATCGACTACATGCTGTCGGCCGAGGCGCAGAGCGCCATGGCGAAGGCCGCCGGTGACCTGCCCACGAACCCGAAGGCCGAGATCCCGGCCGACGTCGCCAAGGTGACGGGCGAGGCGGCGAAGGACCCCGTAGCCGCCGGCTTCAAGACCCTCGACCCCGCCCAGCTCGTCGACACCCGCACCACCTGGGTCGACCGCTTCACCCGCGAGGTGGCCGGCAAGTGAACCTCGACCTGATGCCCAAGGTCGATCTGCACTGCCACCTCATCGGCACCGTGCGCGCCTCGACCTTCGCCGAACTGGCCAGGCGGGAGGGGCTCGACCTGCCCGACACGCCCGAGCGGATCTACGCGGACGTGAACTCGCTCCCGCCGGACCCGGCGCTCTACCTGAACACCCGGATCCCGGTTCCGCAGGGCAGGAGCGCGGACGAGCCCGCGGTCCCCTACTCGCTGTTCCAGGTGTCCTCGTGGGTTCTCCAGGTCCTGCGCGACGCCGACGATCTCACCAGGATCACCTATGAGGCGTTCGAGGACGCCCATCGGACCAGCGCGACCAGGCATCTCGAGGTCTCCTTCGACGCGCTGACCGAACATCAGGAGAAGCTCGGCTACGCCACGGTGGTCGAGGCGTACGCCGAGGGCATCAGGATGGCCGAACGCGACTTCGGCATGTCGGGCCGGCTCATCGCGGCCGTCGACCGGAGCACATCGGGCGAGGAGGCGCTCTCCTGGATCCGTACGGTGGTGGACAACCCCCACGACTACGTGGCCGGGATCGGGCTGGACAACCTGGAGACCGCCGGGCCGCCCGAGCGGTTCGAGGCCGCCTTCCGGCTCGCCGGTGAGGCCGGGCTCCGCCGTACCGCTCACTCCTCCGAGCACGCGCCGGTCGCCGTCAACACGGTCACCTGCCTCGACGTGCTCGGGTGCGACCGGATCGACCACGGCTATTTCGTCCTCGAGGACGACGAGGTCGTCGCCAGGGTTAGGGACGAGCAGGTCCCGTTCACGGTCATCTCGACCACCTCGCGGCGCTCGTGGCGGCCGTGGCGGCGGGCGTCGATCGCGGCGATGCTGGAGGCCGGGCTCAACGTCATTCCGGCTTCCGACGACCCTGGGATGTTCCCGACGTCGCTGGCTCAGGAGTATCGGATCCTGTCCGATCAGCTCGCCGTACCGGATGAGCGGTTGCGGGCGATGGCGCTGGCCGGGGTGGAGGCGTGCTGGCTGCCGGAGCCGGAGAAGGACGCGCTGCGCAGGCGTTTTGAGAGCGAACTCGCGAACCTGGAGTGATCGGCGCGGCGGGCGCACGTGCGGGATCGGTCATCGCGACTTCGCGGCCCCACCAGGCAGTTTGTACGGTTCGCCGCAGAAGTAGCGGTTGAGCGCGTCAACGGCGGCCAGCAGGTAGTAGCCGGTGTTGGAGTAGGCGAAGCGGCCCCGCTCGGGCTGGGGCAGTCGCTTGGCCTCTGCCCTCCTGGACCAGCTGCGAGACGGTGGCGGCGACCATGCTCTTGGTCACGCTGGCGACCCGGAAGCGCGCCTCGCGCGGCACCGGCTTCCGGGCGCCCAGATCGGCGGTCCCGCTACGCGATGCGCTTACCGCTCCTTGGCGACATATGCCTTTCCTTTGGCGGAGGTCGTGGGAACGATCTCCACTCTGGTCGCCCTCGTCCACACTCGTGATGATCTCCGCCTGCGACCGTAGTGGCACCGGGTAATACTGCAAGCTGACTGAGATCGGCGCCGAAGGCGGAATCCGGGAACTCGACCTGAGGACCGGCACGACCTCGCACGACACCGCGGCACCGGTCCGGCTCCCCCATCGGGCCCGGCCGGGCATTTCATCGAATTCTGACCGGCCGTCAAATTTAAATGAACAGCGGCAAGGCTTCGAATCCTTCGCCCATTCCTTTCCCCGTAGATTTTATAACGAATTTATATTGGCGACCAAGTCGATCGCAAAAGCGCGCCCATTCGTTCACATAGAAGGCGGTCGGAGCACTGGATCCGCAACCACCCCAGTGCGTCTTCCCAGGCCAGAGCCACCTTCTCGAGAAATTCTGGGCGCGTTACGCAGTTGTTATCAAGTTTCCCCTTGCTCTCGGCCCAAGAACTATTCACTATTCGACCCTGGACCCTAGAACCTTTTGTCCGGTACGGCCTGCGTGGGGGGAACAACATGCGCGGAGGCAGAACTACCTCGTTCTGGGTGCGGCTGTTAGCCGTGCTCGCGACGCTCGTCGTGTTGGTGCCGATGGGCGGGGTGGCCGTCGCCACGCCCACCATCGCACCCGGCGCGTTCATGCAGATCGTGGCGCATGAGGACGACGACATCCTGTTCATGAACCCCGACATCGACGACTCGATCCAGTCAGGGGCGGCGAACGTGACGGTCTTCATCACCGCGGGGCAGGTCACCGGTGACGGTGATACCGACGAGCAGCGGGCCCGTAATCGGCAGCGCGGCATGCTGGACGCCTACGCCCGGATGGCGGGAGCGCCGGATGTGGATCCGGCCGCCCAGGAGGAGTGGACCGGGGTGGCCTGGACGATCGCGGATCGACAGGTCGAGCGATACACGCTCACGAGTCATCCGCAGATCCAGCTGGTGTTCATGAACATGCGGGACAACGAGATCGGCTGGTTCAACGTCGTGGACGACTTCGTCGATCACACGATCATCCCTGAGAACGGCCTGGTGAGCGAGTCGTACACGTACGAGCGCGCTGACGTGATCGCCGTACTCGCGGGATTGATGAACCACTACCAGCCCAACGTGCTCCGCGCCCAGGACCCCATCGTCGACAGCCGCTACGACCCGGGCCACGGCGACCACGTGGCCGCGGGACGGCTGGCCGGGGACGCCGCCACGGCGTCGGGCTTACCGATTCTGCTGGTGAACTACCGCGACTACAACATCGCCGACGCGCCCATGAACCTGACCACCGCGATCAGCGCCCGCAAGAGCGCGATCATCGATCACTACATCCAGTACGACCACGCGTTCGACCCGAACGTGTGGCCGACGCGGATGTACTACCGCTGGGCCAGGGGAACCCATTGGGCAGGCCGGAACGCTGACGGCAGACCCCAGATCTTCGTGGTCCGAAACGGTGTGGTGACCACCTACGGGCAGACCCCGGCCGGCGCGTGGGACGGCCCGTACACGCTGGCCGGCGCGGGCGGCGCCTTGGCACCCGCGATCAGCGTGGGCAAACAGGCCGACGGCCGCTTGGCGATCTTCGCCAGGCGAATGACCGACCACCACATCGTCACCATGTCCCAGACCGCGGCCAATGGCGCCTGGACCGGCAGCTGGACCGACCTTGGCAATCCCCACACGAACTGGGAGGTCCAGGAACAGATCGGTCTGCCCGTTGTCGCCTCCAACGCCAACGGCCGCATGCAGATGTTCGTCAAGAACGGCAATGGCGGGGTCAGCAGCCGCGTCCAGACCGCGGCCAACGGCGGTTGGGGCGCATGGCAGAACCAGGGCGGCACTGACGTGCAGGACGGCCTCAGCGCCATCACCACGCCACTGGGCCGCATCGAGCTGTTCGCCAGTTCCAGGACTCGGCTGCTGCGCTGGTATCAGTCCACCCCCAACGGCGGTTTCACCCGCGACACCACCGTCCCGTCGATGACCCCGGCCAGCCCGCCCTCGGTCGCTCTGTCCCAGGACGGGCGCCTCCACGTGGCCTACCGCCGCGCCGGCACCGCCGCGATGGTCGTCAGCTACCAGCTCGTGGCCGGCCTCGCCTGGAGCACCACGCCTGCCGTGATCGGGGGACACGCGGGGGTCGGTGAGCCCGCACTCGTCACCACGCCGGCTGGTCTGGACTCGCGGATCCTGATGTTCGAGCGCAACGCCGCGACCGGGGTCAGCATGACCAAGCAGTTGATCGCGAACGGCAGCGGTTATGACGCGTGGGCCGACCTCAGCGGGACCATTGTCGATTACCCGGCGGCCACCCTTGATGCGAACGGGGCCGCCGTCATGTTCGCCGTGGGGACCGATGGCGTTGTCCATGCCCGCAGGCAATCGGCTCCGGGAGCCGACAGTCCGTTCGGGGCCTGGGAAGCCCTGCCCTGAGCGGTCACCCGCCGCACGATCCGCTGACGTCGCGTGGGTCGCAGCCCATGAATCATGGGCTGCGACCAGGCGGGGCATGGCGTCGCCGGCTAGCCGAAGGTGACCACGAGGCGGCCGTCCGCGGCGAAGGACCAGTGCAGGGCACCCGAGTACGAGGAGCATCGGGACCCGTTCGAACCGGACCAGAACTGATTGGAGCTGTCTGCGTTACCCACGATCCTGTCGTTGGTCCCGCTGCCGCTGCGGCACGAGACGTTGTTGCGGAACACCGAGGTGCCGGCGTCGAAGGAGTAGTTGCGCTCCGTGTTGTCGATGCTGACGTTGTCCGAGATCGACATCGAGCCGGGGTTGCGGTTGTAGGTGAACCCGTGCTTGCCGTTGCGGTAGGCGATGCTGCGCCGGATCACGTGATTGACCGCGATGTCCTCGCCACCGAGCTTGTAGCCGTTGCGGTCACCGTTGCCGTTCTGGGTGCCGTTGCTAAGAGTGCCGTTGTTGTAGGAGAGGGAGTCCTCGATGGTGACCGGGCCGATGGCTCCGGTGTCCGTCTTGGTGTAGAGGTCCCAGCCGTCGTCGATGTTGTTGTGAGACACCGCGTAGCGGAAGACGTTGCCGGGGCCGGAGGTGAGCTTCGCGGCGAAGCCGTCCGCGTCCTCACCGTCGGAGTCGGCGTTGTCGTGCGACTCCGAGCTCAGGACGAGGTTGTTGGCCGGCCACTGACTCTGGGGGGTGTCAGAGGCGATCCGCGAGATCTGCAGCCCCGAGTCACGGTTGAAGCGCGTCACCGTACGCTCGATGATGTTGTTGCTACCGCCGACGAAGATCCCGTTGTCACCGGCCCGCTCGACGACGATGCCGTAGAGGTGCCAGTACGACCCGTTCAGGGCAAGACCGCGGTTGGCCGAGTCCTCGCTCATGGCCGAGAAGTTCAGCACCGGAGTCTCCCCCGGGTAGGCGGACAGTTTCTTGCGGGCGCTCGAGGTGCCGTTGTTGCCCGCCGCTATGGTCAGCGTCTGCGAGAGGTTGTACGTCCCGCCGCGCGCGTAGATCACCCCGCCCGCGGTGACGCGGGTGATCGCCGAGGCGAGCGTCGTCGGGGCCGACTCCGTTCCGGGCGCGCTCGCACTGCCGTTCGGCGAGGCGTACAGCGTGCCGGTGGGTGGCGGCGTGCTTCCCGTCGTGACCTCGAGGTAGTCGATGTTCGCCAGGCCGGTGCTGCCCGTGGGGTCGAGCCGGATGGTGTTGCTGCCCGAGGCCAGGTTGACGGTCAACGTCTTGGTGGTCCAGGCGTCCCATGTACCCGTGCCTTCGAACGACACCGACTGCACGGTCGTACCGTTGACCAGCAGGCTGGTGGGACGGGCGCTGGTGGTGCCGTTGGCGAACCGCACCCCGAGCGTCGCCGTACCGGCCGCCGAGGCGGTCACCGTGTACTGGACGTAGGCGCCCGCGGCGTTGGTGCCGTTGCAGAAGCCGCTGCCGGAGTAGCCCGCCCAGTTGGAGTCGATCGTCCCGGTGCAGACCGCCGGCGAGGTTTCGGCCTCGTACCGGGTGGTCGCGGCATTCGCGATGGATGGTGACAGTGCGACGAGCACGCCGGCCAGCAGGCCGGCGCACGCCATGACGGCTTTTAGGCGCATCCTTCGTCTCCGTGAGCTCGGTAAGCGCTTTCCGATGGATGAGCGAAGCTAAGCACGCACCGCTGAGCCTGGAAAGGTCTCACGTACGCGGACGACCCGGCGGCCTCAACCCGGAGGCGGCACATCAGCCGAGGTCACGGGCGGTGGACAGCATGGGGAGAGCCTCATCCTCATGCGGTGCGGCGGTGAAAGTTTCAGCGACGACGACAGATCGTCGGCACGGCGGAGCGACGCGCTGGGCGTGAGAGACTACGCCGACCTTGACGTCGAGTTGTGGAGTTCTGTTTCGTGCGGTCGCGAGTCATTGCCTGCGTTCCGGTGCTGTTGCTCTTCCTGAGCGCCTGCGGGGAGAAATCCGAGCCGGAGGCGGCACCGTCCACCACCCTGGCACTGTCCTCTACCCCGGCACCGTCCTCCGCCCTGGCGACGCCCACCACATCGGCACCGGAATCCCCCGAGACGAAAGCACCGGAGACGGCGCCGCCGACGGCTCGCCCCTCGCCCTCGCCCTCGCGGAAGCTCGCCGGGCCCGGGACCGTGTGCGGTGAGCTTCAGCCGCCCGGCGGCGGGCCCATGGCCGCGGTCGCGGTGTCCGCGGGGCGGGCCGATTGCCGTACGGCACTGAAGGTCTTCCGGACCTACTACCGGCCCGACACCCCCAAACAGGGCAGTGCCGGGGTGGCGACCGTCGGTGGGTGGCGGTGCGCCAGCAACTCGGCCGCGCAGGCGAGCATGAGCGGGCGGCTCTCCTCGTGCCAGAAGGCCGCCGCCAGGATCGTAACGGACATCATCCCGTAAGTCATTGGGCGCGCGCCAGGGCAGCAAGAGGACGACCGCAATCTGATCGCAATCGGTCGTTCCTAGTATTCGATCTCGTGTCGGGCACCTGGTCTCAATTAGCCAGGCGGTCCCGGGTGCGCTATCGCATTCGGGTGGCCGCCGTTCTTCTCGCGACAGCCGGAGGCGTCCTCCTCCTGTTGGTCCTCTGGCCGCGCAGCACCGGCCAGCCCATCGTGTACGGCGACGCGTCCCACTGCGGCGACGCGACGTGTCACGGATGGAGCCTGCATCTCGCCTCCGGCGAGGTCTACCCGCTTCCGTACGCCGCCCAGGAGCCCGGGATCGCGATCAGCGACGACGGGCACCGGGTGGTCTACCTGGATCTGGCCGATCGCCGGGTGATGGCCCGCGACCTGCGAGACGGCACGGTCCGCTCCCTCTCGCCCGAGCTCACCGCGGATCAGGCCGTGAACATCGGTGGTTTCGTCTTCTCCCACGACGGCGGCCTCGTCGCCTACTCGGCTCAGCCCGACAGCCGGATCATGGACTTCGGGACCGGGAAGGTCCGGACGATCGCCGGGATCTGCCAGGTGTTCGGGCTCAGCAAGGACCTCATCTGGGGAGTCCCACGGTGCAGGCCCGGCAGCGGGGAGAACCGCCGGGTTGTCGCGATCCGCGCCGACGGCAGCGGCTTCCTCGTGCCGGGGTTGGATGACGAGGAAGCCTTCCCCTCTCCCGACGGCCGGCGGCTGCTGTTGGTCGACATCGGCTACTACGAGGCCGTCGACGCCGTCACCGGAAAGAGGCTGGCCCGGGTGAAGAGGTCCGGTTGCGAGCGGGTCGAGAGATGGCTCAACGACCGCGAGGTGCTGTGCGAGCGATCGAATGGCTACCAGGCGATCGACATCGCGCGGGCGACCAGCCGGACCGTCACGGGGGTGCCCGCCAGCTGGGGCACCGGTTTCGTACTCGGGAGGGTGGAGTGGTGAGCGAATGGGAGACGCCGTTGCTGCGCACGGCGACGCTGCTGGTGTGCGACCCGGCCAAGGCGGAGAAGCTCACGGCGATCGCGCTGCTCAAGCACGGGGACAACAAGAGCGCATATTTCACGCTCTATCGGAAGGCGCGGGCCGAGCGGGCGGTCCAGGTGGCGCTGCACTATGACGGGTGGAGCGAGGAAGACACCGCCGACCTGACCGGGCTGAGCATCGCGAAGGTCCGGGCGCTGGCAGGGGAGGCCCCGCTGGAAGCCGCCCCCGAAGTCGACCCGTCGGGCCTGCCGCGACGCAAACGGCTGATCCGCCTGCACCGCAAGCTTGTGGCGAGCGCCTGCCTCCTCGTCGCCGGAGCGGTGGTGTTCACGGTGCTGTGGCCGAAGTACGACCTGCTCGAACCGGAACGGGCCACTCCGCCGCTCTCGCCCGTCCTGGCCGCGACCACCAAGACGCCCATCCGGTACGGCCTGCGGGTCGAGGACTCCTTCCCCGAGGCGCCCGCCCCGTGGAACGCTTTCCCGGACAGGAGCGGCTGCGCGGTGATCGACGTGACCGGCGCCCGATGGCGGATCCCCGACGCCGACGGGCTGTCCGGTGTCGAGGTGAGCCCGGACGGGCACAAGCTCGCCTACTACAGCCTCTCCCGCCATCAGGTGATCGTCCGCGATCTCACCACCGGCTCGGTCGTACCGGTCCCCACCGGCTTCACCGCGAACACGCTCCGCTTCTCCGCCGAAGGCCGCTACCTGGCGGCCCAGGGATCCCCAGCGCTGACCGTCGTGATCGCCGACACCTCGACGGGAGAGCTCCGGCGCGTGACCGGCCCGGAGCAATACCTGCAGGGCTGGGCGGGTCACCAACTCGTCCTCTACGACGGCGCCACCTTCCGGATCGGCGAACACGCCATCCGCGACCCCTTCGACGGAGGAGGCGATGTGACGGCCTCTCCCGACGGGAGGTCCATGGTGGCCTTCTCCCAGGCGAAGAACCAGATCCGCCTGTTCGATCCGGCCACCGGCAAGACGATCCGCGAGATCCGCCCGCAGCTGCCACCGACCGCCGTACTGAGCCACCTCTACCGGTGGGCGGGGGCGAACGAGGTGGTGGTCTTCGCGCCGGGATACCACTCGGCGGCCGTCTACGTGGTGAATCTGGCCACCGGCGCGGCTCGCGGCGTGCCGTACGTGCCGGACATGTCATCAAACGACCTGACTATCGGAGCGGTATGAAGCGCGCCGTGATCCTCCTAGTGCTCGCCGTGGCAGCCTGCACGCCCCAACCGAGCGCGCCTCCGGAGAAGGGCGTCGTCGCCTTCCATCCGACGGCGGCGCCCATCCGCTGGACCGACTTCGCGGAGGGCGGTCGGAGCGTCCACCTCGCGACGGGCGAGGACATGCTGATCAAGAATGCCGACCGGGAGATCGTGGTCAGCCTCGACGGGCATCGCCTCGCCTACCTGGACTCCGCCACGAACCAGTACGTCGCCCTGGACCTGCGCGATGGCCGGTCGCGTCCCCTCACCCGCCGGCTCACCGCCTGGGAGTTGGACAGGCAGAGTCCTGGCCCCACTCCCCTGGCGGTCTCCGCGGACGGCAGGCTGTTTCGCGGCCGCCGTCGTGGCGGAGAAACGCATGATCATCACGGACTTCGAGACGGGCGGCGCCCGGACCATCCCGAAGCTGTGCGTGGTGTTCGGAGTGACCAGAGACAAGGTCGTCGGCTCCCGGGAGTGCCACTACGACGGTGCGATCATCTCCGTCGACAACCGGGGCAAGGCCAGGACGGTTGCCGAGTACATCGACGCCGACGATGTGAAGAGCCTCTCCCCTGACGGGAAGCTTCTGATGGGCTGCCACGGCTTGATCACCTTCTGGGACGCCACGACCGGCGCCCGGATCAGGGATTTCCCCGCCCCGTGCGGCGATGAGGTCGCCCAGTGGCTCGACGACCGGCGCGTCATCGTGGACTCCACCCGCGGCTTCCTCATCATCGACGTACGGACCGGAGCGCTCACCAAAGCCCCTGATCTGCCGGACCACCTCGATCACCGCATGGTCATCGGCGTCGTGCCGGAGTAAGGGACGAGGGAGTGAGGGCGCCGCCCTCAGTCTCCGTCGCCGTCCTTGACCGCTCCGTCGCCGTCCTTGACCGCCGCTTCAGGCGTGATTCCGGCTGGGTTCAGGCCGGGTTCAGCGTGGTGGACAGGCTCTGCTTGATGTTCCGGGTGACCTCGTCGGCGAGGATTTCGGGCCGGCCGTTCTCGATGCCGTACAGGACCTGGGCGGCGACGTCGGCGGGGTCGGCCTTCTGGTCGGCGGGGATACTGGCCGCCATGTCGGTGTCCATGTAGCCGACGTGCAGCGCCGAGACGGTGATGCCGCGCGGCGCCAGTTCCTCGCGGACCGCGTTGGTCTGCGCCCAGGCGGCGGCCTTGGCCGCGGCGTAGGCCCCGGTGACGGCCGGGTGCCACCAGGACAGCACGGACAGGACGTTGACCACGGCGCCGCCGCCGTTGCCCTCGATGACCGGGGCGAAGGTGCGCGTCACGGCTAGCGGGCCGAAGTAGTTCGTCTCCATCTCCAGGCGCACCGCCTCGAGGTCGCTGGCGATCAGCGGGGTGCCGGTGGAGATCCCGGCGTTGTTCACCAGCAGGGTCGCGTCCGAGGCGAGGCGGGCCGCGGCCCGGATGGACTCCTCATCGGTCACGTCCAGGCGCAGCGGGATGGCGCCGGCCACGTCCACGCTCTCCGGGCGGCGCGCCGCCGCGTACACCTTCGCTCCGTGCTCCAGAAGCTGGACGGCCAGGTGGCGGCCCAGTCCTCGGTTGGCGCCCGTGACCACGGCGACCGCGTTCTTCAGTTCCATGTCTGCTCCCAGCGTTGCAGATCCATTTAGATTACGTTTGTAATCTAAGTTGGAGCATAGGATAGATGACAGCCGACATCCAAATGAGGGGGTGGCCGATGGGCCGCGTGTCACAGGCGCAAGCGCAGGAGAACCGCAGGCGGATCGTGGAAACCGCCTCCCGGCTGTTCCGCAAGCAGGGCACACACGTCAGCGTCGCCGACCTCATGAAGGCGGCCGGACTGACCCACGGCGGCTTCTACAAGCAGTTCGCCTCCAAAGAGGCGCTCATCGACGAGGCCACCAGCCATGCTTTCGCCGAACTCGCCCAGCACCACACCGCCGCGCTCGAACAGCACACCGGACAACCCGACACCGCCGCCCAGCAGGCGCTGATCGACGCCTATCTCTCCGTCGAGCACCGTGACAACCCCTCGGACGGTTGCCCCGTCGCCGCGCTGGCCGGCGACATGGCACGCGAACCCGGTAACCACGAGGCCCGCCGCGTCTACACCCAGGGAGTCAGCGACTTCGCCGACGCGCTCGCCACCCCCGACCAGGACGGCATCACCCGGCTGTGCACCATGCTCGGCGCACTCGTCCTGGCCCGCGCCACCAAGGACTCCCCCTTGTCCGAGGAGATCCTCGCCACCGCGCGCACCGCCCTGACAGCTACTCCGTGATCAGGTGCTAGGCAGTCATTCCAGTGCGAGTCGTACGGGCCCGCCCGCCGGGTCGGCGCCCGTCACGAGGGTGAAAGGTACGCGGAAGACCCGGCCCGGGGCGGCGGGCCAGGGGAGGCGGGCACGGCCGAGGAAGCGCCCGTCCTGGGTCGCGGCGATCCGCGGGAACCTCCGGAAGGCGTCCGACCACAGCAGGAGCCTGCCCCGCGAGGGCGGCGGCCCGCCGGGACGTACGATCTGCGGCGCGACCCAGCGCAGCGGCGCCTCGGCCACCAGCGGCACCCCGCCGGCCGGGACGGGGTGGCCGGCCAGATGCCACAGGACGGCGGCGGCGACATGGCGGCCGTCGAGCGCGGCGATGTCGGCGGTGTCGACCGGGTGCAGGAGGTTCCCCGCCGCGAACACGCCGGGCAGGCTCGTCGCCAGGGAGGTGTCCACGCGCGGCCCGAGTGTGGACTCGTCCATGTCCAGGCCGCCCGTACGGGCCAGCTCGTGGTCGGGGATCCAGTCGCCGGTGGTGATCACGGTGTCGCACGGGACGCGGTGGCGTGCACCGGTGTCGAGGTTCTCGATGTCGACCGAGGTCACCCGGCCCTTGCCGTTGACGGCGACCAGCCGGGTGCGGCTCCGGACGAGCACGCCGAAGGCCAGCCGTCCCGGGACGTGGAAGGCGGTGTAGGCCTCGGGTTTGGCGTACTCGCTCGTCATCAGCACGGTACGGCAGCCCGCCTCGTGCAGGGTGAGCACCGCTGACCAGCTGACCAGCTCCGCGCCGACGACCACAGCGCGCCGCCCGACCTCGCGATGGTGCAGGTGTACGAGGTTCTGCAGTTGCCCGGTGGTGTAGACGCCGTCGGGCCGGTCGCCGGCGATGAGCCGGGCCGAACGAGGCCGCTCCCGCGCCCCGGTCGCCAGGACCACCGCGTCGGCCTGGACGAGGCGGCGGCCGCGCGGCGAGGTCACCTCCAGGGTCCGCGCTCCGGCCCATCCGGTGACCATGGCCTCCGTCTCCAGACGGGCCCCGGCCTCGCGGGCGGCGCGGGTCATTCGGCGCGCGTACTCGGGGCCGGAGACGAATCGGCGCAGGTCACGGATGCCGTAGCCGGGATGGTCGCTGTGCCGGGGGATGCCGCCGGTCTCCGGCTCGCGCTCCAGGACCAGGACCTCGCCGTCCACCGCCGGGGCGAGCGCGGCGGCGGCCGTCAGTCCCGCCGGTCCACCGCCGATGACGGCCACGCGTACCCGCTCGGTCATTCCGTCTCCCCCTCGAAGATCTCGCGTACCCGGGCTCCGCAGAAGAAGCCCTGGCAGCGTCCGTTCATGGCTCTGGTGCGGCGGCGCAGGCCGTCCAGCCCGGCGGGCGGGATCACCGACGTCAGCGCGTCGCGGATCTCGCCCCGCGTCACCCGCTCGCAGAAACAGACGATGCGGCCGTACTCGGGGTCGGCGGCGATGGCGGCGGCGTCCTGGTACGGGCGCGCGAACGCCTCGCCCAGATTGGGCATGTGCGGCGGCGCGGGCAGACCGGCGCGCGCGGTGAGGTCGAGATGGCCGGCGAGCAGGTCCCCGGCGTGTTCGGCGATCGCCATGCCGGCGGTCAGGCCGGTGGAGCGGATGCCGCCGATCAGGAGGTAGCGCTGTGAGGCGTCGAGGTCGATGAGGTAGTCGTCGCGCCCGATCGAGGCCCGCAGGCCCGCGTACGTCGCGGTGACCTCCTCCTTCATCAGCCGGGGCATGAGCGCCGCGCCCTTCTCGCGCAGGAACGCCAGCCCCGCTTCGGAGGTGCCGGTGGCGCCGCGGTCGGTCAGGTCCTCGGCGGTCGGGCCGACCATGACGTTGCCGTAGATCGTGGGGCTGACGAGCACGCCCTTGCCCGCCGACGAGGGCACCGGCAGCACGATGCAGGGCGCCAGCGGCCGGGCGAGCTTGTCGAGGACCAGCAGTTCGCCGCGGCGCGGCGTGACCGTGAAGCGGTCGTGGCCGAAGAGGGCGTCGAGCGTGTCGGCGCCGAGTCCGGCGGCGTTGACCACCCAGCGGGCGGTGATCTCGCCCGCGGTGGTCGCCAGCCGGGTGGTGTCCGCGCCGACGTGGACCTCGGTGACGCGGTGGCCGCGCAGCAGCGTCACGCCGCGGTTGACGGCGTCGGTGGCCAGGGCGAGGTTGGTGGTCCAGGTGCAGATGATGGACTCGCCGGGAACGGTCAGGCCGCCGAGCGCGCCGGGGCCGAGGGCGGGGACCCGGCGGTAGACCTCGGCCGCGTCGACGGTCTCGCAGGCGGTGTAGCCGTTGCGCTCGGCCTTGGCGCGCAGCTCGGGCAGGGCGTCGAGCTGTTCGGGGGTCCAGGCGACGAGCAGCGCTCCGGTACGTTCGACCGGGATCCCGGTGGCCTCCGCGTAGTCGCCGAGCAGGTCGTAGCCGCGGGCGACCAGGCGGGATTCCAGGGTGCCGGGTTTGGCGTCGAAGCCGGTGTGCAGGATGGCGGTGTTGGCCTTGCTGGTGCCGTCGCCCACGTCGTCGCGCGCCTCCAGGAGCGCCACTGACAGGGCGGTGCCGCCCAGCAGCCGCGCTATGGCCGAGCCGACGATGCCGCCGCCGATCACGGCCACATCGTAGGTACGGGGAGCGTTCACGAAATCTCCTTCGACAGCAATATGGCGGCCTGCCATCTCTCCAGGTACGAGGCGGCGCGAGCGGCGGGCCAGGCGGGCTCGTAGACGGCCGACGGCCGCCAGCCGCCGACCACCGTGGCCGCGTCCAGCGCGGGGTCGAGGGCCATCAGGGCGCAGGCGCCGGCGCCGAGCGGCGTCGCGTGCGGTGACGGGTAGACCTCCACGGGGAGCTGGGCGAGGTCGGCCTGCGCCTGCATGAGGACGCGCGAGCGGGTCAGTCCGCCGTCGACGCGCAGCCGGGACAGCGGCGCGCCGAGGTCCGCGCCGACCAGCGCGGTCAGCGCGGCGACCTGGGCGGCGACGCCCTCCAGGAGCGCCCGTACGAGATGCCCGCGGCCGGTGCTGAGCGTCATGCCGGTGAACGAGGCGGTGGCGGCGGCGTCCCACCACGGCGCGGCCAGGCCGGCGAGCGCGGGCACGCACAGCACGCCGTCGCTGGAGGGTGCCGCGACGGCGTCGAGTTGTTCGGCGCCGGAGATGAGGCCGAGGTCGGCGAGCCAGCGTACGGCCGAGGCCGCGGTGTAGACCTGGCCGTCCACGCAGTAGCGGGTCTCCCCGCGCAGCCGCCAGGCGATCGACGTCGCCAGGCCCGACGTCGATCGAGAGGGGGACGTGCCGAGCTGGGCGAGCAGGAAGGCCCCGGTGCCGTAGGTGCACTTGGCGGTGCCCGCCTCCAGGCACGCCTCGGCCAGGAGCGCGGCCTGCTGGTCGACGATCAGGCCGGTCACCGGGATCTCCGGCCCGAAGGCGGTGGTCGTACCGACGACGGCGTCGCTGGCGACGATCTCGGGGAGCCGTTCGGCGCCGAGCCCGAAGACGTCGAGCAGCTCACCGCTCCACTGCCCGTCCGCCAGGCCGAGCAGCAGCGACCGGCTGGCGGTGGCGGCGTCGGTGACGAACGCCCCGCACAGCCGGTGTACCAGCCAGGTGTCGGTGGT
Organism: Nonomuraea sp. NPDC048901; assembly: GCF_040649695.1. Classification (NCBI taxonomy): domain Bacteria; kingdom Bacillati; phylum Actinomycetota; class Actinomycetes; order Streptosporangiales; family Streptosporangiaceae; genus Nonomuraea; species Nonomuraea sp. NPDC048901. The sequence goes on along the minus strand of NZ_JBEZFW010000011.1, from coordinate 359,021 downwards.
CGTCACGACGCCTTCGGTGGTGAGCTCTTCACGGATCCAGCGCATCTTCGGCGCGGAGAAGTAGGGGTCGAGCACGAGGCCGGTGAGTGCGGCGACCCGGTCGGCGTACGGAGCCCGGGCCGCGCACAGCCGCTCGGCCCGGCGGTCCTGCCAGACGATGGCCGGAGTGAGCGGCTCGCCGGTGGCCGGGTCCCAGGCCAGGACGGTCTCGCCCTGGTTGGCCAGGGCGACGGCGTCCAGCGGCACGCCCGCCGCCGCGCCGGCCCGCCGTCCGGCGGTCAGGACGGAGTCGAGCAGGGCGTGCGGGTCCTGTTCGACGCCGCCGCCTTCCAGATAGCGCGGGCGCAGGGCCTCCTCGGCGATCGCCAGGACGGCCCCGCCCCCGTCCACGACGATGGCCTTGGTCCCGGACGTCCCCTGGTCGATCGCGAGGATGTACATCGTCAGATCTGCTCCTTCTGCACGAAAGTCCCCCTTTGGTATATACCATGTGGCTTAGCCCACAAGGTATCGACCAAACGGGCTAGGGTGTCACCCATGGGGACGAAAGTTCACAAGGCCGCAGCCTCGCCGCGTTACGTGACGATCGCCGCGGAGCTCCGCGACCGCATCACCGGGGAGAAGCTCGGCCCGCACACGCTCATGCCGTCAGAGCGGGAGCTCAGCGAGACTTACGGCGTCAGCCGGATGACGGCCCGGCAGGCCCTGGCGCTGCTGGAGAAGGAGGGGTACGTCTACCGGCGTCCGCCGCGCGGGACGTTCGTGGCCGAAGCGCGGGTGCCCTTCCACATCGGCAGCTTCTCCGACGAGATCATCCTGGCCGGACGGCGCCCATCGGCCCAGCTCATCTGGGCCGAGGAACGCCCGCCCACCCCCTCGGCCCGTGAGGCGCTCGACCTGGCCGGCGACGAGACCGTGCACGCCCTGCACCGGCTGCGGTTCGCCGACGACGAGCCGATCGCGCTGGAGACCACCTACTTCCCCAGCGCCCTCACGCCCGGACTGCTGGAGCAGCCCCTCACCGGGTCGCTCTGGCACATCCTGCGCACCCACTACCGCGTCGTACCGGCCGACGCCTCCGCCGTCATCGAGTCCATCGTCATCGACGACGCCTCCTGCGCCCGGCTGAAGATCCGCAGCGCCTCCAACGGGATCCTGCTGACCCGCCGCACCTACACTGCCGATGGGCGCTGCATCGAGTTCGCCCGCGACGTGTACCGCGCGGACCGGGCGTCGTTCAAGGTCGAGGCCCGGATTCCCGTACCGGTCGAAGACGCCTGAGCGCCGGCGAGGCCTCGTACGAGACGCCTTCAGCCCTGGGCCGAGAGCCAGGGCGGCGACGCCGCATCGGTGGCGGACGCGTGCAGGCGTCTCTGGATGGCGTTCCTGGCCCGCCGGTAGGCGACGGGATCGTCGTGCAACAGTGAGACGGCGTTGGCGGTCTCCATGAACGCGATCAGTTCGAAGGCGAGCTGATCGGGTTCGGTGTCCTCGGTGAGCTCTCCGAGCCCGCGCGCGTCGCCGACGGCGCTCGCGACCAGGAGGTTCCACTCGCGACCCGCGGCGGCGACGGTGTCCCGTACACGACCAGGGCGGGCGTCGAACTCGGCGGTGACCGTGAAGAAGAAGCACCCTCCGGGGAAGACCCGCCGTTCCGAGTAGCTCAGCCAGCGCTCGCACAACTGCCACACCCGCCCCAGGCCCGGCGGCACCGTCAGGGCGGGGTGGACGACCTCGCCGAGGTAGACACCCGTCGCGGCCCGGATCGTGGCGAGCTGGAGCTCTTCCTTGGAGCCGAAGTAGCCGAAGAGCCCGCTCTTGCTCACGCCGAGGTCGGCGGCCAGCCGCCCGATCGACAGGCCCTCCAGCCCGTCCTTGGAGGCGATGTCCGCCGCTCGGCGCAGGATCGCGTTCCGTGTCCCCTCGTCTCGTGGCCGGCCCGCCATTGCCGCTCCTTTCGCGCACGAACGTTCGGTCAATTATGCCGCACCGTGATACCGTCCCATCCAAGCACGAACGTTCGTGCTGAAAAAGGAGGTGTCATCAGCATGCTGAGAAGCCGTTGGACCTCGGGGCCGGCCGTGGACTTCGCCGGGCCCGTGCTGGTCGCGGTGACCGCGTACCAGGCCGACAGTGCACGCGACCTGCCCGGTATCTACCGGGCCGGGATCGCGCTGCGCCGAGTTTGGCCCCAGCTGGAGGGTGCGGTCGGGATGTGGCTGTGGACGCGACCGCTGGAGCTCAGGTGCGGCTCGGTGTCGATCTGGCAGGACGAGCAGGCCCTACGACGGTTCGTGGGGTGGCCGGAGCACGTCACGATCGTGCGGCGCTACCGCGGGCGGGGGCGGCTGACGTCCACCACCTGGAACGCCGCCGGCTTCGAGCCCGCGGCGATCTGGGCCGAGGCGCGGCCGCACCTGCGGCACAGAGCACCTGCCCAATAACCGTTCCTTCCGGGAGTCCCAGTGCTGAGATCTTTGTTCTATTCCGGTCCTCCGCTGGAGGTCCTGCATGAGCAGTACGCCAAGAATGACCGCATCGATGCCACCGCCCCCGTCCGGGCGGTCACCCGGGTCATCGTCGACACGGGCCCAGAGGTCGTGTGGAGCGTGCTGGCCGACCCGGAGGGCTGGTCGCGGATCGATCCGGCCATCGGCGACGTACGCCTGACGGCCGGGGTCGCCGTGGACGCGGCCTTCGCCTGGCGCAACGGCAAGGCGGCCATCGCCTCCAGGTTCGCGGTGGTCGTCCCCGGCCGGCAGCTGACCTGGACCGGGCTGTCCTTCGGCGCCAAGGCCGTGCACCGGCACGTGTTGACCCCGCTCGAGGACGGCTCCACCGAACTGATGGTCGCCGAATCCATGGCCGGGCCGCTGCTGGGGCTGTTCATGAACGGCCGCAAGCTCCAGGCCGCGCTGGACGGGTGGGCCGCCGGTATCAAACGGGTCGCCGAGGCCCGTAGCCGCGGCCCTCGGCTCGCCCCGGCCGACCCACAGTGAAATCCAGCTCGGCTACCGGCAGGGATCATCCGGCGCGGGGCCGCGCAACAGGGTCATGAGCTGGTCGTGCGCGATGCGGCGGTAGTCCTCCGACAGCGGGTCCACGCCGAGGATCGCCTTGACGTGGTCGGGCAGCGCGAGGGGTGCGAAGGTCAGCGCGTAAGCGAGCAGCATCACGAACTCCGGTGACGGCGCGTCGCTGATCTCCCCGTCGCGCTGCCGCCGGCGCAGCCGCTCGATGCCGTCGCGCAGCTGCTCGCGCTGGGCATTGGACATGCCGCCGCCCTCGCCGGGATCGTCGCCGAGTGCCTGCCAGAGCACCATGCGCGCCCATTGGGGCCGTTCGAGCGTGGCGCCGAGGACGGCGGCGAAGGAGTCGGCGAAGGAGGACTCCGGCGGCGGCAGCCCGGCCCCGGTCTCGGTCCACCGTCTGCGCAGCTCCGTCAGCAGGCCCTGCTTGCCGCCGAAGTGGTAGCTGATGAGCTGCTGATTGACCCCGGCCCTGGCCGCGATGGCCGCCGTGCGGGCTCCGGAGTAGCCCTTGGCCCCGAACTCCTCCAGCGCCGCCCGCAGGATCCGCTCCCGGGTCCGCTCCGCGGCGGTCCCCCGCTCGTCCTCGGTCACCGCACGTCGCCGCGTTGTCATGGCCGCCATCCTAGCGATTCAATCATTCAGTTGACAAAATTCATCTGAATGAGTGAGTCTTTGGCTCATGACACGACGCCCGATCTCGGCGGTCGTCGGCGGGCTCATGGCGGGTATGTTCCTGTCCGCGCTCGACCAGACGATTGTCTCGACGTCCATGCGGACGATCGCCGACGACCTGCACGGCCTCAGCCATCAGGCGTGGGTCACGACCGCGTACCTGATCGCCTCCACGGTCACGATGCCGCTGTACGGGAAGCTGTCCGACCTGTACGGACGCAAGCCCCTCTACCTCACCGCCGTGGCCGTCTTCGTCGCCGGTTCGCTCCTGTGCGCGACGGCCACGTCGATGGGCGCGCTCGCCGCCTTCCGCGCGGTGCAGGGGCTGGGCGCGGGCGGGCTGATGTCACTGGCCTTCGCGATCTTGGCCGACCTGCTGCCGCCCCGCGAGCGGGCCCGCTACCAGGGCTGGTTCGTCGCCGTCTTCGGCCTGTCGAGCGTGCTTGCGGCCCGCTGTTGCTGGCGGCCGAGCAGGGCAGGACCTGGGGGTACGGCTCGCCGGCCGCGCTGACCTGTTACGCGCTGGGCCTGACGGGATTGGGGGCCTGGCTGCTGATCGAGCGGCGGATGGGAGAGGAAGCCCTGATCCCGCTGCGGCTGTTCCGAGCCGCCCCGTTCAGCCTCTCCGCTCTGGCCGGTGCGGCGCTCGGCGCCGCGATGCTGGGCACCATGATGACCCTGCCGCTGTACTACCAGATCGTCCGCGGCGCCTCCCCGACGCGCTCGGGCCTGATGATGCTGCCGCTGATGGCCGGGCTGGTGCTGGCCTCGGCGCTGTCCGGCCGGGTGATCGCGCGCAGCGGTCGCTACAAGGCCTTCTTCGTGACCGGTCTGGCGCTGGTCGCCGTGGCGGCCCTGGCTCTGTCACCGCTGCTCGACACCGACGTGCCGCTGATCGCGGTGATGGGCCTGGCCGCCGTGCTCGGTCTCGGACTCGGCTCGTCCATGCAGCCGCTGACGCTCTCCGTACAGGCCGCGGCCCCGGTGCGGGACATGGGCGTGGCCACCTCCGCGGCCACCTTCACCCGCCAGCTCGGCGGCACCGCCGGGATCGCGGGCTGCGTCGCGGTGGTGTTCGGCCGTACCGGCGAGATCGGCGACTCCTCCGCCATGACCGCCTCCTTCGCCGGCTCCTTCGCGGCAGCTGTACGCCCTGTCTTCCTGCTGGTCGCGATCCTCGCGGCGGCGGGCTTCCTGATGGCGCTCCTGATCAAGGAGCTGCCCTTGCACCCCACGACGGGCCCGCGGGCCCGCGCGACCGAAGGGATCACCCGATGAGCAAGGCCATCGTCTTCAACACCTACGGCGGCACCGACGTCCTGGAACTCGTGAACACCGAACCGCCCGTCCCGGGACCGGGCCAGGTGCGGCTGCGCGTACGGGCGGCCGGCGTCCAGCCGTTCGACAATCTCTTCCGCGACGGCTCCGCGGCGCGGTACGCGCCCGCCACCTTCCCCCAGCGCCTGGGCAACGAGGCGGCCGGGATCGTGGACGCGGTCGGACCCGGCGTCACGGACTTCGCCGTGGGCGACGAACTGCTCGGGCCCGTCACGCTCGCGGCGTTCGCCGAACACGCCGTGGCCGACACCGAGCAGCTCGTCCGCAGGCCCGAGTGGCTGCCGTGGGAGGAGGCGGGCGCTCTGTCGGCCTCCGGGCAGACCGCCCACACCGCGCTGCGCGAGCTGGGCGTGGGCGCGGGTGACACGGTCCTCATCCACGCCGCCGCCGGGGGCGTCGGCCACCTGGCGGCGCAGATCGCCATCGCGTGGGGCGCCAGGGTCATCGGTACGGCCGGCGCCGGCAACCACGACTTCCTGCGCACGCTCGGGGCCGAGCCGGTGACCTACGGGCCGGGGCTGGCCGAGCGGGTGCGCGAGCTGGGCGGCCGGGTGGACGCCGCGCTGGACTGCGTGGCCACGCCCGACTCGCTGGACGCCTCCGCCGAGCTGGTCAAGGACCCCGACCGGGTGGGCACGATCGCCTTCTCCCCGCTCGCCAACGAGCGCGGCGTCCGCCGGTTGGGCACCTCCCGTTCGGCCGAGCGCCTGGCCGAGTTGCTTGAGCTGGGTATCAGGGTGTCGGTGCAGGCGACGTACCCGCTGGAGCGGACGGCGGCGGCCTGCGAGGCGGTCGAGTCGGGACACGTGCGCGGCAAGGTGGTCGTCACGCCGTAGGACCTCTAGGGGCGCGGCTTTCGCGCGAGCTTCAGGCGCGCCCCCGTGTCCTGCGATCAACGCCCCCGGCGACCTCGGCGACCCCGGCGCGCTCGAGCGGGCCTGCACGGGGACGGACGCCGTCTTCGGCCTGTCGGTGCCGTTCGGCGAGGGCGGCATGGACGCGGAAGTGGCCCAGGTGACCGTCCTCGACATCGCGGGCATGGCCGTGTACGCCATCGAGCACCCCGCCGAACTCGTCGGCGAGCGCGTCGACCTCGCGTCCGACCGCGTGACCGGGGAGGAGGCCGCCCGATCTTGAGCGAGGTCCTCGGCCGGGACATCCCCTACCAGCAGCTGCCTCTGGACATGGTGCGCCAATGGGCCGGGGACGAGGTGGCCACCATGTTCGAGAGCTTCGAGAACAACACCGACTTCATCGACATCGAGGCGCTACGCGTCAGGTTCCCGGCCGTGCGCTGGCACAGTTACGCCGACTGGGCCAAAACGGTGGACTGGGAACGGGTTTTGGCGGGGTAACTTCAAGTCCGCCGCCCGCGTGGCGATTGGCGAACAGGGCGCATACGACGAATATTGATCGTCATGCGCGTCGACTTCGATCCTGCGGAAATGGGCGGGCCGGCTTTCTACAGGTTCCTGACCTCGGTCGTCGTCCCGCGCCCGATCGCGTGGGTCTCCACCGTCACGCCGGACGGAACCGTCGAGAACCTCGCCCCGCACTCGTTCTTCAGCATCGCCAGCACCGATCCGCCGATCGTGCAGTTCACCTCGATCGGCCGCAAGGATTCCCTGCGCAACGTGGAGGACACCGGCGAGTTCGTCATCAATTTCTCCGCCGAACCGCTGCTACAGCTCATCAACGCCACCGCGACCGACTTCCCTCGGACCTTCAGCGAATTCGACTACGCGGGAATCGAACGCGAACCCAGCCGTCATGTGCGGCCGCCCAGGGTGGCGGTCTCGCCCGTGGTCATGGAGTGCCGTTCGCACACGACTCTGCACATGGGCAACTCCACCCTGGTCTTCGGACGGGTGTTCCTCGCGGCGGTGCACGAGGACTACATCGTCGACGGCCGGCCCGACGCCGAGCGGCTGCGCCCGCTGACCAAGCTCGGCGGCGACGAGTGGGGGACGCTGGGCTCGATCCTGCACCTGAGCCGCATCCCTTACGAAGAGCCGGCGATGTGACACGGCTGTTTCGTGGTTCTCGTCTGGGTAGGGGCCGTAGGGTCTGACGGTTCTCATGAGGAGGAGAAATGCCTCGCGGATCGAGCCCGAAGCGGGAACGGCAATACGAGCACATCAAGGACAGCGCCAAGAAGCGGGGGGAAAGCAACAAGCGAGCGACCGAAATCGCCGCCCGTACCGTGAACAAGGAGCGGGCCAGGGCCGGTGAGTCCCGGACCGCGAGCCGTACATCCACCAAGGACATCTCGTCGAGCCGCCGGGGCGGGCTGCGCTCCCATTCCGGCGCGGGCGGTCGTACCAGGGATCAGCTGTACGCCGAAGCCAAGAGCCGCAACATCAAGGGCCGCTCGAAGATGAGCAAGGCACAGCTGGAGAAGGCCCTCAGCTGACCGGGTCGCACGGACGGCCGGGACCCTAGGGGTCCCGGCGACACAAGAGGCGAACATTGTAGAATATACGTCCGTATAATTGCGTGATGACCATCGTCGCGAGCCGCTACCGACTCCTGGCACCGCTCGGCCAGGGTGGCATGGGCACGGTCTGGCGGGCCGTGGACGAGCTGCTCCGGCAGGAGGTCGCGGTCAAGGAGGTGCGCCTGCCGCCGGAGCTCGACCACGCGGCCCGAGCCGAGCTCACCGAGCGCACGCTGAGAGAGGCCAGGGCGGCAGCGCGGCTGCGCTCACACCCCTCGATCGTCACCGTGCACGACGTGGTCATGGACGGCGGGCGGCCATGGATCGTGATGGAGCTGATCCACGGCCGCTCCCTCGATCAGATCGTGCGTACGGACGGCCCGCTGTCGCCGCGCCAGGCCGCCTGGGTGGGCCGGCATGTGCTCGACGCGCTCGGTGCCGCGCACGCGATGGGCGTGCTGCACCGCGACGTCAAGCCCGGCAACGTGCTGCTGACCGACGACGGCCGCGTACTGCTGACCGACTTCGGCATCGCCACGGTCGCCGGGGACGCCGCGCTGACCCAGACCGGCCTGCTCAACGGCTCGCCCGGCTACATCGCCCCAGAACGGTTACGTGGCGAGGACGACGGCCCCGCCGCCGACTTATGGTCACTCGGCGCCACGCTCTACACGGCGGTGGAGGGCAGCCCTGGGTTCTCCGGCCCCAACGCGGCCGCGGTCATGGCCGCCGTGCTGATGCGCGATCCCGCCCCCGCCAGGTTGGCGGGTCCGCTCGCGCCCCTGCTCGCGGCCTTGCTGGAGAAGGATCCCCAGCGGCGGTGTACAGCCGAGCAGATGGCCCGCTGGCTCCACGACATCGCCCAAGGCGACACCCCGTCCACGATCCCCACACCCCGCGAAGCCCCTGTGAAGCGCCGCCGTACCCTTGTCATGGCGGGCGCGCTGGCGCTGGCGGTGTGCGGCACGGCCGCCACGGCGATCTGGCTCAATCTGCCGCCCGCGACTCCGGACGCGCTCGCCGAGCCGTCATCGAAGTCCCCTGCGTCCGCGAAGCCGTCCCCGACGAAGAGCGCCGTGAAGCTGTTTCGCCAGTTGCCCGACGCCTGCAAGCTCCTGACCAACGTGCAGGCGCGCACGCTGCTCGGAGGCACGGCGCGACGCGACGTCCTGGGCACCACACGGTGCCAGTGGCACGGCACCGGCTACACCAGTGTGATGGTGACGACGTACCGTAACCCGACCGTCAAGAGCTGCGGGCTCAACCTCGATGGCATGGTCACCCTGGGGAAGGACGAACGTGCGCGCCACCCCGGCACCAAGCTGCGCTCGGCGCGGGTCGTCGGCGACAGGACGGCCGCCTACACCCGCCGCGACCCCGATGTGGCCGCGGGCTTCCACAACACGCAGGTGTCGTTCTGCCTGGCCAACGTGCTGGCATACGTCAACTACCTGGGTCCACGGCCCGGCTACGGGACCGCCGACCAGGCGGCCAAGCACGTCGCCGCGGCGCTGAAGGCCCTCCGCTAGGTCAGGGGACCCGGCCGACGCCGCCCAGGATGCCGCCCTTCTCCAGCCCGGGGACGATGAACGGGTCGTCGTTGCGCCAGTCCTGTACCGGCACGACGCCGGGTTCGAGCAGCTCCAGCCCGTCGAAATAGGCGCGCACCATGTCGCGATCCCGCCAGTGCAGCGCGCCGGAGGTCGTCCGCCGGTAGACGTCCTCGGTCTCGATCCGCCGGTCGAGGGTGCTCTGGCCCTGCTCCACGTACGCGTGGGAGATGATCAGATGGCTCCCCGGCACCAGCGGCTCGCGCAGGGTCTGGACGATGCCGGCCACCTCGTCGTCACCGCTGAAGAAGTGGAACAGCGCGACGGCCAGGACCGCCACTGGCTGGCTGAAGTCGAGGTGCTGGGCGGCGGCGGCCAGCAGCCCCTTGGGGTCGTGCGCGTCGCCGTCGATGATCACCGTGTCGGGGTTGTCGGCCAGCAGCGCGCGGGCGTGGACCAGCACGATCGGGTCGTTGTCCGAGTAGACGACCTTGGCGTCGGGGATGATCCGGTGCGCGACCTGGTGCACGTTGTCCTGCGTGGGCAGGCCGGTGCCGATGTCGAGGAACTGCCGAACACCGGCCCTGGCGACCGTCTCCACGGCGCGGATCAGGAAACCGCGGTTCGCCCTGGCCATCTCCCGCACGTCCGCGCCGCCCGAGCGGCTCAGTTCGAGGACCCGCTCGGCCGCCTCGCGGTCAGCCGGGAAGTTGTCCTTCCCGCCGAGGAAATAGTCATACATTCGGGCGACCGTGGGGACGGTCGGATCCATCTTCCCCGGAGGCCGCTCAGGCTCGGTCACGCTTCACCCTTCGTCATCTATGACGGCATCTTAGGGGGAAAATGCGGATATGTGATCAGGACGGGTCAGGTGCCCGGAATTCGCGACCGCCTACCGGCGGCACACCCGGGCGTCTCGGATGTCGGCCGGGAGTACGGGCTTGCCGTCCACCGGAGGTGTGGGACCGTCCGGCTCCGGCTGGATGCCGCCGGCGGCGATGCGGTCGAGGACGGCGAGCCCGGCGGCGTCCACCGTACCGAAGATCGTGTAGTTGGGCGCCAGCCCGGAATCACCGTAGACCAGGAAGAACTGGCTGCCGTTCGTGTTCGGGCCGGCGTTGGCCATGGCCAGCACCCCGCGCGCGTACGTCTTGCGCACCCCGGTCGAATCGCCCGGCCACGGCGGCAGGTCCGTGGGCAGCTCGTCCTTGTACTTGTAGCCCGGCCCGCCCTCACCGGTGAAACTGGGGTCGCCGCACTGCAACACCTTCAGCCGGTCATACGCGGTGAGCCGGTGGCACGACGTGGCGTCATAGAACCGGTGCTGGATCAGATGCACGAAGCTCTGCACCGTGCACGGCGCCTTGGCCGGATCGAGCGCGAGCCCGATGTCGCCGTGGTTGGTCCGGAGCACCGCGGAGACCGGACGCGTGGGCGTGCGGCGCGGGTCCGGCGGCAGCGGCACGTCACGCACGGCCGGGTCGTCGGGGGTCTCGGTGTACTGGCACGGCCCCTTGGTCGTTCGGGGCGGCTTGTCCAAGGCCGCCGCCGAGGCCGGCAGCGCACCGATCGCGATCAGCGAGCCTGTCGTGACCGCGGATAACGCGGCGCGGGCCGCGAGTCGTACCAATGCTCTGCCGGACATCTGTCCTCCACTGCGTGATGATCGCTGGGTTTCCTGAGGTCTAATCGATCTGACCAGCGCAGTCAAGGGTTCGGTACGAGCCTGTCCACCCTGGGGCGTCACTCGGCGACCGGCGTGATCGTCCCGATGCCGGTGGCGGCTTGCCGTACCAGATCCGCCAGCTCGGTCCTGGAGGTGATGCCCAGCTTGGGAAAGGCGCGATAGAGGTGGAAGCCGACGGTCCGCGGGCTGAGGAAGAGCTGGGCGGCGATCTCCCGGTTGGACGACCCCTGCGCGGCGAGGAACACCACGTGCCGCTCCTGCGGCGTCAGCCCGCGCAGCGCTTCCGGCAGCGGCTCCGCGGGGCTCGACTCCCCCGAGGCGCTCAGCTCGGCCGCGGCGCGCTCCGCCCAGGGGGTCGCGCCCAGCTGCTCGAACGCGGCGCGCGCGGCCCGCAGATGAGAGCGGGCTTCGGACCTGCGCCGGATCCGGCGGAGCCACTGCCCGTAGGCGAGCTCGGTCCTGGCCCGCTGGAAGGCGGTCAGGGACGGGCCGTGCAGGTCGAGCGCGCCGAGGAAGAGCGGCTCCGCCTCGCCGTCCGGCGCGGTCAGCGCCCGGCAGCGCAGCGCCACCGCGCCCACCCAGCGCTGGCGCGTGTCCCCCGCCCACCGCTCCAGCACGGCGAGCGGCTCGACGGTGGCGCCGGGCAGGTCGGCCTGTACGGCCGCGTCCACCAGATCGGCCGCGCAGTGGACCGCGATCACCGGGTGGTGCGCGGGGCCCGCGACCACGCGCTCAAGGTGCGCCACAGCGGCGCCCGCCCGGCCCAGCCCCAGCTCCAGCAGGCCGAGCGCCCAGGTGGCCAGCGCCGCGCTGGCCGGCGCGTCGTGGTCGGCGCAGTAGTCCAGGCTCGATTCGGCGTAGGCCCGGCAGCGCTTCTCATCGCCGCTCAACGCGGCGATCAGCGCGACCAGGCCGCTCAGATGCCCGACTCGGTGGGTCTGGCCGAGGTCACCGGCGAGCTTCAGCCCCTCGGTGGCCAGTCTGAGCGCTTCGGCAATGCGGCCGCTCAGCATGAGGGCCTGGGCCTGGAGTTGCAGGGCGTACGGCAAAAGGCCCATCAGGTCCTGGTGGCGGCAGTCGGCCACCAGCGTGGAGGTCAGGCGCAACGCCGAGCCGGCGTCGGCGGCCATCAGGCCCAACGAGGTGGCGGTTATGGCTTGCTGGGTCGCCAGGGCGGGCGTGTGCTCGACCAGCTCACCGATGGCGGCGAAGCCGCTGAACGGGTCACCGGCCATGATCTTCGCCAGCGTGGGCAGCGACCGGGCCAGCGGAGCGGACCAGGTGGGCTGGGCGCCTGATCGCACGACCTGCGAAGAAGCTGGTGACGAGGCTCGCGCGGAACCTCGTGAAGTCGCCGGTGCCGACCAGACGGCGGCGGCGATCTCGGCCGCGAGCCCCTCGTCGCCGCTGTAGCCGAACAGGCGGATCGCGTCGGCGATCATGACGATGGCCATGGCGTGGTCGTCGTCGCCGATCCTGGCCGCCGCGTCCAGCAGCATCCGCGTGGCCTTGGTCGGGGAGCCGATCTCGGACTCCACGGTGGCCAGCACTCGGGCGGCCGAGGCCAGCGTCGAGGGCTCGGCGCTCAGCTTGGTCGCGCACGTCGCCAGATCCGCCGCGCGGCGCAACTGACCGGCGTCGCACGCGGCGACCGCGGCGGCGGCATAGCGCCGGGCGCGGGGCTCGGGGTCGGTGGTCAGCTCGGCCGCGCGCTCCAGCGCCGACGACGTCCCGACGGCCTCCAGCTCACGCGCGATCTGCTCGTCCGGCCCCAGCACGGCGGCGGCGAGATGCCAGACCCGCCGCTCGGACGCCGTCTCAGCCAGGGCCCGGTGCGCGGCGATGCGGGCCGAGACCGGCGCGGACTGATAGGCGGCGACCAGGATCAGCAGGTGGCGAGAGGTGAGCTTGTCCGGCCGCACCTCCACCAGCCCAGCCGTCTCGGCGGGCTCCAGATCAGCCGGTGTCGCTCCGGTGGCGGCGAGCAGTTCGGGCAGGGAGGCCGCGGGGTCGGCGGCGGCCAGCAGGAGGAGGAAGCGAGTCCGGTCAGGCAGGGCCCGTAAGCACGCGCCGTACAACTGATCGGCCCGTCGCGAACGGCCGGCCCAGCCGGTGTGCAGGCCCAGCGGCGACAGCCTGCCCTCGACCTGGGCCGGGCTGATCCCCGCGGCAAGCTCGCGCAGGGCCAGCGGATTGCCGCGGGCGTCCTCGACGATCCGCTCACGCACCTGCGGGACGATGCCCGGCCGGCACTCGGCGACGATGTCCAGCGCCGCCTGCCTGTCGACACCGGGCAGGTCCAGCTCGTCGATCCCCTGGAGCGCGGGCACCTCGCCCTCGGCGGCCACCAGGATCACCACGCGCGCGGCGGCGAGGCGCCGGACGCAGAAGGACAGGACCGCCAGGCTCTCCCGGTCCAGCCAGTGCGCGTCGTCGATCAGGCAGAGGACGGGCCGCTTGCCCGCCAGGTGGCGCAGGAGGTTCCAGACAGGCAGGTACGGCGAGCGCGGCCAGGCGGGTTCGCCTACCGCGCGGATGCCGGGCGCAAGGCTCCACGGTTCCGGGTCGCCCTGGCGGTCGACGACATCGGGCACAAGGCTCCGCGGTTGCGGCTCGCCCAGCTGGTCGAGGACGTCGCGCTGCTGGGCGGGCAGGTGTTTCCAGCGCGGACGGGTGGTCCCCAGCAGCATGTGCAGGCCGCCGTACGGGAGGTGCGACTCCTCGGGGCTGCCGGAGGCGCGCAGCACGATTTGATCACTCGCGAGCTCGGCCGCGAAGGCGAGCAACACGCTCTTGCCCGCCCCGGCTTCCCCGCGCACCATCAGGGCGCCGCTCTCACCAGCGAGAAGTCGCGTGATCCTGGCCTGCTCCGCGATGCGCCCGTGCAGCACCAGGCGAGAGTACCGGACTCGGAGTTGATCTCATACCTAACCCGGAGCATTCCGACACCCTCGAACCAGGTCATCCGTACAGATGTGGTGCGGATAGGCGGGGACTACGGTCGCCGCCGGAGGTCGGCATGAGGAATCGTTGGGCCACTCGTCTTTGCTCGGCACTGACAGTGACCACCCTTGTCATCAGCATGGCAGGTCAGGGAGCCCACGCGGCTGCCAAGGAGCCGACGCTCCCCGAGCAGCGCCTGGGCTCGGCGGCGAACCGCACGCACCAGGTGGCGGCGGAGGCGACCCGGGCGCAGACCGAGCTGCCGGAGAAGAAGGCCGCCAAGCTGCCCAAGGGGGTCGTGCCCCGGGAGGCCCAGCAGCCGCCCAAGCTGGTCTCCCATCTGTCGAACAAGACGCAGCGGGTGGGCAAGGCGACCGGCAAGCCGGGCAACGGGGAAGTGCACGGGTTCGACGCCAAGCAGAGCCGGGTGGCCCCCAAGCTGGGCGACGCGACGTCCAAGGTGTTCCAGAACCCCGATCAGACCTACACCGTGCGCACGTACTCCAGGCCAGTGCGATACCGGACGGCCACCGGTGAGTGGGCCGACATCGACCTCAACCTGACCGGCGCCAACGGACGCTGGCGGCCGACTGCCAACGACGTCGCGGCCGAGCTGGCCGACGACGCCGCCGACCCCAGGCTTCAGTCGCTCACCTTGGACAACGAGCACAGCCTGTCCTTCGCCCTCCAAGGGGCAAAAAGCACAAAAGCCGATATTTCGGGAAATATCGCGAAGTACGGTGAGGTGCTGCCGGGGACGGACCTCCAGGTCGAGGCCGCCTGGAACGGGATCAAGGAGTCGCTCGTCCTGACCTCGCGCCAGGCCGCGACGGGCCCCTGGGACTTCCCCTTCCAGGCCAAGGGGCTGACGCCGCGAAGCACGCCGCAGGGCGTGGAGTTCGTCGACGAGCAGGGCGCGGTGCGCATCACCGTCCCCGCCGGATTCATGAGCGACGCCAAGGGCGCCCGCTCCGACGCGGTCCACTACACCCTCGCCGGCGACGTCCTGCGGGTCAGCGCCGACCAGAAGTGGCTGCGCGCCAAGGACCGCGCGTTCCCGGTGGTCATCGACCCCTCCTCCTATGTACGCACCACCAGCGGCGCCTCCTCCGACACCTACGTCGACAACCACTCCGGCGCCAATCACTCCGGCAGCGACCAGCTCCTGGTCGGCTCCCAGGACGGCACCAAGCGCAACAACGCCTACATCAACTTCAACCTCGCCTCCCAGATCCCCCACGCCTATGTGACCGGCGCCGCGCTCTTCCTCTACAACACCCTGTCGAACTCCTGCGCGGCCAACCCCGTCACGGTGAAGCAGATCACCAGCGGCTGGAACGTCGGCACGATCTCCTCCTATCCCGGCGTGAGCCTCGGCGACACCTGGGGGTCGGCCAGCTTCAGCGGCGGCGTGACCTGCGGCGGCGCCGGCTGGGCGTGGATCGGGATCAACAGCGCGGGCCTGTCGGCCCTGTCGGACTGGTCCAACGGCGCGGGCAACAACGGCCTGGCGCTGACCGCCGACAGCTTCAAGGAGTTCGCCAGCGCCAACTCGGCCAACCCGCCGTACCTGCAGGTGGACTACAGCCCCTGGCGGGCGCTGTACGCGATCGACTCCGGTGCCACGATCGACCCGCCGGTGACGGCCAACAGCTTCGGCAGGCTGCCCGTCACGGTGATCAACAACGGGATGAACTCCTGGTCTCCCGGCTCGGTGAAGCTGGGCTACAAGGTGTACACCCTCGGCGGCAGCTTCGTGGGCAGCTCCACCGCCGCCGCCACGCTGCCCGCCACGATCGGCAACAACGGCTCGGCGAAGGTGAGCGCCACGATCGACCCGCTCAACCCGGGCTCGTACCAGGTCTGCTGGGACATGGTGGCGAACGGGCAGTTCTTCTCCGACTGGGGCGTACCCGTCTGGTGCGTGAGCCTGAGCGTGATCAACGTGCCACCCCAGATCGACTCGATGTGGCCGGGCAGCGGGTACGTGGAGTCCACGCTGATGCCGGAGTTCACGGTCACCGGCCATGACCAGGACGAGTGGCCCGGCGGAGAGCTGAACTTCATCTTCAACATCTGCCTGGTCTCCGCCCCCAGCACGTGCCCGGCGACCGGCCTGATCAAGGGCGACTCCAACACCGGTGAGCAGACCGCGAACTGGACGGTGCCGCAGGGCAAGCTCAAATGGGGCGAGCAGTACATGTGGCAGGCCCTGGTCACCGACGGCAAGACCTCAAGCCCGGCGACCGGATGGAGCACCTTCCGCACGGTCGTGCCGCAGCCCCTGGTCTCCTCGCACGTCTCCGACAGCGCGGGCACGGCCGCCGTCAAGGGCATCGACCCGCTGACCGGCCAGTACGCGGCCACCACCACGGACGCGAGCCTGACCACCGCCGGTCCCGCGCTGGCGATCACCCGCTCGTACAGCAGCCTGAACTCCCGCTCGGGGCTGTTCGGCGTGGGCTGGACCACCGCCTACGACATGAAGATCGTCACTGACAGCGACCTGACGGGCAACGTCGTGGTCACCTACCCGGACGGGCGGCAGGCGCGCTTCGGCCGCAACTCCGACGGCACGTACGCGCCGCCCGAGGGCCGGTCGGTGAGCCTGGTGAAGGCCGATACGGCGTGGTTCCTGCGTGACAAGTCCGGCGGCGCGTACGTGTTCGACACGAACGGCCGGTTGACCGCGATCTACGACGACGACCAGCACGGTGAGTTCCTCACCTACAACGGCGACGGCACCCTGGCCAAGGTCGTGAACAAGGTCAGCGGCCGCGGTCTCTACTTCACCTGGACCAGCGGTGTGGTGACCTCGGTCGCCACCGATCCCGCCCAGGGCGCGCCCGCGTGGAGGTACGGCTACGGCTACGGCCTGCTCGCCCAGGTCTGCCCGCCGGGCACGACGACGGCCTGTACGAAGTACACCTACAAAATGCTGTCCCACCACCGGACGGCCGTCGTGGACGCCGCCCCCGCGATGTACTACCGGCTCCACCAGAGCACGACCAACGAGACACAGATGTTCGTCGGCCAGGACGACGCGCAGGCGGTCAACCTGACCTACGGCGCGGCGGGCGCCCCGGCCGGGACCACGGACGGCTCGGCGACGTTCAACGGCACGAGCTCCTACGTGCGCATGCCGTACAACATCACCGACGACACCACCTACGCGGCGGTCGGGATGTGGTTCAAGACCACCAAGGCCGGCGTGCTGTACGGCGCGCAGATGAACACGCTGGAGGACTCCCGGGGCCCGCTCCCCTGGGGCTTCCTGCCGATGCTCTACGTCGGGACCGACGGGAAGCTGCACGGCCAGATGGCCGACGACGGCAGCTGCGGCTCGATGACGTCGACCGCGGCGGTGAGCGACGGGGCCTGGCACCATGTGGTGCTGACCGCGAGCGGAACCTGGCAGGGCATGTACCTGGACGGCGCGATCGTGGGCAGCCGCTTCAACCAGGTCAAGGCGACCCGTCTGCCGAACGCCAGCATCGGGGCGGGCTACGTGAACACCTCGGGCTGGTGCCCCGCCGCGCCCACGGACACGCGCGGCCACTTCACCGGCCAGATCGACGACCCCGCCTTCTACACCCACCCGCTCGGCCCCACGTCCGTCGCCGCCCAGTACGCGGCCGGGCAGTACACGGGCGCGCTGGAGACGGTGAAGCTGCCGTCGGGCAAGTTGCAGGCCACGCTCGCCTACGACACCCAGAGCGACCGCGTCGCCTCGATGACCGACGCCAACGGCGGGCAGTGGCGGGTCTACCCCGCCCAGACGCAGGCCAGCACGGAGTACTACCCGAACGCGGTCCTGAGCGCCCGGCCGCGCGAGTACTACCGCCTCGCCGAGTTCTCCGGCACCCGGGCGGCCAGCGCGGCCTACGGCGACGGGCGCGACACCGGCGCGACCTACCACAACGTCACCCTGGGCCAGAGCGCACCCATCGTCCTGGCCACCGGCGGCGACTCGGCCGCCGGGTTCAACGGCTCCAGCTCCTATCTGGAGCTGCCCGACGGCGAGATCAAGGGCGGCGGCGACCTGTCGGCGGAGCTGTGGTTCAAGACCGCCAAGCCCGGCGTCCTGCTCGCCTACCAGGCCCAGGCCATCACCGACCCGGCCGGGCCGCAGGCGAACTACACGCCCGCGCTGTACGTCGGGACGGACGGCAAGCTGCGCGGCCAGTTCTGGGACGGCGCCGCGGTCGCGCCGATCACCACGAGCGCGGCCGTGACCGACGCGAGCTGGCACCACGCCGTCCTGACGGCCTCCGGTGACACCCAGTGGCTCTGGCTGGACGGCGCGGTGGTCGGGACCAGGTCCAAGGGCCCGGTGTCCACGATCGCGCAGAACCATGTCTACGTCGGCGCCGGTTTCATCGCGGGCAACTGGCCCGCCAAGCCCTCGGACACGCTGGGCCACTTCAACGGCACCATCGACGAGGTGGCGATCTACTGGAACAGTCTGCACACCGACGCGATCCAGGCGCACTACAAGGACGTCGCCACGTTCGGCATCCCCGCCACCACCGTGCTCGCCGCCGACCCGCGCGGCAAGGCGATGGTCTACAGCTACGACCCGCAGCACGGCGGCCGGCCGACCTCGCTGTACGACGCCTCGGGCGGCACCACGCGCTACGGCTACGACCTCAACGGCAACCTGGCCACGGTGAGCGACCCGGACGGGCACACCACGCAGCTGTACAACGACGACCGCGGCAACCCGGTCATGAAGGTGACCTGCCGCGGACCGCGCTCCTGCCAGACCTCCTACTTCACCTACTACCTGGACGCCGGCGACCCGCTGAACCCCCGCAACGACAAGCTCACCGGCGCGTACGACGCCCGCGCCACCGCAGGGAACGACGCGGCGCACCGCACCAGCTACACCTACGACATCTCGGGCGACCTGCTCAGCGTCACCACACCTCCCGTGGCCGGAGCCGCCAACGGCGGCACCACCAAGTACGCCTACACCGATGGCGACGAGGCCGCCACCGACGGCGGCACCGTCCCGGACGGGCTGCTCGCCTCCACGACCACCCCTGGCGGCAGGACCACCCGCTACAGCTACCGCCAGAACGGCGACCTCGCCCAAGTGGTGGACGCCGCGGGGCTCACCACGAAGTACGACTACGACAGCGCCGGCCGCCCCATCTCCGAGACGAAGATCTCCGACACGTTCCCGAACGGCGTCAGCACCTCCATGGGCTACGACGCCCTCAACCACCTCACCGCCACCGTCGGCCCGGCGACCACGGACGTGATCAACGGCGTCAAGCACCTCCCGTGGGTCCTCTACACCTACGACGTGGACGGCAACGTCACCAAGGCCGAGCGGACGGACCCCACCGGCAAGGACGTCACCCGCACCACGGACTACACCTACGACGCCGCCGCCCGCGTCTCGTCCGTCAAGGACCCCGAGGGCAAGACCACCACCTACGGCTATGACGTCTACGGCAACCTCACCAGCACCGTGGACGCCACCGGCGCCGACTTCCGGCACACCTACGGACCGACCGGTCTGCCGCTGACCACGAGCCTGGCCAACTGGGTGGGCGACCCGCTGGACACCGACGCCCCCAAGGAACTGGTCCTCGAATCCCGCGCCTACGACCCGGCCGGGCGCCTGGCCACGGTCACCGACGCCATGGGCCGGACCACCCGCTACCGCTACTACGACGACAACCTGCTCGAATCGGTCTGGGCCGAGGGCTTCCACAACGCCGATGGAACCACCCGGGACATCCCGCTCCAGCAGAACACCTACGACAGCGCGGGCAACCTCATCAAGCGGGTCACCGGTAACGGCAAGAGCACGACCGCCTACACCGTGGACGCCGCCAACCGGGTCACCGAGGCGCTGCTGGACCCCGCCGGCATCAAGCGCAGGACCACGTACGGCTACGACGCCGACGGCGGTGTGGTCTCCCTGGTCCAGGCGCAGGACAGCGGCTACACCTGGACCGCGTTCGACCTCGACGCGCTGGGCCGGCCCCTGTCCCAGAAGGTCTGGGACGGCGACGAATGGCTCACGACGTCGTGGACCAGGGACCAGCGGGGCCTGCCGAAGACGATGACCGACCCCCGTGGCGCGGTGACCGACTACACCTATGACGAGGCGGGCCGGCTCACCACGACCAAGGCGCCGACGGTGGCCATCGAGCACTCGGGCGGCACGCCGTACAACGTCAGGCCGACGACGCGGTCCGGCTACAACAGCTTCGGCGACGTCGTGACGAGCGAGGACGCCGAGGGCTACCGGACCACGATCACCTACGACGGCATGAGCCGGCCGCGCGTCGTCACCCTGCCCTCGTACCGGCAGCTCGGCGCCGGTGCCACGGTGACGGCGGGCTCCACCACGACGTACGACGCGCTGGGCCGCGTGACGCACGTCGAGGACGCGCTCGGCCACGGCGACACCCACACCTACGACCAGCTGGGCAACCTGGTGGCCACCACCGACGCGGCGGGCAACCAGTCGCGCTCGGGCTTCGACGTGGCCGGGGAATGGCTCTGGACACGGGACCAGGCGGGCCGGGTGACCGGGGCGACGTACGACGACCTCGGCCGCCGGATCTCCAGCACCGCCGTCGACCGCACACCGGCCGCGGCGGGATACACCACCGCCTATGAGTACGACGACGCGGGGAACCTGACCTACGTCACCACACCGTCGGGCGCGCGCAGCCAGTACGGCTACAACGCGGCGGGCGAGGTCGTGGTCGACGTCAACCCGCTGGCCCAGGCCCACTGGTACACCCGCGACCACGCCGGCCGGGCGACCAAGATCGCCAACCCGGACGGCACCAGCAGCACGCTCACCTTCGACGGCGCCGGCCGGGCGACCGCGACGGCCGATTTCGACGCGGCGGGCAAGCAGCTGCGGTCCACGACGATCGGCTACGACGACGCGAGCAACCCGGTCACCGTCAGCAGACCCGGCGGCGGAGTCACCACCTACGACTACGACGCGCTGAACCGGCTGACCGGCCAGCACGAGAAGACCACGGCGACGCACACCATCAACACGACCTTCGGCTACGACGCGGTCGGCAACCGCACCCGCTTCACCGACGGCAACGGCAACGCGACCTCCTACGCCTTCAACCCGTGGAATCTCCAGGTGGCGATGTTCGTGCCGCCGACCACGGCCTACACCACGCTCGCCGACCGCCAGACGATCACCGACTACGACGCGGCCGCCCGCCCCGTCCAGGTCACCAAGCCGGGCGGGGTCACCATCGCCCGCACCTTCGACCCGCTGAACCGGCTCACCGCGGAGACCGGCGCGGGCGCCGAGACCGCCACGACCGCGCACAGCTTCGGCTACGACACCGTGGGCCGGCTGACCTCGGCCGGGGGTAACACCTTCGGCTACGACGATCGCGATCATCTCGTCAGCACGGCGGGGCCGTCCGGCACGGCGTCCTTCACCTATGACGCCGACGGCCGCATGAAGACCCGTACCGACAAGGCGGGCACGGCCGCCTACGACTACGACGCGGGCAGCCGCCTCACCACGGTCCGCGACCCGCTCACCGGCGGCACCTCGATCTACTCCTACGACACGATGGACCAGCTCAAGGGCGTGGACTACGGCGGCGCCAAGCGCTCCTTCGACTACGACGCGCTGCACCGGCCCACCTCCGACACGCTCAAGACCACCGCGGGCACGGCGCTGGCCGGCATCACCTACGGCTACGACGACGCCGACCGGCTCACCACCAAGACCACGACCGGTACGGCGGGCGCCGCCGCCAACACCTACGGCTACGACCTGGCGGGCCGGCTGACGTCGTGGAACTCGGCCGCCTACGAGTACGACGACGCGGGCAACCGGACCAAGGCCGGCGCGGCCGCCTCCGTCTACGACGCGCGCAACCAGCTGGTCTCCGACGGATCGGCCGGCTACGCCTACTCGGCGCGCGGCACCCTGAAGTCCAGGACGCCGAGCGGCGGGAGCGCGAGCGCGACGAGCTACGACGCGTTCGACCGGATGATCACCGACGGCGCCTCGACCTACGCCTATGACGGGCTGGACCGGCTCGCGTCGGCCGCGGGCCGCACGTTCAGCTACTCCGGCCTGGGCAACACCCCGGCCGCGGCGGGTGCCGAGCTCTACGGCAGGGACCCGGCGGGTGACATCGTCTCCGTCGCGGGCCTGTACGCCTACACCGACCGGCACGGCGACCTCACCGCCACCTTCACCGGCGCGGGTGCGCTGACCGATTCGGCGGCCTACGACCCGTACGGGAAGGTCGTCGCGAACTCGGGCACCAAGCGGGACGTCGGCTACCAGAGCGGCTGGACCGACCCGGCCACCGGCAAGGTCAACATGGCCGCCCGCTGGTACGACCCCGGAACCGGCGCGTTCCCCAGCAGGGACACGCTCGACGTGAACCCGATGCCGTCGATGAAGGGCAACCGCTTCACCTACGCGGACGGTGACCCGCTCAACCAGGTGGACCCGACCGGTCACTTCGGCTGCCCCGCCTTCGTGTGCGGCACCGCCAAGCAGGCGATCAAGGTCGTCTATCGGGACATCGCCAGGCCGGCCTGGAGCGCGGCCGACTACGTCCTCACCGGTGGCGGGGAGTTCGGCGCGGCCGCGCGCGGCTCACGGTTCTGCGGTCCGGCCTGGCTCTACTGCCTCGCGGCGGCCGGCGTCACCGCCGGCGTGGCCTACTACGCGGCGAAGTGGTGGAAGAACAACTGGTGGAAGGGCTGGCCGGACGGCAGCGGGCCGTACATCCAGTACCCGGACGGCGGCGGCTCCCCCGGCAAGGGCAAGTCCGACGGCACGCCCGGCGACGACGGCGATCCCGGCGCCTCGCCCGGCAAGGGCACGAACGGCCCGCCCAAGGCGGATCCGCCGCCGCCTCCGCCGCCCACGCCCCAGGAGCTGGCCGACATCGCGGCGAAGACGCGCGCGACCAGGCCCGGCCCCATCGACCACGACCGGCTGCCCGGCCCGGCGGGCACCTCGCTCGCCGACGCGCTCGACAAGGGGCTCAACCACCGGGTCGACAACGCCATCGACAAGATCCTGGACAAGGTCGGCGTGGCCTTCACGCCGATCGAGGCCAGGGCCGGCGACGGGCAGCCCAACGGCGGCCTCGACCCAGCCCCGCACGTCGTCGGCCAGTGCTCGGGGGTGTTCGGCGCGGACGCGATGCAGGACTGCCGCGTCGATCCGGGCCCGGGCGTCCCGCCGGACCCGACGGTGCAGCTGGCCCCCTGCCGTGGTGTGACGGGCGCCGGCGCCGCCTGCTCCTCCTCCGAGGAGACGGCGGCGGCCCTGGGGAGCGAAGGCGCCGGCTTCGGCGACGACTTCCTGACGCTGGCCCGCCGCCCCGGCGATCGGCCGAAGTGGAGCGAGAGGCTCCCGATGAACATGGACACGGTCCGGCGGGTGGCCCAGGACTGGGACATCCGGATCGACGACCTGACCATCAGGATCGACAAGGTGAAGGACGGGCTGGCCGGCGTGACCTTCCCCAACCAGATGGTCCTGCTGCGGCGAGCCGCTTTCCGCAGCGAGGAACTGCTGGCCCGCACCCTCGCCCACGAGCGGTTCCACGTGGAGGACATACGCGGGGGCGGCGTCTTCCCGAAGACGCTGGAAGAGGCGCGACCATGGGAGGACCGGGCCTATGCCTTCGAGGACGACTGGTGGGACAACCATCCACGTAACCAGTAAGGGACCATAGGCGAAACGGCTCGAGCACCGAGGTGGCCCCAGTGTCGAACACTCATGACGAGGCGCTCCGATGGGAGAGCTGGCTGCACGCTTATGAGCAGGCACGGGACGAGCTGCCCGGACCGATCACCAGGCGTTGCCCGAACTGTGGACGTGCCTGCCTCCGCCTGGTGTATCGGCTCCGGATCCCCCACCTGCTCATCGGTGACGCCCACTTCTGGTGCGACCACTGCCTGCAGGGGCCGTACCTCGGCCGCGTGGAGATCCCCGAAGCCGCCGCGGCGGCTTCGGGGGAGCAGGAGTATCAGCGGGTGAGACCCACGATCCCGAACTACGAGCTCATTCCCCCTGCGTGAGGCGCTGTCAGCTGGGCTGCCACAGCTCGATCCGATTGCCCTCAGGATCGGTGACCCAGCCGAACCGGCCGACACCCTCCATGTCCTGAGTCTCCTTGGCCACGTCCGCGCCCTTGTCGCGCAGTTGCGCGAGCATCGCGTCCAGGTCGCGGACCCGGAAATTGAGCATCGTCTGCTGGGCGCGGGAGCCGAAGTATTCGGTCTCGGACTCGAAAGTCGCGAACACCGTTTCCCCGGTCTGCTGACGCCACAGGCCGTTCTCATCGGCCTCCAAGCCCAGACAATCGCGATACCACGCGCCCAAGGCCATCGGATCGGCGGCCCGCAGGAAATATCCGCCGATTCCAAGCACACGTTCCATGCCGCTATCTTGCCAGGACCCGCCCGTCAACCTCTGTGTAGGATGACGACAAAGTCGCTAAATTCTGGCTGTTAAGGATCGGCACTCCGATGAGCGTTGATGAGACTCCCCGGACGCTGGCCGACAAGCTGAACCGGTTGTTCCAGACGGTCCGGCGCCAAGGTGAGGCCGAATACAGCAACGTCGCGGTCGCGGAGGCCATCAGCAAGGGCCAGGACGTACAGATCTCGCACACCTACATCTGGCAGTTGCGCACGGGCCGGCGGGTCAATCCCACGATCATGCACCTGACGGCGCTGGCCACGTTCTTCGGGGTGCCGGTCGCCTACTTCCTGGACGACGCGGAGACCGCCAAGATCGACAAGGATCTGGAGCTGCTGGCCGGCATGCGGAAGGCGGGTGTCACGCACATCGCCCTGCGCAGCGCCGAGCTGACCCAGGGCAGCCGCGCCGCCATCACCGAAATGGTCAATCAGCTCTGGAAGCTGGAGAATCCCTCCGATGAATGATCTCTTGGCGGCCGATCTTCGACGTCCGCCGCCGGCCATGGCGCGCCTATCTTGATCGGCCTGGCCGTCGCCGGCTGGATCGCGGTGGGCATCAAGCTGTTCCACCTCCGCGCCAAACCCGGCTGCCGGTCGACGCGTTGGCTGTGTGCCGCGCTGCTGGCGCTCTCGGTGTCGATCTGCTTGCAGGACCAGACCGTCCACGAGGTCATCGACGGCCACACGGCGCTCAACACCGCGGGCACCCTTTCCAACTGCCTGACCTTGATCGCCGCGACATCCGGGCAATGCGCGTTCCTCCACATGGTCTATCCGGCGGAGCAGGCCATGCGGAGCGCCCGGCTACGTCTGCGGCAGCTGACCGGCGTCCTGGCACTGATCGGCGTTCTGCACGCGACGACCCCGTCGAACTACGCGGAGGCTCTGGCCAGTCAGGTGTTGGCCGTGCAGGTCCCGGTGATCTCGGCCGCCGCCTACGTCTATGTCGCCTATCTGGCGTTGACCGTCACCGAGATCGCGCGCGCCACGCACTACCGCGCGAGCGCCGCGAGAGGCTTCTCCCTCCGCAACGGCCTGCGACTGCTGTTGCTCGGTCTCGCCTGCACCATCGCCTACGCCGGGCTGCGGTTCGCCGCCATGTCCGCCCACCTTCTCGGATGGGCCGTGCCGTGGCTGTACGGCAACCTGATCGGGGATGTGTTCCGCCTCGCGATCCTGTTCGTCGTGGCCGGCATCCTGCTGCCCGTCACGGGCCCGCGACTGGGCCTGGACCATCTCGCGCGCTGGTGGTCGCTCGACCGCTCCTATCGCAAGCTCTTCCCGCTCTGGAAAGTGCTGTACGACGAATTCCCGGCCATCGCCCTCGATCCGCCGGGGACCCGGCACGTCGATTTCCGGGAACCGGAGCAGGCCCTGTACCGGCGGATCGTGGAAATTTGGGACGGCCGCCTGCTGCTCCTCCCCTATTTCGACCCACGCGTCGCCGAAACGCGAGGGGCGGGGGCCACCGGCCTGTCCGATGACGCGCGCGCGATCGCCGTCGAGGCCGCGCTGATCACCTCCGCCCTGCGCCGCAGCAGGCTCGGCGAGCGGCCGGACCCGCCCGGACCGGCGATCCCCGGCAACAGCCCGGCCGACCCTGACGCCGAACTCGACTGGCTGATCCGGTTGGCGGCGGCAGTCAGGGCCGACGAACGGCAGGCAGACCCGCTCAGCCTGCGGTCAAGTGGTCTCCTTCCAGCGCGGCGCCGAGCCCTGCGAGGCTCTCGTACACACTGATGCCCTCCGCGATGGCTTCGAGCTGGAAGACGCTCACCGACGTGGGCGGATAGCCGATGAGCTCGATGACGCGGCTCACCCGGGCGGGCCCGTCCATGGCCTCGGCGGAGTCCCAGAGGTAGACCGCCCCCCAGGTCTGGCGGGCGGGATTGGAGAACCACGCCTTCAGCCGCATCCCCTCGAGCGTGGCGTAGGCGTCGACGGCGTAGTCCCGCAGGTAGTCGCGCAGGCTCTCCACGGTCTCCGTGGACCTGCTGAGATCCCAGGCGACGATCGATACGAACATGGCCGGCCCTTCTACGGGAACGCGTGCGGGTACGGGTTGACGTCCTGCGGCTCCAGGGGCCGATCCCGGTAGCCGAGCCGGTACGGCACCTCGTACAACCTCGGCAGACCGTCGACCCGCCGGTAGTCGTGGCCGAAGGTGACCGGCAGGGTGCCGGGGATGACGACCTTCACGCAGGCCAGGTCGGACACCTCGTGCTCGGGGGTCGTCTGATCCACCACGATGACGTCCGCACCGGTGACCAGGTAGCGGTCGACCAGCTCGATCAGATCGTCCCGGAGATCGGCGTTGCGGAGTCGCGCCGGCGACGGAAGGTCGTCGATGTGCCGCCGCCGTGGCGTCTCGGTCAGGAAGCGCAGCCGGTCGTACGTCCGGTGGTCGCCGTACAACAGGCGATGGTCCTCCATCTCCTTCACCAGCGACGAGTCGTCCACCATCCGGCCGGCCTCGTCCATGTGGTCGGGATAGCGCTTGATGAGGTCGGCGAGGAGCGGGCCGAGCTCGTTGAGCGCGTTCTCGATCGCGCGTTCCGGGACCGGGTGAGCGCCCGCCGAGCAGGCCGCCTTCGGGCGTTTCTCGTCGTCGCCGGGGTCGACGGCCATCGCCCAGACGCAGGGGATGCCCTGTTCGAGGGTGGTGTCGAAGAGCATCACCTGGTAGCCGCTCTCGGCCTCGATGGCTTCGATGATCAGCGGGATCATCGAGTCGCGGGCGGAGGTCACGTCGATCCGCGGGACCGGCATGCGCGCGTACCACGTCATCATGAAGGCGTCGCGCTCGGCCACTTCGAGGATCCCGTGGAAGACGGCCTCCTCCAGGCTGCCGCCCAGGGCGCAGCCGTTGGAGACCTCCTGGACGAACGGCGGGCGATCGGCGTCATGGTGGCGGGCCCGGTAGTAGGCGTAGGTCTCGGGGACCAGCACGGGAGCGCTGCGGGCGAAGGAGTACCCCCATACCCAGCGGCACACCTGCTCCTCGTCGAACGGACGGTACGGGAAACCGGGGAGCCGATGCCGCTCCGCCGGATAGAGGCCGAGCGTCCGGGGGTCGATCGCGTCGTGGCGGACTTCGGCGTAACTGGCCGACACCGTGGTGCGCTTTCCCCCTGGCTCCATGCCGCCGTGCCGTTCCAGCGTCTCCAGCATGGCGGTGACCTGACTGCCCTGGTAGTTACGGGTACGGCCGAAGCCGTACTCGGTGGAGCCCTGGCGCAGGCCCATGGGCGCCGCGGCGACCACGATGCCGCCTTCGGTGCTCTTGAGCACGGATCGGATGAGACCGCTCTCGCCGTCGACGTACCTGGCTTTGAGCGTGTCCACCTCACCGGTCATCGAGCGGAGCCGGTAGACGTCCGGGGCCGGTTTGGGGCGGGACCGGAGGGAGATGTTCGCCCGCGACCGGTCGTCGGGCGGCAGCGTCCCGCAGGTGCCGCAGAGCGGGTCGGGCAGGAACGGGTGCGGCTCGACGGCCAGCGTCTCCAGATCCAGGTAGACGAAGGCGGACCTCGTGCGCGCGGTCTCCCGGTTTCTCGTGCGCGCGGTGACCACGGCTTCCCGGTTGACCAGCCGGGCGATCTCCTCGGTGACCAAGGTGGCGGCGAGGTCGGCCGCGAGTCCGGTGAGCCAGGCCGACGGCAGCGCGGACAGGGTGGCCCCCTGCTCTCGCCACACCGTCTCGTGCCCGTCTGGCTGGAGATGGGCCAGTCGCCGCCGGAACTCGCCGCAGTCCACGCAGCCGGGCAGCCCGTCCTCCTCCAGAGGGCCGAGGACGATTCGCCCTAATTCAGCACGTACCGGCAACCAGGGCACGCCCGCCTCCGCGGCGGCGGCTCTGACCTCGGCGTAGCCGGACAGGTCCCAGCGGTCATGGGCCACGACGGCCGCGACCGCACCGGAGGTCACGAGGGGCGAGACGGAGGATCCGCCGCCGGACAGCGCCGCGACGATGCTCTCCGCGAGCAGCCCTTCACCGAGGACGGCGATCTCATGCATGGGTCAGCACCACGTGGACGGTGTACGGCATGATCGAATGAACCTCACGATCGTGGTCGAGGGGCACCGCCACCGGCGAGAGACCGCGTCTGACCAGCGCGGACACCAGACTCGCCGAGTCGGTACGGGAGGCGTCGGGCAGGCGACGGATCGCCGAACCGCGCAGCTCGGGCGGTATGCCCGGCGGCGCGGGTGGTGCGTAGACGGGCTGGGCGTTCTGCCGCGCCTGGTAATGGAGGAGGGCCTGTTCGAGCGCGCCGGTCACGGCTTCGGCCGCCGACAAGCCACCGGCGTATCCGACAGGTATGTCACCCAGGTAACTCATGGCGGCCGGAATCTCCGCCGGCCCGGTGAGGTCGTAGCAGGTGACCGCCTCGCCCGTGGCCTGGATCATGGACCTGTACCGTTCGCCGCGCGGTGGAAGCCACCCGCTGTCCAGGTCGAACCGGGGCAACGGCGTCGTCCGGTGCTCCAGATCGGCGAGCGCCAGCCGTCCCGCCTGCTCGGCCAGCGCGACGTCGACGGCCTCCTGCCAGCTGTATCCGGCGGCGATGCCCGCAGTGGTTCCAGCAGTGATTCCTGCGGCAATGCCCGCAGTGACTCCCACAGTGGTTCCCGCGGCAATCCCCCCAGTGACTCCCACAGGGACTCCCCCGGCTATGCCCCCAGTGACTCCCACAGTCCGGCTCGGCGCCCGGCCGTCGGCCAGGCTCGTGCCGGACAGCACGGGGAAGGCGACGTCGGCGGCGACGACTAGCGTCCCGCCGTCGGCGAGCCGGTGGCCGAGGACGAACCCGCTGATCCTGCCGGCCCGCAGGTCCGCGAGCAGGACATCGGGGTCGGACTCCGGCGCGGCCAGCGGAGTGCGGCCGTCCGCCGAGAGCAGCCGGCGCGGATCCACCATCAGCGAGGCGTAGACGGCGAACGCCTTCAGGGCGGCCTGGTGGCGCGCGGACTCGAAGTCGAGACCCGTGCCGACGACCCTTGAGACAGCGCCACCGAGCAGCCCGACCGGGTCGGGCACCTCCACCTCGCTGACGTGCAGGGGAATCTGCGCGTAATCGCGTTCGGTCGGCTCCCCGAACACACCCAGGAGATCGTCGGCACACACCACCGCCCGCCGGGAGAACGCCTCCCGACCGAGAACCGCACCGTCGCGGGCCGGGTCAGCAGATCCGGAGAGCGCAGATCCGGAGAGCGCAGATCCGGAGAGCGCGGGTTCGGAGAGCGCAGATCCGGAGAGCGCGGACCCGGGAAGCGCGGGTTCGGCCGACCGGGCGTAGGGGTGCGGGACGAAGGCATGTGACGTCCGGCGCAGCGTGGAAAGGTCGATCCTGGTCAGCCGGGCACGGCGGTCGTCCAGCAACCCGGTGGCGGTCCGAAAGGCCATTTGGACCAAGGCGGCGGCGATGGCGGCGGCCCGCGTCTCGTCGACAGCCCCGGCGGCGGCCCCCGGCTCGGTGGCGGCGATGGGCGGGCGTGGCGCGGGCCGGGCGGCCACCCGGCGGCGGCCCGCCGTCCAGTTCGCCGCCGACCGCGTGCCAAGGTCCTCGGGGCCGAGCCAGACCTCAGCATCCAGCACGACCGCCTGCGCCAGGGGGATCCCCCGCTCCGCGCAGAGCCGGTCGAGCAGCCGTTCATGCGCCGCGTCGCCGGAGACGTGCAGAACGAGGTCCGCGCTGTCGAGCAGGGGCAGCAACCCCTCCTCGCTGAAGTCGGCGAGGAAGTGCCGCTCGACCGTCTGGTCAGGGGTACGCCGCCCGCGCTCGACCCATTCGACGGCCAAGTGCTCCAGGCTCGCCATTTTCACCAGGCGCGATCCCGTCCGTACGGCGGCACGCGCCACCCACGGCACCATGTCCCCCGCCCCCAGAACGAGCACCACTTTATCCCGATATGCCCGAAATATACTTATAGGCGAGTCTCGGAAATGCCCGATGAAAGCCACCTCATGGCGATATTCCGGATATTCCAGGGCGGCCTCCGGACCCACAGCGCCGACGTCTCTCACCACGTCCCGCTCCGGCAGCGCGCCGACCTCTCTCACGACATCCCGCTCTACCAACGCAGTGAGCAGGCTCTCCACGGCGGCCCGGCGCTCGGGCGGCAGCTCCTCCGTCAGCTCGGCCAGCGTGTGCCGCCCGTCGAGGTAGGGCTTCAGCAGGTCGAGCAGCGGACCGACGGATCGGCCTTTCAGATGGCTGGATCCCCGATACGTGAGCAGGTACATCCCCGCCGAATCCGGGGCATGGAACGCATCCGGGCGTAGCAGTAGGCCCACGTTCGTTTACTCCTGTTCCTCGTCGGCGGCCGGGCTCGGCCGGCTCCCGAGCATGAACTCGCCCACGCTGGCCTCGACCGCCGGATCGGCTCCCGTGGCCTCGTTGAAGGCCGGCGCGTCACCTCCGCCAAGCCCGGAGGCGGCCAGCCCCATCGCGGTCGCGACCAGGTACATGGTCTGGAAGAGCACCCCGACATGCTTGAGAATCAGGGCGTACGGCATCTCCTCGTACGTCCACATCACCCGCCCGAACCTGGCCGACACCACGATCAGGACCTGGGGCCACGTGGTGGTGGCCG
Organism: Nonomuraea sp. NPDC048901; assembly: GCF_040649695.1. NCBI lineage: Bacteria > Bacillati > Actinomycetota > Actinomycetes > Streptosporangiales > Streptosporangiaceae > Nonomuraea > Nonomuraea sp. NPDC048901. The sequence continues at coordinate 328,295 of NZ_JBEZFW010000011.1, read as the reverse complement.
CCGCCCGGCTCGCGGTCGAGAGCAGCCGCCCGACCGCCGGGCCGGGGTCGCTGACGAGGCGCAGCCGGTGCTCGTGCGCGTCGTAGTGGTACATGCCCGGCGCCAGGCCCGCGACATTCCGGACGACCGGGTACAACTCCAGCTCGTCGACCCCGCCACCGGCGGGACGGGGCGTGTCGACGTACTCCACGCCCTCCCACACGTTGACCCGGCGTACCCGGGCACATCGGTAGAGCAGCTCCGCGAGCTGATCGACCGTGATCGGGTGCTCGTCGTCGTGCTCGCGGATCGAGCGGCGCTCCTCGATGGCGTCGGTCAGCCCGAGGTCGCGTACGCGGATCTCGTCCAGGTCCGGTACCCGCAGGTCGATCGCGGCACCCGGATAGGGTTCCCGGCGCGCGGGGAGCGGCGGGAACTGTCCTTGTCCCCATTTCGTCCGGCCGAATCCGGCGTCGAAGTAGCCGCCGTTCCCGTTGCGGCTGCGCGAGTGGAACCACAGGTCGTGCGGTCGCCACTGGCGCAGTCGCCACTCGGACTCCGCGTCGCTCCCGGCGGGGATCGCGATGCCGGTCCAGCACAGGTCCCGCAGCAGCCTGGCGATCAGCTCTTCGGGCAGCGGGCCCTTCAACGTGGCGGCCGAGAGTGGCCGCGCCATCTCCGTGAGCATGGCCGCGACTTCCGGGTCATGGATCAGCACCTGCGCCCACGAGGTCGGCGCCTCGGCGAGGATGTCCTCCCCCTCACGCCGGAACACCGCGAAACCGGACAGCTTCACCTCGTGGTCGATGTCCTGCTCCACGCCGGGGTCGGGCGCTCGGACGGGCTGCACCGTGTACAGCTGCCTGCCGAGATGGCTCAGCGTGGTCGTCACCCATCCCCCGCTCCGCAGGGCCCCGAGGAATTCCGGGTCGGTCGCGCCGATCTCCGTCAGCTCCGACGGCGGGCACGGCCCCTCGGCCAGGCGACGCAGTACGGCCCGACCGCCCGCGCCCACCGGCCCGAACGACGCCACCCTCCGCCACAGATCATGACGGAACAGGTGCAGCTCGCCGTTCGCGCCCGTCGCGCTGTAGACCCCCGGCCGCAGCCGCAGATGTTCCTCGTACGCCGGAGCCTCGCCGCTCATGATCCATTTCCTTCCAGGTACGCCTCCACGGTGTTGGCGAGCAGATGACACAGAAGAAAGCGCTCGACCGGCACGAGGCCGAGCCGGGTCATGTGCAGATACGTGAGGTTGAGCATCAGCCTGTACAAAAGGAACTCGGGTGCGTCCCGGATCTCCGCCCACACCGGGTCGGCGTAACCCGCCCGATGAAAGGGACTCGACTCGGCCAGCTTCGACTCCTGCTCGGCGCTGACGGTCGGCACGACGAACGCGCCCTGTTCGAGGAGCCGCGCCCCTCGCCGTTGATACGGGACGAGCGCGGCCTCCCAGTCCGCCAGCAGCGCGGCGTCCACGTCGTCGCCGCCGAGCACCGCCCGCAGCTGGGCGAGGAGGGTCAGGCGGTGTTCGCCGTAGTAGCCGTCCCACATCGGCCTCATCCCGCGCGCTTCGGGAAAGGTCGACAGGAACGCCTCGGCGTGGGACCTGAAGGTGAAGTATCCCTGGGAGATGTCGGTGCCCGACAGGCGGTGCGCCGTCGCCACCATCAGCTTGAACGCCAGTTGCCGCCGTCGCGCGCCGCCCCCGGCCTCGGTCATCGCGAAGGCGAGGTCGGTGGTGTCGGCGTAGAAGTCCGCCACGAGGTCGGCCATGTGCGTCCCGCCCAGCACCTCTGTCCGGTCGTCGTACTCGGCGACGCGGAGGGTGTTGTCGGGAAACCACGGCGTCAGGGGGCCGGAGTCCCGTTCCAGCTCGGCCAGCCGCTGATGTGAGGAGAGCTCCTGCTGGGGGTCGAGCGGCAGCGATGAAGGGTGCTCGGCCAGGCAGTCGCCGATGATCTTTTCCGCGGCCGGCCGCACCACGTGCGTGAAGGTGTCGTGGTCGGTGCGGAAATTGAGCCGCAGGTGCGGTCCCTGCCGCCAGTGCCGGGTGTAGGAGAGCCCCGCCACCTGCCCGGCCAGCTCACGGAAGAGCGGGCGTACTCCGTGCAGGATCAACGGATCCTTGTCGTGGTCGTAGTAGCGGACGTGAATGCTGTTCCAGCGCACGGACTATCTCCCCTCCCCCGCGAGCACGGCCACCGCGTCCGCGCACAGCAGCCGGACGGCCCCCTCTTCCTGTACGGTCACGCCCAGCCGGTTGCAGACCAGGTGGGCGCAGATGTCGAGAACGGTGAGGACCTGCCGCGTCTTGACCGCGCCCTCCCCCTCCCAGCCTCGGGGCGGCGGCTCGAACCGGCCGGCGGCGGCCTCGGCGGCCAGCGCGTCACGGAGCGTGGACACCGATCGGGCCCACTCCGCCAGGGAGCCCGGCCCGGAGACGTGCTCCAGGTGCGTGGCGAGCCCTCTCATCCGGCGAGCGAGGCCGATGACGCGATCACGCTGACGCCCCGTCGGTTGCGCGGTCGGTTGCACGAGATCGGCGGTCATGTCGCCGCGCCGGTCCTGGTCGACGCTGACCCACGGCGCCAGCCGGACCACATCCCGCTCACCGCAGAACCAGGTGAGCAGGATCATCGCGGCTCCCGCCGTGGTGCGGTCCGCCGGCCGCAGGCCGTCGCGCAGCAGGCCGAGGGCGATGCGGCTGGACTCCGCGAAGTGCCGCTCCACCGCCTCCATCGAGGCCCCGGTGCCGTAGCGGTCGTGCTCACGCCGGTACGGGATGAACGCCACGGAATTGTTCGGGAAGAGCCGCTCGGTATGGCCGGGAAGTCTCTCCCACTGCGCCAGGGCTTCGCCTATGCCGGCATAGTCCCGCTGACTCATGGAGCGACCCGCCGGATTCTCGGCGAGATACTTCTCGAACCGCTCCGCGATGACCCGTTCCACCTCGGCCCGGTGCGCGGGGTCGGCAGGCAGCGCACGGAAGCGCAGATGCGGTCCCCCGTCCCAGTACCTCAGGAAGAACGTGGCCTCCGCGAGCCCGCTCCCGGCCAGCTCGGCGATCAGCGGACCGGCCGCGTTCGTCAGCAGCGGGTCCAGGTTCTCGTGATAGAAGACGTGGGCGCTCACCCAGTCCGATTCATGCATGCCGGCCGTCCTGGTCAGAGATCTCGATGAGAAATTCGGTGACGCTGGGGTCATCGGGGTCCGGCCCCAGCGCGTCCTCGAAGTCGGGCAGCACCTCGTCGAAGATCACCATCGGCCCCGAACTCGCCAGCATCTTCTCGAAGGCCGTGACCAGGAACCAGTTGGCGAAGTCGACGTAGACGGGCTTGCGGGACTTGTCGAAAATCCACTGCGTCCAGTCCCCCGTCCCCTCGCCCGCGCCCCCGTCCGGGCGGGCGAAGCGGACGAAGGATCGCACCGGGATGTCGTGCTCGTGCAGCCAGGACGCCAGGCGCAGCAGATAGGCGGCGTCGGTCTCGCCCTTGGCCCGTTCCGGAAGCGTCTCCTTCGGCACGATCCAGCGGGCGCGCTGGATCACCACGCCGCCGATCTCCACGCGGGGATAGGCCACCAACGACGAGGGAAGGTCCAGATCGGCCGGATCCGCCAGCAGCGGAATGCTGGGATGTACGTAGTGCGTCTCTCCCGAGACCTGGATCAGCAGGCGAGCCGCCGGTGGGAGCAGCAGGTCGGACATCATGCCCAGATGCAGTGCGGACAGATCGGCGCCCAGCCGCTCCGAGACCACCTTGAGCAGGCCATTGCGCGGATCGAGGACCACCCCGAGGTCTCCCAGCGGGATGCGCTCCTCCGCGGGACGGCTGCTGACCGCGAACGGATAGTCGATCTCGTACGCCACGTGCGGCACGCGTCTGTTCAACGCCGAGGCGGCCACTCCGCCCAGTTCGGCGAGCACCCGGCCACTCGGCCGGTGCTCCGTGGCCCGGCTCTCGCCCGTGGCCTCCGCCATCAGGGCCAGCACCCGGCTCCGTCCACGGCCGTAACCGGTGTGCGCGGCGTTGAGCACCAAGCCGATCCCGCCGTGGCCGGGGACGACCTGCACATAGCAGGCGAGGGAGCGCGGCGGGACCACCCATGACGGCCAGTCGTCCGCCAGTTTCCTGATCAGCTCCGCGGGGACGCTCACGACACCGTCCCGCTCCGGCTGGGCGAGCACCGCCTGACGGGCCTCCCGCTGGATCGCGGCCAGCTCCCGCAGCCGCGGGAGCGGGCTCTCGGACAGCGCGCCGCCCGCCCCCATGGACGGGCCCATCAGCCGGGCGACCTCGCGCGCCGCGTCGCTCGGCTCGGCGGACTCGCCGTCCTGGGTGAGCACCTCCTGGAGCGCTCGGTGCAGGACGAGGAGGGGCACGTGGGCATCCGGGCCGAAGCGCTCGGAAAAGTAGGCGCCGAGGGCGATCCGGAACGGCAGCGTCAGGTCGAAGGCGCCCAGCCAGCGCCGTACCACGTCCAGATCCTCCAGAGCCGGACGCCATGCCGCCGACCCGGCCTCCGCCACCGAACCCGTGAAGACGGCGTTCTCGCGGAAGGTGTGCCGGCCCTGCCCGTCGAGCGCGGCCGGCTCGAAGCCGAGCGGTTCCGCCAGGTCGGTGAGCGCGGCTTCCAGTTCGTGCTGCCGCTTCCAGTGCCCCTCGACGTCGTCCACGACCACGGGCAGCCGCGCCTGCCGGCGTACCCGCCGCAACGCCTGGACGACGTCCGCGAACTCGGCTCCCCCATGGTCGGCGACCCACTCGGCCAGGTCGCCCAGCGGATCGGCCGACTGGTCGGCGACGGGGTGCTGCTCCTCCAGGAGCCCGGCCCGCACCAACGCCTGGAGGAACGCCTCGACCGGGGACTCGTCGGCGGCGCCGCCCGCCAGGCGGGAGCGGAGCTCGGCCAGCGTGGATCCCGGGCGGCGCGCCGCCAGGTTCAGGCATGCCTCGACCGCGGCGGTGGCCGGCAGGGTCACGATGGGTTCCTCGGCGGAGCGCCCGATGAAGCTGACGGTTCCGTCCCGGAAGGTCGCGCTCGGGTTGACCCGCAGGGCCAGGTGCCGGGCCAGGCGGGGATCGCGGGTGAGCGTCTCGCCGATCCGCTGGAGGAGGAAGGTGTGGATCTCGAGCACTCCATGGACCTCGGCGGGGGTGAACCGTACGGGTGACTCACCGTCCGCCCACGTCCCCGTGCCACTGGCCATGAAGGTGCCGTACGGGCTCGTCTTGGCGGCCGCTCTCGCCAGGTACTTCGCCAGGCGGGCCATGGACTGCCTGCGCGGTCGCCGCCGCGGGTCCGCCAGCCACTTGGCCAGCTCGCCGAACAGGGCCGGGCTGGCCTGGGACAGTGCCCGGCGGAAGCCCGGATGACCGGCCACGTCACGCAGGACGAGCTCCTTCTCCCGCAGTTCGGCGGCGAACACGTCGTCGAGCGCGCGTCGCCCCTCATCCAGGCGGTGCCTGGTGACGATCCAGGATTCGATCGCGTCGCCGATGTCGGTGGGGACGAGCGCGGCGACACGCGCGTTCCATTCGGTGTCGCGGGGCAGTCGTCGCTGGTGCAGCGCCCGGCGCAGGCCGACCAGAGCCGGCTTGGCCGTGCCGGGATCCAGCGCTCCGATCAGGGGATACAGTGCCTCCGCCAACGCCTCGCCGTCGCGCCGTAACGTGGCCGCCTGCCGGGCCAGCTCTTCCGCCCGGCCGTACGCGCTGTCCAGGCGCAGTCGCGACAACGCCGCCACCGGCACACCCGCGACCCGCACCACGACAGACGACTCCACGTGGGCGCCGCTCGTTAAGATCACCATTTCCTCCGGAAGCGCCAGAGCCGGGCCGCCCGCGCCACGCCGACGGCCCGGCCGGGAATCAGCTGCTGCTCGAGCTCGTCGACGACGTCGAGGTGCTGCAGACGCTCGGGCAGAGCACGGACGCGCCGTTCTCCGCCATCCCGTGGCCCGCGGTCAGCGACTCGATGGCGAGGCCGCTGTCGGCGAGGTCGAAAACGTCCATCGGCAGGTTCTTGAGGTCGAAGTCGAGCTTCTGGGAAACGCTCATTCTCTTTTCAGCCTTTCTCGGGAGAAAATCGCAGTACCCATAGCCGCGAATAATCCGCCAGGAAAACATGCGGCTAATGGCTTCCGACAGAAGGCTAATCCCGACGCACGGAGAACCGCCTTTCGCCGACCTGTCACCGACCTGTCGGCGCGCTGAAACGCTCCTTGGAAAGGGCCGCTCTCACCCGGTGGACGCGAGAACGGCCTCGATGTCGTGGGCTCGCGGGTCGGCCAGCCCGGTCATCAGATCGAGCGCCGTCCGCAGGATGCCGCGGGCCAGCACGTCGTGGCCGGCCCCGTTGAGCGCGTGGCCGAGATCGGCGAGGGTGATCGCCTCCCAGCGCTGGTTCCTCGTACGGCGGAACAGGTCGATGGACTGACGGAAGGCGTGGACGGCCTCGCGGGTGTCGCCCGTCATGACGTAGGCGCGGCCCAGGTGGCGCAGGCACATCGCGTCGGAGGTGTACTCCCTGAGCCGCAGGTTGATCCGGTGCGCCTGCTTGAACGCCTTGACCGCGCATCGGTAATGGCCCGCCACGGTCTGCGCGATTCCGATGTTGTCCAGGGCCAGGGCGATGCCACGGGGATATTCGTTGCGCACGTGCAGATCCAGCGCGCGCATCAAATGCCGCTGGGCCTTTTCGTATTCTCCGGCCTCGCCATATGTCATGCCGAGATTGCACAGCGCCATGGCCTCGCCGTACGGGCTCTTGCTCCGCTTGAAATGAATGAGCGCCTCGCGGAAATGCCGCTCGGCCAGATCGACGTCACCCCTGTCGGAGTAGATGCAGCCCACGGAGTTGAGGGTGTAGGCCTCGCCGATCGGCTCGCTCGCGGCCCGAGCCGCGCGTACCGCCGACTTCAGGCTGTCCAGGCCGTCGGACCACGGGATGCGCGCGTCGTAGAAGCTGGTCATGGCCATGGTCGTACGCCATGAGTAGTGCGCCCACCCGTTCGTGGCCGCCCACGACATCACCGCCCGGAGGGAGTCGTACTCCAGCTCCAGCCAGGCCATCGCCTCGTCGGCGTCGGCGAACGCGAGCGGGCGCCGGCGCGGCCGCAGCGGCGCGAGGAAGTCGCGGCGGCGGTACGGCACCAGGTGCCGGTCGGCGCTCACGGCGGCGAAGAGGTAGTGATCGAGGAATCGCCGTACGGCGGCCTGCCGCTCGCCGGGCGGCATGTGCAACCGCGCCTGATCGACGGCGTACAGCCGGATCAGGTCATGCAGCTGGTAGCGGCAGGGGCGGCGCTGTTCGACCAGATGGGCCGCCACGAGCTGGTCCAGGCCCCGCTTGACCTCGGCGGGCGGAAGGTCGACCAGCGCCTCGACCGTCTCCAGCGCGATGTCGCTGGCGGGGTGCAGGCCCAGCGCCTGAAACGTGGCGGCCGCCGCCGGGCTGAGCGCTCCGTAGGACCAGGACAGAACGGCGCGCAGGTCGATGTTCGGATCGTTCTCGCCGGTTCCCAGGTTGTCGAGGCGGGCCTTCTCGTCCGCCAGCCCGTCGACGACCTCGGCGAGCGTGGCGGCGCGCTGCGCGCGTTCGGCGATGATGGCCAGCGCGAGGGGCAGATGGTCACACAGCTCGACCAGCCGGGAGGCCGCCGCGGGCTCCCGGGCGACCCGCGAGGGGCCGACGGCCGCCGCCAGCAGCTCGACGGCCTGGGATTCCGGCATCGCGCCCAGCGTGACGCGGTGCGCGCCGTCCCGGATCGACAAAGACCGTAGCTGGTCGCGGCTGGTCACGATGACCAGGCCGCTGGCGCCCGGCAGGAGCGGGCGCACCTGGTCGGCGTTGCGGGCGTTGTCCAGCAGGATGAGCGCGTGCCGGTCGGCGAGGATGGTACGCAGTAACGCGCACCGCTCGTCCACGTCGACGGGGATGGCGTCACTCTCCACGCCGAGACCGCGCAGCAGGCTCTCCGCCGCGGCGGCCGGGGTCATCGGCTCGCTCGGCCCGTAGCCGCGCAGGTTGAGGTAGAGCTGGGCGTCGGGGTAGTCATGGGCGACCCGGTGGGCCCAGTGCGCGGCCAGCGTCGTCTTGCCGGTCCCCGGAGCGCCGTCGATGGTCACGATGATCGGGGCGTTCGCGCCTCCCCCGCTCCGGCCCGATGCCGCCACGCCTGAGGGCAGCCGGTCCAGTGCCGCCAGTTCCTCCTCCCGGCCGGTGAAGCGGGCGATGCCGTGGGGCAGCTGCCGGGGGCTCGGCGTCCTTCGCCGGACGGCCGTGCCGACCGGGTGGTCGTCGGTGTCGCCCAGGAGCACCGTCTGGTGCAGCTGGACCAGTTCTTCGCTCGGGTCCAGGCCGAGCTCCTCGCGCAGCACCGTGCGTACGCGCTGGTAGGCGCTCAACGCCTCCGCCCGCCTGCCGCTGCGGTGCAGCACGGTGATCAGGCGCGTCCACAGCGGCTCGCGGGTCGGGTAACGCTTGGTCAGCTCCGTCAGCTCGGCGATGAGGCGCCCCGGCGGCTCGCTGGCCAGCTCCAGGTCGATCCGGCGTTCGGTGGCGCCGAACCACTCCTCGGTCAGGAGTGGTATCACCTCGTGTTCCAGCCAGGGCCCGCTGGCGTTGCCGAAGGGCTGACCGCGCCACAACCGCAGCGACTCGCGTAACAGGGCCATCTCCTCCTGCGCGGAGCCGGCGTCGTCGGCGCGGCGCACGAGGCCGCGGAATCGGTGCAGGTCCACCGCGTCGGGCTCGACCTGGAGCTGGTAGCCGTCCGGCTCGGTCTGGATGAGGTCCGCCCCGATCAGCCGCCGCAGCCTGGTGACATAGGTGTGCACCGCGCCGCGCGGCCAGCCCGGCCCCTCGCCCGGCCAGAGCCGCTCGGCGAGTGTAGACGTCGAGACCGACTGGCCGACCGATAGCAGCAGCGACGCGAGGACCGTCCGCAGCTGCCCGACGGGCACCGCCACCGCGCCCTGACCGACCCGCACCTCCCAAGGCCCCAGGACGCCGAAGCTGACATCGCCGCCATGTGCTTCCACAGCCGTTCCGGATGACGCGCCTGCCAATGCCTGACCTCCCACGGGGACGAGCTACGTTTGCCGAGGCATGGATGGTGGATAAACGGCAGTTGTGCGCCACGAGGCCGCGAAGCCGCCGCCCTATCAATCTAAGCTACGAAGGGCGCAGATGCGCTTAAACATCTGTTGAAGCATCGCGAGCGCTTATGATGTGGGTGTTGTGGCCGGTGCGCCCATGAGGAGGTTCGTGAGCGGCGAACGCCTGGAAGAGATCGTCGAGCGGTTCGAGATCACGCACCCGTTCGACATCGTGGAGTTCACCCACCAGGTGGCCCGGGCCCGGGAGCGCCGCATCGAGCTCAGGCCCGTCGACACCGCCGCGGACGGCCCCAGCGGCATGTGGCTGGCCACCGACACGGTCGACTACATCTGCTATGAGCAGCGGACCAGCCGCTCCCATCAGGAGCACATCATCCTGCACGAACTGGGCCACATGCTGTGCGAGCACGCTTCGGCGCCGATCGCCCCCGACGACCTGCTGCGCATCCTGCTGCCGACGCTGGACCCGGCCATGGTCCGCTCGGTGCTCGGCCGGACGACATACTCCGAGCCGCAGGAACACGAGGCCGAGCGGTTCGCGATGCTGGTGCTGCGACACGCCGGCCGTCTTCCCACGATGCGCAGGCCACCGCTCTCGGCCGAGGCGGCCGGGATCCATGACCGCATCCAGGCGGCACTGGCCCCGCGCACCAGGCCATCCTGACGTCCGCAGGACTTGGCGAGAAGGGATACTCCATGGTCGCGCCCGAGCGACGACGACGAGTGACCATTTCCGACGTGGCGAAACACGCCGGGGTCTCCAAGGCGGCGGTCTCGAAGGTCATCCGCAACGACTACGGGGTCAGCGAGGCCATGCGCGACCGCGTCCAGCGGGCCATCGAGGAGCTGGGCTACCGGCCCCAGGCCGCCGCGCGAGCGCTGCGCGGACGGGCGTACACCATCGGCGTGCTCCTGCGGCACATCGGGATCCCGTTCTACGCCGAGATCATGACCGGCCTGGTGGAGCACCTCGCGGAGTCCGGCTACCAGGCGATCATGATCCAGGGCGGCACCGAGGACAAGACCGAGGAACGAGCGATCGACGCCCTGATAGATCGGCAGGTGGACGGCATCCTCATGATCGCCCCGCTCGCCAGGCGCACCCGGCTGGAGCAGGTCGCCCGCGACATCCCCACCGTGGTGCTCGGCAGGCACGACCGGTCGCCGGCGTACGACTCGATCGTCGATGACGACCGGACCGGCTCCGAGCTCGTCATGGAGCACCTGATCGCACTCGGCCACCGGCGCATCGGGCACATCACCTTCCAGCAGGACCAGCGGCAGCCCGCCGACCAGGTGCCGCACATCAGGGCCGAGAGCTACGAGCGCGTGATGCGCGATCACGGCCTGGCCGAGGAGATCGCCGTGGTCGCGACCTCATATTCCGAGGAGGGCGGCCATCGCGGCGCCTACGAGTTGCTGAGCCGGTCGCCACGCCCCACCGCGATCTTCGCGGGCTCCGACGAGGCGGCTCTCGGCGTCCTGGCCGCCCTCCATGAGGTCGCTCTCTCCGTCCCCGGCGACGTCTCCGTCGCCGGCTACGACAACACCCGGCTGGCCGCCCACCCCAACATCGCGCTGACCACGGTCGATCAGGACGGAGCGGTCATGGGCCGGACGGCGGGACGACTGCTGCTGGAACGCATCGAAGGCCGCACGGCGGCGGTGCACTTCTCCGTCACGCCGACCTTGGTCGTCCGCCGCTCCACCGCGCCTCCCGGCGGCCCGGCCCAGGACTCGGCATCCGCATCCGGTCATGGGTCAAGCCCCTAGAGGCTGGGAGAAGTACGGCGGTCAACCATCCGTCACCTTGCGCAGCCGTTCCAGGGCGTCCGGGTCGTTCAGCGCCGAGCCCAGGGCGACACCCCGGCATCCGGCCGCCAGGAAAGCGGCGGCATTGGACGCGTCGATGCCCCCCGTCGCGACGAAGCTGACTCCGGGGAACGGCGCGAGCTGCGCCTTGATCCAATCGGCGCCGAGCTGCGCCGCGGGGAACGCCTTCAGCCACGTGAAGCCGCGGGCCAGCGCGGCGGCGATCTCCGTGGAGGTGGCCACACCCGGCAGGTGCGGCAGTCCGAGCCGCAGCGATTCCGTCGCGACCTCGGGATGCAGCCCTGGCGCGACCGTGAAGGCGACGCCCAGCTCGCTGACGGCCGCCAACTGCTCGGCCGTGGTCACCGTGCCCGCGCCGACGCTCTTTCCGTTGGCCCTGGCCGCGTCCAGCGCCGCGCGCAGCGACGGGTAGGCGTCGGCCGTCTGCACGGGCACCTCGATGAGCTCGATGCCGGTCTCCCAGGCGCGCTCGCACATCCGCACGGTGGCCTCAGGGTCGAGGTTGCGGAAGATGCCGAGGACCGGGTTGCGGCCGAGGTGTCTGCCGAAGAACTCAGCGGCGTCCATGTTGGTCTCCTGTCCAGCCCAGAGTCTTGGAGATCTCGTGGGCCGCTTGGCGGAAGTCGTCGATGTGCGCACGTAGCTGCCCCAGCGGCGCGACCGCGCGCAGGGCGGTGATGGAGATGCCGTGGGTGACCTTGCCGCGGGCGTCGAACAGCGGCAGGGCCACGCAGTTGATGTAGTCCTCGTGCTCGCCGTCGTCCTCGGCCCAGCCCCGCTCCCTGGTGAGCGCGAGGTCGGCTTCGAAGGCGGCGGCGTCGGTGATGGTCGTGGGGGTGAAGCGGGTGAAGGCGGCGTGTTCCAGGACGCGGGCGCGGGTCCTGTCGTCCTGGTAGGCGAGGATGACCTTGGCGACGGCCGCGGTGTGCGCCTGGGCGGGCAGCCCGATGCGGGAGCCCATGGCCACGCTGCCCCGGCCGTCGATCTTGTCGACGTACACGACCTGGTCTCCGGCCAGCTCTCCGAGGTGGACCGTGTGGCCGTAGCGCTCGCTCAGCTCATTCAGGATCGGGTGCGCGAGCGAGCGGGCCTCGACCTGGTCGAGGGCCAGCTGGCCGAGCGCGATGAGCTGGAAGCCCATGCCGTACATGCCGCCGGGGACGCGCCGCACGAAACCGCCCTCCTCCAGCGTCTGCAGCAGCCGCAGCGCGGTCGACTTGTGCACGCCGAGATGCTCGGCGATCTCACCGAGCGAGCGATGTCGTACGGAGACGAACCCGATGATGTCAATGGCACGAGCGACGGTCTGCGACATGGTGGTGCCCTCCTCCTGCTTCTGCGAGCAGCGAGACGACCTCGTCAGCGGGGGGAAGATCGGCCAGGTCGGCCGGGGACATCAGCACCCGGGAGGCCGCGTAGTGCCCCAGGCGCAGCCGCGTGACCTCGTCGCGGCCGTCCAGGAAGCCGCTCAGCCACCCGGCCGCGAACGCGTCACCCGCGCCGACCGCGTCGATGACCTCGACCGGCAGGGACGGCGCCCGGTGCACCCCTGTCGGGGTGAAGCCGACCGCCTCGATCGCGGCGTCCTTGACGATCAGGTACGTGGGCCCGTCGAGCAGCGCGCGCACGCTTTCGGCGTCCGTGGTGCCCCACAGGGCCGCCGCCTCGTCGCGGCCGACGAAGACGATGTCGGCCCGCCGGGCAAGCTCCAGCAGCACCGACGCGGCGTCGGCGCCGTCCCACAGGCGCGGTCGGTGGTTGACATCGAAGCTCACCACGGACGGCCGCAGCGGCCGGTCGAAGACGATGTGCCGGGTCAGCTCCAGGCACTGCGGGGAGATCGCCGCGGTGATGCCGGAGATGTGCGTCACCCTCGCCGGCCACGCGGCCCAGCCCGCGACGTCGGCGGCGGTCATGACCGAGGCGGCCGAGCCACGCCGGTAGTAGTAGACGGCGGTGCCCGAGCTGGTCGGGTCCTTGAAGTACACGGCGGTGGGCCGCTCGTCGTCGCGGTGGACGAGGCCGACGTCCACGCCGCGGGCGCGGAGCGAGTCGACCACGAGGTCGCCGAGCGGATCCCGGCCGACCGCGCCGGCCCAGGCCGTGGTGTGGCCGAGCTGGGCGAGCAGCGCGGCGACGTTGGACTCCGCGCCGCCGGGGCGCAGGATGAAGCTGCTGTCCGCGTCGAGGCGGCCGCCGGCGGTCGGGGTGACCATCACCATGGTCTCGCCGATCGCGAGCACGTCTGCGGGTCTCATCGGCCGGTCATCCCTCACAGGCGTCGGGGGTCAGCATCCGCGCCAGCTCCTGGCCGCTCAGGATCGCCAGATCGGACCCGCAGATGCCCACTCTCGACACCCTGACGAGCACCTGACCGCTCGCGATCTCCGGAGCCGGAAGCTCTTCCTGGGCGAGCCGATCCGCCCCCGCCCATGTGACTACCCGCATCGACCCTCCATGTTGCATTATCTGCAATGACTATGCTGCATTTGCAATGTAGTCGACGCTTCCGCTTTCCTCGAAGGTGTGGAAGATGGAGATCATCCGGGTCGAAGCGCGGCACATGGCGCTGTGCGCCGTCCGAGGGTCAGGTGAGGCGCTCGATCAGTTCCAGTGGCCGGCCGCGGCGGTTTCGGTGACGTAGTCCTCGAAGGGCCTGGGCCGACGACCGAGAGCTCGTTCCACATCGTCGGAGACCTCAGCGCCCCGGCCGTCGCGGATGGCGACCAGGACGCCGGCGAGCAGCCGCGCGACCTCGGGCGGAACGCCGAAGGAGACCTGACGCTCGACGAAGACTTCGGGCGCGACGTCGACGTACCGGACCGTGCGCCCGGCTGCCTTGCCGATCAGGTCCGCCGCCTCACCGAAGCCGATCGCCCGCGGGCCGGTCAGCTGGTAGATCCGGCCATTGTGGCGGTCTTCCGTCAGCGCCGCCGCGGCGACCGCGGCGATGTCCTCGGCGTCGATGAACGGAACGCGCCCGTCGCCGGTGGGCAGGGCCAGGGTGCCCGCCATGACCCCTGGCAGCCAGGGACCTTCGCTGAAGTTCTGCGCGAACCAGTCCGGCCGCAGGATGGTCCAGTTCACACCGGAGCCGCGCACCGCCTGCTCGGCCGCTTCGAGGGGATGATCGTCGATCTGGTCGACGCCGGAGGCGGTCAGGAGCACCAGCCGCCGTACACCCGCGGCGACCGCTTCGGACACGAACCTGGGGATGCGCTCCCGGCCCTCGGCGCCGGTCTGCAGGCTGGGCTCCATGACGTAGGCCGCGGTGACGCCGTCGAGCGCGGGTGCCCAGGTCGCCGGGTCGCCCAGGTCGAGGCGCATGTCACCGGTGGCGCGTGACGCTGTGCGTACCGGCTGGCCGGCGGCCCGGAGGCGCTGGGCGATGCGGCGGCCGGTCTTCCCGTTGCCGCCGCCCAAGATGAGGATGTTCGTCATGTGCCTAGCGAACTCCAGGGAGGCCAAGACGGTCCATGGGAGAAAGTCCGCGATACCTTTGTGATCGTCTACGGTGGGCCCCATGGACGTCCTGAGCGATCTGCTGCATCGGGCCCGCGCCGGCAACGCGACGATCAGGCAGCTGATCCAGCGGCCACCGTGGTCGCTGACCTTCGCCGACGCTCCTCCGCTCACGATCGTGGCCACGCTCGGCGGCCACGCGTCGGTCCGCCTCGACGAGGCCGATGCCGCACCGGCGCTCCTGTCCGCGGGCGACCTCGCCCTCATCAGCGGCACCGGTCGTCACACGATCGCCGACGACCCGTCCACCCCGCCCCAGGTCATGCTGTACCAGGGCAGGAAACACCTTCTCGACGGGAGCGAAGTGCCGCCTGGGGCCCAGCGGAGGCTGGCTCCCCGCACCTACGGCGACGGTCTGCCCGGGGCCACGACCATGATCCGGGGCGGTTACGACCTCTATGGCGAGGTGGGCGACCGCCTGCTGACCATGCTCCCGCCGCTCGCGGTCATCCCCGCCGGTCCCCGTACCCGGGCGGCGCTGGATCTGCTCGCCGCCGAGATCGCCCGCGAGGAACCCGGCCAGGACGCCGTCCTGGGCCGGCTGCTGGATCTGGTGCTCGTGCTGGCGCTGCGGGCCTGGTGCGCCACACCACAGGCGGCATCCCCCGCCTGGTATCGGGCGCTGACCGTGCCCGCCATCGGCGACGCGCTGCGCCTGCTCCACGAGGATCCCGCGCACCGGTGGACGGTCGCCGGGCTGGCCGCCAAGGTCGGCATGTCCCGCGCCGCCTTCGCCGCCCGCTTCACCGACCTGGTCGGCGAACCTCCGCTCACCTATCTCACCGGCTGGCGGATGACCTTGGGGTCGGACCTGCTCCGCGACACCGACATGAGCATCGCCGCGGTGGCTCGTGCGGTCGGGTACGAGGACCCGTTCGCCTTCAGCGTGGCCTTCAAGCGCGCCCGCGGCGTCAGCCCGTCTCTCTGGCGCCGAGCGCATTGATCCCGAATCGACACGGGCACGGTATCCCGAGCGGCTTTGCCGAAGCGGCAACACGATTCGCGGTGGCCTCACGGTCTCCCGGATGATTCCCGTGAAAGCCGCCGGCCGGGGAGGACCGAAAGTCTTGGAAGATCGATGGTGCGACCCGCTTCGGACACGGAGCTCACAAGCCTTGGAGGATCGATGACGGAGCTTACACATCGGCTGGTCATGACGCGCGCCGGCCGCATCCATCTGGTGGAGCAGGGCTCCGGGCCGCTGGTGCTCTTGGTGCACGGCTTCCCTGAGTCCTGGTATTCCTGGCGCCACCAGCTGTCGGCGCTGGCCGCGGCCGGCTATCGGGCTGTCGCGATCGATGTTCGAGGCTATGGCCGCTCCTCCAAGCCTGCGGACATAGCCGCGTATCGGATGCTCGACCTGGCCGAGGACAACGTCGACGTGGTGCACGCCCTGGGCGAGCGGACGGCGGTGATCGTGGGCCACGACTGGGGCGCGCCCATCGCCGCCAACTCCGCCCTGGTCAGGCCGGACGTCTTCCGCGCGGTCGGGCTGCTCAGCGTGCCGTACACCCCGCGCGGCGGGCCGCGGCCCAGCGAGATGTTCGCGCGCATGGGCGGGGAGGAGGAGTTCTATGTCGGCTACTTCCAGGCGCCCGGCCGGGCCGAGGCGGAGATCGAGCCCGACGTCCGCGGCTGGCTCGCCGGCCTCTACGCCGCCCTGTCCGCCGACACCATGCCGCCCGCTGACGCCCCCCATCCGCTTCTCGTCTCCCAGGGCGGGACGCTGCGCGAGCGCTTCCCCACCGATCGGCTGCCCGCCTGGCTCAGTGAGGACGACCTCGACGTCTACGCCGCGGAGTTCGAACGGACCGGCATGAGCGGGGCGCTCAACCGCTACCGGAACATGGACCGGGACTGGGAAGACCTCGCCGGCTTCGACGGCGCCCCCATCACCCAGCCGTCCCTGTTCATCGGCGGCGCGCTGGACGCCTCCACCGCCACCTGGCTGGCCGGCGCCATCAAGGCGTTCCCGGCGACCCTGCCGGGCCTGCTCTCCTCACACATCCTCGATGGCTGCGGCCACTGGGTTCAGCAGGAACGCCCTGCGGAGGTCAACGAGATCCTGACCGGCTGGCTCGCCGGTCTGCCGGCCTGAAGCCGCAGACCGGGAGTTCCAACAATCGTGACTTTCGGCTATGAACATAAGTCAAACAGTGAGGTACCGGAGGGCCGCATAGGCAAGAATCGGCAAAGACCGTATTAGAGGAGGTTCTCCGTGCGCGCAGTTCTCACCGCCGTGCTCGCGACGCTCACCATGTTGGCCACCGTGGCCAGTTCGGCCAGCGCCGCACCATCCCAGTCATCCTTGCCCGGCGGGAAGGCCAACTTTGTGGTCTCGCAGGGCTTCCTGCGCGCCGGGTCCACCCAGAACTGGGTGCGTCTGGGAACGTACCAGTTCAAGTCCGGCGGCACCGTCAGCGCGAACACCTACCTCTGGTGGCAGCGCAACCCCGAGGGCAGGCAGAAAACCGGTGTCGTCCCGGATTCGAGCTGCGCGACCAAGGCGGGCGGCTCCAGCACCCGCGTACGCGCCTGCGACGTGCTGACCGCCGCCGGCTTCACCGGCGCCCCGGACGAATCCCGCACGGGAACGTACACCTTGACCGGCGACGTGCTGAGCATCAGGTGGAAGATCGCCCAGACCTGGACCGAGAAGTGGCGCGTGAAGCTGTCGCCTGACGGCAAGCTCGCCCAGCTGCAGTTCGCCGGCGGCAGCCTGGCCACCAACGGGTACGGCTACGGGAGCAACGCCTCGCTCACCACCCGCCGCGCGATGAGCTCCGTGCGAGCCTTCTCCGGAACACTCAAGCAGGACCTGGTCTCCTGGGCGGGCAACCGCATCGTGAAGTCGGACGGCCAGGTCTTCAAGCAGTCCTCTTTCCGCAACTGCGCCACGACGACCTGGTGCCTGACATACCTGCAGCCGTCGTCGCCGGGCGCCTGCCAGAAGTCCGGCGGCTGCCCCAACGTCGGCGGCGGCACCAAGGCGAACGTCAGCTCCATCCAGTACTACCTCGTCAAAGTCTCCAACCGCGATCGCCGCGACACCCTGTGGCACTGGTGCACTTGCCTGGCCATGGAAGCCAAGCAGTTCTGCTACTCGGGCAACTCCCACATCAAGCCGCTTGAGCAGATCATCGACGACAGCGGCGCCTTCCGTGGCTGGGTGGGCGCCGAGGCGTCCTTCTACTCCGGGGTCAGGACCAAGGACATGATGGCCGTGTTCCGCGTCTCCGACTTCCGCTGACGCGGGCGCGCTGGCGGCGTTCGGCCCTCGCACAGGGTCAGCGCCGCCGGCGGGCCGCCGGGTCGGTGGCCGCCACGTCGAGTGGCGGCATCAGCCTCGTAGGTAGGTGACGACCGCGAGTACGCGGCGATGGTCATCTTCGGCCGGGGGCAGGTCGAGCTTGGTGAGGATATTGCCGATGTGCTTGCCCACGGCGGCCTCCGAGATGACCAGCTCCCGGGCGATCGCGGTGTTGGACCGCCCTTCGGCCATCAGGGCGAGCACCTCTCGTTCTCTCGGGCTGAGGCGCTCAAGCGGGCCGCGACGCCGCCGCAGCAGTTGCCTGACCACCTCCGGGTCCACGACGGTGCCGCCCGCCGCGACGGCGTGCAGGGCGTCGAAGAACTCCTCGATGTCGCCGATGCGGTCCTTGAGCAGGTAGCCGACCCCGGTGCCGTCTCCGGAGTCGAGCAGCTCGGAGGCGTAGGTCTGCTCGACGTACTGGCTGAGCACCAGGATGGCGAGGCTCGGGTCGGCGGTGCGCAGCGCGACGGCGGCGCGTAACCCCTCCTCGGAGAAACCTGGAGGCATCCGTACATCCGTCACGACGATGTCAGGCCGGTGCTCGGCGACGGCCGTGATCAAGGCGTCGGCGTCTCCGACGGAGGCGGCCACCTTGTGGCCGAACCGGGCCAGCAGCCCGGACAGCCCCTCGCGCAGCAGCACGCCGTCTTCGGCGACGACTATCTTGAGGGAACGTGCGACGCGCAAGGGATCTCCACCCGTAACAGGGTCGGGCCCCCGGTGGGGCTGGACAGCATCAGTCTGCCGTCGACCACGGAGACGCGGTCGGCCAGGCCCGCCAGCCCCGTACCGGCCGAGGCGTCGGCGCCGCCCACGCCGTCGTCCCGGATCTCCACCGTGAGCCGCCCGCCCTCGAACCGCCCGTCGACCGTGGCCCGCCGGGCCTCGCTGTGCTTGGCGACGTTGGCCAGCGCCTCGCAGACGACGAAGTAGGCGATCGACTCCACGGGCCCCGGCAGGCGCTCGGAGAACGCGACGGAGACCTCCACGGGCACCGGAGAGCGGTCGGCCACGTCCGCCAGCGCGGCGGGCAGACCTCGGTCGGTGAGGATGCGCGGGTGGATGCCCCTGATCAGGTCGCGGATCTCGGCCAGGGCCAGCTTCGCCTGCTTGTGCGCCTCGTCGACGAGCTCGGCGGCCTCCTCGCCGTCCGACATCTTCGCCAGGCCGAGCGTCATCGTCAACGACACGAGCCGCTGCTGAGCCCCGTCGTGCAGATCCCGCTCGATGCGCCGCCGCTCGGCCTCGAATGCCTCCACCAGGCGGGTACGGGAACGGGTGAGCTCGGCCAGTTGCTCGTCGTCTCGAGGAGTGAGGAGAAAACGGGCCAGCATGGCGTGGGCCAGCGCCAGCGCCGTCAGGGGATAGATGGTCAGGACCAGCACGACGACGCCCAGCACCGCCACGAGGAACGCCTGGGGATAGCCCTCGACGTGCCACAGCTTGAGCACGTTGATCGCACCCGTTTCACCGACGGCGAGCGGCGTGCAGATCATCACGACGGGCACCACCAGCCCGTAGAGCACGATGGCGAACTCGACCGGCCACAGCACCACGGCCAGGAGCCCGGTGTAGGCCAGCTCCCTCCAGGTGGCCTGCTCCCTGAAACGCAACTCCAGCCACGCGCGCGGGCCGGGCCGGGCGGGCACGCGATGGGGAGTGGTGACCGGCTCCCCGTCGATGATCCGCAGGCGCCTGCGCTCCAGCGCGGCCACCGGTACGCCACCGAACCCGAGCGCCAGCACCACGGGGATGCCGATCAGCACCAGGTTCAGCACGGAACCGGTGACCAGCAAGCCCAGGCACAGCGCGAGCACGATCACGCCGACGCCCACCCCCGTGACGAGGTAGGCCATCGCGCGCCATGGCAAGGAGGAGAGGATCAGATCTCTCCGGGCGAGCGCCTGCCAGGCCTGTCGTGGTCGCACTCCCAAAAGATAAGGGGGTGGCGGGACGCTTCCGATGGGCCCCGCACCACTTCGGAGGTATACCCAGCCCTACCTCGAAGACTAGGCCCTCTCTCCCTGCGCACTCAGCGTCGCCACCGCTGTCATTGCTCCATGAACGAGACAGCTGCCTTGCGGCCGGCAAGAGCTACCAACGGGGCCGCCGACCTGCGGGCCTTCATGTCGGTGGCCGTGCGCAACCAGGGTGTGGTGGGCGCCGTGGCGCCGAGTTCGCCGTCGCTCGCGCGGGCGCTCACGGCGGTGGTGCCGGCCTCGGGGACCCCGGTCGTGGTGGAGCTCGGCCCGGGTACGGGGTCGATCAGCGAGGCCATCCGGCGCAGGCTGCCGCCCGGCGCACGCCAGCTCGCGATCGACGTCGAGCCCTCAATGGTCGCCCACCTGCGCCGCGCCAAGCCGTGGCTGGAGGTGATCCACGGCGACGCGGTGGAGCTGGGCGCCCTTCTGGCGGCGGCCGGCGTGACGCGGGTCGACGCGGTGGTCAGCACGCTCCCGTGGTCACTGTTCCCGGGTCACCGCCAGGCGCGCATCCTGCACGAGATCGGTCGCGTGCTGGCTCCGGGCGCCGCCTTCACCACGGTGACCTACCTGTACGCCATGCCGCTCCCGAGGTCCAGGGCGTTCCGGCGGCGGCTCCGGTCCGCCTTCGAGGAGGTCTTGACCACCGGGCCGGTCTGGCGCAACCTCCCGCCCGGATTGACGTACGTGTGCCGGCGGCCGGTCCTCGATGTCTGAGCTGCTGGGGCAGCTTTCACCGCCGCTGGTGCTCATCGTCGGCTGGCTGCTCATCGTGGCTGAGGCCGGCCTGCTGATCGGGGTCTTCCTTCCGGGGACGAGCGTGCTCGTGGCCCTCGGCTATCTCTCTCATCTGGGTGTGGTGCCGCTGGGCACGACGGTCGCGGTGGCGGCGTTCGCGGCGATCACCGGTACGCAGCTGTCCTTCCTCATGGGACGGCGCCGCGCCTTAGGACGGGAGCGCGCCCTAGGAGGGCGGCGCATCTTGGGAAGGCGGCGCAACGGCCTGGCCCCAAGGCGGTTTGACGCTCTGGCGGGATTCTGGGAGCACGGCCGCCGCCTGCTGGTGCGGCGTGGGGTCTGGGCCGTCCTGGCCGGTCAATGGCTGGGCAGCGCCCGCACGCTGGTTCCCCGTCTCGCGGGCTGGTCCGGCATGTCGTACCGGGCCTTCGCGTGCGCGAGTCTGCCGGCCGCCGCCGCGTGGGCGGCGACGCTTGTGAGCCTGAGCCGCTTCCTGGCTCCGGAGGTCATCCACCGCATCACCGGCCATCTCGCACTGGCCGGCCCGTCGGCGGTCGCCCTGCTGCTGCTCGTCTTCTGGCTGAGATACCGCAGGCAGGCTCGCCACGAAGGCCGGTAACGCCGCCGCGCCCGGTCAGCGGGGTGGGTCGGCCGAGTCGTGGGCGGGCAGGGGCAGGGGCCGGTCGGTGAGGAAGGCCTGGAGAAGCCTGGTGTAGACGGCGGGCTGGTCGCCCGCGATGGCGTGTCCCGCCCCCGCGATGGGCACGAGCGTCGAGCCAGGCAGCGTACGCCGATACTCGTACGTGCTCTCCCAGGGAATGAAGTCGCAGCTACCACGCATGATCAGCGCCTTCGTCCCGATCCGCCGAAGCTTGGGCCGGGGGTCGGGGACCTGGCGGAAGTCGTCGCTGGTGACCTGGTTGACGTAGAAGCCCTGGCGGTTGTGATGGGGCTCGCGTGAGGGAGTGCCGGGGCACGAGCCGGTGTCCTTGCTCACCAGAGCGAGCTCGTGGAAGCGCTCGTCCGCCTCCCGATCGCCGAGCAGGGCGTGCGCGGCCTCGGGGTTGATGCCCAGCAGGAGGAACGTGGTGAGCATCCGGGGTGATTCGGTCAGTTCGTCGTGGCGTTCCCGCTGCGCCGGAGTGAGCAGCTGCGAGAGATCGCGGTCGGGGTTCGCGCCCGGCCAGAGCGTGCCCGGCGAGGTGAAGACCACCTTGGCGACGTTACCGGGATGAGCGGCCAGGTATTGGGCCGCGAGCGACCCGCCCCACGACTGGCCGACGATGATGACCTTGTCCGCGCCGATGACGCGGCGGATCGCTTCGAGATCGGCGACGTGCCGGGCGACGGTGTAGCCCGTGACGTCGTCCAGCCTGGTGGAGCGTCCCGCGCCGAGCTGGTCGTAGGCGTACACGTCGAAACCCGCCGCGGCCAGGGCCTCGCCGCCCACCGGTATCCCCTCTCCTGGCGTACCTGGGCCGCCGTGGAGGAAGATCACTGGTGTCGGGCGGGGCTTGCCGGCCGCGGCGGCGTGGACGTACGCGATCCTGGACCCGGTCGGCAGATCCCAGAAACGGACGCCTCCGGGAGCCGGGGCGGTGCTCGGGACCGGGCCTGGCCGGAAGACGGTGGCCGCCGCGAGCCCGGCGATGACGGCCGTCAAGCCGATGGCGGCCGGCAGCGCGACCATCCGGCTCCGGCGCACGCCGAGCAGCTTGAACGCCGGAGCGGCGAGCAGGAAACCGGTGCCGGCCATCGTCACCAGCCCAGCGGCCGCAAGTATCGGGATATGTGCGCTTATGGCGGCGGTGGCGAGGAAGCTGGCGGCCCCGGCGGGCGGCGCCACCACAAGAGCGGCCAAGAGGAGAGCGCCTCCGAGGAGGCGGCGCGGAAAGGTTCGTGCCATGGAGATCACGCTAGGAGCGGGAAGAGGCCGCTCCCTGGCCCTTCAGAACCGTTTTTCACCTGCCGGAACCCCGCTTCCCGGCGGATGCCGACCCCGCTTCCCGGCGGATGCCGCCCAGGCTTCCGAGCAGGTGGTTCAGACGGCTCCCGGCCGTAGTGGGACCCGCCTCCCGGGTCAGACGACCCCCGGCCGTACCAGGCCCGTCTCGTAGGCCACGATCGTGGCCTGAACCCGGTCGCGCACGCCGAGCTTGCCGAGTACGGCGGCGACGTGGTCCTTCACGGTCGCGGGGCTGAGGCCGAGCGCGAGCGCGACTTCGGCGTTGGTCAGGCCGCGCGCCACCCGCAGGAGCACCTCCGTCTCGCGGGGGGTGAGAACGGACAGCCGCCCGGCGTCGGCCGGACCCGGGCTGGTGGCGAAATGGTCGATCAGCCGCCGGGTCACGACCGGATCCAGCAGCGCGTCGCCTCCCGCGGCCACGCGTACCGCGTCGATCACCCGCTCGGGGTCGGTGTCCTTCAGCAGGAATCCGGCGGCACCGGCGCGCAAGGCCGCGAACACATAGTCGTCGAGATTGAACGTGGTCAGGACGACGACCCGCGTCGCCGGGACCTCGGCGGTGATCCTGGTGGTGGCGGCCAGTCCGTTCATGCCCGGCATCCGGATGTCCATGAGAGCGACCTCGGGTCGGAGCGAGGTCACGAGGGCCACGGCCGCTTCCCCGTCGGCCGCCTGGCCGACCACGGTCAGGTCTGGCTCGGCGTCCAGGAAGGCGCTGATCCCCGCCCGGACCACGGCCTGGTCGTCGGCGACCACCACTCTGATCATGTGGGGGACACCTCCGGCAGCCACACTCGTGCCGAGCCGTCGTCGGCGACGATGAGCGTACCGTCCGCGGCGTCGACCAGCGCGCGCAGTCGCCCCCCGCTCGTCGGTGACTGACCGGACACCGTGACGCCCCCGTCGAGGAAGGTCACGGCGACGGCCGCGCCCTCGGCGAGCAGTTCCCTCGCGACCTGATAGGCGGTGACCTCGACGGCCGGATGCAGCGGCCTGCGGAGCCCGACGTAGCGGGCCGCGCCACCGCGTCGCGCGGTCAGGACGGCGATGCCGCTCACCGTGTGCGGCGGCTCGCCGCCATCGTCCCGCTCCTGCTCCATGAGCTCCCGCAGAGCGGTCAATCCGGCTCGGGCTTCGGCGAGCACGACGTCCAACCGCCCCGCCTCGGCTCCGTCGACCACCCGCTGCGCGTGCCGACGTGCCGTACTACGCAACCCACCGACGATTCGCCGCCGCTCGGCCGCCGCCGCCACGGCCGCCACGCGTTCGAGCAGGTCCCGCTCCCGCGTGACCGCCGTCCCGCGCCGTCTGCGGCGCGCCGCGACGAACCTCCCCAAGCCCCAGGCCGCCACAGCCGGTACGGCCAGCATGGCAGTCAGCACCAGCCACGCGGCCGGCCGATCGCCCGTGATGCCGTCCCCGCTGACGAGTGCCAAGCCGCCGACCCCGGCCATCACGATCGGCGCGGGCCAGTCCCGGGACTGTGTACGGGCGCCGATCGCGTACAGCAGCGCCAGCTCCATCCAGCAGCACCACAGGAACATGTCGCTGACCGGCGGCCCCGCCCACCCTGCCAGGTCGAGACACAGCCAGACCAGGACGGAGGCCAGCGTGACCGCCAGGCCGCGGCGGGACGCGTTCGTCCTCCACCCCAGGGGCAGCGCGTGCAGGGCGAACAGCAGCGCCAGCAGCAGGCCGGGGAGGGGCGTGGCGAAGGGGTCGAGGTCATCGCCCGGCAGCAGGTTCGCGCCCAGCGTCAGCGCGATCGCCAGGACGACCAGCGCTCCGTCGAGCGCCCTGGGCCCCCGCCAATCGGCCATCCGCCTCGCCCTGGCCATGACCGGCTCATCTGTCGCCGCATCTGCCGCCGCCTTCATGCGACGTCTCAGCCGTGGTCGCACATAGCTCACTCGTCGCGTAGGAACGGACGGGTCCAGGGGTATGTCGGCCCGCACCTCCCAGCCGCCGTCCTTGAGACCTGCCGAAGACGTGCCGTCCTTGAGACCTGCCGAGAACGTGCCGTCCTTGGGCCCTGCCGAGAACGTGCCGCCGACGGAATGCACGGCGGAGCGCAGTCCGGCCAGCCCGTTGCCCGTCCCGAGGTCCGAGGCCGCCGCGTCACCACCCTCGTCGGTGACCGTGACGACCAGGTGTCCGGCCAGGATGTCAAGCCGAACCCGGGAAGCACCCGCGGCATATCGGGTCGCGTTCGTCAGCGCCTCGCGGACCACCCGGTAGGCGATGGAGATGACTTCCGGAGGCGCGCCAACGGCGGTGCGCCGATAGTCGAGGCCGATGTGCTCGGCGACGAGTACGTCGATGTCCTCCATGGTCATGGGTTCGACGGCAGCCATGGGTTCGACGGCCTCGCCAAGGCGATCCTGCTCCGTCGCGGCGCGATGCCCGGTCCCGGCGAGACGGTCCAGCTCCATCACAGCCTGGCGCCCGGCCTCGGCGGCGTGCCGGGTGGCGGCGGCGGCGAGTTCGGGATCGGTGAGCCGCGTGGCGGTGGCGGCCGACACCACGATGCCGGTGAGCCGATGCGCGGCCACGTCATGCAATTCCGCGATCAGCCGCCGCCGTTCCGCATCGGCGGCGAGGCGAGGCACCGACGCCGAGCCCGCGTGGTAGGCCGAGACAGCCGATCGGCCGGCTCCCCTCCGCCGTCGAGACCTCCCCATGACCCAGACCACCGCCGCCATGGCGGCCGCCTGGAACGCGACCCCGGCAACGATCTTCGCCCCTGCGCCGGCAGCGAGCGTCAGCGCGGCACCGACCAGCGTTACGGCGCAGGCTCCGACCGCGGCGACACCAGCCGTGCGATGCAGGGACAGCGCGTAGAGCGCCACCATCACGGTGACCATCCCTGACAGGACGCCACCGCCACCTGCGCTGATGCTCAATACCGCTGCCGCGAGCGTGCCCCCGAAGGCCCACACCGGCGTGATCCGGCGAAAGACGAGGGCGACGCAGGCGGCTCCCGAGCCCAGCATCGCGTACGTGGTCGCGAGAGGACTGTCCGCCGCGAGCGGCGACCCCGGCTCAGCCACCCACGTGAGCGCCGCCGGTAAGCGATGCGACACCGTCAGCGCTATCAGCGCGACGGCCAGGATCCCCGGCAGCAGCACGTCTCGCCACCCCGGCCGACCATCTCCCACAACGGCCCAGCCTACGATCTCGGCCGGCCCGAGGCGGCGGGCAGGCCGGCGCGAGGCAGCGCCTACGAGAAGAAGAGCGGCGCGTCACTGACCGTCGCCTCCACCGGAAACCTGGTCAGGAACGTGCCCAAGCCCCTGGTCAAGGTGCCGAATGACGCCACGGTCAAGGTGGACGCGGGCCTCTGACCTCGCCCGGAGCGGCCCGCGATCGGCGACCCGGTGACGCGGACGCGCTGAGCCCGCGACTATTCTCCGCTGCCAGGAATGACGAGGAGGAGGAACCACCGTGCCGCTACCCACGCAACCGCTGCGCAAGCTGGGTTTCCTGACGATCGGGCTGTTCGACGGTGACGACCCGCGCCCCGGCCACGAGTCGACGCTGCGGATCATCGAGCTGGGCGAGCGGCTGGGCTTCGACAGCGCGTGGGTGCGCCACCGTCACCTCCAGTACGGCATCTCCTCCCCCGTCGCCGTCCTGGCGGCGGCCTCCCAGCGCACCACCCGCATCGAGCTGGGCACCGCGGTCATCCCCCTCGGCTGGGAGAACCCGCTGCGGCTCGCCGAAGACCTGGCCACGGTGGACATCCTGTCCGGCGGCCGGCTCAACCCGGGCGTCAGCGTCGGCCCGCCGCTCCACTACGACCAGGTCAAGGACGCGCTCCATCCCGGCACCGCCGACCAGGAGGACTTCAGTTACGAACGGGTGCGGCGGCTGCTGTCCTTCGTCCGCGGCGAGCCGGCCACCGACTTCAGCGGCGTCGAGGGCTTCGAGGTCTTCTCCGATCGGGTCCAGCCCCACGCGCCCGGCCTGGGCGCCCGCATGTGGTACGGCGGCGCCAGCCTCCGCTCGGCCGCCTGGGCGGGCGAGCACGCCATGAACTTCCTGACCAGCAGCGTCGTCAAGGCGGAGGAGTCGGCGGACTTCGCCGAGATCCAGCTCTCCCACGTACGGGCGTTCCGCGCGCGGCACCCCGAGGGTGAGCGGGCCCGCGTCTCCCAGGGCCTGGTCGTCATCCCCACGGACACGGCCACGCCGGAGCAGCGCGCCAGGTACCAGGCGTACGCCGACAAGCGCACGCCCCGCACCACCACGCCGCAGGGACCGGCCCGCATGATGTTCGCACCCGACCTCGTGGGCAGTTCCGCCGAGATCGCCGAGCGGCTGTACGCGCACGCCGCCTTCCGGGAGATCGACGAGGTGGCGTTCGCGCTGCCGTTCACCTTCGAGCACGACGATTACGTGCAGATCCTCACCGACATGGCCACGAAGCTGGGCCCCGAACTCGGCTGGCGGCCCGCCATGGACCGCGGCCCGCAGTGAGGCTTGGCCTGATACGAACGCCGCAAAACAGCACAGTCTGACAGTCGTGCTGGCTACTGTTTTCGGCATGCCGGAGTCTTTAGAACAACTGTCCTTTGACGCTGGTGACGGCCTCCCGCCCGCATCTCGCGATGAGATGGTGCCGGGATTGCGCTACATCGCCGACTGGCTTACTCCCGACGCCTGCGCGTCGTTGCTTTCATTCATCGACGCCGCCGAGTGGTCGGCACAACTGCGACGACGAGTGCAACACTACGGCCATCGCTACGACTACGGCCGTCGAAGTGTGGCGAGGAATCCCCTTGTTCCCGCCGCTCCACCGATTCCGGCATGGGCACAACAGCAGGCCATGCGCCTGGTCCGCGAAGGAATCATGGAAAGCGAAGCGAACCAAGTGATCATCAACGAGTATCAGCCGGGACAGGGCATCAGCCCACACGTCGACTGCGTGCCCTGCTTTGGCCCGGTCGTCGCCGCGATCTCTCTGGGCTCCGCTTGTGTCATGGACTTCACCCATCCTGCGGACGGCACGAAGGCGGCGATATCTCTCGCCCCCGGCAGCCTGTGCGTCATGTCAGGACCTGCCCGATACACCTGGCGTCACAGCATTGCCGCACGCAAGAGCGACCCCACTGCGGCAGGCCGCATGCCACGCACGCGACGCGTGTCAGTAACCTTCCGCACGGTCAATGACCCAGCGCTGTAACCGGGCTCTCGGGCTCCTTTCGGCCAAGGCCCATGCCCGTCAAACGGCGCTGGACATCGAGGCTCTCCCTGCCGTGGGGTGAGTCCCAGGCGCCCTGGAACGGCTCCACGTCTATGCGCTTGACGCCCTCCGCGCGAGCGAAGGCGCTATGGCGGTAGGTGGCGAAGTCGGTGGTGTCGCGGAAGGCGGGGTGCTGGTAGAGGTCGCGGGCGTAGGCCCACAGGTGGGTGAAGTCGGTCAGCCCGCGCTCGCTGATGCGGGCGGCGGGGTTGTCGGCGAGGTCGAATCGGGCCAGGGTGACCCACAGCCGTACATCGGCCTCGGTGATGGCGTCACCGAGAAGGAAGCGGCGGTCGGCCAGGCGCTCGTCGAGGCGTTCGAGGGCGGCGACGGTCTCACCGCGTAGCTGCTCGTAGGTCTCCTGCGTGGCCGCCCCCGCGATCTTGGGGGCCGCGGTGTTGACGTCGCGCAGGATCTGCTCGTTGAGCTCGTCGATCTCGGCGCGGGACTCGGCGGGGTAGAGCCGGACAGATGGATCGGCCCATTCCTCGAACTCCGTGGCCAGGTCGAGGGTGATGTCGGGGTAGTGGTTGCTGACGATTCGGCCGGTCACGCGGTCCCAGAGAGTAGGGACCGAGATGTGGCCGGCGAAGCCGGGCTCGCTCGCCTCATACGCCTGGGCGAGCAGCGTGAAGCCATTGACGGGGTCGGGGCCGCGGCGCTCCCGAAAGGCCCAGCCGCGGGCGTCGCGCTCGTCGTCGACGTACGACAGCGACACCACGTCCTCAAGCCCCGCGAGCTTGCGGACGATGGCGGCGCGGTGCGCCCAGGGGCAGTGCCAAGCGTTGTAGATGTGGTAGCGGCCGGGCGCGGCCGGATAGCCGCTGGATCCGTCGGCAGTGATGCGCCCGTGGAAGGGGTAGAGCGCGCGAACTCCCTTGGGGGCGGCGTCGAGGCGGCCGGGGCCGTAGGGGCCATGGACCTGGACGTCCGCAGGGGTGGCGTAGGTCGGAGTGTGCTGTTTGGGGCCGCTCATGGGTGAGCCTCCAGGGTCGATCGCGCCGCTGCGGTAACAGGGCGGCATTTCATTAAATTCCTACTAACATTGCCGCTATGCCACACCGTTCAGCGGACCCGATGAGGTCCCCCGAGATGGCGCGGGCCGCCAGCCGAGCAGGGGTGCCAGCTCCTGAGCGCCGGCGGCGAGCAGCCGGACATGCTCGTCGAAGTCAGGCACGCCGGGGGCGAAGCTCACCAGCAGGTCGGTGATCTGCCGCAGTGCGGGATCGTCCGCCAGCTCGGCGGCCAGCTCCTGCGATGGGCCGAGCAGGGCGCGGTCGGCCTCCAGGTACTCCTCGACGCTGAGGCCCGCGACGTCGCGCCGAGAGGACAGCCAGCTCTGCCAGCGGCGAGCCCCGGGCGTGACCAGCCGGATGGCCTCCGCTCGGTCGGGGTGGGGATAGATGGCCCGGGAGACCTGCACCCGGGGCTGACGGGCCGCCGCGCGGTAGGCCGCGATCCACTCGGCCTGCTGCCGCTGTGCCTCGCGTACAGTGCTGCCCCGCCAGCCGGTGGCGCGGGAGAGCTGCAGCCCGTCACCGACGCGGCCGGCGGCGGCCGCTGCCGCATGAGCCAGCTCCGGGTCACCGGTGGTCGCCTGCCACAGCCGTCGCCGCACACCGGCCCCGGGCGGGTGGAGCGCCTCGCCGAGGCTGTTGAGAGCGACACCCTCCAGCACCTCGTGGAGCCGCGCGACCGAGGCGTCGAAGAGCCGGTGCCTGTCGGCCAGGTCCTTGCCGAACGCCTCCCACGCTCCCGGGAAGGGACCCGAGCCCACCCCGAGCTCGAGCCGGCCGCCGCTGAGCTCGTCGAGCGTGGCCGCGTCCTCGGCGACCTTGAGGGGATCCTCCAGCGGGAGCACCAGCACGCCGGTCCCCAGCCGGATCCGGGTGGTGCGCTCGGCGATCGCGGCGAGCATGACCAGCGGCGCGGAGACGTGCTCATTGCCCTGCCGGAAGTGCCGGTGGATGACCCAGCCGGAGTCGTAGCCCAGTTCTTCGGCGGCCACGAACAGGTCGATCGCCTCCCGGTAGGCCCGCGCCGGCGGCAGGTCACTGTCGAGGTGCAGCAGGAAGCCCAGGCGGAACGGTCGGCCGTCCTCGACGCCGGCCCCTATCGACCCTGTCGTCTCGGAGTCCTTGACCCCAAAGTCCCTGATCCCAAAGTCCCTGATCCCAAAGTCGCTGATCTCAAAGTTCGTCATCTCAGAGCCTCAGTCCGGTTCCGTGCACGCCGTGCTCGTCGATCAGCGTCAGCTCCTCCTCCGTCAGGGGCGGGAAATCGAGCCCTTTGACGTTGTGGTCCAGCTGCCACGTCGAGCTGGCCCCGATGAGCGCCGAGGTCACCTGCGGCTGCCGCAGCACCCACTGCAGCGCGAGTTGCGCCAGCGACTGGCCGCGTTGTTCGGCGATCCGGTTGAGCGCGGTGACCCGCTGCCGGTAGACGTCGTCGATGACGTCGGGCGACAGGAACGTGCTGCTCTGGGCGCGAGCACCGGCCGGGATGCCGTCGAGGTACTTGTTCGTGAGCAGGCCCTGCGCCAGCGGCGAGTAGACGATCAGGCCGAACCCGTCCTCGGCGGCCAGTTTGAGCAGGCCGTTGAGCTCGGGCCGACGGTCGAAGATCGAATACCGCGGCTGGTGCGCCAGCAGCGGCACCCCCTCCCGACGCAGCAGCTCGGCCGCCTCGTGTGCCCGCTCGGGTGCGTAGTTGGACAGACCCACGTAGAGCGCCTTGCCCTGCCGCACCGCGCTGACGAGAGCGCCGACGGTCTCCTCCAGCGGCGTGGTCAGGTCGGGGCTGTGGCTGTAGAAGATGTCGACGTAGTCGGTACCGAGGTCGCGCAGGCTGTGCTCCAGCGAGGTGAGCAGCGACTTGCGCGAGCCGCCCTTGTGGTACGGGCTGGGGCCGATGGGGTTGCCGGCCTTGGTGGAAAGAAGGATTTCGTCCCGGTACGGGGCCAGGTCGCGCTTGAGCACCTTCCCGAAGAGCTGCTGCGCGGCGCGGTGCGGAGGGCCGTACCGGTCGGCGTTGTCGAAGTGGGTGATGCCCAGGTCGAAGGCGTGCAGCACGATCTCGCGCTGGGTCTCGTACGGGTGGTCGGTGCCGAACTTCTGCCACAGGCCGAAGGAGACGGCTGGCAGGTCGAGACCGGAGTTTCCAGCCCGCCGATACTCCAGGTTCTTGTAGCGATCTTCGGCCGCCGCGTAGGTCTGCTCAAAAGTTCCGTAGGTCATGACTGAACGCTCTTCGTGAGGTCGCGGCGGAGCGCGGCCGGCTGGAGTGACGGAGTGTCACGGCCGGTGTCGCGCTCGACGAAATGGGTGCCCGGGTCGACGATCTCGTCGATGCGGTCGAGGATGTCCGCGCCGAGCTCGACGGTCGCCGCCTTGAGATAGCCCTCCAGGTGCTCGAACGTGCGCGGGCCGATGATCACGCTGCTGACGGCGGGGTGGTTGAGCGCGAACGCCAGGGCCAGGTCGACCAGCGTCAGCCCGCTGTCCTCCGCGAGCCGGGCCAGCGCGTCGGCGGCGGCCAGCTTGCGCCCGTTGCTGTCGAGGTCGATGTCGAACCGGCCGGGGATGAGCCCGGCGCGCGCCGACTCCGGCTGCTCGCCGCCGACGCGGTACTTTCCGGACAGCCAACCGGCGGCCAGCGGGCCGTAGCTCAGAACGCCGATGCCGTACTTCCGTGTGACGGGAAAGACCTCCCGTTCGGCACTGCGGACCAGGAGGGAGTACGGCAGTTGCTCGGTGTGCGGGGCGATCAACCCGTGCTTCTCGGCCAGCCAGTGCGCCTCGACGAGCTGGTGGGCCGGGAAGACCGAGGTGCCGTAGTAGCGGATCTTGCCCTGGCGGATCAGATCGTCGAGCGTCCGCAGCGTCTCCAGCAGATCAGTGTGCGGGTCCGGACGATGCGCCTGGTAGAGGTCGAGGTGGTCGGTGCCGAGCCGGCGCAGGCTGTCCTCCACGGCGCGGATGATCCAGCGCCGGGAGTTGCCGGCGTGCTGGGGGTTGTCACCGATCTGCCCGTGGAACTTGGTGGCCAGGAAGAGGTCGTCACGGCGGCCCTTGATCGCCTTGGCGACGATCTCCTCCGACACGCCCTGGGCGTAGACGTCGGCGGTGTCGACGGCCGTGATGCCGGCGTCGAGGGCGGCGTGGATGATCCTGACGCTCTCGCCTTCCTCCTGCCACCGGCCGAAGTTCATGGTGCCGAGGGTGAGGGGACTGAGCAGGACACCGGTGCGGCCCAGTATGCGGTCGACCTTGACGGTCATCGGATTCCTTTCAGTCGGCTGCTCCAGGAGCGGCCGGTCTTTCGGTCGGGGTTCTGGAAGAGGCTGCCGGTCTTTCGGCCGGGCGTCCTAGAAGAGGCCGGTCGTGGGCGGAGCCTCGCCGGTCAGGTGATAAGCGCCCGCCACCGCGGCCTTCCACTGCCTGGGGTTGTGGTTGGCGACCGTGCGAGCGTTGCGCCAGTGCCGATCGAAGCCGAGCTCGCGGTTGGTGATGGAGCCTCCCGCGACGTCGAAGAGCAGTTCGGCGGCTCGCAGCGCGGACTCGATGGCGATCACACCGGTCTGCCCCACGGTGACCGCGGCCTCCGCACCGGCGCTACGCGCTTGCGCGCCGGTCAGGCCACGTACGCTCTCCAGCGCTTCGGCGGCGAGCAGCACCACCGACCGGGCGGCCTGGGCCCGTGCGGCGATCTCTCCCACGGTCTCGCGCACATACGGGTCCTCGACGCTCCTGTCCGCCGTACTGTGCTTGATCGGCCGGGCCTTCTCACGGGCGAACCAGATCGCGTCGTCGAGCGCCGCGGCGGCGATGCCCGCCTCGACCGCCGCCAGGTAGAGCTGGGCGAACGAGCCCAGCCACGGGTTGTCCAGCAGGGAGTTGTCGCGGGCTACGACCTCACTCTCGCGGACGCGCACGTTGACCAGCCGCGTGGTGCCGCTCGCGGTCAGCCGCTGGCCGATCGCGTCGAAGTCGTCGAGCCGCTGTACGCCCTGACGATCCACCGGCACCGTGAAGCCGAGCACGGTGCCGTCCTCCTTCTGGGCCAGGCCCGAGAACCACGAGGCGTACAGAGCGCCCGTCGAGTAGTACTTCTCGCCGTCGATGACGTACCCATCACCGTCACGCCGGATGGTGGTGTTGACGGACCCGTTGGCGCCGCCGGTGCGCTCGTTGGCGGTGCCGGCGAACAGGTCGCCGTCGCGCAGCCGCCGCAGGGTCAGCGCCCGGTGGGGCAGGTCGCGCCGGCTCGCCACCTGGTTGGCGGTGAGGAAGCTGCTGCGCAGCGCCTGCGCCACGTTGGAGTCGGCCCGGGCGATGGCGATGACCAGGTCGATCACGTCTCGCACCGAGCCGCCGGCGCCGCCGTCCTCCCTGGTGATGCCGACCAGCGTGATGCGGTGCTCGGCGAGCGCCCGGACGTCGTCGAACGCGTAGTCGCGGGCGAGCTCCCGCGCACGGGCTCCGGCGCGCAGGCGCCCCAGGATGGGTGCGACGGCCGCGCGAATGCCTTCGACGGTGTACCCGACTCCTGCTGGAGTCTCCGGCACGATGGAGTTCGGCACGATGGAGTTCGGCACGATGGAGTTCGGCACGGTCGGCCCCGGAACGATGGCGCCTTCGAGGCCGGCGCGCTCGGCGGTCATGCCGCCACCGCCGCGAGCTCGGGCAGGCCCAGTGCGGACCGCAGGGTGGAGTGCGCGGATGTGGGATGCGCGGAGCCGACGGCCGTCAGCCTCGGCACCAGCGCCCGCAGTGTGGTGAGCGCCGCCGCGGCGCCGCCTGTGAGCACCAGCTCGAATCCGTCCAGCCGGTGCTCCGCGGCCCAGGCGAGAAGGTCGGCCGGGTCGTCCAGGGCTGCCTCGACCCGGCCGAGCAGTGCGACGTCCTCCCGGGACCGGCCGGCTCCCCGCAACGCCTTCGCCAGCGCGGCGTCCGCACCGGCGGCACGCTCCCGATCCACCACGACGACGTCTGCCGACTCAGCGACCGCCGTCGCGTCGAGAACTCCCAGGTCGGCGACGACGACCGGGCGTCCTTGCACCGACGACGGCCCGTCCAGCGGCCCGGCGACCCGGTAGAAGGCGCCCTCGTGGCCGATCGGCTTGATCTGCGAATCCCGCACCACGATCCCGGCCTCCTGATCGCCGATCAGCGCTGTACGCGGGAAGGACTCCCACAACCGGGTCAGCACGTGGGCGTACTCCCTCCAGCGCCGGACGGGGTCGGACGCGCCGGGGTCAGGAGCGGTCGCCTCACTCACCTCATCGCCCCCGCCCGCCCGCAGCGCGACGCCGGCCCGGCCGCCGGTGGCCCGGTCGAGGGAGAGCACCCTGCGCGCGGCGTTGTACGGCGCGTTGTGGCTGGTCGGTACATCGGCGACATAACCGATGCCACTGTGGAGGCCGGCGAGGTAGGCGCCCACCACGGTCGGGTCGAGCGTGCGACCCGTGGCCCCATCATCAGCTGAACCGTCGGCGAGCCGGATCGCCGCGACCCCGAGCTCTTCGGCCACCGCCGCGATGACCACGGCGTCGGCGAGTGACACCAGCGCCGGGCCGGTCGGTGCCCCGACCGCGAGGGCGAGTTGGATGGTTGTGCTCATGAAAAGATCACCTTCGGTTGTGGAACAGGTCAGCGAGCCGCTTCAAGGGGACGGCCCTGGTAGGCCCCGGCCGGCGCCGTGGGCAGGCCGAGCCCGAGGTGGTCGCGGAGGGTCGTCCCGTCGTACTCGGTCCGGAACAGGCCACGACGCCGCAGCTCGGGAAGCACCTGCTCGGCGAAGTCGGCGAACCCCGACGGCAGCACGTCGGGCATCACGTTGAAGCCGTCCGCGGCCCCCTCGCGGTACCACCGCTCCATGTCGTCGGCGATCTGCTCCGGCGTGCCCACGACGATCCGGTGGCCACCGCCGCCGGACAGCTTCTTGAGCAACTGACCGAGTGTCGGCCGCTCCGTGTCGATGATCGCCTTGACGACCCGGTAGAAGGTCTGTGAACCACCGGCCTCGTCGGGATCGACGAGGAGCTCGGCCGGGATCGGCTCGTCATCGGGCAGCCCGTCGAGGGAGATCCCGAGCTGGGCGGCCAGCCGGCCGCGGGCATAGGCGTCGGGCAGGATCTCGTCCAGCAGTTCGCGCCGGGCCTTGGCCTCGGCCTCGGTGCCGCCTACGACGGTGGACAGTCCGGGCAGGACGACGATCTCGTCAGGGCGTCGCCCGAACTCGGCCGCGCCGGCGCGGATCTCGGTGCGGAACGCGCGGGCGTGGTCGAGATCCTGGTCGGCGGAGAAGATCACCTCACCGATCCGCGAGGCCAGCCGGCGGCCGTCGCTGGAGCCACCGGCCTGGACCACGACCGGTCTGCCCTGCGGGGAGACGAGCTCGGTCCGGCCCGCCCAGCCGGTGACGACCTGCTCGGTGAACTCGGCGGCGCGGCGGTAGCGTAGCGCGTGCTCGGGCTCGCCGGTCCGGCCGAAGTTGCGCGCCGCCACGGGCCCGGCGGTGGTCACCACGTTCCAGCCGAAGCGGCCCCCGCTGATGTGGTCGAGGTCGCCGAGCCGGCGCGCGAGCTCCACCGGGTCGTTGTAGGACGACGACAACGTCCCGATCAGCCCGATTCGCTCGGTCTGGGCGGCGATCCGCGCCAGTACCGTCGTAGGCTCCAGGTTGTTGGCAGTGCGGTGTCTGATGTTCGGGTCGAGCGACGGGCCGTCCGCCAGGAAGACCGCGTCGAGCTTGGCCTCCTCGGCTTTCCGCGCGATCGAGGTGTAGTGCTCGATCGTGTAGCTGGCGGTGCCGTCGGTGCCCGGGAACCGCCACGAGCCGCCGAAGACGCCCGCGTTGAGGATGTTGACGTTGATGTGCAGCACGATCTCTCCCTGACGTGCGACCTACCGTGCGACTTGACCTGCGACTTGATGCGCCACTTGATGCGCGCCTTGATGTGCGAGGGCGAGCCGGGCTCCCGGGATCGCCTCCAGCAGCTCCCGGGTGTACGGGTGCCGCGGTGCGTGGAACACCTGCTCGACGGGACCGGTCTCGACCACGGCGCCGTCCTTCATCACCGTGACGTCGTCGGCGATGAGGCGTACGACGCCGAGGTCGTGGGTGACGAACACGTAGCTGAGCCCGAACTCCGCCTGCAGATCGACCAGTAACCGCAGGATCTGGGCCTGGACCGACACGTCGAGCGCGCTCACCGCCTCGTCGAGTACGAGGATCTCGGGGTTGAGCGCGAGCGCCCGCGCGATCGCCACCCGCTGCCGCTGACCGCCGGACAGCTGGCTCGGGAGCCGATCCAGATAGCTCTCGTCCAGTGCCACCGCGTTCAGCAGCTCCACCACCCGGGCCGTCCGCTCCTGCCCGAAGGCGCGCAACGGCTCTGCGATGATCTTGCCCACCGTGAACCGCGGGTCGAGCGAGGTGAACGGGTTCTGGAACACGAACTGCAGGTCCCGGCGGAGCTCCCGCAGCTCCCTGTGGCGCAGGCCGGTCAGCTCCCGGTCGCCGACGTGCACTGTGCCGCTGTCGGCGGAGGTGAAGCGGACCAGGATGCTCGCCAGCGTGGACTTGCCCGCTCCCGACTCGCCGACGATGGCGTGCGTGGTGCCCTTGCGTACGACCAGGTCGGCGCCGTCCAGTGCGCGCAGCTCACGCCGCCCGCCCCGGCCGCGCAGGTGGTAGGTCTTGGTGAGCGCGTGTGCCCGCAGCGCCACCGGCGCGGCGTCGAGGACCGGCCGCGGGCCTGACCTCGGCTCCAGCCGACCGGCGTGCCGCGCGGGAGCCGCGTCGAGCAGCCGGCGGGTGTAGTCGTCGGTGGCGTGCTCCAGCACCTGGTGTACCGGGCCCTCCTCCACGATCTCGCCGTCGCGCATGACCAGGATCCGGTCGGAGCGGTCCAGCGCGACGCCGAGATCATGGGTGACCAGGAGAATGCCGATGCCGAGCTCCTCGCGCAGCCGTACCAGGTGGTCAAGGATGACCTTCTGGACGGTGACGTCGAGCGCGCTGGTGGGCTCGTCGGCCACGATGATCTTCGGCTGGCCCGCCAGCGCGATCGCGATGAGCGCCCGCTGCTTCATGCCGCCGCTGAGTTCGTGAGGGTACTGGTGGAACACCCGCTCGGCGTCCTTGAGGCCCGCGGTGCGCAGACTTTCCAGCGCGTGCTGAGCCGCGTCCCCGGCCGCGGGCTGGTTGAACCGGACCGCCTCGGTCACCTGCTTGCCGATCTTCTTGACCGGGTTGAGCGAGGTGTTGGGGTCTTGGGGGATGAAGCCCACATAGTTGCCCCGCACCCGCGCCATTCGCTGGTCGTTCCAGCCGGTGACCTCGACGCCCGAGTAGGCGATCGAGCCGGCGCGGATCCGCGCGGCGGCCGGCAGCAGGCCGAGCGCGCCCTGGACCAGCGTGGTCTTGCCCGAGCCGGACTCTCCCACGAGTGAGACGAACTCCCCCGGCTCCACATGGAGGCCGGCGCCGCGGACAGCGGGCGTCCACTGACGGTGCCCCGTCCGATAGTCGATCGCGAGGCCGGTGATCCGCAGCAGCGGGTCCTTGGACGGATCGGTCATCGGCGGTGTTCCTTCCGGTACGAGGTGCTGATGCGGTGGGTGGCGATGACGACGATCGCGAGCGCCACGCCGGGCAGGATCGACGCCCATGGGTGCACCGCGACGTAGTCGCGGCCCTCGGCCACCAGCAGGCCCCATTCCGGCTGCGGCGGAGGTGCGCCGTAGCCGAGGAAGCCGAGCGAGGCGACGGCGAGCACGGCCGTTCCGACCTCGAGCGCCGCCAGTGCGATCACCGAGCTGAGCGCATTGGGTACGACGTGCCGGAGCATCACGCCCAGCCGGCCGACCCCGAGGCCGTACGCCGCCTTGACGTAGTCCTGGGACACGACCGCGAGCACCTGCGCCCTCATCACCCGCGCGAACGACGCGATGGACGAGATGCCGACCGCCAGGGCGATATTCTGAGTGGAGTAGCCCAGGACCGAGACCACCACCATCGCGAGCAGCAGGCTGGGGATCGCCAGGAACACGTCGATCACCCGCATGATGGCGGTGTCGACACCCCCTCTGGCGAAGCCCGCGACCAGCCCGACCGCCGTGCCGACGCCGAAGGCGATGAGGACGGCCAGCAGGGTCGCGGTCAGGGTCGTATGCGCCCCGTACACACTGCGGGCGAACAGGTCCCGGCCCAGCCGGTCGGTGCCGAACCAGTGCTCCGCGCTCGGCGGTGCGAAGCTCGCGGCGGGGTCGCCGTCATAGGGACTGTACGAGGTGAACAGGCCAGGGACGACAGCCCAGCCGATCACGACCAGCACGATGATCCACGAGGCCACGAGGGCCGGCTGCCGCGCGAGCTCACCGAAACGCTGGATGGCGCCGGGCCGGCCGTTCGTGGCGAGTGCGACGGTCATGAGATCCTCCTCACGTGGCAGCCAGGGTGGCCCGCAGCCGCGGGTCCAGCAGGGGGTAGATCAGATCGACGGTCAGGTTGATCAACGCGAAGCCCGCCGCCACGAGCACGACGATCCCCTGCACCAGCGGGACGTCCAGCGTGTTGATCGCGGCCTGCGTCATCCGGCCGATGCCCTTGCGGGCGAAGACGGTCTCGGTGATGACCGACCCGGCGATCAGGTTGCCGAACGTGATGCCGGCGATGGTGAGCGCCGGCAGACTGGCGTTGCGGAAGACGTCGCGGATGATGATGCCGCCGCGTGTGGCGCCCTTCGCTCGGCTCGTCGTGACATACCCGGCGTGGAGTTCGGTCGCGAAGCTGCGGACGAGGAGCTGCGCGATCGGACCGGAGACCGGGACGGCCAGCGTGATCAGCGGCAGGACGACACTCTTCGCACCGCTGTCGCCGAAGGCCGGGAACCAGCCCAGCCGGAACGAGAAGATCTGCAGCACCAGGATTCCGGACAGGAAGACCGGCACCGAGACCGCGCCCGACGGCAGTGCCTCGACCAGGTTGCGCAACCATTCACGGCGGGTCGCGGTCGCGGCGAGCGCGATCACGAAGCCGATCAGCACCGCCAGCGCGAGGGCGCCGGACGCCAGGACGAGGGTGCTCGGGAGCGCGTCGAGGATCGTGGCGGTGACCGATCGCCCCGACTGCACCGAGTCGCCGAAGTCGCCGGTCAACGCGTGACCCAGCCGGGCGAGGTACTGCAGGAGCACCGGCCGGTCGAAGCCGTAGCTCGCCGCCACCTGCTCGCGGACCTCCGGTGGGATGCTGTTGATCTCGGCGGGGTCGAAGAGCAGGTCCGCCGGGTCGGCCGGCAGCACGAACAGCAGGACGAAGGTCAGGGTGAACGCGGCCCACACCACGAACAGGGCGCGACCGGCCTTCAGTACCAGGTAGCGGGCCATCGTCACTTCCCGTTGCTCTTCCACGCGTCCACGAAGTGGTTGCGTGACTGGGCGTCGAAGACGATCCCGTGGACGTAGGCGGCGTGGGCGATCACCTGCGCCGGGTTGTAGACCGGGTTGACCAGCGCGTACTTGTCGAGCAAGAGGTCCTGCGCCGCCTTGGCGTACTGCTTGCGCGTGGCCGGGTCGAGCGTGAGGTCGAGCTTGCCCACGGTCCGCGTGACCTCGTCCACGTCGATCCCCGAGGAGTCCTTCGTGAGGTAGGTGACGTTGCCGAGCAGCGGGCTGTACTGAAGGTTGAGGACCGCCGGGTCGTTACGCGAGCGGTTGGACGCGGTGACGTTCCAGTCGGTCTTCGCCTTGGCCAGGCCGGCCGTGTAGTCAGGGATCGGGACGACCGTGAGCCGCAGGTCGACCCCGATCTTCTTCAGGTCCTGCTGGATCGACTCGTACGCCGGCTTGTTCACCACCAGGTTGCTGATGCCGAGCAGCTTGACCACGAGCGGCTTGCCGTCCTTGACCCGGATCCCGTCCGGGCCCTCCTTCCAGCCGGCCTCCTCCAGGAGGCGCTTCGCCTTCTCTGGGTCGTACTTCAGGACCGAGCCGCTGTAGTCGGCGTACCCGGTGACCGACGGCTCCAGGACCGAGGTCGCGACGGAGTAGGAGTCGGTGAGCACCGTCTTCTTGATCGCCTCACGGTCCCAGCCGAGCTGGATCGCCTTGCGGACCGCGATGTCGCTGGTCGGGAACAGCTGGGAGTTGAAGTTGAACAGGATGGCAGTGCCTGAGACGGCCCGATGGATGATCGTGAAACCCTGGTCGGCCAGTGACTTCTCGTCCGTGGTGCCCACGTCCAGGGTGGCGTCGATCGCGCCGGAGGCCAGCGAGCCGGTCCGGACGCTGGCCTCCGGAATCGTGTTGAACACGATCTTGTCCAGGTACGCCTCACTCTTGTGCCCGAGCGACGGCGGGGACCAGTTGTAGCCCTTGCGCTTGACCAGGACGGTCTTGACCTGCGGTTCCCACGACTCGTACACGAACGGGCCGGTGCCGATCACCTTCTTCGGGTCGGTCCGCTCCTTCGCGCTCAGCCGCAGCGTCGAGAGTGACAGGAAGCCGGGCTGCGCGTTGGCGGTGAAGGAGGAGGCCTGCAGGAAGCTCGCGAGCGGCTGCTTGAACCGCACGACGGCGGTGTAGCGGTCGGGAGTCTTCGTCTCGATGTACCCGGACAGCAGGGCGGCGCCGTTGGGGTTGATGCCCAGCTTCTCGTCGCCGTGCACGTACTGGTCGAAGTTGGCCTTGACCACTTCGGCGTCGAACGGGGTGCCGTCGCTGAAGGTGACGTCCTCGCGCAGGTGGAAGGTGAACTCGGTCAGGTCCTTGTTGTACTCCCACGACCGCGCCAGCCACGGCGTGATCTCACCGGTCTTCGGGTCCTGCCAGGTCAGCTTGTCGGTGATGTTGTTGCCGATGAGCGACTCAGCGTAGTTGGTGCCCCATTGCGGGTCCGGGCTGCGCTGGTAGTCGATCAGCGCGAACTGCAGCGTGCCGCCGCCGACGGGTGCGTTGGCGGTGGCGTTGCCGCCGCCGGAGCCGTCGCCCCGGGTGAGGGCGAAGCCGGTGCCGGCGATGAGGAGGACGGCGACGACGGCGGCGATCCAGGGCCACTTCTTGCGTCCCGGCGCGGAGCGTTCGATGGAACTGCGAAGGTCGGACATGAGCTTTCCTCGTACTTGATGCTCGGTGGGCAAAGGGTGCGAAAGCCGGTCAGCGCTGACACAGCGCGCCGGCGAAGAAAGCGAAGTCGATCTCGCGCCTGGAGTACCGAAGTGGCCTGAACACAATCTACACTTTACCTACATGAACAGTAGGTTTTTAGGTGATCTGAGTCACAGAAGGAGAGTCCCCGATGAGCGTCCACTTCCTCTGGTACATCCCGAACCAGGGCCGACCCGGGCACCGGGGCGACGACGTCGTCGCGAACCACAACAGCCTGGAGACCCTCACCGGCCAGGCGAAAGCCCTGGAGAAGCACGGGTGGGGCGGGGCGCTCATCGGCACCGGCTGGGGTCGGCCCGACACTTTCACGGTCGCCGCCGCCCTGGCCGCGCAGACGACGACGTTCCAGCCGCTGATCGCGATCCGGCCCGGTTACTGGCGGCCGGCCAACTTCGCCGCCGCCGCCGCGACCCTGGACCATCTCACCGAGGGCCGCGTGCTGGTCAACATCGTGTCGGGCAAGGACAACCTGGCGGCCTACGGTGACAGCGAAGGCGACCAGGCTCACCGCTACGCCCGTACGAAGGAGTTCATCCAGATCGTGCGCCGGCTGTGGACCGAGGAGAACGTCACCTACCAGGGCGAGCATTTCAGGGTCACCGATTCCACGGCGGTGCCGCGGCCGGTCGTCCGGGGCGAACGCACGCACCCCCGGCTCTACTTCGGCGGCGCCTCCGAAGCCGCGGAGAACGTGGCCGCCACCGAGGCCGACGTCCAGCTCTTCTGGGGCGAGCCCCTCGACGGCGTCGCCGCGCGGATCGAGCGGCTCAAGCGGCTCAGCGAGCGACTCGACCGCGAACACCCTCCGCTGGAGTTCGGGCTGCGGATCACCACCCTGGTACGCGACACCACCGAACAGGCCTGGGCCGACGCCGAGGCCAAGGTCGCGGAGATGGCGAAGGGGAGCATCTCCCGTGACCCCAACCGGCACGCCGCCGTCGGTCAGCAGCGCCTGCTCGACCTGGCCGCGCGGGGAGAGGTGCTCGACGACAACCTCTACACCGCCCCCGGCAGGTTCGGCGGCGGCGGCGCGGGCACCACCTGGCTGGTCGGCTCGGCCGAGGACGTGGCCAAGTCGCTGCGCAAATACCAGGCGCTCGGCATCACCCACTTCGTCCTGTCCGACACCCCCTATCTGCCGGAGATCAAACGGCAGGGTGAGCAACTCCTGCCGCTGCTCCGCGAACGGTCGACAAGGTAACGCCGAGCGTCCGCAGCAGCTCGGTCCGGAGTTCGGTGGCGCTCCTGCCCGCGTCGAGCCGCTGTTCGGCCGCGATCCTGCCCTGGTCCAGCACGAGAACGCGGTCGGCCAGCGCGATCGCCTCATCCACGTCGTGGGTGACGAGGAGGACGGCGGGGCGGTGCTGCTCGACCAGGCGGCGCAGCAGGCCGTGCATCTTGAGCCTGGTCAGAGCGTCGAGCGCGCCGAACGGTTCGTCGGCGAGCAGCAGCCGGGGCTCCCGTACGAGGGATCGCGCCAGTGCCACGCGCTGCTGCTCGCCCCCGGACAGCTCGTTCGGCCAGGCGCGTTCCCGCCCGGCCAGACCCACCTCCCGCAGGCTCTCCCTGCCCCTTTCCGCGGCGCCGTTCAGGCCGAGGATGACGTTGTCGAGCACCCGCTGCCAGGGCAGCAGCCTGGCGTCCTGGAAGACGACCGACACCTGCGCGGGCACCTCGACCAGCCCGTCCCCGGCCACGTCGCCGTCCAGCCCGGCCAGGGCGCGCAACAGCGTGCTCTTGCCGGATCCGCTCTGCCCCAGGAGGGCCACGAACTCCCCCAGCGCGATCTCCAGGTCCAGGCCGTCCAGGATGGTGCGGGCGCCGTAACGACGGGTCAGGGCCTGTACGCGGATCAGCTCGCCAACGTCCGTCGCCATGACAGTGCCCTCCTCTCCACCAGCCGGACCGCGGCGTCGGAGAAGAGCCCGAGCAGGCCGTACACGACGATGCCGACGAGGATGACGTCCGTCTGCCCGTACGTACGCGCCAGGTCCATCATGTA
Organism: Nonomuraea sp. NPDC048901; assembly: GCF_040649695.1. Taxonomy (NCBI): domain Bacteria; kingdom Bacillati; phylum Actinomycetota; class Actinomycetes; order Streptosporangiales; family Streptosporangiaceae; genus Nonomuraea; species Nonomuraea sp. NPDC048901. The sequence continues at coordinate 285,418 of NZ_JBEZFW010000011.1, read as the reverse complement.
GCCGATGCCGCTGCTGGAGTTGACGAGCTCGGCCACGACCAGGAACAGCCAGGCCGTCGTGACCGCGAACCGCAGGCCGAGCAGGAATCCCGGCAGCGCGCCCGGCAGGACCACCTTCCGTACGAACGCGCCGCGCCCGAGATCGACCGTCTCGGCGAGCTCGACGTAACGGCTGTCGATGCCGCGCAGCCCGTTGTGGGTGTGGATGTAGATGGGTACGAGCACGCCGACGGCGATGAGGGTCACCTTCATCCCCTCGCCGATGCCCAGCCACAGGACCAGCAGCGGCATCAGTGCGAGCGCGGGGATGGCCCGCTTGATCTGGATGGGCCCGTCGATCACCGCCTCGCCCCAGCGGTTCAGCCCGGACACCAGCGCGAGCAGCGTCCCGAGCGGCACGCCGATGGCCAGCCCGGCTCCGACGCGCTGGACCGACGCCAGCAGGTTGTCCTGGAGACGGCCGGTCTCGACCAGGTCGGCCGCCGTGGTGAGCACCATCCACGGCGCGGACAGGAACCGGGGATCCAGCCGGCCCGATGCCGAGGACGCCGCCCATAACGCGAGCAGGAGCACCGGCCCCACCAGGAACCCGAACTTGATCGGGCGGCCGGGCCGCAGGCGGCGCCGGTTCCTGGCGCGGGCGACCGTGGCGCGGCGGGAGGTGACGAGCGTCATCACGCACCGCCCTTGATCGCGTCCGCGCCGACCGCCTGGTAGCGCAGGTCGTAGAGGTCCTGGGCCTTCAGCGGTGGGTTCCCGGTCTCCTTGGCCAGGATGTCGATCGTCTCCTGGTGCCGGGCGATGGCCTGCGACCAGTCGGCGGGGATGTCGGGCTCGCCCGCCAGATCGACCAGGTACTGGCCGTCGGCGGCGGTGAGACCCTGGTCCTTCACGTAGTAGCCCTCGATCCACTCCTTTGGATGCTGGTAGACCCAGATCGAGGCCCTGGCCCACGCCGCGACGTACTCGCGGATCGCGGCGGCCTTGGCCGGGTCCCGCAGCGTGACCGTCCGCACGTACAGGTGGGCCGGATCGTCGCGCAGCCCGTGGCGGAGAGTCGTCGCGCCGTCCTTGCCGAACTTGGCCGCGTATCGCTTGATGTTGACGCCGCCGATCGGGGCCACGTCCACCTGCTTGGCGGCCAGGGCATTGGGATAGACGTCGCCGGTGCTCGGCAGCTCGACCAGCGTGACGTTCGCTTTGGTGAGCCCTGCCTGCTTCAGCACTTTGAGCACCAGCGCGCCCTGCGCCTGGCCTGGACTGTAGGCGATCTTCTTGCCCCGCAGATCGGCGAGGGTCTTCACGCTCACGCCCGGCGCGATGCCCAGCTCGTACGTGGGATGCTTCAGCGGATCCTTGCGGAACTTCGAAGCCACGATCTTCACCGGCAGGCCGGTCCAGGTGGCGTGGATGGGCGGAATCTCCGCCACCGCGCCCACATCCAGCGCGCCGGCCCGGAACGCCTCGCTCGTCTGCGGGCCACCGCTGATGTTGGCCCACTCGATGTCGAACGAGAACTTGTCGATCTCACCGGACAACTGCAGCGCCACCTTCGTCTGCGGATCTCCGACGATCAGCTTGGTGCCCTTGGGGACGGAGTTCGGCAGCGGCGCGTCCGTCGCGAGCGCCGCCGCGGGTCGTTCCGGCTCGCCGCCCTGGGCACACCCGGTCAGCGCGACGAGCAGGAACGCGGCGAGCGCGGGTCTCAAGAGGGAGGAAACAGGCATACGACATGCCCTTCAGATGCGGAGGGATCAAGAGCCTGCTCTCACCATAAGCACGCCCTCAGACTAAAGCAACATTCCCTACAGGTTATACATGAATTTCCGCATTCCCTATTGCATGTGTAGGGAATGTCGCGGAAGATCTGGGCTGTGAAGAGCAGTGAGCTTCTGGTGGCTCGCCTCCACGTCGATCTCAGGCGGCAGGCGAGCGCGCTCTGTGCCATGCGGTGACCTCAGGGTCCCGCACCCCCGTCTCCCCTTTTCACACTCCACGATCCGAGGAGCGCTTCAGCATGCCCATTCTCACGATCAAGCGCGTAGCCGGGTACATCGGTGCCGAGATCAGCGGCATCGACCTGGCCCACCCCCTGGACCCCTCCACAGTGGCGGAGATCCGTCAGGCACTGCTCGCCCACAAGGTCGTCTTCTTCCGCGGCCAGACCCTCGACCACGCCGGGCAGATCGCCTTCGCCCGCCAGTTCGGGGAGCTGACACACGCCCACCCGCACGAGGACGCCCCACCGGAGGACTTCCCGCAGATCCTCACCATCGATCCACGCCGCTACGAGGAGCGGTACGGCCCTGGATACCGCCAGCTCTCCCGCAAGCGTCGCTACTCCTACAACGCCGGCTGGCACACCGACGTCACCGCCGCCGTCAACCCGCCCGCCGCCTCGATCCTGCGGGCCGAGACCGTGCCGGAGTTCGGCGGCGACACCCAGTGGACCAACCTGGTCGCCGCGTACGAAGGCTTGTCCGAGCCGCTGCGGGCCTTCGTGGACGAACTACGCGCCGAGCACCGCTTCCTGGCCGGGTACCAGCCGGCCGAACAGGACGGCAAGCTCGTCAAGCGGATCAACGACAACCTGCTGGTGTCGGTACACCCGGTGGTGCGGGTGCACCCGGAGACGGGCGAGCGCGCGCTGTTCGTCAACCCGGGGTTCACCGATCACATCGTCGGCCTGTCCGCGCCGGAGAGCCGACGCGTCCTGGGCCTGCTCTATGAGCAGATCACCCGGCCTGAGTACACGGTCCGCTTCCGCTGGCAGCCGGGCAGCATCGCGTTCTGGGACAACCGGGCCACCGCCCACCTGGCCCCGTCGGACCTCGACCACCTCGACGTCCAGCGGACGCTGCACCGGGTCACACTGATCGGTGACCGCCCGGTCGGGCCGAGCGGCTTCGTCTCCGAGATCGTCGCCGGGCGGGAGTTCAGGGCCGAATCCCTCGTCATCGCCTGACGACCCGACAGGGCCGAATCCCTCGTCGTCGTCTGGCGACCCGAGAGCGTGCGGGCGGCGCCGGGGATCGACCGCCCGCACCCCCATTCGCGGGCAGGGACGCCTCAAGCCTTTCAGCGCACCGTTGAGACCAGGCCGGGTGGGCTTCGGCCAGCTCTCTTTCATGGCTGTATTCGGCCACCAGCACAGCCACCTCCTCAGGCAAGTCGAGAACTAACTCCACGCCGGGGGTGTTCTCAGGCCACTCAGAAGATCGTGGAAAGCGCGCTCGTCTGAGTGGCGCGTCGGCGCATCACCCGCCGTCGACGTGGGCGCCCACGGGGCGCCCTCGCCTTCGTGATCAGTTGCCGCGAAGCACCGTCGTGGCCTTGTTACCGGCATAGTCCTCCAGGATGGCGACCACCTTGCTGGTGGCGCCGGACATGGTCACCGTCTCCGCGGCACGCGTGGTGCGGCCACGGATGATGTACGGCTTGGCACCCGAGCCGTACGTCGTCGTGAACGACTTCGCCTGGCCGTCCTCAAGGATGGTCAGGGTGTGCCAGTCCGGAAGCGTCGGCCGGGAGAACGTGAAGGTGTTCCCGTTGATCGCCACCGCCGAGGCCGGGTAGGGGCTGATCTCGGTGTCGGCGAACGTCCCGCGTACCCCGGTGACCGTGCCCGTTCCCGCCCGCAGGGTCAGGAGGTAGCCGTCGCCGTTGACGGGTACGCCGGTCAGCGTCGTGCTCGAGCTCGTTCCGGGGACTTGGACCTCCTTGGTGTACGGGTGGGCGGTGTCGAGGCTTTGGACCTTCAGCGTGATGGGCTGCCCGCTCGCCGGAGGCGTCCAGGTGGCCGTCAGCGTGCCGTCCGGCTTCGCCGACGCCTGCGCCTTGCCCGGTGCCGTGGACAGGTCGAACGACGTGGTCGCGGCCGGGCTCTCCGACCCGTCCGGGCCGACCGCCACCAGCTTGATCGTGCCCGACGTGGCCGTGAAGCGCTTGACGTAGTAGACGTCGTCGTAGGCGCCGCCGAGATAGGTGTCGTCCAGGTAGACGTCGTAGCGGCGTACCTTGTCGTAGGCGGAGCGCTTCCAGGACAGGAACAGTTCGCCGGTCGCGGGGAGCAGCTGGGTGATGCGCAGGTCCTGCGGCGCGGCGGGGGTGTGGTTCGTGCCGTCGCGCAGGGCCAGTGCGCCGAGGTTGACCTGGTATCCCGTGATGGGGCGGGCGCCGGCGGCGACGATCAGGCCGAGCGCGGCCACCTTCTGACCGGCGTACGCCGACAGGTCAGCCGACCGGGTCGTCCAGCCCGTGGTGCGCCGGCCCGAGCCGGCCAGCGGGACCTGGATCACCTTGGCCGGATCGGAGGCGAGGACCAGGCCGAGCCGGAGTTCGCCCCACTCCTGCTGATTGGACAGCCGGCCCTTGGTCCAGGTGGACAGGCCGTGGCCGGTGTTGAAGGAGGTGGCGAACGTGGTGCCGCCGATGACGGAGCGTTCGGCGACGTACTTGGAGATTCCCTTCCAGGTGCCCTCCGGCGTGGTGGTGCCGGCGGAGGAGCCGGTATCCGGCGACCCGCTGGGCGGCGGCCGACGACGCGACCTACCCGATCACGCTCGACATCGACTTCGGCCGCGGCCACCACCTTCGACGAGGTGGACCTCGACGAGTACACCGACTCAGGCACCAACCCGCGCGTCCAGACCTTCGAAGTGCGGCGATGGGACGCCGGGACCGGTGCCTGGGTGACGTTCGCGAGCCGGGCCAACGGCATCGGATACGACCTGGCCGTGACCGGTTTCGGCAGCGTCACGGCCTCCCGGCTCCGGGTGGCGCTCATCGGGAAGGTGCCGACGGAGGTGTACACCCCGACGCTGACCGAGATCGCCGTTCACCGGGCTGGCGAGTAGGTCTGATCGCTAATGTACCGAGATGAGTGAAGCGTTCCCCAGGCATGTGCTGTGCGTACTCGGCTCCGGGCTGGCCCTTTCCGAGATGGAACGGATCGCGTCCGGCTTCGGCGGGTTTGTCCTCGACCGTGAGTACTCCGAGGCCGAACCCGACTCCCGGATGCCGGAGGCGTTCGAGGCCAGCATGGCGGCGGCCTCGTTCGACGAGGCGGACTGGGCCGCGGTCGAGTCGCACGACACGGTCGGCTACCTGCTGTCCATGCCGATGATGCGGGAGTTGGCGTTCGACACGTCCCGGCGGCTGCTGGCGGTGACGGCCGCGCTGCTGCGGTCCGGCGCCACGGCGGTGAAGAACGAGAGCAGCGGGATCACGCACGGCCGGGACCGGTGGCTCGCACTGGCGGGCCAAGCGGCCGACATCCGGGAGGAGAGCCTGGCCGATCGAGCGGCCATCGCCACGCCCGAGGGCCTGGCCGACATCACGGACGAGGGCCTGGCCGACGTCACGGATGAAGGCCTGGCCGGCGCGCTCGTCGCCGCCTGGGTGAAGCGGCCGATCTACGACGGCCAGGTGCTCTACAGCTGCGGCATGCACCTGCTCGGCGCGCCCGAGGTGGAGATCGAGGTCGGTGCGGAGCCGCCGACGAAGGACGAGCTGCCTGAGCTGGTCGCGCACCTGGACACGCTGGCGATCTACCTGCTGACCGATCCGCGCGCGGCGGAGATCGAGGACGGCGCCGGGTTCCGGATGACCGAGGACGCGCCCCGCCGGCTGCTGCGCACCGGCACCTGCGACCGTTACGACGAGGACGATCTGTTCTTCAACCCGTACGGATACGTCCGGCTGACCCATGCGCGCTGACGGGCCGCCCGCGTCACAGGTGATGGACGCGCGCGGCCCGCGACGCGAGCGTCAGGTGCCGATGTTCGCCTGGGGTCCCGCGTAGGTCCTGAGCAGGGACGGGACATCGGCGGCCGGGTCGAGGGTGTAGGAGTAGAAGGACCCGGGGTTGAAGGCCGAGCCGGTGGTGGTGCTCAGCCCGTTTCCGCTGGTGGCGGCGAAACCGTCGGCGGTGCTCGGCCAGGTACGGGCGGCGCTCACTGGGTCGAAGGCCCCTCCGTCGGCGGCAGGGGAGGTCGCTTGAGCGGGCGCGGCGGCCACCCCGAGCGCGGCCAGGACGGTCAGCATGGTGAGTGTTGCACGGAAGTTCATGATCGTCCTTCAGGAGATGGGGTTCCAGCCGTCGGAGCCGGCCAGGTACTTCTGGGGCGTGTAGTTCGCGGCCTGGGCGTCGCTGTACTGCGGCCGGTTGGCGTTCGAGCCGGCGCCCGAGCCGGTGTTCCGGTACTCGAAGAAGCGGGCGTTCTTCCATGAGTTGCCGGACATGTCGGTCCACGGCTGGGCGGTTTTGATCACCGAGCTGAGCGTGGACTCCCGGTAGAGCACCTGGGCATTGGGCCGCCAGGGACGGCCCAGCGTGGTGGTCCCGGCCGAGGACCCTCCGGAGATCCGCGACTTGTAGAACAGGAAGCCGTAGGTCTTGGCCGCGTCGGTGCTCGCGGCCGTGATCGGGCCGCCGGTGCTGCGTTTCTCGTAGACGTCGCAGTTGTCGAAGACGATGGTGCCGCCGCCGAAGACGAAGTCGACGGTGCCCTCGACGTAGGAACCGGCGACGTAGGCGCGGGCCGCGTTGTTGACCAGGAAGGTGTCCTGGTCGCCGAGCAGGCGTACGTTGCGCAGGACCGCGCGGTCGGCGTTCAGGTTGAGCGCGACCGCCTGGTGGCCGGTGACGTTCGGGTTCTCGTCGAAGTCGTTGGAGATCGTCAGGTTGGTGGCGATGAAGTCGTGGCCGTCGACGAACGCGGTGGCGCTGTTGAATGTCCCGTACTGGCCCGCATAGTGATTGTTAACGATCACAGTCTGGGCCGCCGAAGAACCGAGTCCTTGGAGCGTGATGTACGGCTTGTTCGAGGGGACCCGGACGATCTCGCGATACGACCCGGCCGCGATGGTGATCGTCACCCGGCCGGCGTTGCCCGCGGGCACGGCGTCGATGGCGGCCTGCACGGTCCGGTAGGTGCCGGAGCCGTCCGCCGCCACGGTGGGCTTGGCCAGGGAATCGAAGGTGTCGGTGTCGGCCGCCGCCTGCGGTACGGCTCCGCACACCATCGCCGTGGCCGCCAGCAAGGCGGCGCCTGCATGCTTGCGTACGAACATGTCGCGTTCCCCTTCCTCTCGTCGTCACCGAGGAAGAGGCACCTTGACCGGGAAGTCAACTCAACAAGGGCAGGCGAGTCGAAATCCCAAGGTCACGCGTGAAGCTTTCAGGCGGGGAGCGGTAGTGGCGCGGACGCCTCGGCGATCAGCTGCCGGGTCGACGGGGTCACGACGGGTCCTTGATCTCGCAGATCACCGCGCCTGCCGCGACCGTGGCGCCTACCTGGGCGGACATCCCCACCACGGTGCCTGCCTTGTGGGCGGTGAGCGGCTGCTCCATCTTCATGGCCTCCAGGACCACGATGGTGTCGCCCTCGCGCACGGTGTCGCCGTCGGCGGCCACCAGCTTGACGATGGTGCCCTGCATCGGGCTGACCAGGGCGTCTCCGCTGGGCGCGGACCGCACGGCACTCGCGCCTCGGCGCCGGGGGGCGGCGCCCCTGGGCGGGCCGGCGCTCCGCGAACCGCCGAGCCCGGCGGGCAGGACGACTTCCAGGCGCTTGCCCGCCACCTCGACGGTGATCCGGTCCCGCTCCGCCGGTTCCGCCGCGGCGGCCGGTCCGGTGTAGGGGGTGAGGTGGTTGTCGAACTCGGTCTCGATCCAGCGGGTGTGGACGGTGAACGGCTCGGCGATGAACGCCGGATCGTCCACGACCGCCCGGTGGAAGGGCAGCGCGGTGGGCATGCCGTCGACCTCGAACTCGGCCAGCGCCCGGCGGGCGCGCTGGAGCGCCTGCTCGCGGGTGGCGCCGGTGACGATCAGCTTGGCGACCAGGGAGTCGAAGGAGCCGGGCACGGTCTCGCCCTGCTCGTAGCCGCCGTCGAGACGGACGCCGGGGCCTGAGGGGGCGTGCCAGCGGGTGATCGTGCCGGGGGCGGGCAGGAAGCCGCGGCCGGGGTCCTCGGCGTTGATCCGGAACTCGATCGAGTGGCCGCGAGCCGGCGGATCGTCGTAGCCCAGCGGCTCGCCGTCGGCGACGCGGAACATCTCGCGTACGAGGTCGATGCCGGTGACCTCCTCGCTGACCGGGTGCTCGACCTGCAGGCGGGTGTTGACCTCCAGGAAGGAGATCGTGCCGTCCTGGCCGACGAGGAACTCGCAGGTCCCGGCGCCGACGTAGCCGGCCTCGCGCAGGATGGCCTTGGAGCTGTCGCGCAGCAGGGCCTCCTGCTCCGCGGTGAGGAACGGCGCGGGCGCCTCTTCGACCAGTTTCTGGTGGCGACGCTGGAGCGAGCAGTCGCGGGTGCTGACCACGACCACGCCGCCGTGGGCGTCGGCCAGGCACTGGGTCTCGACGTGGCGGGGCCGGTCGAGGTAGCGCTCGACGAAGCACTCACCCCGCCCGAAGGCCGCCACCGCCTCGCGGACCGCACTGTCGTACAGGTCGGGGATCTCCTCCAGGGTGCGGGCGACCTTGAGGCCGCGCCCGCCACCGCCGAACGCCGCCTTGATGGCGATCGGCAGGCCATGCTCCCGCGCGAACGCCAGCACCTCGTCCGCCCCGGACACCGGGTCGGCCGTTCCGGCCACCAGCGGCGCCCCTACCTTCTGGGCGATGTGCCGGGCCTCCACCTTGTCGCCGAGGGCGGTGATCGCCGCCGGGGGCGGGCCGATCCAGACCAGCCCGGCGTCGATGACCGCCTGGGCGAAGGCGGCGTTCTCCGCCAGAAAGCCATAACCGGGATGTACGGCATCGGCGCCCGACCGCGCCGCCACCTCGATGATCTTGTCGATCGACAGGTACGTCTCCCCCGGCGTGGCGCCGTCCAGCGCGTACGCCTCGTCGGCCATGCGGGCGTGCAGCGCGTCGCGGTCGGGATCGGCGTAGACGGCCACGCAGCCGATGCCGGCGTCCCGGCAGGCGCGGACGATGCGGACGGCGATCTCGCCGCGGTTGGCGATCAGCACTTTGCGCAGGCTCACAGGTGTCCTCCCAGGTTCCAGCTCGACTCCCGCCAGCCGCGCGGGCCTGGCACGAGGGGACGGCGCAGCACGCGCCGTGGGCGGGTGACCGCCGGTCGCGGAGCGTCGGCCGCCGGCCGCACCAGGCGCAGGGCCACGACCAGGGCGGCGAGCTCCTCCGGCGTCGGAGCGCCCTTCACCACGCGCAACTCGACTTCGGGCGCCCGCTCGACGTCCTCGATCCCGGCTGCCCGCTCGACGTCCTCGATGTTGCTCACAGCGGTATGTTCCCGTGCTTCTTGGGCGGCAGGGCGTCGCGCTTGCCGCGCAGCAGCCGCAGCGCCCTGGTGACCTCGCGGCGGGTCTCGCTCGGCCGGATGACGGCGTCCACGTAGCCGCGTTCGGCCGCCAGGTATGGAGTCGCGAGGGTGTCCTCGTACTCGTGGACCAGCTCGGCGCGCAGCGCGTCGGGGTCGTCGGCGGCGGCCAGGCGTTTGCGGTGCAGGATGTTGACCGCGCCCTGGGCGCCCATGACCGCGATCTGGGCGGTGGACCAGGCCAGGTTGACGTCGGCGCCCAGGTGCTTGGAGCCCATCACGTCGTACGCGCCGCCGTAGGCCTTGCGGGTGATGACGGTGACGAGCGGGACGGTGGCCTCGCCGTAGGCGTACAGGAGTTTGGCGCCGCGCCGGATGATGCCGTTCCACTCCTGGTCGGTGCCGGGCAGGAAGCCGGGCACGTCCACCAGCGTGAGCACCGGGACGCTGAAGGCATCGCAGGTGCGTACGAACCGGGCGGCCTTCTCGGAGGCGTCGATGTCGAGCGTCCCGGCCAGCCGCATCGGCTGGTTGGCCACCACGCCGACCGGCCGCCCCTCGATCCGGCCGAAGCCGACCACGATGTTGGGCGCGAACAGCCCCTGCACCTCCAGGAACTCGCCGTCGTCCAGCAGCGCGCCGATCACCTCGTGCATGTCGTACGGCTGGTTCGGCGAGTCAGGGACCAGCACGTCCAGCGCCAGGTCGTCGGCGGAAGGCTCCAGGTCCGCCTCGAACACCGGGTGCGGCGGCTCGTCGAGGTTGTTGTCCGGCAGGTACGACAGCAACGCCCGGACGTAGTCCAGCGCGTCGTCCTCGTCGTGCGCCAGGTAGTGGGCCACGCCGCTGCGGCTGTTGTGCACCCGTCCGCCGCCGAGTTCCTCGAACGTGACGTCCTCGCCGGTCACGGTCTTGATCACGTCCGGGCCCGTGACGAACATGTGCGAGGACTCGTCCACCATGACCGTGAAGTCGGTGAGCGCCGGCGAGTACACGTGACCGCCCGCGCAGGCGCCCATGATGAGGGAGATCTGCGGGATCACGCCGGAGGCGCGGATGTTGCGGCGGAAGATCTCGCCGTACAGCCCGAGCGAGACCACACCCTCCTGGATGCGTGCCCCGGCGCCCTCGTTGATGCCGACGATCGGGCACCCGTTGCGCATCGCCAGGTCCATGACCTTGCAGATCTTCTGCCCGTACACCTCACCCAGACTGCCGCCCGCGACCGTGAAGTCCTGCGAGAACACGCACACCTGGCGGCCGTCCACCGTCCCGTACCCGGTCACCACGCCGTCGCCGTAACCGAGCGAACCCTTCATGAGGGCGTCCAGTTCGACGAACGAGCCGTCGTCCAGCAGTCGCTCGATCCGCTCGCGGGCGGTCAGCCTGCCCTTGGCGTGCTGCTTGGTCGCTGCCCGCGCCTCGGCGACGTGGACGGCCTCGTCGAGCCGCTCCTTCAGGCGGGCGAGGCTGCCCGCGGTGTCAGGTGGTCTCATCCATCACCGTCCATGGGACTGAGTTTCATAAGTACGGTACTGAGTTTCGTACGTTTTGGACACCCCTGAATCCGGAAGAATGGCCCCTGTGCCGAACCCGAGCATCAGCCACCGCCTGGCCGAAGCCGCCGTCGCCCTGTTCGACGAGAACGGCTACGACGCCACGACCGTGGACGACATCGCCGCCCGGGCGGGCGTGAGCCGCAGCACGTTCTTCCGCCATTACCACTCCAAGGAAGACGCGATCTTCCCCGACCACGACGCGCTGCTGGCCAAGATCGACACCCGCCTGCGCGCCTCCGCCGCCGACACCGCGATCGTGGCCATCACCGACGCCGTACGCCTGGTGCTCGCCCACTACGTCGACGACGCCGAGGTGTCGCTGCGCCGTTACCGCCTGGTCCGGGAGGTGCCCGCGCTGCGCGACCGGGAGATCGCCAGCGTGGCCCGCTACCAGCGGCTGTTCCGGGAGTTCGTCGGCGAATGGCTCGGCGACTCGCCCGACGCCGGACTGCGGGCCGAGCTCATGGCCGCCTCCGTCGTGGCGGCGCACAACCAGGTCCTGCGCGGCTGGCTGCGGGCAGGCGGCGCCTACGATCCCTTCGGGCTCCTGGACCACGCTCTCGGCTACGTCATCGCCACGTTCCGCCACCTGGAGCAGCCCCAGGAGAAGGGCGAGCAGGTGGTGGTGGCCACCTTCAGCCGCTCGGCCTCGCCACGGGCCGTCATGGACGCCATCCAAGCCCACCTCGAGACCCGCTGAGGCGACCTATCGCTCACCTGCGGGCAGGGCCGGCTCTTCTGCGGGCAGGTCGGAGTCGTGGAGCGTGGCCACGGCCGCGCGGATCTCCGCCTCCGGTGTGCCCGCCGGTGGATGAAGGTGCACCTGGTCGACCAGCCCGCCGAACCGGCGGCGCAGCTCCGCCGCCACTTCGGGCAGGGTGCCGCTCGTACAGAACGTGTCGAGCACCTCATCATCGACGAGGTCGGCCATCCGGTCCCAGCGGTCGGCCTCCGGACGGACCGACAGCGCGTGGAGGCGCTCGTGCAACTCCTCCCAGCCGTGAAGGGCGAGAACCCCTCGGTAGGCAGGGGTGGAGCCGTAGAAGGCGACCCGCCCGCGCAGCATCCGCCGCTGCTCGTCGACGGAGCCTTCCGGTGCGTACACGTGCGCGAAGCCGGGACAGTGGACGCTCACCTCTGACCGGTCACGGCCGCCCCGCTCCAGGCCCTCCTCCAGAGCCGGCAGGGTGACCTCGCGGAAATACCGTTCGGTGCTGAAGCCGTGCGGTATCAGCCCGTCCGCCACCTCACCGGCCAGCCGCGTCATGGCCGGGCCGACCGCGGCGAGGTGGATCGGCGGATTGTCGTGACCGTGCGGCGCCGGGCGGAAGGTCGCCGTCATGAGCGTGTGCCGGTAGTACTCCCCCACGTGCCGCACCTCCTCGCCCTTGTTCCAGTCGTTCCAGATCGCGCGCAGGGCGGTGATGTACTCCCGCATCCGGGTCACCGGTTTGCCCCACTCCATGCTGAAGCGGCGGGTGATGTGGGGCTTGGTCTGGGTGCCGAGGCCGAGGACGAAGCGCCCGCCGGAGAGCGCCTGAAGATCGTTGGTGACGTACGCCATTGCCATCGGCGTGCGCGCGAAGGCGACCGCGATGCCCGTCGCGAGCCGTACCCGGCTGGTCGCCTGGGCGGCCAGCGCCAGTGGCAGAAAGGGATCGTGATCGACCTCGGTGGTGGTGACGACGTCGAAGCCGACCTCCTCGGCCCATCCGGCGAACCGCGCTACCTCTGACGACGGCGGGCCACCGACGTGCACACCTACCTTCACCTGTACTCCTTACGTTGCTGGGTTGTTGATGTAGGCATCGCGCAGCTTGCGGCGTTGCAGCTTGCCCGTCTCGGTCCGCGGGAAGTCGGCGCGGAACTCGTACCGGCGCGGGATCTTGAACGAGGCCAGGAGCTCGGCGCAGTGCGCGCGGAGTTCGGCGGCCAGCTCGTCACCGGGCACCGCGCCGGCGGCCGGTTGAACGACCGCGAGCACGCTCTGACCCCAGTCCGGATCCGGCACGCCGATGACCGCGACGTCGGCGACGCCGGGATGCGTGATCAGGGCCTGCTCGATCTCGGCCGGATAGATGTTCACGCCGCCGGAGATGATCAGGTCCGTCCTCCGGTCCAGCAGGAACAGGTAACCGTCCTCGTCGAAGTAGCCGTAGTCGCCGGCGGTGGCCAGGTCGCCCCGCCGCGCGGCCGCGGTCTTGTCCGAGTCGTTGTTGTACTCGAAGGCCGGCCGCCGCCCCGGCGTGCCGAAGTAGATCGTGCCCGCCTCCCCGACAGGCACCTCCTTGCCGTCCTCGTCGAGGATCTTCACGTCCGTGTTCGGCACCGGCCGTCCCACGGTGCCGGGCTTGCGCAGCCACTCCTGGGGACTCACCAGGGAGACGCTGCCCTCGGTGGATCCCAGGTACTCCCACACCCGCGGGCCCAGCCACTCCATCATCTGCTGCTTGATCGGCACCGGGCACGGCGCCCCCGCGTGGATGACCGCCTCCAGGCTGGACAGGTCGTACGCGGACCGCACCTCCTCAGGCAGGCGCAGCAGGCGGTGGAAGTGCGTGGGAACCATGTGCACGCTGGTCACGCGGTATCGCTCCACCGCCCGCAGCACACCCTCGGCATCGAACCTGTCCTGGATCACCACCGTATGGCCGAGGTGCAGGAAGCCGGAGGCGTGGCCGCCGGGCGCGGCGTGGTAGATCGGCGAGCACACCAGGTGCGCCCCCTCGGCCACGGTGACCTCGTAGCGGGAGACAAAGGCCGCGTACGACGTGATCGCCGCCTCCGGCAGGATGTCCGGCAGCGCGAACCGTACGCCCTTGGGGCTGCCCGTGGTGCCCGAGGTATAGCCCATGACGGACCCGAGCCGGCGCTGCGGCGGCGCGTCGGACGGCTCGCCCGCACCCAGCTCCGGGTAGGGCCGCCAGCCGTCCACCGCGCCGCCGACCACGAACCGGTGCTCCGGCAGCGACTCCGGCGGCAGCGTCGCCGCCTGCTCGGCGTCCATGACCACGACCTTGGCCCCGGTGTCGTGGATGATGTACCGCATCTCGGCCGGGGCCAGCCGCCAGTTCACCGGGACCAGGAACATCCCGACCTGCCCCAGGGCCAGCGACAGCTCCAGATACTCGTGACCGTTGTGCACCGCCACCGCCACGGCGTCACCCGCCGTGAGGCCGTGCGACCGCAGGGCGCGCGAGACGCGGTTGACCCGCGCCAGCAGTTCGCCGGAGGTGAGAGCCGATCCGTCCGGATCGATGATGGCCACCCGGCCGGGGTCGGCGGCGGCGATCTCGTAGAAGCCGATGGGCGCCGTGGGCGATGGGGTGGTACTCGATTGAGTATCAGGGGACATAGCGCTTCCCTCTCCTGTCGGCATGAAGGGGCCTAAGGTGATGCTCGGCTCACTTGGGGATTTGTGCCATGAAGAGCGATGGCGGAAGGCCGTCGGCCTTGGGGCGGAACGACGTCGCGACCTTGGCCGCGAGGTCCTGGAGGTCCCACGGGCCGTCCGAGGCGATGGTCTCGATGACCTCGGGGGTGTTCCACAACCTGACCTCGTAGCCGGCGGCGCCGAGCGTACGCCCCGAAAGCCAGTCCGACTCGGTGGAGGCGAGGTAGGTGACGATCGGCCCGATGTTGTCCGGCGACATGACCTCCGCGAGGCCGGAATCGTCGCCGAGCTTCTTGTCGTCCGGCACGGTGGCGGTCAGGCGGGTGGCGGCGCCGGGGGCGATGGCGTTCGCGGTCACGCCGTAGCGGGCCAGGCCGTTGGCGAGTGAGGCGGTCAGGCCGATGATGCCCATCTTCGCGGCGGCGTAGTTGGGCTGGCCCGGGGAGCCCTGGAGCGCCGAGTCCGAGGTGAAGTTGATGACGCGGTAGTGGCCGTCCGGGTTGCGCTGCCCGCGCCAGTACGCGGCCGCGGGCTTGATCGTGCTGTAGTGGCCGCGCAGGTGTACCCGGATGACCGCGTCCCAGTCCTCCTCGGGCAGATTGAAGATCATCTTGTCGCGGAGGATGCCGGCGACGTTGACGACGATGTCGAGCCCGCCGTAGTTCTCCACGGCCAGGTCGACCAGGCGCCGGCCGGTCGCGGTCTCGGCGATGTCGCCGGTGTCGGCGACGGCCTGGCCGCCGAGGTCGTTGATCTCCTTGGCGATGTCCTGTACGGGACCGGCGTCGCCGCCCGTGCCGTCCGGGCCGGCGCCGAGGTCGTTGAGCACGAGCTTCGCGCCCTGGGCGGCGAACATCCGGCCGATGGAGGCGCCGATGCCGCGGCCCGCGCCGGTGATGATGGCGATCCTGCCGTCGAGAGCTCCCATGGAATGCCCTTCCTGTGTGCGCAGCGGTCGTTAGGACTGTTCAGTGGGGATCGGTTCCGTCAGGTAGGCGGGCATCGAGAGGGTGAGCATCATGGAGACGACCATGCCGCCGAAGGCCAGCACCGCGACGATCCGGCCGGGGCTGCTCGCGTTCGTGAGGGTCACGGGCTGGGGGCCATGTGTGTGCTCCTTCCGGGAGGCCGCGTCAGGGCCGTATCCGTGAGCCGATCAAGCCGTTGGCGCGCTGATCCGCACGCTAATACAGACGAACTTGGTCTGTAAATAGCCGCTCAACAAGTGACCAATCACGGACAGGCCAGACATCCCAGGACGGTCAGACGCTCTGGGATGGCCGGTCAGACGTCTTGGACTGCTGACCGGTAGCCGACGGCCGACAGCACGAAGTCGACGGTCTCCTCGGCGAACTTCTCCTTGCGCTTGATCAGCGCGGGCATCTGGCTGGCCGGTGTCGACAGAACGTGGTTGGTCAGAATGCCGGCGACCGCGTCCAGCACCCGAGCCGGGGACGTCCCCGCCGGAAGTTCGCCCCGGTCGATGCCGCTCACCACGATGGCGCGGCCCTCCTTGATGCGCTCTCGCTGGAGCCGCTCCAGCGCATGACCGAACAGCTCCGGATAGACCTTGGCCTCGATCTGCGCCCGCAGGATGACCAGGCCCCGTCGATCGAAGTAGCCGTTGAGGATGTTCACCGCCATGACGACCAGGTCCTCCCGCAGCAGCCCCGACCGCTTCGGGGCATTCGGGCCAGGGTCGGGGTGCATGGCCGTCAACGCGTCGACGATCAGCTTCTCCTTGCTGCCCCACCTGCTGTAGAGGGCCGCCTTCCCCACTCGCGCCCGCCGCGCCACCACGTCCAGGCTGAACCCCGCCCAGCCCACCTCGCCGTACAGGTCGAGCGCCGCGGCATGGACCCGCGCTTCGAGGTCCGGGTCCGGCGGGCGACCTCGTCCACTCATGGACTCAGTGTGCCAGACGATCATGCACCCCAGAACGACCCCCCGACGGCCGCACGCTCCCCGACCACGGCCCGCACCACACACGGCGCCATCCGCGCCCGACCCGCACCACACGCGACGGCCCGCCGGAACGCGCCGGTCGAGAGCGCGCACAGGCGCACCCCACTCCCGCCATCCTCTACAGCCTGTAGAGTATCCGCGATATTCGGGCGAAAGGGTGGAAAATGCTGGGTTGGTTCCGGGTCGTGGCGGTGGCCGAGGCATGCTCGTGGGCAGGGCTGCTGGTCGGGATGTTCTTCAAGTACGTGACCGCGACCGGCGAACTCGGTGTGAAGGTGTTCGGGCCGATCCACGGAGCGCTGTTCGTGCTGTACGTGATCGGAGTCCTGCTCTCGGCGCGCGAGGCGGGCTGGAGCCGGGGCGCGGTGGTGCTGGGCCTGGCGTGCGCGGTCCCGCCGTTCTGCTCCCTGTGGTTCGAACGGCGGATGGCGGCGCGCGCGACGGCCGACCAGCCCGCCTGAGGGAAGCCACCGGGGATGCCGTTCGCGCCGACAGCAGACACGTTCGGCGCGAACGTGCGCCGCGCCGAACGCCGGCCGGGCCGGGCTACAACGCCTGGACCAGGGCCACGATCACCGAGGTCAGCGCGATCGGCCCCATCACGGCCACCGTCACCACGGTCGCGCTGCGGCCGGGCAGGAAGCGGGCGAGGATGTCCGAGGCGGCCCACCGCACCGTCCCCGAGCCGGGCAGCACGAACAGCCCCAGCGTGAACGCGCCGGCGGCCAAGGACTCCGCGTGCCCGACGCTCAACCGGCCGGCCATGTGCAGGAAAGTCGCGGCGGCGATGCCGAACGCCAGCGACAGGAGCATGTGACCCCCCGCCACGAGCGCCTCCCTGGAAAACGTCCGCTCGTTCTCGCCCAAGAAGTATTCGGCCACGCGCAGCGCAAGCGTGAGCGCCGCCGCCAGCAGCCCCATGGCGACCGGCATGACGACGGTCAACGCCATCAGCGTCACGACCGCGAGCACCCCGACGAACCCGCTACCGGCCAAGAACCGCTGGAGGTCGAAGGGCTCCTTGGGAGCCGGGGCCGGGCGGCGCTCCTCCGGCTGATCGGTGTGGACGGTCGGCGCCGGGGCGGGTACGTACGGCGGCTGCTCCTGGCGCCTCGCGGCGTAGTCGACCGGCGGGAGCAGGTCGGAGACGGCGTCCATGGTGAGCGTGCTGTCTCCGCGCCCCTTGGCCTCACCCAGGCGGGCCGCCGGCGGACGATCTCGGTGCCATTCGGCCTGAGCCGGGCGGCCCGCCGGATCGAGCGCCCTGGCCATCCGCAGCAGTTCCCGCGCGCTGGGCCGGGCCGCCGGATCGACCTGCAGCGCCCGGCCGAGCCAGTCCCGCAGCCACACCGGCGCCTTGTCGAGCTGCACCCGCCCTTCCATGGTGTTGAAGCAGACCGTCTCGAACGCCCCCGTCCCGAACGGCGGCAGCCCGGTGGCGGCGAAGAACACCGTCGAGGCGAGCGCGTGCACATCGGCCGCCTGGGTGATCTGCGAGTCGCGGATGATCTCCGGCGCCAGATAGCCCGGCGTCCCCACGAACATGCCCGTCAGCGTGAGCCGGGTCGCGTTCACCAGATGCGCGATGCCGAAGTCGATGACCAGCGGCTCGCCGCCGACCAGCATGACGTTGGACGGTTTGAGGTCCCGATGGATCACACCGGCCGCGTGCACGTCCACCAGCGCCTGGCACAGCCCCTGGGCGAGCCTGATGACCTCGCGCGCCTCCATCGGGCCCTGGGACAGCACGGTGTCCTCCAGCGTGCGGCCCGCGGCGAAACGGGTCACCACATACGGCCGGCCGCCCGTCAGCTCGGCGTCGATCACCTCGGCGACGTACGGGCTGCGCACCCGCCGCATGGTCTCCACCTCGCGGACCAGCCGGTCACGGGCCTTGAGGTCGGCGGCCACGTGCTGGTGCAGCACTTTGATCGCGACTTTGCGGCCCGCGCCGTCGAGACCGAGGTGGACGACCCCCATGCCGCCCTCGCCGATCTTCTCGATCATCCGATAAGGGCCGAGCTGCTCCTGAGCTTGAGTGCCCATTCCCGACGTCATCCTCCGTGATCCCCCCGGCACGCCGCGCATCCATACGCCCTGGCTTGGACATTCTGCCTCAGCGATTTCCCCGAGATGCACAGTAAGCGAAGATCGATGCGCCTCTGCCCCAAGCGACTTCTCCGCGCGACAGAGCGCCTCAGCCCATGGTCTGCCGATCGGGTTCGATGAGCGCGACGACTCGCTCCACATCGCGCGCGTAGGGGCCGCCGATGTACTTCGTCGAGATCCGGTCGACGATCTCCCAGGCGGCGTCGCCCTCGATCCACTCGACGACCCTGCCGCGGACGATGACCGGCTGGAACGGGTTGTCGGGCGGCGTCAGGGAGAGCGCGACCCGGGGATCGCGCCGCAGGTTGCGGGCCTTCTGGGAGTCCGGGCCTGTCATGATCGCGACTTGCTCGCCGTACGTGCCGACCCAGACCGGAACGGAGTGAGGGGCACCGTCAGGGAGGACGGTGGCGAGGTGGGCGAGCGAGGTGCCGTCGAGCACGTGGCGTACGTCGGGCTTGAGCATGGTGACCATCTCCTAGCGGCGGCCTTTGGGTTCCTTGAAGAGACTCCATGACCGTAACACTCGAAGTTCCCTAAGGGAACCCCAATTGCTAGACTCCGCTCATGCAACGCACGAACTTCAGGGAGATGGCCTGCTCCATCGCACGCACCCTCGACGTGATCGGGGAGCCGTGGTCGCCGTTGATCCTGCGTGACGTGTGGGCCGGGGTGAGCAGGTTCGACCAGATCCAGGCCGACCTCGGGATCTCCCGCAAGGTGCTGACCGAGCGGCTCAACCACCTCGTCGACCAGGGCGTGCTGGAGCGCCACGCCTACGACATGCGGCCGCGCTATGAGTATCACCTGACGGCGAAGGGCAGCGAGCTCGTCGACCTGCTCATGGTCATGGCTGGCTGGGGGGACAGGTGGCTCGCGGGTGAGGCCGGCCCGCCGGTGCTCTACCGCCATCACGCGTGCGGTGAGATCAGCAGCGTCGACCTGCGCTGCGCCCACTGCGGCGAGCCGATGCACGCGGGCGACGTCGACCTGCTGCCCGGCCCCGGCGCGGCCGGGTGACCGACTTCTTCCAGGAACCCGGCAGGTCAGTAGAACTCGACCGTGTCGACGACGTTCACGAGCGGATGCCCGTCGAGCAGCCGCGTGGCATTGTCGGCGAACAGCTCGACGACGGCCGCCTCCTCGTCCACGGCGAGGGCCGCGGTATGCGGGCTGATCAGGACGTACGGCATGGTCCAGAGCGGGCTCTCGGCGGGCAGCGGCTCGACCTCGAACACATCGAGGGCGGCGAAGCCGATCCGTCCGTCCGCCAGCGCCGCGATGAGCGCCGATTCGTCGACCACGGTGCCTCGGCCCACATTCACAAATGTGGCGCCTCACCCTCAAGGGAACGCCGACGCTCTATTACGGCGACGAACTCGGCCTCCCCGACTCCCCCGTCGACAGCGAGCACGCCCGCGACTGCGCCGAACTACGCGCGCCCGGTCTCGGCCTCGGCCGTGACCCGCAGCGGATGCCCATGCCGTGGCAAGAAAAGCCGGCGCACGCCGGATTCGGTCCCGATGACGTCGAGACTTGGCTGCCCATACCTTCGTGGGCGGGAGAGTTCAGCGTCGAGAGCCAGGAATTCGACCCCGGCTCGGTCCTCTCCCTCGTCAAAGAACTCCTGTCGCTCCGGAAAGAGCTGGCCGTACTGCGCGAAGGCAGTATCACCGTGTTGTCCGCCCACCCGGACCATCTCGTCTATCGCCGGGGTGACGGCGAAGACGCGGTTCTCGTAGCGGTGAATCTTTCCGACCGTGACCAGAGAATCGCGTTTCCTGGATTCACGAGCACGCTTTGGTCCTCGCACGCGACCGTCCACGAGCGAGACCAGCCGACCGACGCGGTCACCCTCGCGCCTTTCGAGGCTCGGCTCCTTACCGGGTCTCAGGGGAATGGTTTCGCATCCGCCGTACAACGAGCAGTCCACCGACGCCCGGAATGACGGCGCGCCAGCGGACGCCCGACGGGAGGGCGGCCGGGGCCAGCAGAGCGGTCACGACGATCACGAGGTAGGCCGTGCCGTGGAGCGGGCCGACCAGCGTCGCGACCGCCGGCGTGTGCGTGGTGAGCAGGTTGCCCAGCAGGACCACCAGGGAGACCAGCTCCACGGCCGCGGCGAGCCGCAACGTACGCAGGAGGGTCATGGAGACGGAGACCCAGATCTCGCCGATCCGGCCCTGGACCATGGCCGCGGCGATCCCGACCACCGGCACGACGATGCCGAACAGGCCGTAGCCCCGGGTGACCCGGTGCAGCGCAAGGGCCACGGCCCGATTCCGCTCGGTCTCGGTCGAGACCCGCGTCGGCGCGTCACCGACCGCCGAATCCACGGCAACGGGTGCGTAGCGGGGAAACAGGCTGGCCGCGATGGCCGATCCGCCGACGAACACGATGCCGGCGAGTACGTGTATCGACAGCAACAGACCTTCCATGGATGCTCCCTCATAGCCTTCAGGTAGCCTGAAGGCTAGCACGAAAGCTTCAGGCAGACTGAAGGTTGTTTGGGCGGCCTGTGCTACAAAGCCGCGCGAACAGTCAGGTCAGTGGCGCTTGAAGGAGTTAGCGGGCCCCGAAGCAGTTAGCGAGCCTCGAAGGCGGCGCGGACGGCGTCGGCGATCTGCCGCTGGATCGGGTCGGACTCGGGACCGAACAGGTGGTCATCGACTCCGGCCACCGCCTCTTTGGCCGCCTCGAGGAGGCGCGCACCGTCAGGCGTGAGCTCGATCGTCGAGGCGGAGCCGGCGCGGGCGACACTGTCACTCACGAGCCCAGCGGCGGCGAGCGCCTTCACCGCGCTGTGGGCGCTCTGCACCGTGGTCCCCGACATCCGCGCCAGATCGCTGAACGACACCCCGGGCACACCGGCGATGTGACCCAGCAGCCCGAGCTTGCTGACCGTGAGGTCGAGCGCGGCCAGAGCGGCGTTGAGCTCGGCCTCGATCCGGCGCGCCAGAGTCAGCAGCACGACGGAGACACTGGTCACGGGCGGACCGGGACGGCCGTTCTCGGTGGTCATCCCTCCAGTTTCCCGCACCCTGGAAGGCCGCACCGACACAGTAGGGCTCGCGCCGGCTGACGATCGTGTCCACGCTGAGCCGGCGGGAGTCGTCGGCCAAGCTTCGTCGGGCGTTCCCCCTGCCGTCACAGATGATCGGCAGCCTGGTGCGCGGCAGGAGAGGCGCCCGTCTCGGACGGGACGGACGTCCTCTCGCGTTCGACCGCAGGAACAGGACGACTGACGATGATCGGATTGCGTGCCGCCGCGGCGGCCGTCGCTCTCACCCTGGCCGCCGCGGCCTATCCCGGACCGGCCGCCGCCGATCCCGGGCTCGACCGGCACGGCCGCCGTACGTTCGACCTCCAAGCCCACCGGGGCGGGCTGGGCCTGGTGGTGGAGAGCACGCTCGCGTCCTTCGCCAACGGGCTGCAGGTCGGCGTGAGCACGCTCGAACTGGACATCCAAATCACCGAGGACGGCAAGGCAGTCGTCACGCACGACCGGCGAGTGGACGCCCGCAAGTGCCAGGACACCGGCCCGGTCACTCCCGGCGATCCGGAGTACCCGTACGTCGGCAAGTACCTGAACACGCTCACTTTCGCCCAGGTGCAGACCCTGGACTGCGGGTCCCGGACGCTACCGGACTTCCCCGGGCAACGGCCGTCGCCGGGTGCTCGCATGCCGCTGCTGAGCCAGGTGTTCGACCTGGTCAAGCGTTACCGTGCGAACGACGTGAAGCTGAACGTGGAGACCAAGGTGGAGGCCGGCGCGCCGAGCGAGACCGCGCCCCGCGATCAGTTCGTACGGGTGGCGGTCGAGGAGATCCGGCGCGCACACATGCTGCGGCAGGTGACGATCCAGAGCTTCGACTGGGGTTCGCTCATGCTGATGCGCCGGGTCGAGCCACGCCTTCCCCTGGTGGCGTTGACGAACATCGACTTCCTGCAGACCGGCAAGCCCGGCGCCTCCCCGTGGCTGGGCGGGATCGACATCGACGACTTCGGCGGCGACCCGCTCAGGGCCGTCAAGTCGTTCGGCGCCGGCGCGTTCTCGCCCGTGCACGGCAGCCCGCAGAACGGCAAGGTGACCGATCCCGGCTACCAGGCCTACGTCACCCGGGCGATGGTCGACCAGGCGCACCGCCTCGGCCTCAAGGTGATCCCGTGGACGATCGACGACGAGGCCACCATCAACAAGCTCATCGACGACGGGGTCGACGGCATCATCACCGACTACCCCGACCGCCTGCGCACCGTGCTGGAGACGCGCGGCTTCACACTGCCGAGGCAATACGCCGAGCCACGCGCCTGACCGTGCTCATCGCGGACCGGGGTCCCGCCGCGCCGCTCTCGCGAAAATCGACCATCGAAAGGCTCATTACCCGGTCTGGGCGCTGAGCTCGGCGGCGGCTACGGCGGCGTCCTTCGCGCCGGAAGAAGTACCACTCCCGGCCGCCGTCGCCACCGCCGCAGTCGAACCAGTAGTGGTCGCCGGCCCGCCAGTAACAGCCGCTTGTACGGTGGCTCAGGGACGCGCTGACGGCGGTGATCTCGTCGGGGAGCGTGCATGGCCCGAACCGATGATCGTGGATGGGCAGACCGGTCTTCGAGGCCCTCGCTCCAGGCGAACCTTTCTCGGACTCCCGGCGTCGTACCCGTCGTGGATCTTGCCAGGCGTCGTGGGCTTCGTGTCGCGGCCACAGCTGTCGCGCTGTTGTTGACCTCAGGCGTCGTCGACCGGCCGATGGCGCCCCTGTTGCCGATACCCGTACAGGCGGCGACTTCGGCGGAGGAGATCGCTGACAGGCTGCGGAGCCGCTTGGATGACGACGTCGACCGCCGCCTCGAGGACATGGGCCGCACCGTCGCCGTTCCCGCCGCGATGAACCTGGACTTCCCCCTTCTGTTTTCCTGTTGGCCGGAGCACGGCCTCGGCGCGCTGCCACCCGAGGGGGTTCCGGCCTACACCGGCCTGCTACGCGTTCCGGAGGTGTCCTCAGCGCTGGACGTCAGGTTCTGGATCACTTCCGCCCGGCACCGCGAGGCGCCTGGTCCGGGAGGCCCGTCGCGGCGCGGAAGACTGCGCCCGCCAGCCCCAATCCGATTATTCGGGCAGTGATCTGGCGGACTTCGACCGTTGGGGATGGCACGGGGTGCGGGCCAGGGTCAACGAAGAGGAGTACACCAAGGATGGTGACCCGGACATCATGTCAACGATCGTGGCCGCCCGAGGGGGGCTGCTGGCCGAGGTGTCCTGGAGAACGATGGACCCGCTCCTGCTCCCGCTCGGCCCGGAAACCGGGGCAGTGTCCGTGTTGGCCGCCGTGGGCGGCGACCCCGCCAGCCCTGCCCCGGCCGGCGCCTCCCCAAGATCGGCCTTGAGCGCCATGGCTGCGCATGGCACCACCATGGTTTATCTCCGATGGCAGGGACCAGCCGGAACCGATCGGACCGCTGCCCTACGCAGGGGTCGCGCCGCGCTCACCCGGACGCTCGCTCTCCTGCCGACCGCCGGTTGAAGCAGTCCGGCGACGTTCACCGAGGACAGGCGGCCCAGGATCTTCGGGACGGCAGGCCAGGCAGCCTGGCCAACAGGAATCTCAGCGGCGGCGGGCGGGGCTGGTTCTGTAGGTTGATGGCGACATGGACCGGCCTTCGGGGAGACTCAGTGCGAGATGGGCAGCGGATGATCCAGCCGATCGATTTCGACCGGCCGGGCGACCTGGTCACGGGCCTGTACGACGCGTTCGTGGCCGGCAACGGCGACGACCACGGCCCCGTACCCTCCCTGCCCTGGTTCTCCTACGTCGTCACTACGGGCGGGGCGGGCGGGCGGTCCGAGGCGTGGGTGGCGGCCGAGGGCGGCAGGGTGGTCGGCGGGTACGCGCTGGCACTGCCCGAGGACGACAACACCCACGTGGGCCGGCTGTTCACCCTCGTGGTGCGGCCGGAGCGGCGCGGCCGGGGCCTGGGCTCGGCGCTGTTCGAGCATGCCCTTGAGCGGCTGCGCGCCCACGGTCGGACGCTGGTCCTGACCGCGACGCCCGACACCGGCTCGGGCGCCCGCTTCGCCGCCGCGCGCGGGATGACGCTCTCGCTCACGGAGGCCCGCCGCACGCTCGACCTGCGTACGGCCGACTGGGCAGCGCTGGAGCGGATGCGGCCCGAGGTGGCCGGCTACCATCTGGAGCGCTGGGTCGGCCCGGCCGGCCCCGAGTTGCTGCAGGACCTGGCCACGCTGATGGGCGGCATGAACGACGCCCCGCGCGACGCGGACATCGAGGCCGCGAACTTCTCCGTCGACCGCGTGCGCAGCCGCGAGCAGGCCCTTCCGGTCATCGGCCGCATTCCGTACACCATGATCGCCAGGCGCACGTCCGACGAAGCCCCCGCCGGCTACACGCGCATCCTGGTCGACGAGGACCGCTCCGACAGCTGGGGCTATCAGGGGGACACGACCGTGCTGCGCGAGCACCGGGGCCACCGCCTGGGCCTGCTTCTCAAGATCGGCAACCTGCTCTGGCTGCGTGAGCGGGAGCCCCACATCGAGCGCGTCATCACGTGGAACGCCGTCTCCAACGCCCACATGCTGGCCATCAACGAGGCCATGGGGTTCGAGTTCTTCGACGAGCAGAGAGAGTGGCGGTTAGAGATTTAAGCGCTCCGGAAGGAGGCGCGATAGGCGTGCGGGGTCACGCCGACGACGCGCTTGAAGCGCTCCCGGAAGGCGGTGGGCGAACCGAACCCGGCCTGCGTCGCGATGCGCTCGACGCCGTGGCCGGTGGTCTCCAGCAGGAACTGCGCCCGGCGTACGCGGGCTCGTAGGAGCCACTGCAGCGGAGTGGTACCGGTCTGCTCCCGGAAGCGGCGGCTGAAGGTCCGCTCGCTGAGCCCGCCGCGCCTGGCCATCTCCGCCAGGGTCACCTCCTGGGCGAGGTTGTCCTCGATCCACGACAGTACGGGCTCCAGCAGCGAGCCCTGGGGCACCGGCGGCTGAGCGTGCGTGATGAACTGCGCCTGTCCGCCCTCTCGTTCCAGCGGCATCACCGACAGCCGGGCCGAGTCGGCGGCGATCGCCGAGCCGAAGTCCCGCCGGATGAGGTGCAGGCACAGGTCCAGGCCGGCCGCGGCGCCGGCCGAGGTCAGGATCTGGCCGTTGTCGACGTACAGCACGTCCGGCCGTACATCCACCCGTGGAAACAGCTCGGCCAGCCGGTGGGCCGCGATCCAGTGCGTGGTCGCGCGCAGCCCGTCGAGCAGCCCGGCCGCGGCGAGGGTGAACGCCCCCGCGCAGATGGAGGCGATCCTGGTTCCCGCGGCCGCCGCCGCGCGCAGGGCGTCGAGTGCTTCCCGGTCCGGCGGGGCGGCCTGTTCCGAGCAACCGGGCACGACGATCGTGTCCGCCTCCCGCAGCGCCTCCAGTCCGTACGGAGCGAGGAGCGTGAACGTGTCGCTGGCCACCTGCGGCGTCGCCGCGCAGACCAGGACCCGGTACGGGCGGCGCCCGTCCGCCAGGCGGGCCCGCCCGAACACCTCGATCGGGGTCGCCATGTCGGCCGCCACCACATGGTCCAGCGCCAGGACCGCCACCGTGTGCATAGGGACACGGTAGGCCACGCTGGATGGCGGGAAGCCGTTGGAAATTGTCGATTCAGCCCATGGGGCCTAGGGGGCGAGCCGATCTAGCCTGGCGCTGCCTTCGACTTCGACTCGCATGTTCGCAGAACGGATCACCACTCTTCATGTCCATCCTCATGCCGATCCTGATCGGTCTGATCGCCGTCTCCCTCATCTCCCTGATCCCCGAGCCGCATCGGCGCCGCGCGAATGCCGTGGCGGTCGGCGGCGCGGGCGCCGCCTATCTCAGCGGTGGCGGGCTCGGTTACTGGGAGTTCGTGCTGCCGGTCGTCATGTCGTACGTCGCCTACCGGGGGCTGGAAAGCTGGACGTTCATCGGCATCGGCTGGCTGCTCCACACCGCCTGGGACGTACTGCACCATCTCCAGGGCAGCCCCCTGCTCCCCTTCGCCGCGGACTCCTCCTTCGGCTGCGCCATCTGCGACCCGGTGATAGCGCTTTGGTGCTTCGCGGGCGGGCCTTCGGTCTTCGGCTGGCTCCGCACCCGCCTGTCCCGTCGGTCTGCGGCTCCGCTCTCCTCCCCCGACGGACGTCAACAGGCGTAAGAGCGCAGCTCTCAACGCGTGCTCAACACATCCTCAACACGCGCCGCCTTACCTTCCCATTCGGAAGCAGACCCCCGTCTCATCCCGAAAAGGCAGGTAATCATGCGTCTCGCAAGCATCTCCCTCGCCCTCGCCACCACCGCCTCCAGTTTGGCCCTGGCGACGGCACCGGCCGTCGCGGCCCCGGCCGCGCACAGTGAAGTCTCGACCCGCGCGACGAGCGCAGCGGCAATGGCCAGCTGGCACACCCAACGGCACGAGTCGTTGGGCCCAAGCAAGGGGTACTTCTCGAGCGCGACCTGGAACCGGCCCTCGGGCGTCCGGGTGATGCAGGTCAAGGCCCGCTGCTGGGGCAACGACTCGCAGTTGGAGGTCAGACTCTGGTTCCTGCGCAACTGGGGCGGCGGCGAGAAGGTCGCCAAGTACGGCAAGTGGGCCTGCAACGGCAAGTACGGCATCGTCCGCATCAACAACGCCGGGCATTCGACGTACTGGGCGGCCTTCTCCCTCAGCAAGAAGCACACCGTCGAGTACTGGGTGCAGTACTACAAGTAACCCGCCAGGGGCTCGAAGCGGGGCAGCCGCTCCCTTAGATCACGAGGTTCCGTAGCCAGGCGTCAAGTACGGCGAAGTCCTCGTGGGTGAGACCGTTCGCGGAGTCGACGCGGTGAAGAAGGGCCGGTCCGCGATGGTGTCTGGCGACCCATGTCCGATCGAGGTCGGTGATCTCGTCGTCGACCCAGGCGAACGGCCGACCGGCGGCGGCCTCGACGAGCGCTTGTGTCTTCCAGTGCAGCACACCGGGGTCGTCTTCCTCCGGAGCGTCCGGGAGGTCGGCCACCGGGAGCTCCGGCAGGCCGAGCAACGGAGCGATCACTTCGTTGGCGTCGTGCATCCACGCGGTGGCCCAGATGAGCTCGCAGGACAGCGCCAGCAGCCGCGGGCCGTGCGCGGGATCGATCTTCGCCAGCTGCGGATTGGCCGCGTCCTGCCAGGCCGCCCACTCATCGAGGGCTGACGGGAGCCGGCCGCCGCCATAAGGCAGGAGCGTCCCGTCGACGTCCAGGAACAGCAGTGGGCGCTGGACATGATCGGTCATGGCCGCACGATATCGGCCGGATCGCCATCGAGGGGTGTCGCGCGTGCTTTGGGTCGGGACCACAGCGGCTAACGACCGGCTTCAGGCGCGGGCGGCTGCTCGGCAGGGAACAAGATCGCGCTGAGGAGGTACGGCGTGCGGTCTGGCGTGGGTGTGTTGGCCAGCCGGTCGCGCAGCACCACGAGCAGGTCGGCCAGCATCGCAGTGAGCTCGTCCGGGCTCAGCCAGACGGTGCCCTGCCGGTAGGAGACCGAGTCGGCCTCCGGGCTGGCGCCGTCGCGATCCAGGTAGGCGTTGAACTCGGCGATCAGGACGGCCATGGCCGCGGCGAATCCCCGGCGGTGGTCGTCGAGCGACATCGTGGCGGCCTCGCCGGCGCCGATCGTGGGCCGGTCTTGACGCAGCCGGTAGCGCCGCTCGACGGCGCCGCGTACCCGCTGCTCGCCGTCCACTTCCAGGAACCCTCCCTCGGTCAGCTGGGCGACCTGCCGGTACATCGTGATCTTCGGCACCTCGGGCATGCGGGCGCACATTTGCGCGATCGTCAGCGCGCCCGCTGCGGACAGGGCGTGCACGATGCGCAGCCGCACCGGGTGCAACAGCTGCTCGACAGGATCCATGGCTCAACGATTTCATATGAGATACCGTTATCCAAAATGAAAACGTTGCGCTCGGAGGAGGAGCTATGCGAGACGCCACCGGACAGCTGGTGCCCGTCAACGGCCGGACCGTCTATGTCGAGGAGTCCGGCCAGGGGCAGGACTGGGTGGTCTTCGAGGCGGGCAGCGGATGCGGCCGGACCTGTTGGGACCCGGTGCTGCCGCCGCTGGCCGGCAAGGCGCGGCTGGTGGCCTACGACCGCGCCGGGCGCGCGCTCAGCGGCCGTACCACCCAGCAGCTCAGCATCGACGACCTGGCCGCCGACCTGGTCGCGATGACCGAGGCCGTCGTCCCGGGCGAGTTCGTGCTCGTCGCGCACAGCATGGGCGGGCTGGTCGCCCGCCGCGCCGCCGAGCGCCTGGGATCCCGGCTGCGGGGGCTCCTGCTGGTCGACCCCACACCGGAGACCTCACCGGTGTACGACACGTGGGACCAGACCACCAAGAAGATCGACCGCATGCTGGCCGTGACGCAGGCGCTCAGCCGCTTCCGCCCCTTGGCGCGGCTGTTCAGCGGTAATGTCCGGCCCTTGTTCTCCGCCGACACCTATGAGGCCATGCTCGCCGAGAACTTCACCCCCGCCGGGACCGCTCAGACCCGCAGGGAGATGCAGGCGGTGGCCGCCGCCATCCCGCGGTTCCGCGCCCACCCGCCCCAGCTCCCGAAATGCCCGACGATCGTGCTGTCGGCGGCGCGCGCCGCCAAAGGGCGGGAGCGCCAGAACGCCGCCATCCGCGAGCACCAGCGGCGGTACGCCGAGACTCTGCCCGACGGGCGTTACGAAGTCGTCGACTCGGCGCACTTCATCCAGGCCGAGCAACCGCACCTCGTCGCCGACCGGATAGGCCGGCTTCTCAGCCGTAGCTCCTGATCACCCGCCCGCTTGCCTGATCGACGATCTGCTCTGGCGCGTCCAGGTACCCCATGCTCGCCGCAATAGGGTCCAGCTCAAACCATACGGTCCGGCCGAACAAGTGCCTTCTGACACCCCATTTCGTCGCCACGGCCGCCAAGATTTGCAGCCCACGCCCGCCGGTCTCGTTCGCGTCGTCGTTGCGGAGCCGTGGCCCCGACCACCAGCCCTGGTCCCTGACCTCAACACGGATCCGGCCGCCGCTGCCGCGCCACATGCGGACGCGAAAAGCTCCATTTCTCCAGCGGCCGGAAATAGTATGCCTTATTGCGTTGGTGACGATTTCGGTGACCAGAAGCCGTACGTTATCCAGAAGATTCGCATCGTCGGCGGCTTCAGGCAGCTCCCTGACCAGCCAGCTAGCGGCATAAATCCGCACATCGCTGACGACCTCGGGGCGTCCGGGAAACCGCATGTCGCCGACGAGCCGCATGCCGACTTCTGTCATATTTACCACCCATTTCCCACCCGTCGCAGTTCGGCGCATGCCACCATCGCTCGCGCCAGGATTCTGTTATGCGAATTGGCAGTGCCCAGCTTCCGGTTGCCACTTCAAACAGTGCATGCAACGGGCTACATTGTGTTGGGAAACAATCCCAGAGCGGTCCCAGACTTCTCCTGGCATCAAACCAGAAGAGCTGGAACAGTCGCGGTCACAGGGGTATTGATGCCAGCACCCAAAGAGCTCGACCCAACCACCGGCCCAATGGCACGTTTCGGTGCCGATCTACGGAAATACCGATACGCGGCTAAATGGACTCAGGCGCAGCTCGCCGAGCGTATCGGCTACAGCAAGAGTCGTATCGGCAACGTAGAAAGGGGGGACGAGAAGCCCACGCGGGAACTGATCGAGCTCTGCGAAAAGGCGCTGGGGCTGGACGGCGCGCTGCTCACGCACTGGCCGGCCATCAGCGGCAACCGGATGCCCGACTGGTTCCGGCAGTGGCCACCGATTGAGCGGAAGGCCGACCAACTCATCACCTGGGCTCCCCTTATCGTGCCTGGGCTGGTGCAGACGGAGGAGTACGCTCGCGCGATCTTCCAAGGGGAACCTCACATGACGCCAGAGCAGGCCGAAGAAGCGGTCAAGGCTCGAATAGAGCGGCAAACCATCTTCAACCGGCCGAATCCCCCTCAGTTCCTTGCTGTCGTAGACGAGGGCGTCCTGTATCGTCCGATTGGAGATGACTTCGTAGCCCGCCGTCAGCTGGAACACCTGATCGCCATGGCCGAGAGCAAATGGTTCACCGTCCAGCTCCTCCCGTATGCAGCCCGGTGCACGGCGGTGCTGGTGGGCTCGGCTCTCTTGGCCCGGGAAAACGGAGTGCCGATCGCCGCCTACGTCGAATCAGCCATCCACGGTCGCGTGGTTGACTCCACCAGCGACATCAAGCGACTCATGGACCGACTCGAACTCATACGCAGCGCGGCGCTCCCCGAGTATCTGTCAGTGCAGCGAATCAAGGAGAGAGTGGCAGCGTGGAGTTGAATGAGGAAGTTATCAAGGAGATCGCAAACCCAATCGGATGGATCACCGCGTCGAGCGGTCAAGGCGGCGATTGCCTGGAAGCCAAGCATCTGTCCGACGGCCGCGTCGCCCTGCGCGACACTGAGCAACCAGACGCCGAGCCCTGGGTAGTCCGCCGAGCCGTCTGGGACAAGTTCGTAGCGGGCGCGAAGAACGGAATCTTCGACTTCTAGCGCCATCAACCATGCGGCCCTCGACAAATCCATCGGGGGCCGCACACGTTGGTCAAACCCCCGCATGGGCCGGATGTCAGCGTTTGGTGTCGGCGTGTGCGGTGGCTTGCTCCTGGGTGGCTGCCCAGCTGGCCAGGAGCTGCAGGGCGTCCGCGGCCGGTGTGCCGGGGTCGGCGCTGTAGACGGTGATGGACAGCCCTTCGTCGCCGGGCAGGTCCAGGGACTCGTGCCTCAGCTCCATCGCGCCGACCACCGGGTGGTGGAAGCGTTTGGTTCCTCTGGTGTAGACGTGCACGTTGTGGGCGCCCCACAGGGTGCGGAAGGCGTCGCTGCGGGTGGACAGCTCGCCGATCAGGTTCGACAGTTCTCGGTCGTAGGGGTTCTTGGCGGCTTCGACCCGCAGGACGCCGACGCCGTCGCGGGCGACGCGTTCCCATTCGGGGTAGAACGTTCTGGCCCGGGGGTCGAGGAAGACGAACCGGCAGCAGTTGGCCGGCTCCTGTTCGAAGCACTGACAGTGCAGGGCGCGGGCCAATGGGTTGGCCGCCAGGATGTCCATGCGGTTGTTGCGCAGGTAGGCCGGCTGGTCGTGCAGGCCTTCGATGATGCGCAGCACGCTGGGCCGCACGGTGGCCTGTTTGGGGCGGGGCCGCTCGTGGAGGGGCCGGGCGTTGGCGGCGTGCGCCAGGGCGTACAGGTGGTCCCGTTCGGTGTCGTCCAGGCGCAATGCCCGGACGAGGGCGTTGAGCACGCTGTCGGAGACCCCGCCGAGGTTGCCGCGTTCCAGGCGTGTGTAGTACTCGACGCTGACCCCGGCCAGCGTCGCGACCTCGCCTCGGCGCAGGCCGGGCACGCGCCTCTGCCCGTACGCGGGCAGGCCCGCCTCCTCCGGCGTGATCTTGTCGCGGCGGGATCTCAGGAAAGTGCTGACCTCGGCCCGGTTGTCCATAACCTCAGCATAGGAAGGATGCAGCGACCGGTGAGGGCGCGTGAGAGTCCCTGCCAGTACCCCCCACAGAGGTCCCCTCGGCATGGGACGCGCATCACAGGGACGCGTTCGACTTCTCGGCGTACGGCGTGGAAACCCCCGCAGGGGAACCTGCCTCCTTCAGTCGGCTGCGGGTAAGCGCCCACCCGGCGAGGCCGAGAAGGGCGACGGCCATGATCGCCGCCCAGCCGGCGACCAGCGCCAGCACGGCCAGGGCGGCACCGGTGGCGGGAACCGACCATCCCCGATCGTGCAGGACGCCGGCTCGCCGGGCGGCGAAAGCGCCGGCCACTCCGGCCAGGCCCAGCAGGCCGATCTGGCCGGCCGAGTAGGAGAACGGCGCCGCTGTCAGCAGGTAGGTCAGTGACGTCCAGAACAACGAGAACACCGCGAAGCTCGCGGCGCAGATGACCAGAGTCGGGAGCGCTGCGCGGTGGCGCACCACGGTGGTGAAGACCGACCCCAGAAGGCGCGGGTAGGGAACGGGTTGGCGTGGTTCGAGGGGCGGGATGACCTTACGGAGCACGACGGCGAGGACGAGCGTCGCCGCGGCCGCGCTCACGAAGATCGCCCGCCAGCCGAGCAGGTCCGCGACGAAGCCGACCATTCCCGTTCCCAGGACCGCGATCTTCATGATCTTCTCCCCTCCAGTCGAATGGCGTGTGGTGGAGCGCCGACCGGAGTTCCCGCTTCCATGGCCAGGCAGAGCCGACCACTGACTATGCAACGCAAAACAGCTGTGACCTGGGAGTCTCCGCTGTGAGGGGTACTGGCAGAAACCTCCAGCGCCCAAGACACAGCTCCAGGTAAACCCAGAGGGCCCGCGAAGGGGGTCCCTGGCAGTACCCCCCTGCCTCGCGGTAGGACCCGCCATCCGGCGTTAGAGTCGGAAACAGATCACTCGTGGGCGCAAAGCCGCAGGCCAGAAGAGTCGGCCCATACCTTCCGGGCGACGCGTCGAAGGTGACGACAGCTGCCAGGCCGCCGACCCGCGTCGCGTCATGGCCGCGACCCGAGCACACATCCAGGAGGACCCGTGACCACCTCGTACAGCAGGACACTCGCACCCGGGGTCGACATCCCGCTCCTCGGGTTCGGCACCTACCTCATCCCCGACGCGGAGGCCGCCGACGCCGTCGAGGCGGCGCTGCGCGCCGGCTACCGCCACATCGACACCGCGGAGGTCTACCAGAACGAACGCGGCGTCGGTGAGGGCCTTCGCCGCGGCATGGCCGCCGAGGGGCTCACCCGCGACGACCTGTTCATCACGACCAAGCTGTGGCCGGGAGACGGAGACGAGTCCTTCAAGTCGACGCAGCAGGCCGTCGACGCCTTCGAGGAGAGTCTCCAGAGGCTAGGCCTCGGCCACGTCGACCTGTACCTGATCCACGCGCCGTTCAACCGGACGCAGCGGCTGGAGCAGTGGCGTGCGCTGGTCGAGCTGTACGAGAAGCACAAGGCGCGGGCGATCGGCGTGTCCAACTTCAGCGCCGCGCACATCGAGGAACTGACGGCGGCGAGTCTCCCCTTGCCACACGCGAACCAGATCGAACTGCACCCGTGGTCTCAGAAGCCCGAACTCGTGCGCTTTCTCGACGAGAACGGCATCGTTCCCATCGCCTACAGCAGCTTGGTGCCCCTCTCGACCTGGCGGACCGCCCCGGGCCATCACAGTGGCAAGACGGATGAGATGCGGGCCGACAGCGCCAGTGGCGATTCGCCGTTCAAGGCCCTTGCCGCCAAGTACGGGGTTACCGAGGCGCGGCTGTTGCTGCGGTGGGGCGTCCAGAACGGGTACCCGGTCCTGCCCAAGAGCATCAACCCCGCGCGTATGCGGGAGAACGCTGACTTGTTCTCGTTCGCGATCGACGACGAGGACATGCGGGCCATCACCGCGATGGACCGCGGCCAGGGCGTCGCGTGGGGATCATCCGACCCCACGCACGCCACCTGATCGCCGCGCTCGACCGCCTCCCGGCTGGTCCACGGCGTGGCCTCCCGCAAACCGGGAATGTCGGGCAGTAGCGCGCCGCTTCCGGTCGCGATGACCACCGCATGCCGGGCCGTCAGCGTGATGGGGACGCCGTCGTCGCCGGTCACCTCGACCACGCCCGCGGACACGATCCGGCCCTGGCCACGGTGCAGGGCGATCCCGGCCGAATCGAGCCAGCCGACCTGACCGTCGTCCTTCCAGTGCGAGGCGAAACCATCTCGCCGGCCCAGCACCGCGGCCGCGTCGAGACCACCGGTCACCGCCTCGCACGCACCCGCCACCTGACGCGCCGCCCGTAACGCCGCCGCGCTGCGCAGCAACGCCTTGGTCGGCATGCAGGCCCAGTAGGAGCATTCTCCGCCGACGAGCTCGCGCTCGACGACGGCGGCGCTCAGGCCGCCCCGCACCACCCGGTCGGCGACGTTCTCCCCGACCGGACCGGCACCGATGACGACGACGTCGTACGTTTTGCCGTCCACCTCAGTTCCCCTTCGCGGCGCGACCGAGGCGGAGGGCCGAGATGAGGAAGAAGACGCCGCCGGGAATGGCGTAGCCGGCCGCGTTGGTCAGCGTCGGGTTGGCCGCGGCGGCGCCGACGACGAACGACGCACCGGCGAGTACGGAGACGCCGCCGCTGATGATCATCGGCCACTGGCCGCCCATCTTGCGTCGGGTGACACCCACGATCAACTGGACCAGCCCGGCAATGACCGCCCAGGCGCCCCACACGCGCAGCACCGCCGGGATGCCGGACGCGCAGGCGATGGCCACACCGATGGCGGTGATCAGGCTGACGGCGACGTTCACGTACAGCAGGGCAGGTGATCCGGTGGCGCGCGACGCGCGGGCGTCGATGACGGCGGCGGCCACGTCGAACAGCGGGTAGAGCACGAGCAGGGTAACCGCCAGCGGGCCCAGGTTCGAGGCGGTCGTGAACATCGCGAGGGCCCAGACGATGGCGAACGCGAACCGGACGAAGTACAGCCGCCGTAGCGCGGACGCGGTCCCGGAAATACCGGGCGACGCGGCGATGGTGCTCATGATGATCCTCTCGGTGGATGAGTGATGAGGAGAGCGCTTCAGCGCCTTCAGCTAGACCGAACGTTCTATCTCGGCACAGCATGGCAATCTGCGGCGCGGACTGTCAAGACCGAACGTTCTATCCGCTAGGCTGGCGGCATGCCCACCTCATCCGAAGGCCGGCCGTCCGAAGCGCGGTCCCGGCTGCTCAACACGGCCACCCGGCTCTTCTACGCGGAGGGCATCCACTCCGTCGGCATCGATCGCATCGTCGCGGAAGCGCAGGTGACGCGGGCCACCCTCTACCGGCACTTCCCCGGCAAGGAAGACCTTGTCCTCGCCTACCTGAACGAGGTCGACCGGGCCATGCGGGGGCAGGCGGACGAGGCCGTCGCCGCCGGACTACCGGCCGCCGGCACCATCCAGGCCCTCAGCGAGTCCATCGCCCAAGGCATCCGGTCCGCCGGGTTCCGGGGATGCGCCTTCCTCAACGCCGCCGCCGAGTACCCCGACCCGAAGTCCCCGGTGCGCAAGGCCGTGCTCGCCCACCGCCAATGGTTCCTGGAAACCGTCACGGAGCTGCTGACCAAGATCCAGGAGACCGGCGCCGCGCCCGCCGCCCGCCACTTCGTGATGATGCGCGACGGCGCCATGGCCGCCGGCTGCCTGTTCGACTCGGAGTTGATCTGCGAGACGTTCCTGCACGGAGTCGAGAGACTTCTGAAGGTCTATGCCGCCACCGACTACAGCGACCCGGCGGGAGCCTGAGAGGGACGGCTCGTCACCGGAAATTCCGCCGTTATTGGCCCATAGCTAGATTTCGGTCATTACCATAATTGCCGCGGTGATCATCGGTGAGAGTCTCCGGTACAGATGCCGCAGGGAGTTTCAACGTGCGGAAGATCGCAGTCACCACCCTCGCCATCCTCGCCGGAACCGGAGCCGGAGCTGGAGCCGGCACAGCTCCAGCGGCAGCAGCAGCCGAATCCGCACCCGACCGGTCCCAGGTCGTCATCATCGGCCACCGCGGCGCGGCGGGCCACCGCCCCGAGCACACGCAGGGCGGTTATGAGCTGGCCGTGGCCATGGGTGCCGACTGGATCGAGCCCGACCTGGTGCCGACCAAGGACCACAAGCTGGTCGTCAGGCACGAGAACGAGATCTCCGGCACCACCGACGTGTCGCTGCGCCCCGAGTTCGCCGCGCGCAAGACCACCAAGGTCGTCGACGGCCGCAACGTGACCGGGTGGTTCACCGAGGACTTCACCCTGGCCGAGCTGAAGACGCTGCGCGCGGTCGAGCGTCTGCCCGCGATCCGCCAGCGCAACACCGTGTACAACGGTTACTACCAGGTGCTCACCTTCCAGGAGGTGCTCGACCTGGCCAAGCGGCTCTCGCGCCAGTACGGCAAGCAGGTCGGAGTCTTTCCCGAGACCAAGCACCCGACCTACTTCAGGTCGATCGGGCTGCCGCTGGAGGAGCCGCTGATCGAGACCGTCAAGCGCAACGGGCTCAACCGGCCGAACAGCCCGGTCGTGGTCCAGTCGTTCGAGCCGTCCAGCCTGAAGCGGGTGGCGAAGGAGCTCCGCGTGCCGCTGTGGCAGGCCCTGGGCACCACCGGCCAGCCGTACGACCTGACCGCCGCCGGAGACCCGACGACCTACGCGGACATGATGAAGCCCGAAGGGCTGGCGAAGATCGCGCAGTACGCGAAGTGGATCGGGCCGGACAAGTCATCGGCGCTCCCGCTCAACCCGGACGGCAGCTCGGGCACCCCGACGACGCTGGTGTCCGACGCGCACAAGGCCGGGTTGAAGATCGGCGTGTACACCTTCCGCAGCGAGAACCAGTACCTGCCCCTGCAGTTGCGACGCGGCCAGACCCCGACGGACCACGGTGACGCGCTGGCGGAGTACCGGGCGCACATAGACCTGGGCGTGGACGCCTTCGTCACCGACTATCCCGACGCCGCCGCCCTGGCGAAGGCGGAGCAGGGCAGGCCGCGCGAGCAGGTACAGCCGAAGCAGTTCGACAACGGCCTGCCGGAAGAAGGACAGGAGTAGACAAGGTCAGGGGCCGACGTGCACGTACGCCGCCCAGAAGATCGGAAACCCTGGACGGCGGCGCCGCAGCGAGCGTACGGCCAGGTGCAGCGCCGTGGCCGCCGCGTCGGGGTGCGGCTCGCGGGTGCCGCC
The DNA here is from genome assembly GCF_040649695.1 of Nonomuraea sp. NPDC048901. Lineage (NCBI taxonomy): Bacteria > Bacillati > Actinomycetota > Actinomycetes > Streptosporangiales > Streptosporangiaceae > Nonomuraea > Nonomuraea sp. NPDC048901. The sequence continues at coordinate 248,342 of NZ_JBEZFW010000011.1, read as the reverse complement.
TGCGGTCAGCACGGTGTAGACCTCCTCCGCGACGGCCGGCGCGTGCAGGTCGCTGATCGGCCACAGCGAGCCGATCACGTGCGGGAACCCGGCGAGCTGGACCGACGCCGCGATGCTGACCGCCTCGTCGGTCAGGACGTCGCCGCCGCGCGAGGTCTCGCAGCCGCTGAGGAAGGCCAGCTCGGCCCGGTCGAGGCGGCGGGCCGCCAGATCCCGTACGGTCAGCGGCGGGCCGGGCAACAGCAGCCGGCCGCTGGAGGGGTCGGTGGGCTCCTGCACGGCATGGCAGGCGAAGTGGACCCAGGCGCTCTCGTCCAGCGCGGCGAGCACCCGGTCGCGGGTGGCGTCGGCGCCGGTCAGCTCCAGCCGCCGCGGTAGGTGCCGGCGTACGGCCCGCAACTCCTGTTCCACGCCCTTCAGTACGGCCGCCCCGTCCATGGCGGGGACGCCGACGAGCAGCACCTGCCGGTCGGCGGTCGGCCCGGTCTGCTCGCGGGCGTGCCGCAGGGCCCGCAGAGTGGGGGTGTAGCTGGAGATGACCAGGTCGGGCGCCCGACCGGCGGCGTGCAGCGGCAGCAGGGTCAGCGGGCCGGTGGGGCACCACCACATCCTGGACGGCGGTTCGCCGAGCGCGTCCAGCACCGGCCCGGTGATGTGCTCCCAGAGCCAGTCGAGGCACGTCACGACCGCTTCGTTGGCCCTCGTGTCCACCGCCGCCGCGAACGCCGCGGCCCGTTCCTCGACCTGTGCGGCGGTGATGTCCAGTGGTACGACGCGAATGCCCTCGGGCGTGACGAGGAGCGCGTCGCAGCCGTAGCGGCTGATGTTCACGACCGCGACGGGCCCGGCGTCGGCGGCCCGTAGCAGGCTCTCGTGGCGCGGCGGGCGTAAGAACCCGGCGAAGCCCGGCAGCGCCCTGATCTCGGCGAGGATCTCCTCGCGGCGCCGCCGCAACGTGTGACGCTGGTCGAGGAGGCGTTCCCGGTCGAAGGCGGGCGCGTCGGACCCGGCCACCGGCACGTCGACCAGGTCCATGCGCTCGGCGGCGTCGATGGCGTCCTGTACCTCGGCAAGCCGGTCGGCCAGCTCGGGCGCGGCGGCGTGCAGGACGTCGCGGGAGCTGCGGTTGTCGATGACCTGGGTGAGCATGACGCCTCTGCCCTGCTCCAGCAGCTCCAGGGCGGTGCCCGGGTCGGCCGCCCGGATCGCGGCCGCCGCCGCGTCGCGGGCCAGCCCCTCGTAGTCCCGCAGTACGCGCTCCTGGTCGTCGCGGCCGAGCCCGCGCCAGGCCGCCTCGTCCAGCGCGGCGACCGCCGTGGCGAACCCCTTGACCGCCTCCTCGACCAGCCCCGCCTCCATGGCGAACTCGCCCCACCGCTGCCCGACGGTGACCCGCCAGTCCGCCGACGCCGTCTCGACCCGGGCGGCCTCGCGGTAGCGGGCGAGCGCCTCGTCACGCGGCGCGGGCGCGCCGGTCATCTCCCACTGGTCGGTGAGCGTCCCCGCCAGGTGGTACAGCGCGATCGAGGCGGCCGGGGCGTCGGGCGCGCAGGTCGCCACGGCGGTCCGCATCGTACGCAGTGCCCTCCTGAGGTCCCCGCCCCGTCCGGTCATCGCGTAGCGCTTGCGCAGGGCACCCCCGAGCTGGCTGTACGCGACCGGGCCACCCGGCGGCTTGGCCCTGATGGCCTCGGTGAGCTGCTCGATGGCCTCGTCCAGGTCAGGGATCTGCTCGACGGCGCCCTTGGGGGCCGGCTCCCCCAGCGCCTCCGCGATCATCGCGGACAGTGTGGCCCGGCTGATCTGTGGCGACAGAGCCCTGATCAGCAGGGCGCCGCCCAGGTTGACGGTCGCGCGGGTGCGCATCGCGGTCCCGGGCACGGAGGCGGCCTTGGCCTGGCGGAACATGTCGATCGACTCGTCGAGGCCGTCGCCCGTCTGCAGGAGCACCATGCCGAAGGTGTTGAGGACGCCGGGCCGGTGGATGTTGCCGGGCTGCACCGTACGGACGGCTTCGCGCATCCGCTCGACGGCCTCAAGCAACGCGGGCGTATGACCGGTGTACTTGTACCGCTCCGCCAGCACGGCGGCGAGATTACCGAGATAGCTGGGGCGGTAGGGGCTGGTCAGCGGCGTGGCGGCCACGGCGTCACGCAGGACGGAGGCGGCCTCCTCCGCGTCCTCGCTCCGGCGGGTCCGCTCGTAGCGCTGCGCCAGCGCGCCGCCCAGGTTGGCCAGGATCAGGGCGTAGTTGCGGTGCTCGGGGGCCGTTATGGAGCTGGCCGCGCGGTGGCTTTTCACCGCTTCGTCCAGCTCCGCCAGCTTGCCGGTGAGCTCGTACCGGAAGAAGAGCGCCGATCCCAGGCCGGTCAGCGCCATCGCGCGCTCCGGATGCTGCGGCGAGTCCTTGAGCGCCCGCCGGTAGCAGTCGATGGAGTCGTCGAGCACCTTCGGACCGCCACCGAACCGGAACTTCAACATCAGCGCATTGCCCAGATCCGAGCGGTACATCCCGACATGCGGGTCGGTGGGGCTGACGAGCGCCACCCCTCGGCTCAGGACGTCGATCATCTCGTCGAGGTCGTCGACGGTGCCACTGAACTCCATGCGCAGGCCCAGCACCGCGCCCAGCGAGATCAGCAGTTGCGGCAGCTCGGGGTGGCCCGGTGGCGCCTGGGCCACGGCCTGATGGAGCATCTCCACCGCCTGGTCGGCGCGGTCCAGGGCGCCGGAGGTGCGGACGTCCTCGATGAGCATGCCGCCCATGCCCGCGAGGTAGCGCGAGCGGCCGTCGGGGCCGAGGAACGCATCGCCGACGGCCTCGTTCCGCAACTGCTCCATCATCTCGGGGGTGATGACCGGGATCTCGTCCGCCGCCATGATGGCGCCCAGCAGGACCATGATCTCCTGCTTGACCGGCTCGGACGCCTCGGCGTAGCGGGCGCGCACCTCGTCGAGGGCCGCCTTCAGCTCCTCGGCCCTGGCCGGGTCCTCGTGGGCGACGAGCACCAAGGCGTTGGCGAGCTTGGCCAGCCGCCACAGGTACCTGTCGGTCGACCGGTCGGTGGCGTGCACCGACTGGCGCAGCAGATCGATCCCGCGGCGCAGGTGGTCGCGGTCGCCGGTCCGCATGTGGCTGAGCATGAAGGCCATGCCGTGGTTGGCCAGCACCAGCGGCCGGTCCTGGAGCTGACCGCGGAGCGCCACCTCGTACAGCTCCAGGGCTTCCCCGAGCTCCCCTCCACCACTCGCCTTCACGTGGTTGCCGAGCACGCCCGCCAGCGCCGCCTGGGCCTCGGCCAGCTCCGGCCGCCCGGCCAGGGCCGCCACGGCGCGGCGGTGCAGGTCGATGGCCTGGACCAGGTCCTGCTCGTCTCGAAGCCAGTCGTAGCGCATGCTCAGGGCGTTGCCGTACTCGCTGAGCAGCATCGGGTCCGAGTCGCGCGCCACCGCCTCGCGGTATCCGGCCAGCCCGTCCTCCAGGGCCTTGGTGTCGCCGGTCAGCAGGTATCGGTTGATGAGCTCGGCCGGGTTCATCGGCTCCTCCGCCATCTGACGACGCCGAACGCGGTCACCCCGAAGGCCGTCAGGGCCAGGGCGGCCACGATGAAGGGCTTCACGGAATCGGGTAGGGGGACGCGGTAGTTCAGGGACTGCACCGCGGTCAGCATCATGATCAGGCTGCCGATGACGGCGGTGCTCAGGATGCCGAAGCGTTCCCAGCGGCGCTCGGTCTTCTCCGCCCGCAGCTGCAGCCGCTCGGCCAGCACGATGTCGGCGATCGCGGTGATCTCACGGGCCCGCTCCCGGGCCGCCTCGGCGTAGGCGAGGTCGTCGTCGAGGCGCCGCAGGAACCACTCGGTCAACGCCAGGTCGTCCTCGAGCCCCTGCGCCCGCATGTTGTGCAGCGCGATCTCCACGCTCCGCCGCATTTCGCGCAGCCGGGTCGCGGCCCAGATCAGCCCCGCCGCCGCCGTCTGCCGCTCGGTCAGCTCGCGCCGCGCAGACGTCAGACCGTCGCCCCCGAGCAGCGCCATCGTCGCGTCGACCTGCTCGTCGACCCGGCTGCGCGCCGCCCGCATGCTCGCTCCGTCCGCGTAGACGCGCAGGTGGTAGCGGACCTTGGCGGCGTGCATCAGGTAACGGGCGAACGGCGCCATCCGGTCATCACCCGCCGTCCACGCCCACGCGTCCAGGCGGGTCTCCAGCCTGCGCGGCGCGATGACCGCGAACACGCGCCGGCTCCGCGCGTCCTCCTCATGGCCGACCTCCCACAGAGCCAGGCCGTCTCTGGTGGTCATCCGGCTCGTGCTGTACGGCTGCGGTGTTGTGTACGGCTGCGGCAGGGCGGCCACGATCCGATCCGCCCGCCTCGTACGGCCGTAGGCGACGAACAACCGGCACTCACCGAGAGCCCACTCACCGATGTCCTCACCGGCGCATCCGGCCCAGAGGGCGTCGAGCTCCTTCCAGGAACCGCCCGTCAACGCCACGCTCAGGCAGCGCATGTCGTGTTCCAGTCGCAGCACCGCCTGACGCAGCGGCAGGCCCCGCGCCGTCCGGACCTCGACCGTGCCCACGGTCGTGGCCGGCATGTGCAACCGGTCGCCGAGCGCGTCCCACACCTGGCGCAGCCGCCGCTCGCCCGCGACCGCCTCCGGCCCGGCGGCGGCCACGAACACGTGGACGATCAGCCCTGGGGCGGCAGGCTCACCCGGCCTCATCGGCCCGGTCCGCGACGGGGGCCGACAGGCTGTGGATCAGCTCGTTGACGCGCTCGCGGGTCTGATCGGGCATCGGAGCCACCGGTTCCTCGGGGTATTTGGTGATGATCCGCATGGGCCCGGCCAGCTCCAGGTAGCCGATCTCGGCGTCCGGGTCGGCCGACGCCGCGAGTCTGGTCACGGCCGCGTCCACGTTCGCCCACTTCGCCGCGGGCAACTCCCAGCCGAGCGCCTCGCGCAGCACTGCCACGGCCTCATCGTGCACGCCGAACCTCCCGTCGGGCGATTCCCGACTCAAGTGTGCATGCCCGCCTGTGATCACGACCAGCGATCACACCAACACGATGCGGTAACAAGGGGGCGTTCGCGGCGTTGATCCCTTGCGGCCTGCGGCGTCCGCGTGGCCGCTGGATTCGCCCGCGAAGACGCCCCGGTCTCCAGCGAGACCGGGGCGTCTTAGCCTGTGCGCTTTGGTGCCTCAGGGCCCCCGACTGAGGCATGTCGAGATTATTCCTTTACGTCCGTTTTGTACAGCTTTTCGTAGATGGGACCCGCTGGAGCGCCCTCAGCGCCGCCCGTCCCGGCAGTGCGGCTCCCCTTCCGGCGCGGGGAGCGCGTTCTCCAGGAAATCCCTGGTCGACGTGGTGTAGGCCGAGCAGGGAAGCTTGCCGAAGCGCGTCGCCTTGCCGTCGCCGAGACGCCGGGTACGAACGCCCATGGCATGCACGCTGCGTTCCACCGCCACGCTGGAGACCGCGACGATCGTGTCACCACGCCGGTCGACCCAGCGGAACGCCTCCCAGAGCAGCGCGCGGGCGCGGGGGCCGAAACCCGCCACCACGCCACGGGACCAGGCTCGAGCGGTGGCCAGGCGGCTGAGCTCCCAGATGGCCGGATCGTGCGGAGCCGGGTCACCACATAACGCCTCGGGGAAGACATCGCGGAGCATGTAAGGGCCATCGGTGGGCAGCAGGCGGCAGCACCCCGTGATCTCCCGGCAGCGTTCCGCATAACTGATCACATAGACCGGATCGCAGTCGTCGAAGGAATCGCGTTCCCTTCCGTGGAGGCTGTGGACGTCCCAGCGAAGGCGTTCGTGGAACACCTCGTGACGCAGCCGGAACATACCGTCGAGCAGCCATGCCGGCAGTTCGCCCGCACGGCCGGTGGCGATCTGTTGCGTGCATTCCCCCACCGACGGATCGTCCATGTGCACCCTCCGCGAAAGAAGCGACTCCTGGTGATCGCTTTTCTTTCCGTCATTCGCGGAATCGCGGTTTCCGGATGGCACTCAGCGCAATCGCCGGCGGCCCGTCAGAGCACTGAAAGCGCATTGCAGGCGGCGTGCCTGTCAATGGTTACGCATCCGGTTCACGCCGTCACCAAGGAGATCCGATGAACCGCACCGTCCGTACCATGCTCGGAGTCGCCGCCACCGCAGGCATCGTCGCCCTGGGCGTCCCGGCCTTCACCGGCGCCGCGAACGCGTCGACCACGTCCACCACATCCGCCACCTCGTCCGCCGGTCTCAGGCAGGGTCAGTCCTTCCTGTTCAATTACACCTTCAACGGCCATCTCAAGGTCGCCGGCGGCAATTTCACCGTCGATCACCGGGTCTACCTGGTCGTCAAGTTCAACACCGGCCGGGTGGCGTTCTCCAAGTGGGAGATCGCCCGGACACACCCCATCACTCCCGGCGGGGCCATTTATGTGGAGACGACGATCGCGGCGCCCTGCGCGCCGGGCAACAACGGCTACGCCCGCGCCTATGACGAGGCCACCAGGACCTGGTCTCCGAAGCTGCCGGTGACCATCTGCCAGCGGATCGACTGACCTTCGCCAGACCGGCCGGGTACCCTGAGTGACGATCAACGACTCAGGGTAAAGAGCGGAGCGACAGTCCCCCCGGCCATGGAGTTTCGCATGGAACGTACGGTTCTCGCCGCAGTCGCCGAGCGCCCCGACGCCGACACGGCACTCGCCGAGCAGATCCGCCGCGTCGGCGCGGCGATGGACGACCTCGGCGTCCAGGTGCGCTGGACGCATCGCACGCAGGACGCGCTGGCGGTGATCGGCTCGGACGCCTCGCTGTCCGGGATGCTGGCCGACTGGGACGCACCCGGCGCCGATCAAGTGCTGGGCGCGGTCACCCAGCGCTTCCGCGGCCTGCCGGTCTTCCTCATGACCGCCGAACAGGAGCTCCCCCTATGGGTGTACGAGGTCATCCAGGGCTATGTGTTCCCGCTTGAGGACACCCCCGACTTCATCGCCGGCCGCATCGCGCACGCCGCCGAGGAGTACGCCGAGCGGATCCTGCCACCGTTCTTCCGCGCGCTGCGCAAGCTGCAGGACCACCACCAGTACTCCTGGCACACCCCGGCGCACGCGGGCGGCGTCGCGTTCCTGAAGTCGCCGGTCGGGCGGGCGTTCTTCGACTTCTACGGCGAGCGCCTGCTGCGCACCGACCTGTCCATCTCCGTCCCGGAACTCGGCTCACCGCTGGACCACACCGGCCCGATCGGCGAGGCCGAACGCAACGCCGCCCGTGTCTTCGGCGCCGACCGCACCTTCTTCGTGATGAACGGCAACGCCACCGCCAACCGCATCGTCGGCCACCACGCCATCGCCCGCGACGAGACTGCCCTAGTGGACCGCAACTGCCACAAATCCCTCCAGCACGCGCTGACCATCAGCGGCGCCCGCCCCGTCTACCTGGTGCCAGAACGCAACGGCCTCGGCCTGGCGGGCCCCATTCCGCCCGCCGCGCTGCAGGCCGACGCCCTGCGTGCCCGCCTGGCCGGCCACCCGCTCGCGCGGACCGATCCGGCCTACGCCGTGATCACCAATTCCACGTACGACGGGCTCTGCTACGACGCCGTACGGGTGGCCGAGCTGCTGAGCGAGAGCGTCCCCCGCGTGCACTTCGACGAGGCGTGGTTCGCCTACGCCCGCTTCAACCCCCTGTACGCCCGCCGCTACGGCATGGCCGTGGACGAGCGGACGCTGCCGGGGCCGCGGCGCCCCACCGTGTTCGCCACCCAGTCCACGCACAAGCTCCTGGCCGCTCTGTCGCAGTCGGCGATGCTGCACGTCCGGTCGGCCGATCGCGCCCCGGTGGACTACGAGCGGCTCAACGAGACGTACCTGATGCACTGCTCCACCTCGCCGCTCTACCCGATGATCGCCTCGCTGGACGTGGCGGCGGGGATGATGGACGGTCCGGCCGGGCCGTACCTGACGGGCGAGGCCGTCACCGAGGCGGTGCGGTTCCGGCAGGCCATGGTCCGGCTGGGAGCCCGCATCCGGGAGGACGGCCGGCGGCCGGACTGGTACTTCGGCGTCTGGCAGCCCACGCACGTCACCGACCCCCACACCGGCCGGCCCGTCTCCTTCGCCGAAGCCGATCCTGTCCTGCTGAGCACCGATCCGGCGTGCTGGACGCTGGAGCCCGGCGCCGCCTGGCACGGCTTCCAGGGCCTGACCGACGGCTACTGCCTGCTCGACCCCATCAAGGTGACGATCACCTGCCCCGGCGCCGACGCCGCCGAAGGCACGCTCGACTGGGGCATTCCCGCTCGGATCGTCGCCACCTACCTGCGGGAGCGCGGCATCGCCGTGGAGAAGACGGGGGATCACACGCTGCTGGTGCTGTTCTCCATGGGTATCACCAAGGGCAAGTGGGGCACGCTGATCGACGCGCTCACCGACTTCAAACGCGCCTACGACGACGACCTGCCCCTGGCCGAGGTGCTACTGGGCTTCGGCCCGCCGGCCACCACGCTGCGCCGCTTCTGCTCCGACGTACACGACAAGCTCCGCGCCCTCGAGCTCGGCGCGCTCCTCGACCAGATCTTCACCACCCTTCCCCAGCCCGTCCGCACCCCGGCCGACAGCTATCAGGCCCTGATCCGCTCACGCACCGAACGCGTTCCGCTCGCCGACCTGCCCGGCCGCATCTCGGCCGCCACGGTCGTGGTCACGCCGCCGGGGATCCCCATGCTGATGCCCGGGGAGGCGACCGGGCCCGCCGACGGCCCGCTGATGGCGTACCTGCACGCCCTGGAGGACTTCGACCGCTCCTTCCCGGACCTGGCCACCGACATCCACGGCGCGCACCGCGGCGACGACGGCAGCTACCACGTCGAAGTCGAACGCTGAGGAGCGGTCACCGGCGGGGCCGGCGCTGGTGAGGTTCAGTCTTCGTCGAGCCTGGCCAGCTCCCCGGCCTCCACGGGGTGCAACGAGCGCAGCACGGCGAGCAGCTCTTTCTCGCTCATCGTCAGGCCCTCGATCCGCACCAAGTCGTCGCCGTACCAGGCGAAGATGATCTTATGGGTGACACTGGGAACGAGCCATACCCCCGGTGACACCTGCCGGCACTTGTCCGCCTCCGGGAGGTAGTAGTTCAGCGCGGCAGAGTCGCAGGCGCCTTTGGGACTATCCGTGCTCCCTGACTCGACGGCGACGTCAACCCGCGAGACCAAGCCATCGCGGGCGTACCTGAGCTCCAGCCGCCCTTCCACGCCCTCCAGGGACCAGAGCTGGTAATCCGGCAGCGTGGGCGCGACGAGCGGGACCCCGGCGCGGGTCAGTCTGTGGGCGCGCGCCGAGTCGGCGAGCACGTCCTGTGCCGACCACACGGCCAGGTACGCCACGGCGACGCCCGCGACCGTCAGGACGCGGAGCCCCCGGTGCACCGGCATGACCAGACCGCCCGCGGCCAGGTAGGCGGTCGCGCCCAGAGCCACGAGGGACAGGCCCATCTGCCAGTCACCCGAGTCCATGGTCTCGGTGGCATGTACGAGGGGGAGGGCGAGGAGGAGGAACGCCACTATGGCGGCCGGACCCACCAGGCCCACCCCCCACCAGCGCGGCAGACCGCCCCACCAGGACAGGAAGAACCCCAGGCCGGAGGACAGGACGACCGTCATCATCAGGTCGAGCGGCCCAAGGTCGTCTCCCCGCCAGCAGAGGAGGACGAACTGGGCCAGTCCGACCACTGCCCCTACGAGCGCGGCCCGCAGCGATGCGTTCATGTTCCGATCATGTCGAAAGAACTGCGTCCATGGCGGAAATCAGGCGATTTGGTGCGGCGACCAGAGCCGCCCGCCTGCGGCCACCGGCGCGCCCACGGATCCTGGCGGGCGACTTCAATACCACGCCGGGCCATGCCTGCGCGTTTTTTAAACAGTCCCGCACAGCCGCGCCGCCTACCACTCTGAAACATCTTCACATTACCCGAACAGAATTATCCGCGAAGGTGCCACATAATCACTACATTTCCACCACACAGACACTGCCACCAGCGCTGATACATATCATTCGACGCACAGGAACTTTTCAGGAATCGCCTTCCAGACGTGGGTTCGTACGCGATTTGAACATCGAATTAAACATCCGTCCAGACCCTTGTTAAGCGAGTTTCCATCATTTACCGTCCAGGGGATCAATTCGCTCGCTAAATGAGGAGGACCGGTTGCGTCGATTAACATTCACCGTCGCCGTCGCGGCAGTGCTACTCCCTCTGCTCTCCCCGACGGCGTCCGCCGTCACCGCCACCACCAGCGCCACCAATGAGGCGGACCCGGACAACGTCCAGCAGGTCGGTCCGGGGCTGTACTTCACCGACACCGACACCTTCAAGATCAGCGATACCGACGTACCGGCCGGGGCGATCGGCCGCTCGCACGGCGTGGCCACCGGAGGCGGCGACCTGGCCCGACCGCAGTCGGCCCTGGCCTCCCGTCCCGAGATGGCGGTGTTCGGGCCCGGCTGGACGGCGGAGTTCCTCGGCGGGATGGTCGACCGGAAACTGGAGACCCAGAACGGCGCCATCGTCGTCACCGAACTCGACGGCGGCACCACCTCCCGCTACGACCTCAAGAGCAGCATCTCCTTCCCCGACGGTGGCGGCGTCCAGCGCTACGAGACCACCGACGGCTCCAAGATCACCGAAACGACCCGGTGGGACACCGCCGCCGGAGCGATGCGTACCTCCATCACCGAAACCATCGCGATGGACAAGGGCGCCACAGAAGCCGGCGACGACACCTTCACCCAGAGCAACGCCGACCTCAGCCTCACCTACACCTGGAGCAAGATCGACGGCCTGCAGGGCACCGACACCTGGCGCGCGACCAGCACCGGCAACACCGCGTACGGCACCTCATCGGTGACCTACGACCCCCAGGGCCGCATCAGCACCATCAAGGAACCGGCCGGCGGCGAGACCCCCGAGGAAACCCTCACCATCCACTACGCCGCCACGACCACGGCCACCGCCGCCTCCTTCGGCGACTTCGCGGGCCGGCTCAAAGACATCACCCTCAAGTCCGGCTCGTCCACCCCGCAGACCGTGGCCCAGTACGGATACGACGCCAACGGCCTGCTGCGCACCGTGGCCGACCCCGGCCTGAGCAGTTCCCCCGCCGCCACCTATGGCTACGACCAGCTCGGCCGCCTGAACTCCATCGACTCCCCCACCGACGGCAGCTGGCAACTGGCCTTCGCCAACGGCACCGCCGCCCCCACGGCGACCGCCACCGGCACCGCCCAGCCGACTCCCGGCGACCCGATGCAAGGGGCGACCGGCATCAACGACCCCAACGCCACCGAGCCGTCCCCGGGCGACTTCCTGCCCGGCGACATCTCCAACCCCCAGGCGTACCCGTCGTACTGCAACGACGCCTGGAAGTGGCTGTACTACCAGCGGGCCGGCTGTTCGTCCTGGGTCGCGCACAATGGCTGGCACAAGCCGCTGTGGAAGAAGCTCCCCAGCAAGCGCTATGTCGTCGGCATCACCTTCGACCACTGCACCAACGCCCCCGACCGGCCGACGGGCTTCGACTTCCGGCCCGCCTGCGACATGCACGACTACGGGTACGGCCTGATCGGCAACACCTACAAGCACTACAAGTACTACCTCGACAGGTACCGCAAGTCCCAGGTGGACGACGTCTTCTACAGCACGCTCAAGAACTGGACCTGCAACGCCTACTTCGTCCTCGTCCGCCCTGCTTGCCGGAGATGGGCCTTCATCTACCGCCAGGGGGTTCGCCTCGGCAATCCCAAGAACGGTGCTGACAAGACCTGACCCGCAGCACACTCTGATCTGAGAAGGCCGGCCGGATGGCGTGATCGCTCGCCATCCGGCCTCCCTTCGTCATATGACCGCCTTGATCCCTGTGACGGCCCATCGTGGCTGAGGGCTTTGGGGATGTACCCCCTCCGGGGAGCGAAGAAATGGTCCGCCGTAGCCGGGGCCCTGGGAGGGATACACACCTCCGGGAACGTCACTCCAGCCGGGCCGCGGCCTCCAGTGGCTCGGACGAACGGAGGAAGCGCAGGTCCTTCATGACCAGGGCTGCATCGGTGGCGCCGCCGCGGCGGAGGGCCGGGGTCAGCGCGTCCAGGTCGGACCAGCGGGACGGGCGGAGGTGGACGCGGTAGCCGTCTCCGGCGGGCTCCAGGGTGAGGGCTTCGCCGATGGTGAGCCCGCTCTCCGGGAGGTGGGCCGCGGTCGCTCCGGCGGCTCGTTCCAGGGCGGTGACCGAGGTGACCCCGGCGGCGATGGGCAGGGTCGTGTCCGGGCCGGTGGCGTGTTCGTGCAGGTCACGCAGGCGGGCGGCGGCGGTCGTACGGGCGGGATGGTCCTTGGGCAGGCGGTCGGCCAGGAGCCTCGCAGCGCGGGCGATGTGACCCAGCGGCGGTACGGACGCACGCTCGCCGAGCAGGGCGATCAGCGCCTCCAGGGCGTCCTCGGCGCCGGAGGCGAGGATGGCCCACTGCGCGGTGGTGAGCGGGGTGAGCCTCGGGTGGCGTTCCGTCCAGTACGCGACCGCCCGGTTGAGGTCGGGGCCCTTACGCCAGAGCTCGGCGGGGTCGTCGGGCATGAGCAGCTCGACGACTTCGACGGCCTCGTCGGTGGTGGTGAGCGCCTCCAGGGAGAGCGCGGCGATGCGCAATGCATTCTCGGTGAGGTTGAGTTCGCGGGCGCGGGCGGTGTCGCCCTCACGGAAGGCGGCGACGCGGCCCCGTGCCCAGCCGTCCGGCCAGGAGAGCGTGCGGGCCGAGGTGGAGAGCAAGATCAGGCACTGGGCCGGTGACAGGCCGGTGGCCTTGGCGAACGCCCGTACGGTCGCCTCCCGGTCCACGGGCGGCGGGCCGTTCTCGGCGATCTGGTCGAGCGCCCGCCGGAGCCGGTCCGGGTCGCCCCAGCCACGGCAGGTCCGCAGCTCGACGGCGCGGTTGCGGGTGAACAGGAGCGGGTCGGGGCCGTCCGGGGTGTAGAGGAGCGCCGTGACCACGTACCCCCACCCCACCTTCTCGTAGTCGGCGACGGCGGCGGCCGCGATGGGGCCGTAGCCCGAGCGGATCCGCCCGAGTTCGTACTCCGGGCGCAGCCGGGCGACATGCCAGGTGCCGTCGGTACGGAGGAGTTCGGGGACGGCGGCCAGTTCCAGAAGTCGCGCGCGCCCGCCGCCGTTGCCCCACGCGGCCTCCAGGACGGCGGCGCCGAGGCGGCCCAGCGTGTTCTCGATCCCCTTGACGGTGGAGGCGGCGAATGTCGCGATCGTCTTGTCGTACGGCACATCGACGGCGGTACGGGTGAAGTGGACGATCCTCTCGTACGCGGACTCAGGCCCCGGATCGTCCGGCTCGGGGGGCTTCTCGGGCTGGACGGCGGGTGCCGCGGCGGCGGGCGCCGGGCGCAGGTGGGGTGGCGGGGTCAGCGCCAGGCGCTCCAGCAGGGCGAACGCGCGCTCGCGGCATTCGACGGCCGTCCACACCAGGAACGTGACGCCCTTCCAGAGCGACTCGTCGGTGATTTCCGGCAGGAGCGGGCGGAGCCGTCCCGCCAGTTCCTCGCGGGCGGCCTCCTTCTCCTGGTACCGACCCTCGGGGTCCAGCACTCGCATGAGGTCGGCGGCGAGCGCGGCGTCCGCGACGTCGATCAGGGCCTGCGCCTTCTTCTCGTCGACGGCGCGCAGCGCCCTGGATCCTTCGGGGTCGCGCGGCCGCATCGCCGACCACCGGCCGGGAGGCGCGACCAGGTGGGTCCCGGACGCGTAGCGGCGGTGCGCGACCGCGCTTATGTTCTCGGCGCCGTCGTGCTCGGGCACCCTGCCCCAGCCGCGGACGTAGCGGCCGATGGTCCGCCCGGCCGGATCCCGCAGCTCGATGATCCGCCCCTTGCCGCGCCACACGGTGGCCTCGGCGCCACCGGGGAAGGCGACCCGTTCGCCGTCGGCCGGTACGACGCGGCGGGCGGCGGGGTGCGCGCTGCCGTGCGGGCAGTGCGGGCCGCCGTGGTCAAGTACGGTCACCAGGCCGTTCACGGCGATCAGGCAGCGGTCGTAGAGGTCGCGCGCTTCGTTCCGTTCGTGGGACCGGCTGGAGATGTCCTCGTACGCGCCGAAGCCGTGGGACGGGCCGACTCCATCCGGTGTGACGACGGAGGCGCGGAACTTGTGCCCCCAGAGCCGGCCGGACTCGATCAGGAGCAGAGCGGTGCCGCTCTCCTCCAGGTAGTCGGTGATGGTGTTGACGTGGCCGGGGACGAAGGCGGGCAACTCCAGTTCGTCGAGGACGCCGCCGCTCAGCGTGGCGGCCAGGGCCCGGGCCGGGTCCGTCCCGGTCGCGATCGTCCGGACGCTGTCCAGGAGGGGGCCGGGGACTCCGGCGATGGTGAACCGTTCGGCGTCGCACAGTGCGGCGTGCGCGTCCGGAAGCCCTTGATCGGGGACCCGCTCGGCATGCTCGGCCAGGATGGCGGCGACGATCCGCGCCGTTCCCGGTGTCGCGGTCAGCGCCCGTACGGTCTCGGGGGCGGTCTGCTCCGGGACGGCCGGCTCGGTGACGTTGAGCTGGTTGGTCACGTTGCCCACGATCGCGTCGCGCAGCAGCGGAGCCCAGTCCGGGTCAGCGGCGACGGCGGCCAGGTCCGTGCCCGCTCCGGAGGCGAGCCGGTCGTACAGCTTGAACGTGTGCAGCAACCGGGGCCGCGCGAGCGGGACGCCGCGGTCCAGGAGGAGGTCGAGGAGCGGGAGGTCGGCGGCGGTCCCCTCCCAGCGGTTGACCTCGTCCTCGTCCACTCCCAGTACCGCCTCATGGCCGTCGCAGGTGAGGCCCTCCGCGCGCAGCCGCGTACCGGCGTCGTGCAGGAGGTCGCCGAGACCGGCGACGGGGAGCGCGAGCCCCGCGTACAGCTTCAGGAAGCGGCCGAGCCAGACCTTCGCCGCCGCCCCCGTCAGCCCGGGGGACGTGGTGAACGGGGCGGTCAGGCCCACGCCAGCGAGGTTGCCGAGCAGGAGCGACACTGCCGCGCTCTTCGCCTTGGGGGTGTCCTCGGCGGGCAGCGGCAGGACGCCGAAGAGCGCGCGGCCGATGCCCGCGTCCGCCCGTGCCATCGGGCCGAGCAACGGAAGGACGAACGTCCAGAAGGCCTGCGGTGCCGACTCCATGCAGCCGCTGTCCAGCAGGGCCCGTACGGCGCGTTCGTCCTCGGGCCCGCCGAGCGCGTGCCCGGCGGCCTTCGCCAGTGCCGCCCAGCCGTCGGCCAGGGCCAGCGCGCCGTCCGCACCGTCCGGGACTTCCTCGCACCACTCGGTGAGCAGGCTGCGGTGCCAGCGGTACGCGCCGGGGGCGGGATGGCGGGCGGCGAGCCGCTTGCCGTGCTTCTTGAGTGTGGCCGTTCCGGCGGCGTCCGGTCCCGCATCGAGGTGCGCCGCGACGAGCGCGGCCTCGTCGACCGGCAGTGCGTGCGCGCCCTCGGCGGCGCGGGCCTTCTCGAAGAAGGCGGCGGCGAAGCGGGCGCTGCCCGCGGCGGCCAGGATCCGCGCGCACTCCTCGTAGAACGGCGGCAGCAGCTCGGGCGCGTGCGTCTCCAGGTCGTCGCCGGTACGGGTGAGCGCGGTGCGTGCGAGGCCGGGCTTGCGGGCGGCCAGGCCGCGGGCGGCCCGCAGGTCGGTGTGCGCGGCCAGGATGCGGGCGCGGTGCGCCGGGTACCGGTGCAGGGCGGACGCGAGGAAGCCGAGCGGGCCCGCGTGCACCGTGCCGACGCCGGTCTCCGCCACCGGGTCCAGGTCGTACAGCGACTTCTCGGCCTTGTCGCCGTCGACGGCCGCGCGCCGGACGAGTTCGACGACCGGCTCGTCCAGGACGGAGTGTTCGTAGCGGATAGCGACGCACGTGTCCTCGTCGGAGCCGGCGGGCGGGCTCGGCAGCACCGCCCCGGCGCGCAGCAGCACGTCGCGGGTCGGGGCGGCGATGCCGGAGGGCACCACGGTGCCGGGCTCGCCTTGGTGGGCGTCGCAGTAGCGGGAGTACGCCTCGGCTGCCTCCACCATCGGCTCCGTCTCCTCCACGGTGCGGTCCGCGTACAGAGCCATGAGCATGCGGATGCCCTCGGACCAGGCGATGTCGCCGATCTCCCGGCCGCCCGCGGTGAAGCTCAGCTCGTCCATGTAGGCCGGGCTCATCGGCCCGCTCCAGTGCAGGTCGATCTCGATGCCGAGCGGCTCGGGCGCGTGCACGGTGAACCGCGCCTCGTCCCCCTTGATGCGCCCGCCCAGCTCGTGCACGCGGCGCTCGAACACGGCGCCGCTCTCGTACCAGGCATTCATGTATCCGAAGGTGTTGACCACGCCGAACGTACGATCCATGCTCGCGGGACGCGTCCACACCTCGCGGCGGACCTGCTCGACAACCTGCGTGAGGCCCCGTCCCCGCCAGATGGGCAGCTCGTCGCCGAGCAGCAGCGGGTGCGGGATCGCGAAGGCGTCCGCGCCCGTCCACGCGCCCTCGCGCAGGAGCGCACAGCGGGCGAGGTCGGGCGTGCCGTCGACGATCGGGGCGATGACCAGGTCAGTGAGCGTCTCGCGCCACACCGGGTCGTCCCACACGGCCGCGAACACCGCGGCCGGGACGGGCAGCGACCGTACCATCCAGGACTCGACCCGGTCGTGCACCGCCCGCGCGTGCTCGCCGAGCCGGTCGCAGAGGGCGGCGAGCCGTACCGCGATCGGATCCTTCCTGACGTTGGCGGGCACCTTGGCCAGCACGCGGCCCGCGGCCGTCCGGCAGGCGAGCACCGGCCGCCGCGTCCCCTCGACGGTGAGCTCGTGGCCCGTCGCAATCCCGATCCATCTCATGGCGCCATTCTTGATCATCCCTAGGACATTCCGCTGTTGATCTCCCGGAGCAGCAGCGGGGTCTCTCGGAAGGGAAGGGACCCTCTCCGAGGAGCGGAAGAACGGATACCTGGCGCGCGTTCGTGGACGCCGATCAGGGATTGACCGGGCGGAAAACATGATTCATAGTCACGTTATCCCGCTCGATCAGGAAGGATGGTGAGACAGAGCCGTGCGACTGTTACGTCATGTGGCTGCCCGCCTCGTCGGCAAGGTCCGAGTCAGCGGCAGATACATCTACTGGCCCTACCACCACGGTAAGTAAGTAAGCCCAGCCAGTTGGACACGGCACGCCCACCAGGGCCTCGCGGTCACTGGCTGATGGGCAATGCGGTCGACTACGACAAGGACCGCATCTCTTTTCTCCGCCGCCATCATCATGACTACGGCGACGTGTTCTCCTTCGACGACCGGGTCGTCTTCACCATCGACCCCCGGCTCACCCATCAGGTTCTGACGGCCACCAACCGCGACTACGTCACGGAGTTGGCACCGTTCGCCGGCTCGTCGGCGCTGCACGGCGCCGCCGAGATGATCAACCCGTGGATGGGGGCGCGCCGCGCGGTGCGCCCCGCTCTCGGCGATGACGCGGTGGCGGGCATGGACGGCCGGATCGTCGCGATCCTGGACGCCGTACTCGACGCGACGGCGGGCCGTACGGTCGACGTGCTGCCGGTGATGCTCGACTTCGCCGGGCAGGTCGTGGCCGATCTGTGCCTCGGCGAGGACGCCGCGGGCATCCCCGAGCTGCTCGCGGCCAACCACGCGGCGTTGCTCCCGTTCGAGAGCGCCGAGTTCCAGCTTCCCGCGTGGGTACCGTCGCCGCGCAACCGCCGGTTCTTCCGTGTCCACCGCCGCACGGTCGAGGCGTTGACCCGGTTGGTCTCCGCCAGACGCGCCGAGCCCGCCCGGCGACGGCATCGGGACCTGCTCGACGTCCTGCTCGGGGTCCCGCACGGCTCTCATCCGGCAACCACCGAGGACCCGACTACCACCGAGAACTCGGCAATGGGCGACAAGTCGGTGGTGACCACCCTGTGGAGCATCCTGGTCGGTGGGCACGGCGTGCCCGCTGCGGCGTTGACCTCCATAGTCCGTGAGCTCGCGATCCGCCCACGTCTGGCCGCCGCCCTCGCGGAGGAGGCAGGCGCGTCGGTGGGGGCCGGATGCCCGTGTGCTCGTCTTCCGCTGGCCGAGGCGGTGGTCAAAGAGACTCTTCGGCTGACTCCCCCTGCCTGGATGATGACCCGGGTCGCGCGCACCGCCGTCACGTTCGGCGAGTGGCGGTTGCGGCCGGGAGATGAGGTGCTGACCACCCCGTACCTGATCCATCGCGACCCTCGCTGGTGGTCTCACCCGGACGAGTTCGATCCGTCTCGATGGGACACCGCCCGCCCGGCGCCCGGGACCTACATACCGTTCGGCGCCGGGCCTCGCTACTGTCTCGGCTCGGCCGCGGCGATGCGTCAGCTCACCCTCGCCACGTCCCGTATCGCCCAGCGTTTTCACGTACACGCGCCGAACGCGGAGGCCGCGGAACCCGAGTTCTGCGGGCGCCTCGCACCGGCGGGCCTGCGCGCCGCGTTCCTCCCGGCCGACCTGCGCGCCGAATTCCGCCCGAACCGGCCTTAAGCCTTCCGACCGGCTTTGAGCTTTCCGACCGGCTTTGTACCTTGACGAGTCAGGTGTCTATGGGGCGCGCGAGGCCGCGTTCTTCGCGGCGGAGCGTTCGAAGGAGGACCCTGGCGGAGCCAGCTCGGGCGTGGCGGAGTCCGTCACGGCCGGTTGCTCTTCGGTCTGCCGCTCCGGCGAACCGGTGGTGTCCACGGCTGTCTGCTGTTCGACCTGCCGCGCCGGCGAGCTGGCGGTGTCCACGGTCGGCTCGCTTCTCGCGGAGCGCTCAAAGAAGCGCAGCAGCTCCACGGGTAGCGGCATGACCAGCGTGGAGGTCTTCTCGGCCGCCACCTCCACCACGGTCTGCAGCAGCCGCAGCTGAAGCGCGCCAGGCGCCTCGGTCATGATGGCCGCGGCGTCGGAGAGTTTCCGCGCGGCCTGGAACTCCCCGTCCGCGGTGATCACCCGGGCCCTGCGTTCCCGCTCGGCCTCGGCCTGGCGGGCGATGGATCGCTTCATGCCCTCGGGCAGATGGACATCCTTGATCTCCACGCGGTCGATGTGGATGCCCCAGCCGAGCGCCGGGCTGTCGATCATCAGCGCCAAGCCCTTGTTCAGCTGCTCGCGGTTGGACAGCAGGTCGTCCAGATCGCTCTTGCCGATGATCGAGCGCAGTGAGGTCTGCGCCACCTGCTCGATCGCGAACAGATAGTCCTGTACCGCGATGGCCGCCCGCAGCGGCTCCACGACGCGGAAATAGGCGACGGCGTCGACCTGAACGGAGACGTTGTCACGGGTGATGCCCTCCTGTGTGGGCACCGGCATCGTGACAATCTGTACGTTCACCTTCTTCATCCGATCCACGGCCGGAATGAGGAACGTGATTCCTGGCGGGCGGACCTCCCGCTGAGCCCTGCCGAGGCGGAAGACCACACCGCGCTCCACCTGGTTGACGACCCTGATGGCGCTGACGGCTACCCAGACCGTCAACAGGACGATCAGCCCGAGCACGATATTGATGATCATGGCGTGCCCCTTCCAGCTCAAGGCTAGATCCGGGGACGCACCTGTCAGGCAAGGAAGGCGTCAAGTCCTGGTCAACGGCACGAACAAAGCTCAGAGCCGGCTCGCCCGCGCGTCGTGGTGGAGCAGGTCGGCCAGGCGGCGGATGTCGGCACGGATCGCCCGCCTCAGCAGCCACCCCAGCACCGGCTCCAGCAGCCTCTCAGAGGCGGCGCGCGGGGCGACGCGTACGTGGAAGGCGAAGCGGCACCGGTCCTTGCCGAGTGACAGGACGCTCCTGCCCCCTTCGGCGTCGATCCCCGAGGTGGTGCGCCAGTCGAACGAGCGCCCTGGCTCGACCCCGGTGACCTCCCCTCCGTTGCGGTAGGTCCGGCCCGCGAACCGCATCACCTCCGCGGTGGTCGTGCCCACCCGGACGATCCCGCCGGGGCGCGGAGCCATCGTCTCGACGCCCTTGCGCCAGCGCGGGTCCTGCCCGTAGTCGGCGACGACCGCCCACACGGCCGCGGCCGGGCGGGAGATCTCGCCGTGCTCTCGCACTTCGATCACCCGGTGATGATACGGCGGCGGCGGAGCCCGAGGAGGGTGACGGCGCGCAGTCGTCGCTCTCCTCGGGCGTCACCTATGGCTCAGTTCGTCCGGCTCAGTTCGGCGGGATCATTCCGTTCTTGGAGACCGGTACGGCCAGCTGCACGGCGCCGGTCAGCATGGCGTTCTCGGCCGGCAGGTTCGCCAGCACCGGATTGAGGTGTTTCAGGGTCAGCGACACCGGCGTGATGGTCGAGGCGGTGATGTCGAACTTCTCCAGGTCGACCCACCGCACGATGTTCATCACGTCCGCCGGAATGTCGTCACCGGACTTCTGCACCGGCACGCAGAGCTGGCGGGCGGCGGTGACCCGGGCGTCCGAAGGCGGGATCTGGTTGGTCAGGACAGGGTTGAGCTGGGTGAGGACAAGGCCGACGTTCATGGCCGGGTTCGGGGTGTGGGCGTAGCACAGCAGGTCGATGTGGGAGATGAGCCGTACGACGTCCGGGGCGGGCACCACGCCGTTCTTGGAGACCGGGACGCACAGATGCTGGGGCACGTTCAGGACGACCCCGATGCCCGGTACGTTCTGCAGCACCGGGTTGAGGTGGCGCAGCGCCAGGTTCAGGTTGAGCGAGGGGCCGGTGACCCGGTAGCACGACAGGTCGACGAACCTGATGAAATCGAGGACGCCCGGCGGCGGGATCACGTTGTTCTTGGCCACCGGGACGCACAGTTGCTCGCGCTGTCCGAGCGTGACCTGGAGGTTCGGCTGATTGGCGAGTACGGGGTTGAGGTGCCGCAGCTTCAGGGTGGTGGCGGGCGGTTGGTACGGGGTGGTTTTGAAGCATTCCAGGTCGAGGTTCGTCACGAATGCATTCGGCGTCGGCAGGGCCAGGGCCTGCGCGGGCGGCGCGACGAGGAAGGCCACGACGAACAGGGCGAGGCCGGCGGCCAAGAGACGTCGTACGAGGTTTTTCGCGCGGCGTTGTGGTGCGACCGTTCCGTCCATAAATAGCGCTCCATTCCGGTAGACGGTGCCTCGACTGTGCGCCCGCGCGACCGGCCCAACAAGGCTCGTGACCGCTTTTTGCCATAATGGTGAAACGACCGGGGAAGATGAAAAGACCGGCCCATTTTCGGCCAGAAATATCCGGCCTATTCTTCGCGTATTCAATAGCACCCGCGAATCAGCTAAGCGGCCGACCGACCTTGCGGAGCACCACGCCGAGCAAGCGGTCCGTCGTCAGATATCCGGAGCGGCGGGAGTCGTACGAACGGTCCGCGTTGTCCCCCAGCACGACCAGGTGCCCGGCTGGCACGTGAGTACCCGGCGCGGTCCGCAGCGCGGGCACCGTGTCCCTCGGTATCGGGTCACCCGGGACGGCCGCGACGCGCTTGACGATCCAGCCCGTGCCCGCCTCGTCCGCTAGCGACCCTCCCACCGCGCCGGCGCGCGGCCCTCTCGCCGCTCCAGCGCGCGACCCTTTCACCACTCCCGCGAGCACAACGACCTGCCCGGTACGCAGTGAACGGGGTGATGTCCGCCGGACGACCAGGCGCTCGCCCGGCCGATACGTCGGCAGCATGCTCTCCCCATGAACGGTCACCACCACATACCGCCTGCGCAGCCACAGGATGATGACGAGCATCACCACGGCGACGCCGGCGAGCGCGCCGATCAACGCCCCACTCCCGTCGGATGAACCTCGTCCCTGGAAACCGGGCTGACCTCGTCCCGGTAACCGGTGGCCTGCCGGGTGAACAGCCGCGCGTACGTCCCCCCGTCCGCCAGCAGGGCCGCGTGCGTGCCCTCCTCGGTGACCACGCCGTCGGCCAGCACCACGATCAGGTCGGCGTCGCGGACCGCGCCGAGGCGATGGGAGATCACCACGCTGGTGCGCCCGGCCCGCAGGCTGGCGAGCTGGCTGTGCACCTCGTACTCGGCCTCGGGATCCAGCCCGGCGCTGGGCTCGTCGAGGATCATCAGATCGCGGTCGCGGCGCAGGAACGCCCGCGCCAGCGCCACCCGCTGCCACTGCCCGCCCGACAGCAGCACACCCGCCCCCTCCTCGCCTTCCTCCTCCGGGGTGAATTGGCGGCTCAGGAGCGTGCCATAGCCGTGCGGCAGCGCCGCGACGGTGTCGTGGACGCCGGCGTCGCATGCCGCGCGTTCGACGCGCGTCCGGTCCTCGGTGGCGGCCGGGTCGCCCAGCGCGATGTTGTCGGTCGCCGTCATCTCGTAGGCCACGAAGTCCTGGAAGACCGCGCCGATCCGGGCGCGCAGCGCCTCCGGCGCCACGTCGCGGAGGTCCACGCCGTCCCACAGGATCGCGCCGCGCATCGGGTCGTAGAAGCGGCACAGCAACTTCACCAGCGTGCTCTTGCCACCGCCGTTGCGGCCGACCAGCGCGACCGTCCGGCCGTGCGGGATGAACAGGTTGACGCCGCGCAGCACCCACGGATGGTCATCGCTGTACCTGAACCAGACGTCCCGCAGTTCGATGCCCCGGCGCAGCGGCGCGAGCGGCCTGGGCTCGCCCGGCGCCGGCAGGTCGGGGCCCGCGGTCACGATCGTGACGTGATGGTGGAACGTCAACAGCTGTTCGTAGGCCATCACGCCGGCCGACACCATGACGTTCAGCGCGGCCTGCACACCGGCGACGGCCGCCACGAACATCGACACGTCGCCCACGCTGAGCTGCCCACGGCCCGCCGCGAGGATCGTCCAGACGAGTCCCACGCCGGCCACGGCCGCCGACGTGCCCGACAGGCTCGCCTGTACGAGGAACTCCCGCCGATCCATCCGCCGGCGAGCCACGTTGGCGGTCCGCAGCTCGGCCAGCATGCGCAGGCGCAGGAACGCGCCGAGGTCGAACAGGCGGATCTCCTTTGCGGCGTCCGCGGTCGACATCAGGTGCGCGTAGAACAGCTCCCGCCGCTCGGCCGGCCCGATCCGCCACATCATCGCGACCCGCTGCCGCGACAGCCGCAGCTCGATCAGCAGCGCTGGTACGGCCGACAGCAGGACCAGGACGGTGAACGCGGGACTGATCAACGCCAGGGAGCCGACGAACCCGACCACGGTCACCGTGCTGCGCGCGGCGGAGCACGCGGTGTCCACCAGCCTGCCCGGGTTGCTCGCGCTCTGCTGGGCCAGGCGCAGCCGGTCGAGGAAGGCGGGGCTCTCGAACGGGGCCAGTCCCGTGAAGCGGGTCACCGCCGCGAACAGCTCGTCCTTGGCGCGCTGTGCCGCCCGGCGGTCCACCTCGGCTCGCAGATAGTGCGCGGCGTGCGTCGCCGCCACGGCGGCCGTCGTCACGACGGCGATCGTCACCGCCAGGCCGAGCAGCACAGTGGTCCGGCGGTCCGCCAGGCCGTCCAGCACGGCCTTCGTCAGCCAGGCCAGGGCGATCGGGGCGACCGCGCCCACGAGCGTGACCGCCAGATATCCGAGGACATGGGCCGGCGCCGAGCGCCACACCATCCCGGCGGCCCGCAGCCCGCATCCCGCCAGGACCCGGGGCGCCGGCGCCGTCCCCGGCCGGCGACTGCTCACGCCGGCTGCTCTTCGGCCTGCCGCTCCGACGAACCGACGGTGTCCACGGCCGAGGAACCGACGGTATCCACGGCCGGCGAAACGGCGGTGGACACGGTCGGCGAAACGGCCGGCAGCCGAGAGATCCGGGGTGCCCTGGCAAGCAGCTTGCCGCCCTCGGCCACCTGGAAGAAGGTCGGGAACGACTGGACCCGGAACGCGTTGGCGACCCCCGAAGGCGCCTCCTCCACGACCACCTGGGCGACGGGCGACAGCTTGGTGACCAAGGACGCGGGATCACCCGAGCGTCCGTCGACCACCGCGAGCACCCGCGACCGGTCCTGCCCCGCCGCCCAGGAGACCACCTCGGGAAGCTGCTCGTGGCAGCCTTGGCAGTCCGGCGACATGAACGCGACGACCGTCCCCTCGGGCAACAGGTTGCGCGTGACGCGGGTGCCGTCCACGGTCGTCGCGTCGAAGTCACCGACGACCTCTCCGACGGACAGACCGTCGCCCGCTCCGGCCAGGACGCCCGTGCCGACGGCTTCGTACAGCGCGTCGATCAGCTTCGTCTGCTCCCGGAGCCGCCGGATGACGCCGAGGGTCAGCAGCAGGTCCAGCAGACACAGGGCGCCGACGAGGACCACGATGGCGATCAGGTAAGGCACTAGACATCTCCGTGTCGAAAGCTCATGAGGGTGTGCCCGGCCGCGGCCGACCACCGCCGGGCACCGGTCATCGCGGCGTACTCGTCACCGTGAAGGCCCGCGCGCTACCTGAGCGGGCTCGGGAACGAGTGGTTACGAGCAGAAGACGACGCTCTTGCAACCGCCGCACGACACGTGACCGTTCGGGTAGTAGCAGCAGTACTTCGCGGTGAATGCGGGGAACTTGCAGCACTCATAGGCGCAGTCGGCAGCCCGGGCCACGGTGTGGGGCGCGACCAGCTCAAGGAGCCGGTCGGCCATTCTGGTCACGACGCGCATCGAACCTCCATATCGGCGGCGGTCCCGGCGGGCCATCGCCCGGCCGGCACGGCGGAGCACGGCCGGCCCACGCCGACCGTCCCGCCGCGCCTCGCAGCCTGCACCCGGGCTCTGAGCGATTTCTCAACGAATTCTTAACGGCCCACCGAGAACGGGCTCACCCCTCCTGGTCGTGGGCCGCGATGCGGGCGCGTACCTTGTCGGCCTGCGCGTCGCCGAGGGCGTCGTAGCATTCCGCCGCCCGCTTCCAGGCGTCGAGCGCGGCGGCGGTGTCGTCGGCCCGCAGGTGCGTCTCGCCCAGCCGGACCAGCGTCTCGGCGGCCGGGTGGAGGTCGTCGCAGCCGCGCAGCAACTCCACCGCCCGCTCGTAGGACGCCACGGCCTGCGCGAAGTCGCCCTTGGCCGCCAGTACGACGGCGATGCTGTCCCAGGTGTGGCCCTCGCCCTGGGCGTACCCGAACTCGGCCAGGATGCGCTGGGCCCGGCGGCAGTCGGCCAGCGCCTGGTCGTACTCGCCGACCTGGGCCCGCAACCAGCCCGCGTTGTTCAACGCCCGCGCCTCGCCGATGGCATCGCCGGCCTGCCGGAACAGCTCCCGCGCGCGCAGCGTGTGGCCCAGTTGTCCGGCGGGTCGCACCCGGTTCAGCGAGACCGTCAGGCCCAGGTGGAGGTGCGCCTCCAGGACCGGCTCGTCGAGGTCGCGATGCAGCTCGATCGCCTGTTGGAAGTGCTCGATGGCCGCCAGGTCGCGGCCGAGCCTGACGTGGGCGCGCGCGACGCAGTTGTGGCACCGGGCCTGGGCCAGCCGGTCGCCGAGCCGCTCGGCCGCGTCCAACGCCACCGCCTGAACGCCCAGCACCTGCTCCCATGGGCCGCGGCGCTGCATGAACTCCGAGAACGCCCACGCCAGCTGCCATACGTGCCGGTCCAGCCCGGCCTCGGTCGCCTCCGTCAGCAACGCGGGCAGTGCCACGGACTCGTCGGCGTACCAGCGCAGGGCCTCCGCCTGATCGGCGAACCGCTCCGTCACGACACCGCGCGCCCGTGGTTCCAGCTGGAGTTTCTCGCGGTGCGGGTAGCAGACCTCGCTGGCCGCGCACGCCGAATGCAGGTAGTGGTCCAGCAGCCGCCTCGTCGTCCCCCGCCGTACCGTCCGGCTGTCGGCGGCCCGCTCCTGCTCCGACGCGTACACGCGCAGCAGGTCGTGCAGGTGCAGGCGGCCGGGCGCGCCGAGGTCGACCAGGTTGGCGCGGTCGAGCCGCGCGGCCAGCTCCCGGGTGCGGTCCACCGGCAGGGCGGCCAGGCTCGCCGCCGCGGCGAGCGACACGTGCGGCCCGGGGTGGCGACCGAGGCGCCGGAACAGCCGGATCGCGGGCTCGGGCAGGTCCCGGTACGAGCGCCCGAACACTCCGCGCAGGTCGATCGCCGGGTCGCTGTGGGCGAACGGCTCCAGGTCGGCGCCGGGCCGCGCGAGGTCCGCGGCGACCTCGGCCAGCGGCAGGTCGGTGTGCCGCGCCAGCTGCGCCGCGACGATCGCCAGGGCCAGCGGCAGCCGGCCGCACCGGCGAATGATCAGCGCGGTGGCCTCGGGCTCCGCCGCCAGCCTGGGCTCGCCCAGCCGCGCCGCCAGCAGGCGGTAGGCGTCGTCGTCCGGCAGGACGTCCAGGCGTACCAGGGAGGCGCCCGAGGTGACCGCCAGGCCGGTCAGCTCGGCCCGGCTGGTGATCAGCGTCAGGCACCCCGGCGCGCCGGCCAGCAGCGGGCGTACCTGCTCGGCGCCGCGGGCGTCGTCGAGCACGACGAGGACCCGCCGGGAGGCCAGCAGGCTGCGGTAAAGCCCGATCCGGGCCTCGACGTCCGACGGGATCTGGGCTTCCGGGATCGCGAGCGCGCCGAGGAAGCGGGGCAGCACCACGGCCGCGTCGGCCGGGTCGACCGTGCTGAGGTCGGCGTACAGCTGCCCGTCCGGGAAGCGGTCGCGATTGAGGTGCGCCCAGCGCAGCGCGAGCGACGACTTGCCCACTCCGGGCGGTCCCGAGATCGCGCAGACCGCCGCGCTCGCCGGCCGGTCGCCGGTCGCTGCCTCGGCCAGCCGGTCCAGCTCCGCCGCCCGCCCGACGAAGCCCCTCAGGTCGACCGGCAGCTGGGCCGGGACCACGTGCGTGGTCTCGGCCACGTCGCCGGAGCGCAGCAGCATCCGGTGGACGCGCCGTAATGCCGTACCCGGCTCGACGCCCAGCTCGTCGGCGAGCGTCCGGCGTACCCGGGCGAAGTGCGCCAGCGCCTCGGCGGTCCGCCCCCACGTGTGCAGCGCCTCGATCAGCGCGGCCGCCAGGAGTTCGTCCAGCGGGTGTTCGTCGGCCAGCGGCGTCAGCGCCGCCACGGCGGCCGCGGCGTCGCGGCCGGTCACCGTACGCGCCCACCGCAGCATGGTCGCCTTGCGCTCGTCGCGCAGCCGGTGACGGGCGCGCTCGGCCCATTCACCGGGCAGCCCGGTCAGCGGGTCGCCGCGCCACAGCGCAAGAGCCTCGCCCAGCAGCGGCGCCGGGTCCGGCTCGGCCATCGCCTGATAGGCGAGGCTCCGGCAGCGCGACACGTCCACCGCGGACTCGTCCACGTCGAGCAGGTAGCCGCCGGTCCGCTGGACGACGGCGCCGTCACCGGCCAGTACGTCGCGGCGGATGCGAGTGATGATGGTGTACAGGGTGCGCCGCGCGCCGGGCGGAACCTGCTCGCCCCAGACCCGGGCGAGGAGCGTCTCGACGGACACGACCCGGCCGACCTCCCACGCGAGCGCGGCCAAGGCGAGCGCGACCTGCGGCGGCCGTACGGGGTTGGTCTGGCCCGAACGCTCCACCTCGACGGGTCCGAGCAACCGAATCAGCACGACGGTCTACTTCCTGCTCGTGGATCTTCGAGCGTAACGAGGCCCCTCTTGCTGGATCCGCTCGCCCGTGGCTACCTTGTGATCATGCAGTACGTCGACGTGGCGAGCAGACTGCTGCTGCTCACGATGTTCACGCTCGCGCTGGTGGGCAAGGTCTCCAGCCGCCGGGCCTGGGACGAGTTCGTCGTGTCGGTCGGCGCGATGGGGCTGGTCGGCGGCGTGAAGGTCCCGGCGGCGGTCGCCACGGTGGTGGCGGAGGGCGGGGTCATCGTGCTGGCCGCGGTTCCCCTTCGCTGGGCCGGATCGGCGTCGTTCGTCCTCGCGGCCGGGCTGCTCGGGTGTCTGGCCGTCGCCGTCGCGCTGGTCGTCCGGAGGGGCAACAAGGTGGCCTGCCGCTGCTTCGGCCCCACCCAGACGCCGTTGGGCGTAGAACACGTGGTGCGCAACGTCGTGCTCGTCGTGATCGCCCTGCTCGGGCTGGCGGGGTCGCTGGTGAGCGGTTCCTTCGACCCGGCGCTCAGCGTGGTGGTCGGCGTCTTCGGCGCTGTTCTGGGGCTGCTGTTCGCCCGATGGGACGATCTCGTCTCGTTGCTGGCGCCGTCGTGATCAGTGCGGGTGATTGATCGCCGGGGTCCGTCGCTACTCTGAGCGAGATGGACATCCAGCAGCTCCGTTACTTCGTGGCCGTGGCCGGGGAGCTCCACTTCGGGCGCGCCGCCGAACGGCTGCACGTGACGTCGTCCCCGCTCAGCCGCCGCATCCGGGAGCTGGAGAAGGAGCTCGGCAAGGATCTGTTCGACCGGGGCTACCACCAGGTCGAGCTGACCGCCTTCGGGCGGGCGTTCCTGGAGCCGGCCCGCGACGTGCTGGCCCGCTTCGACGCGCTGGCGGACCTCGCGGCCGGGCCCGCCGTCGTCGCCCCGGCCGTGCGGGTGGGGGCCACGCCGCTCGCCCCCACCCAGGTCCTGGATCTGGTGCTGGAGACGTTCGCGCGGGTGAGTCCCGGGATCGAGCTGCCGGTGAGCCTGGAGCCGTCGGCGGGGCTGCTCGCCCTGCTGGCGGCGCACCGGCTGGACATCGCTGTCGTCCACCTGCCTGTGGACGCCCCCGGCCTCGACAGCCTGGCCCTCGCCGAATACAGCTTCGCCATCGCCATGCGGGCCGACGACCCGCTGGCCGGCCGGGCCCGGCTCACGCTCCGCGACCTGGCCGACCGGCAGATGCTGCTCACCTCGTTCAAGGTGCACCCGCTGGTGATGAAGGGGTTGCGCGACCATCTGCGCGAGGGCGGGGTCACCCGGATCCGGGAGATGCCGCACAGTGACGTCGTACAGATCGCCGCGCACATCACCCACTCGCGCGCTCTGTCCCTGATAACGCCCAACACGATCGCGGGCCGCGTCCTGACCGAGTCCGGGCTCGTCCTCGTGCCGCTGGACGACCCGGACCTGCACTTCCGGCTCGGCGTGGTCTGGCCCGCGGGCGCGACGGATCGCGGCGGCCCGCTCGCGAGCGTCATCACCGCCCTGCGCGAACGCGCCGCCGACCCGCTCACCATCCTCTGACCGGACCTCGGCCGGGCCGGTGCCCGGTCAGAGCGGCAGCGGGATGCGATCGACGAACCAGTACAGGCTGACCGCCACGATGGGGACCGACAGCGCGACCACCCCCCAGCGGGCGGCGGGCGTGCGGCGCAGCAGCACCAGCAGCGGAAAGAGCACCGCGATGATCGCGAGCTGCGCGGCCTCGATGCCGAGGTTGAAGCTCAGCAGCGACAGGAGCAACTCCCACGATCCGCTCTGGTCGATGTCCAGCGCGCCCGCGAAGCCGAGCCCGTGCACCAGCCCGAAGGCGAACACGATGGGCAGCCGCCATCTGCCCAGCCGGTCCTCGCCCCGGCCCAGGAGGTTGGCGAGGGCCACGACGATGATCGAGCCCGCGATGATCGGCTCGACGATCTGGCCGGGAACGTCCACGACCCCCATCGCCGCCAGCAGGAACGTGATGCTGTGGGCGGCGGTGAAGGCGGAGGCCGTGATGACGACGTCCCGCAGGCGGCGCGCGCCGATGAGCAGCGCGAGCAGGAAGAGGACGTGGTCCAGGCCGAACAGCAGGTGCTCGGCGCCGAGCAGGAAGAACTCGCCGATCTGGTTCGGCGCCGGATGCTCGCCGACCCGCAGCGTCGGGTTCTGCGCGGCCAGGACGGCCGAGCCCTTCTCGCCGTCGACGTCGTAGCGGACGATGGTCTTCGTACTGTGGACGAAGCTCTCGGCGTCGGGGAACAGCGCGCTGGAGATCGCGTGCGCTCCCCCGCCGTCGCCCTGGCAGGCGTAGGCGTAGGTCAGCACGGCGAAGGCCACTTTGTCGCGCAGGCGTATGTCCGCCGCGCCCACCTGCGTGGGCGCGCATGGTTTGTCGTCGTACGCCACGTCGAAGCGGCGCGTGACGTACGTGGTCACGGCGTCGCGGTTGATCGTGAGCTGGCGGAGCTGCTCGGCCCGTTCCTTCGCCTCGTACGCCTCCGCGTAGAGCCAGGCCGACTTCATGAGCAGGTCGTACTCGAGGTCGAGCACGACTTTGACGTTCGTCCCCGTGCCGGTCACCTCGGCCTGGGCGGTCGTCGTGACGTCGTGCGCCGCCGCCGGGGCGGGACGCGCCAGGCCGGCCAGCACGCCACCGAGGACGACGGCGAGGACGAGCGTGGCCAACCGCCGCATATGGGGCATGTCTCGTGTCTCCAAGAGGGGGATGCCGCCCCGGACCAGGTCCGGGGCGGCGGCTGGATCAGCGGTTGAACCAGTGGTACAGGGGCGAGTCAGGTCCCCACTTGCCCGGACGGCCGTCCTTGTCCTTCGTGACGAAGACGCTCGGCTCGGAGGCGGTCACACCGCCGCCTGCCGAACGTGCCGTTACGAACCAGGCGTAGGCCGTGTCGTCCTTGAGCCGGTCCCAGGTGACCGAGGCCACCTCGCCCGACGTCACCGTGCTCTTGCCGATGATCCGACTGGGCTTGTAGAGCGCCAGGGAGTCGGTCTGGAAGCTCGTCGTACGGGAGGTGAGATCGACTGGCAGCACCATGTTGTCCTCCTTGCCGTTGTAGCGGCGCAGCGGATCGAACTCGGTGGCGCCGAAGTCGTTGAGCAGCGGCGAGTAGGTGTCCACGCTCAGCTCCGCCCGCTTGACGTTGAACGACAGCAGCCGGAAGAAGCTCGCGCCGAACTGGAGCTGGTCGTCCGGCTTGTACCCGCCGATCTCGGTGAGCCCGAGACGGTCGGCCGAGACCGTGTAGAACTGGTAGTCCGCCAGCAGCTCGACGACGCCGTTGCCGACCTGGCCCACCTTCGGCTTCACGTTGGTGCCCACGCCGTGCTCGTGACCGGCGAGGATCAGGAAGACGTTCGGGTTCTTCTCGACCACGGTCTTGTACAGCATCGAGCCGTCGGGCGCGGAGAATCCGGCGCCGCGCCCGTCGGGGTTGGTGCTCGGCACGAGGTAGTCGTGGGAGAGCAGGATGCCGTTGCGGCCCGGGAACTTCTTGAAGATGGAGTCGGCCCATTCGGCCTCGTCCCTCGTCACGCCGTACGACAGGCCGACCACGACGAAGTCCAGCCCACCGGCGGAGAACAGGTCGTAGTGGTTCTGGTTGTCGCCCTCCTTCCACGGCCCGCCGTACTTGGCGTGCTGCCAGCCCTGGGAGGCGTCCTGGTACCGGTTGGGGCCGTAGTACTTGTTGTAGATGGCCTCCGGTCCCTCCTCGGTGCCGGACTGGTTGTCGTGGTTGCCGGCGATCACGCCGTTGGGGATGTTCGCCTCGTCCAGCACGCGCTGCTGCTTCGACGACACCTCGAACTCGCCCACGACCTGCTTCTGCGTGGCCTCGTCGGCGGGCTTGCGGATGTTGTTCTCGATGATGTCGCCGGTGTGCGCGACGTACGAGATCTTGCGCTGGTCCTTGTTCGCCTTGATCCAGTCGACGATGCCGGAGTAGGCGCGCTCCCACACCGCGCGCTCCTCGGGCGTCTCCTGTTCGACCGCGCCCTCGGAGATGTACTGGGTGTCGGTGAAGTGGACCATCGAGAAGTCGTAGGTGGCGGGGTCGGCGAAGCCGTTGGGGTCGCCGGGCTCGATGTCGTCGGCGAACGGGTCCTCACCGGTCACCATGACGTGGACCTGCCGCTTGTCGATGTACTTGGTGTCGACCACGGCCGTGAGTGCGGTCTTGCCCGTGGCGGCGCCGCGGGCGCTCGTCAGCAGGTCCCACGCCTTGTCCTTGGTGTTCCACACCCGCAGCGCGACCAGGCGCTCGGGGTCGATGACGCCCTCCCACCGCAGGACCGGCGAGTCCACGTGCCCCTCGACCTGGACGTCGAACCGCTGATACGTGACGTCCTGGCCGGTGGGCGCGTCCAGTGTCTTGCCGTCGGCCGGGTCGAGCCCGTCCGTCCTGACGCGCTTCTCACCCGGAACCTGCAGGGTCGTGGGAAGGGTCTGGGTCGTGCCCTGGTACGCCTGGTCCGGCGCCAGGATCTTGGCCTCCGAGAACGTAGCCGTCAACCGGCCGCCATCGGGCTCGGCGACCTTCGCCGAGAGCTTGACCGGATCCGACACGTCGACACTTCCCAGCGCCGGGGTCAGCTCGGCGGGGACGTCCGGGATGCCCGCGGACTCGAAGACGACCTCGCGGACCGCGGTGTTGCCGAGGCCGTCGGCGCCGGTCACGGCCAGCGTGTGCTTGCCGGCTCGAAGACCGGGCCCCACCTTGGCGCCCAGTTCGATCGGCCGGCCGTCGAGCTTGACGTCCGGCCCGGACACGACGGCCGAGGCGTCCTCGAGCTTGACGTCCAGGATCACCGAGGCGGTGATCTTCTCGTTCGCGGCCGGGACGCTCTTGGCGACCTTCGGCGCCGAGTTGTCCGTGACCAGCAGGCGCGTGGCGGCCTTGCCCGCGGCCGAGGTGGCCTCCAGCGTGTGCTTGCCGTCCTTGATGGCCTTGGTGTCGAGGTCGGCGCGCAGGCCGCGGGCCTGGGCGTCCACGAGGAACTCCAGGTCGATCTCGGTCAGCGGGTTCACGTTGTCGCCGCAGTTGCCGTCGCCCATGCCGTACGAGGTCTTGACCATCTGGCCGGTCGCCGTGCCGCCCACCGGGGTGAGGGCGATGTTCGAGATCGCGAAGTCGTCGCGGTTGCTGCCGCACGAGGTCGGGAAGGTGCCGGCCACGAAGTCGATGGTGTTCCAGCCGGGCACCAGGAACTCGTTCGGGATCGTGAAATCGACGCGGCGGCTGACGAAGTCGCCGTCGAGCACGACCTTCTGACCGTTGACGAGCAGGTAGTTCTGGTAGCGCGCCTCGATCGAGTTGGTGCCCACGTTGAAGCTGAGCGTCGCGTCGCCCGAGCCGAGCGTCTCGATGACGTGCACCGCCGGGGCGTCGATCGTGTAGCACAGCTCGGCCTCGCGCAGGGCGCTCTGGTTGCTGCCGCAGGTGCCGTCACCCATCTCGTACGACGACTTGATGTCCTGGCCCTTCACGGTGGCGCCGTCCAGGGCGAGGTCCAGGTTGGTGATCGTGAAGTCGTCGCGGCCGTTGCCGCAGGTCTCCTTGTAGTCCCCGGTGACGAGCTTGATCGTGTTGTCGCCCGGGACCAGGAACCTGGCCGGGACCGCGACGGTCACCCGCTGGTTCACCCAGGAGCCGCCCAGGTCGACGCGCTTGCCGTTGACGAGCAGGAAGTTGTCGTACTTGTCGTCGATCGAGTCCGCGCCCACGTCGAAACTGAGCTTCGCGGCGCCGTTGCCGAGCGTGGCCTTCGTGACGGGCTCGGCGCCGTCGACGGTGAGCGACTTGACGCCGCCCTCGCCGGTGGCCGGGACGTTCGCGAAGACCGGCTTGGTGCCCGCCACGAGCGTGCCGTCCGTGGGCATCAGCCGCGGCGCGCCGGCCGGGGCGTTGTTCACGGTCACCGTGTTCTTGACGCTCGCCCCGGCCGCGGTCGTGGCGGTGATGGCGTGCTCGCCGTTGGCCAGCGTCGTCGTGTCCACCTCCGCCGCGAGACCGGTGGTGCCCTGCGGGTCGGCCTGGACGAAGAACTTGAGCGTGGCCCGCTTCAGCAGCGAGGTGTTCGTGCCGCAGCTGCCGTCGCCGAAGGACAGGGTGTACGGGTTGTCCTCGCCGTCCGCGACCTCGCCGAGCAGTTCGAGGCCCACGTCGGACAGCACGAAGTCGTCGTAGTTGGTGCCGCAGGAGGACTGGACGGTGCCGACGACGATCTCAACGGTGTTCTCGCCCTTGACGAGCTGCTCGTTGGGGATGTCGATGGTGGCTCGTTCGTTCACGTAGTCGCCGATGTCGCTGCGGTGCGCGCCGTTGACGAGGATGTAGCTGTGGTACTGCGCCTCCGTGGAGTTGGAGCCCACGTCGAAGCGGAGTTTGGAGACGCCCACGGTCTTGGTGGCGTTGACGGCGGCGCCGTCGATGGCGAGTTTCGTGACGCTGTCTCCGGCCGCGACCGGGGTCGCGGCGACCTTCACCTTGCCCTCGAGGTAGGACCCGCTGATGGGAGTGAGCGTCGGAGGGCTCTGGGAAGTGGTCGGCGTCGGGGTGGGCCGTCCTCGGTCCGTTTCCGCCGGGCCCGGGTCGGCGTACGCCGCTGTCACGAGGCTGCTCACGAGTAGCGCCACGGCCGTGCCGACGGCGGCCAGGCGCCCCCGGCTCCGTACGCCGTCGAATAAATGTCTTGCTGCTGGCCGCATCAGGCGCAGTCCCTTCACTTGCATGCACGCACGGGCAACCGGCCAAGCCGGTTGCCCTCGAGCGGACACGTTGGAGGGCACGTGTGAACGTTGTGCATAGAGAGGCTGACGGGAAGAAGAACTGTGCGTGCTCGCTGCCGCCGCCATCGGCCATGACCTGGTCGATCAACCGCTTCTCAAAGGCTCACGCGCCGTGCTCGGACGGCGCGTGAGCCTTGCCTTGTAGAGGCGGGGCGGCTTACCAGTCGCCCTTGTAGAGCTGGCCGCGTACCGCGCCGCCCGGGAACGCGGCGGTGTGCAGGTTCGCGTACCAGTTCTTGGGCTTCTTCCAGATGCGGCGGGCCACCGCTGTAGAGGTGGTCGTGCTGCCGGCGATGCCGTTGACGCTGGCGGGCAGGCCCTTCTCGGCGGCGAAGAAGGGCACGACCACCGGCCCGTTCTTGCCCTTCGGGGCGCGGTGGATGTGCGCACCGACCGGTGGCCCGACCCCCGCCCACGCGGCGGCGAACCACACCCGGTTGCCCTCCGGCTGGACCAGCCAACCGGCGCGCCCGTCGCGGTCGCCGACCTTCATGCCGGGTGCCGGTATCTCCTGGCGCCCGTCGGCCCGTGTGGTGAGCGTGGCGCCGAACCCGTGCGACAGCACCGACTCCAGCTCCACCGGGCGGATCCGGTACAGCTGGGCCCGTACGGCGCCGCCGCCGAACTCGGCGTTGTGCAGGTTGGCGTACCACTTGCCGGGATGGCTGACGATGCGGCTGAGCAGAGCGCCGTCCTGCACCTGGACCGTGCCCTTGACGGCGTGGAACGTGTTGGGCAGCGCCTCGACGAAGAACGGGACCCTGACGTCGCCGTTCTCACCCGCCTCGCCGCGGTGGATGTGGAACCCGCTGGGCGCGTCTACTTTGCTCCACCGGACGGCGTAGTCGACCCGGTTGCCATGGATGCGGAACACGGCGAGCGCGCTTCCGTCCGCGTCACCTACCTTCATGCCCTGGGCGGGCACTTCGTTCGCGCCTTTGAGCGACGCGGCCAGGTAAACGGGGGTGGTCGCTTGTGCGGAAATCGGGTTGAGCGAAGTGGCGATCAGTACGAGGGAGGCAGCAAGGCCGGGGACAATGAGGGTGCGCATGTTCATGATTACCCTTTCCGTTCTCTCTCGGCCTGGTACGGCTGCCTCCCTTGTGGGGTTCAACTGCGGATAAATGCGCATTCTCGGTGATATGCGGAAAAGGTGGCATCGCAGTGGTGCTGACCTGAGGAAACATGGCGCCGAGCCGCGCCCGCCTGGACGACCGGCTCCGCCCCCGCCCGGACGGCCGGCTCAGTCCTGGCCCGCCACGTAGACGTCGCCGTCGGCCACGGTGACCTCGCGGGCGCTCGACGCTCCGGTGGCCAGGATCCTGGCCGGGTCACGGAAGCGGGTGATGAGCTCGATCCGCTGGACCGGCTTGGGAGTGGGGATCACGGTCTCGGGCGTCCACCGCCGGCCGTGCTCCAGCCGATGGGTCGCGATGCCGGACTGCCCGTCTACCGTCGTGTAGACCCGCCACGTGTCCGGCCCGATCTGCTCCATCTCCCTCGTTCGCAGCCCGGTGGCCACCTCGCTGGTCTGCCAGCCGCGTGGCGTCCACACCGAGGCGAAGTCGTGGAATCCGAGGGCGTCGTCCCTGGTGAACCAGACCACGAACGGCCGGCCGTTCCGCAGCCAGCCGACCAGCTGGATGTAGTCGGGCGAGACGACGTCGGCCGGGCGCTCAAGTGGCGTCACCGCCACCTTGCAGGGCCCCTCCATCTCGTCGTTGGTCAGCTGCGGCCCGAGGTCGGTGCCGTCGGCGGCGTGGAAGGTCAGCGCGTTGGGGTCGAACCAGGCGTAGTGGATGTCCTTGTGGTAGTAGTCGTGCCGGTGCTGGTCCGGACCGCCACCGGCCAGCGTCCACACCAGGTGCACGCGCTCGGGCCACCGCTGGTACCTCAGCTGCCCGACGTAGATCTCGTTGAGGTTGTCCGCCCTGTCGGTCGAGCCGAGCACGTACGGCAGGCCAGTGAGCTGCTTGGAGCTCTGCCAGGTGACCCCGTGGTCGGTGGACCTCATGAACAGCATCGGCCGGTTGTCCGTCGGCGCGCTCGGATCCACGGTCCGGGTGGTCTCCCGGAAGAACACGAACAGGTGCCCGTTGGCCGCCTTGAACGGCATCGGATAGCTGGCCGCCGCGCCCTCCGCGACGACCCGGGAGCTCCACTCGCCGTCGATGGTGTGCGGCTGCGGGGACCTGGCGACCACGGTCTCGCCGTTGTGCATCCCGACGACCACCACGAGATGCCCATCGTCGGCCTGCACCATGGTCGGGTAGTTGTGGGAGTCGCCCCGCCCGTCGATGATCTTCAGCGGCGCCGACCAGCGGCCGTGGCGGAACGCCTGGACGTAGCTGTCCTCGTTCGTCCCGCCCCAGGAGACGAACGTCGTCCCCGCCTTCGGATCGTGGACTCCCCCCGCGACGGGCCGCCGGTCGGTCCTCGCCGCCACGCCGGTCGCGGCCGTCATGACCCGGAAAGTCACCGCCCGTGCCGCCGACGCCGGTCCGGGTAAGCCGCCGGCCAGCAGTGCGCTCCCGGCCAGGACGCCCCCGGCCTTCAGCAGGTCTCGCCGATCCATAGGGTGCCCCTCATCGTGAATAGATCGGAGGTGTTAGGCACCAATGACGGTATTTCTGGCGTGGAGTACGGTCAAGGCCCTGTAAAGATCCGAGTTTCTGGCGTCTGCAACCGCTTGCCGGGTTGCTGAAGCCGGGTTCATGGTCGGCCAGGGACGCGAGCTTGGGCGCCCGCGTCCCTGGCCGCTGTTTCCCCAACGGGCACATCGGCCGGGGTGCCCGTGCTGTTCCTCAGCCTCAGCGGGCGCAGGTCGTCAAGCCGGGGCGCCAGCGGCAGGCGATGGCGGCGAACCCGCCCTCCGCCTTGACCTCCACCGGCAGTGTGCCGCCCTGCACCACGTGCGTCTCACGGACGAGCCCGTCGGCACCGTCGCCGGTCACCTCGACCAGCCACCGGCCCCGCAGGAAGCCCGTCGGCACCTGCAGCGTCCGGGCCGCCCCGGAGACTCCGGCGCCGATGAACCAGCGGTCGCCGCTACGCCGGGCCATCACCGTGTGGTCGGCCGGCTTGCCGGACAGCAGCCGCGTCTCGTCCCACACCGTGGGCACCTGGTCGAGGAAGCGCTCCGCCTCGGGCCGCGCCCGGTACGCCTCCAGCGACCCGGCCAGATTCTCCAGCCCCGACTCGAACACCACCGACAGCGCCAGCTCATGCGCGTCGGAAGTGGGCCGGCTGGGGCGCTGGAAGGCCATCGGCGTGTAGTCCATCGAGCCGATCTCGTTCCTCGTGTACGGCAGGGCCGCCAGGTGGCTGGTGGTCAGGTTCGACGACTTCTCCGCGCCATGCACGCCTTCCATGCTCATGACCTGGGGCCACGTGCGGTTGATCCCCTTGGGCACGGTCGAGCCGTGGAAGTTGACCATGAGCTGGTTGTCGGCCAGATCGCGCAGCGTCCCGTCGTACCACTGCAGCCGCTCCTGCGCCTCGGAGTCGATGAAGTCCAGCTTGACACCCTTGACGCCCCATTGACGCAGCAATCCGAAGCGCTGAACGCGCTTGTCGTGGGTGTCGAAGTCGGAGAATCGCAGCCAGGTCATGATGCCGACGCCGCGCGCCTTTCCGTACTCGACGAGCTCGGGTATCCAGGTGAATTCGGCCGTCCGATCCGTCCAGGCCCGCTCGCCGGTGACCGGATCGTCGTACCAGCCGGCGTCCACCAGCACGTACGGCCAGCGGTGTTGCGCGGCGTAGTCGACGAACTCCTTCTGCTGCTCAAGGCTCTGCTGCACGCTCCGGCCACCGGCCAGCCAGCTCCACAGCACCTTGCCCGGCTTGATCCACGAGGTGTCGGCGACCTGGGATCCGGGCGCGAGATCGTCGACGAGGGTGGACTCGGTGACGGTCGCGAGGTCGCCCGTGACCATGACCCGCCAGGGCGTGGTCAGGCCGTGTTCGTAGGGGACCCGCGCGTCCCAGAGGGCGATCTTGTAGGTGCCCTGGTCGCTTACCAGGCGGGGACCCGTGTAGGAGCCGTTCAGCGCCGACTCGGCCAGCAGGAGGTAGTTCTGGCCCACTCCGAACAGGGCGGGCATCTGGTATTCGGCCGGGGGGACGTCGGCGTACTGGATGAACGGGTTCTCGTAGTCGCGGCGGTGACCGGCCAGCCAGGCGGTGGACCCGGCGGGGACGGCGAACGCCGACGCCTCGCTGAGGACGGCGCCCGCGCCGGGCAGTTCGTAGCGGTAGGCGACGCCGTCGCGGGCGGCCCTGACGACCAGGTCGAGCTTGGCATCTCCACGCGTGAAGCGGAAGCGGGTCTCGTTCATCACGGACAGGCGATTGAGGCGCTTGCCGGCCGTGGTGGTGTACTTCTCGACGACCACGCGGCCGGAACGGCCGGTCAGACTCAGGCCGGTGGTGAGGTCGGCCTGTTCCGTGGTGACGCCGAGCGGGCTGGGTTCGAGTACGGTCGCGCCGTCTCGCGACACG
The DNA here is from genome assembly GCF_040649695.1 of Nonomuraea sp. NPDC048901. NCBI lineage: Bacteria > Bacillati > Actinomycetota > Actinomycetes > Streptosporangiales > Streptosporangiaceae > Nonomuraea > Nonomuraea sp. NPDC048901. The sequence goes on along the minus strand of NZ_JBEZFW010000011.1, from coordinate 209,517 downwards.
GCTACGGACGGGCGGCCCTGCGTGTCGAGGTGGACGGTGGCGACGGGCCCGCCTGTGGGGGCCTTGACGGTCCAGGTGTCGGTGGGGGTGGTGGGAACGGTGAGCAATCCGGCCAGCAGTGTGCCGGTGATGACCCAGTGCAACTGGTGCCTCCCGAGAGGGCTGGGGTGTGCAACCGATTGTACTGGTAATTAACTTCCTCAAGAATTGAATTGTCCAGCGGTGACGTCGCTGCGCCTTTGAGGGCTGTGGGTCAGCACATGGTCCACGAGGTCGACTTGGTGCGCTGTGTCGGCGAGGTGAGCCGGAAGACGACCGTGTGCTTGGTACCGAGCTCGGGGGTGATCTGCTTCTTCGACCCGAAATAGTCGCTTCGGCCGTAGGACGGGATCCGCCTGGAGCCGCTCTCGATCACCTGACCGTCGACGAGCCACTGGTAGGAGAACGGGGCGCCCATCTCGGAGGAGTCAATGCCGATGCCGAAGCCCAACGAGCCCCTGTAGCAGGTGATCCCCTCATCGTTGATCTTCGACGAGCCGGCGACCCGCACGTAGGCGAGGCTGAAGGAGGCGGCCTTGGTCTTCTTGGTCGCGGTCGGCGACGGTCGGGTTGTCGTCGGTTTCTTCGTCGCCCTGTTCGTGGGTGTGTTCGTAGGCCTCGGCGTGTTCTTGGGCGTGTTCTTGGGGGTAGAGCGGACGGGGGTGCGCTCCTGCGACGGCTCGGGGGTGGAGGGCGAGTGCGTGGGCTTGGGGGTGGAGCGCGAGTGCGTGGGCTTGGGAGTGATCGGCGAGGTCTGCGTCTTCTTGGGCGCGGCGGTCTTTTTGTGCTTGGTCGTGGTGGCAGAGGGGGACGGCTCGCTGGAGTTCGCGGCCAGAGCCGATAGAGCGGCGCCCCCGTTCAGCGGGCCTTTCCAGACGACGACGCCGGCCGCCAGACACACGGCTACCACTCCGGAGACGCCCGCGACCAGCGGAAAGCGACGACGCGGCCGCGCGGGACGCTGACCGCCAACTGCCGGAACGTGCCCCGGAGCGGGTGGGGCGTACCCAGGGCCTGGCGGGGCGTACCCCGGACCGGGCGGAATGTGCCCAGGGCCAGGCGGGGCGTGCTGAGGCGCTGGCGGCAGGTGCTGGTTCCCCGCGCTGTTGGCACCGCCGAGCAGGCGTAGCAGGACGTCCTGCATCTGTGGGCGGGCGGCCGGATCCTTGGCCAGGCAGGTGTACACGACCGAACGCAGCGGCTCCGGCAGGTCGCCCAGGAAGGGCTCCTGGCTCAGGATGCGGTTGATGACCGCGGGCAGCGAATCCTCGCCGAACGGCGGCGTGCCCGTCGCCGCGTACACCATGACCGAAGCCCAGGCGAAGACGTCCGCCGCCGGGCCGACGTACGCGCCCGCCAACTGCTCGGGGGCCATGTACGCGGGCGTCCCGACGACGCTGCTGGTGACGGTGACGGCGGAGTCGGCGACGCGGGCGAGGCCGAAGTCGACGACGCGTGGCCCGTCGCGGCCGAGCAGCACGTTGGCGGGCTTGAAGTCGCGGTGCACGATGCCTGCCTGGTGGATGGCGACCAGCGCGGTGGCCGTGCTGACCGCCAGGCGCTGCAGGTCGCCGCCGCTATGGCGGCCCGCCTGTTGCAGGGAGGGACCTTCGACGTACTCGCTGACGATGTACGGACGGCCGCCCATCGACGCGTCGAGCACCTGGGCGATGCAGAACGGCTCCACGCGCCGGGCCGCGGCGATCTCCTTGGCGAAGCGGTCGTCGCCGCCGACCGACTGCCGCAGCACCTTGACGGCCACCGGCCGCCCGTCCGGGGCCTGACCCAGGTAGACGATGCCCTGGCCGCCCTCACCGAGACGCCCGACGATCCGGTAGGCCGCGATCACCTCGGGGTCGCCGGGGCGCAGCGGTTCGGCATTCGGCATGAGTGGAGTGACTCCTGTGACGGCCGGAACGGACCCCATGCACCTTAACGGGATAGATCCCGATTTTCAGGCACGTTACGCGATCTCCACCAGCGGCTCATGAAGGCGGTAGACGCGGGTGGCCGTCGCGGCGAACACGTCCCGGATCTCCTCGGCGGATCGCTCCGAGAGCACGTCCTGCCAGGTAGAGAGCAGGGTGGGCAGGTCGGTCCAGAGCTTCTCGATCGGGAAGTTGCTGCCCCACATGCACCGCCCGGAGCCGAACAGCTCCAGGCACGTGGCCGCCACCCGCTCGATCAGCGACCGGTCCACCCGGTGCACGAAGGTGCCCTGGCCGGTGAGCTTCACCACGACATTGGGCCGCTCGGCCAGCAGCCTCAGACCACGGGTCCACTCCGCGACGGCCGGCGGCTCGGCGCTCACCGGCATACCGGCGTGGACCAGCACGAACGTCACGTCCGGGAAGTCAGACACGAGGGCCGCGGCATCGGCCATCTGGGCGGGGAACACCTGCAGCTCGAACAGCCAGCCCAGGTCGGCGAGCACGCCGATGTTGCGCCGGAAGACGGGATCCTTCATGCGGTCGGGGGCGGCGGCGAAGCGGAACTCCGGCCGTTCGTGCCAGTGCAGTTGCAGCCGAGTGCCGCGCACGAGCGAGGTCACGGCGGCCTGACGGCGCAGCACGTCGGCCGCGCCCTCGTCGAACAGGTCTGCCGAACCCACCACGGCGGTGGGCCAGCCGGTCTCGGCGTGTACGTCACGCAGCCACCGCACCTCGTCCACAGAACGGCCGAGCGCCCAGTTGGCCTGGACGTAGACCGCCGAGGTGATGCCGCAGGCGGTGGCCTCCCCGACGTACTCGGAAGCGGGGTAGTCGCGGCGAATCGGCTCGTACGGGCCGAAGATGCGCGGCACCATCTCCCCCTGGAGCCAGGGCAGGTCGGCGGCCCGCCAGATGTGGTGGTGCGCGTCCACGATTCCGGCCAAAACTAATCCGTCCAAAACTTACGCTCCCATGGGTCGTGGGGTGGACCAGCGCCGCGCCGCAGTGTGGCGGGGGCCGGACAGGACGGCGGGGAGGTGGCGTACCTCCTCCAATGCGGTGGGCAGATCGCGTACGCCGCCGAGGTGGTCCAGACTCGGGAGCTGGGCGGCCATGGCGCGCGTGGCGGGGCGGTAGGTCGGCGAGCAGGCCAGCGGGGACCACCAGACGAGCCGGTGGCCGAGCCGCGACAGACGGGCCGTGGCGCGCACCATGGGGACGCAGTCGCCGCGTTCGAGCCCGTCGGACAGCACGATCACGAGCGCGCCCCGGGCCAGCGCCGCGAAGCGCGGGTTGCCCAGGAAACGCGCCAGCGCCGCGCCGATCGCCGTACCGCCGTCCGCGTCCGTGACCAGCCCCGACACGGCCCGCAGCGCCTGATCGGCGTGCGGGTGCGACAGCGCGGCGGTGATCCGGGTGAGCCGGGTGCCGAAGGTGAACACCTCCGTACGGGCCGGCGCCGCGCGCAGCGCGGTGTGCGCGACGCGGAGCAGGTCCGGGGTGTGCAGCCGCAGTGAGCCGGAGACGTCCACCAGGATCAGCAGGCGGCGCGGACGCGGCGGGCGGGCCAGGCGGCGCAGCTCGATGATCTCCCCGTCGTGGCGATGGGCGCGCCGCCACGCGTGCCGCACGTCCAGCCGGTCCCCCGACCGGGCCGGGCGGCGCCGCCGTGACGGCGTGGCGGGCAGTACGGCGGGCCAGGCGGCTTCGAGCGTGCGCATGAGCGCGTACCGCTGTTCGCCGGTCCGGCCGAACTCGCGCGTGCCGTAGGTGCTCAGGGTGCTGGCCTCGATGCCGTCGCCCGGCCGTACCTCACGTGGCGGGTCGTCCTCGCCGGGTCCACCGGGGGACGGCGCCTCGCCGTCGTCGCCTTCGGGCGGCGGGCCTTGCTCGCCGGGTTCGCCCTGCCGGAACCAGGCGTCGAAGACCCGGTCGAAGGCGGGCAGGTCGCCCACGTCCTGGAGCAGGGTGATCCGGGCGTACCAGTAGAGCGTGGTCAGGTCGGGCGGCGGGGACTCGGCGATCGACCGCAGCAGGTCCGCGCGCTTGGTCGGCGCGGCGGGCACGCCCGCGCCGCGCAACGCGGTGAGAAACCCCCAGAGATGGTCTGCGGCGGGGGTCAGGTCAGGCATCGTCGAACACCTCCTCCGCGTGCGCGAAGAGCAGCCGCGTGTCCTCCTCGTCCTTGATCAGCAGGCCGAGTGCCCGGCGCAGCGCCACGGGCCACGGGCTGCCGCCGTCGGCCAGCGCCAGGGCGCCTCGTGCCCACTCCACCGACTCGGCGATGCCGGGCCGCTTGAGCAGCGGCAGCCGGCGTACGCGCTGCACCGCCCGTACGAGCCCTTCCGCCGCCCGCTCCTCGAGCCCGGGGACGGACGCGCGCAGGATCGCCCGCTCGCGGTCCGGCTCGGGGAAGGCGATCCAGTGGTAGAGGCAGCGCCGCTTGAGCGCGTCGTGCAGCTCGCGCGTGCGGTTGGAGGTCAGCACCACGATCGGCGGCGTGCGCGCCCGTACCGTGCCCAGCTCCGGGATCGTGATCTGGAAGTCGCCCAGGAACTCCAGCAGGAACGCCTCGAACTCGCTGTCGGCCCGGTCGATCTCGTCGATCAGCAGCACCGCGCCCCGCTCGGCCTGTACGGCGCGCAGCAGCGGCCGGCGCAGCAGGAACTCCTCTCTGTACAGGTCGCCGACGTCCTGGCCACGGCTCTCGGCCACCCGGACCTGGAGGAGTTGCTTGGGGTAGTCCCACTCGTACAGCGCCTGGCCGGAGTCCAGCCCCTCGAAGCACTGCAGGCGGATCAGGTCCAGGCCGGTGACGCGAGAGAGCACCGCGGCGACCTCGGTCTTGCCGACGCCCGGCTCGCCCTCCAGCAGGAGCGGCCGGCCCAGCCGCAACGCCAGGTGGATGGCCGTGCACAGCCCCTCGTCGGCGAAGTAGCCCGCCCCCTCCAGCGCGGCGGCCAGCTCGGGCTCGCGCCAGAGCCCGGCGGCGGTCACAACTGGGCGTGCTCGGTGGTCAACAGGTGGACGCGCTGGGAGGTGTGCGCGGCGGCGTCGGCCGCGGCCGCCTTGCCGTTCTCGGAGCCGAACGCGGCGGCGCGGGCGTCCTCGTCGTCGAAGTACAGCTCGTTCACCGAGTCGTACGCCCCGCCGTCTCCGGTGGTGACGCTGACCGTGTACTTGCGCAGGCCGGGCAGCCTCTTGGCGAACTCGACGTGGTCCTCCACCACCCACTTGGCGAACTCCTCATGGGACAGGCCCTCGGCCCGCTTGAGCAGGGAGACTACTTTCAGCATGATTCCTCCACTTTCAGGCGCAGGGCGTCGAGCCCGCGCAGGACGCGTTCGGGGGTGAACGGCATCGACTCCAGGCGCACTCCGGAGGCGTCGAAGATCGCGTTGGCGATGGCCGGGATCGGGGCGTTCGCCGTCATCTCGCCGATCCCCTTCGCGCCGTACGGGCCGTTTCCGGCCGGGCGCTCGAGGAACAGGCTGTGCTGTACGGGAATGTCGGCGGGGCCGGGCATCAGGTACCCGGCGAAGTCGCGCGGCCCGTGGTCGCGCGACGGGTAATAGGGCTCGGTGGTCTCGAACAGGGCGTGTGACACGCCCATCCAGGCCCCGCCCTCCACCTGCTGCGTCGCCATGGCCGGGTTGAGCGCCCGGCCGATCTCGTACGCGTTGTACAGCTCCAGCACCTCGACCACCCCGGTCTCGTCGTCGACCTCGACGACGGCGGCCGTACACGCGTGCGCCTGGCAGGAGTCGGGATCCATCTCCCCCGTCTCGGGCACCGGCGTGCTCGGTTCCTTGAGGTAGATGCCGCGGCCGGAGATCGTCCGCCCGTGCTTGAAGTGCGCGGCCAGCGCCAGGTCGGTGATGTGGATGCGCTTCTCCTCCGCGCCCTTGAGCCGGATGAAGCCGGTGCCGTCGGTCTCCAGGTCGGCGGCGTCGACCTCCAGTTCCTCGGCGGCGACCTCCAGCATCACGCCGCGCGCCTCGGCGGCGGCCATGATGACGGCGTTGCCGACGCGGTGGGTGCCGCGGCTGGCGAAGGTACCCATGCAGTGCGGGCCGGTGTCGGTGTCGGCGGTGTCGACGAGGACGTTCTCGATCGGCAGGCCGAGCGTCTCGGCGGCGCACTGGGCGGCGATCGTCTTGATGCCCTGGCCCAGGTCCACCGAGGACAGCGAGATCACGAACGTGCCCGTGGTCGTGGCATGGATCAGCGCCTGCGAGGGGTCACCGCCCAGGTTCATACCGGTCGGGTAGTTGACCGACGCGTACCCGCGCCCGCGCAGCTTCGCCATCGCTACAGCCCCTCTCGGGTCGTGTCTCGGGTCGTGTCTCGGGTCGTGGAGGACATGCGGCGGTACGCCTCGGGCAGCTCGTGCCCGGCCATCTCCGCCGCCTTCTGGATCACCTCGACCAGGGCCGTACCCTCGGCGACCTTGCGGTGGGCCTTGATGTCCCCGTCGCGGTAGGCGTTGAGCAGGCGCAGCCGCAGCGGGTCCAGGTCCAGCGCGCGGGCGATCCGGTCCATCTGCGACTCCAGCGCGAAGTCGGCGATGGTCACGCCGAACCCGCGCATGGCGCTGGAGGGCGTGCGGTTGGTGAAGACGCAATGGCAGTCGGCCCACACGTTCGGGATCGAGTAGGGGCCGGGCAGGTGGGCGGCAGCCTTGGTGGTGCCGTACGGGGTGTGGCGGGCGTACGCGCCGGCGTCGACGTACAGCGTGACCTTGCGGCCGATGATCCGGCCGTCGGCCATCACCGCGTCCTTGATGTAGATGCGCTCGGCCGCGCGCGGCGAGGAGACCTGCATCTCCTCGGCCCGGTCGTACACGAACTTGACCGGCCGGTCGGCCGCCATCGCGGCCACGCACGCGACCGGCTCGACCACCACGTCCACCTTGCCGCCGAAGCCGCCGCCGACCGTACCGCCGACGATGCGTAACTTGTTGAACGGCGTCTCCAGGATCAGCGCGGTGTTGTCCAGGGTGAAGAAGCACGCCTGGGTGTCGGAGTGGATGCGCAGCCGCCCGTCGGCCTGCGGGACCACGACGCACCCGGTGGTCTCGGTGGGAGCCTGCTCGATCGGCGCGGACTGGTAGCGCCACTCGAAGACGTGATCGGCCCGCGCGAACGCCGCCTCCACGTCACCGAACCGGATCCGCCGGCAGTGGTGGCCCTCGTAAATGAAGTGGTTCTGCCCGTGGTACTCGTTGACCAGCGGCGCGCCCTCCTTCAACGCCTCCTCGACGTCGAAGACCGGCGGCAGGTCCTCGTAGGCGACCCTGATCCTGGCCGCACCCTCCAGCGCGGCCGCCTCGGTCTCGGCGACCACGGCACAGATGGGCTCGCCGAGGTAGCGCACCTTGTCCACGGCCAGGATGGGCTCGTCATCGGGTCCGACGCCGATCAGTTTGAGCGGGGTGTAGAGGTTGTTCGGGATGTCGGCGTGGGTGAGGATCCGCAGGACACCGGGCACGGCCAGGGCCTCGGTCAGGTCCACGTCCAGGATCCTGGCGTGATGCCGGTCGGAGCGGTGCATCTTGAGGTGGGCGAGCCGCGCCGGGGCCACGTCCTCGAAGAACTCGGTACGGCCGGTGACATGGCCGCGCGCGTCGGACCGCTGGACCACCGAGCCGATCACGGTGAAATCGCCGCCACCGTCCACCTCGGTGCGCGCGGCGGCCCGCTCGTCGGCGAACGTGCTGGTGTCAATGGGAGCGAGCCGGTACGCGGGGGCAAGCCGGTCTGTGGGGGCGAGCCGGTCCGTCATCGCGCCGCCGCCTCCTCCGTGCTCGTCTCGGTAGGGGCGGGCCGATAGGTCATCGCGCCACCACCTCCTCCTTTTGCTGGGGCTGGGCGCGCCGACGCCTGGCCGCCTCCAGGATGGCGATCACGATGGGCCGGTATCCGGTGCACCGGCAGACGTTGCCCGAGATCGCCTCCACGACGTCCTCCTCGCTCGGGTCGGGATCCCGTTCGAGCAGCGCCTCGGCGACCATGATCATGCCGGCCGTACAGAAGCCGCACTGAGTGGCGAAGCAGTCGACGAAGGCGCTCTGCACCTCGTCCAGCTCACCACCGGTGGCAACCCCCTCCAGCGTGCGGACCTCGCGGCCGGCGACGGTCTCCACCGCGACCAGGCAGGCCACCTCGGGCTGACCGTCGACCAGGACGGTGCAGGTACCGCAGGCGCCCTGCGAACAGCCGCGCTTGGCCGCGGTGAGGCCCAGCGACTCACGCAGACTCGCGAGCAGCGTGGCCCCTGGCGCGGCGATGAACTCCCGCTGCTCACCGTTGACGACGAGCGAGACGATCTGTGACGGCACGGTCCACCTCTTTCTGTCGTGTCACGAACCACCCGGGAACCATCGCGGTCACCGCACCACGGGAGGGATGAACGCGCGCCGCAGATGCACGGGCAGCACCCGCCTCCGGTACCACGCACTGGCGTAAGCGTCATCGAAGGGGTCGATGTCACCACGGGCGGCCGCCTCACCCGCCTCGGTGAGGACCTCGTGGGTCAGCGGACGCCCCCGCAGCAGCCGCTCGGCCGACACCGCGCGCACCGGACGCGGGGCGACACCGCCAAGCGCGATCGTGGCGGAGGTGACCACGCGATCGGAGGTGACCACAGCGTCGGAGGCGACCAGGCCGTCGGAGGTCACCACGCCATCGCCGGTGACCGCGCCGTCGGCGGTACGGGTCACAGAGGCGACGGTCACGATCGCCGCCGAGTTGAGGCGGCGGCGCATGGCCTTGTGGTAGTACCAGGTGCCCGGTTCGGGCACCGTGGCCCGTACCGCCACGACGACCTCACCCGAGCCGACCCCGGAGCCCAGCACGTCGGCCACCGGCACGTCGCGCCGGCCGTCCGGCCCGGCGATCTCGCAGGTCGCGTCGAGGGCGAGCAGGCACACGGCCAGGTCGCCGTACGGCTGCGCGACGAACAGGTTGCCACCCACGGTGGCCTGGTTGCGGATGGTCGGAGAGGCGATCGTCCGCAGCGCGGGGCGCAGGAAGGCGAGCCCGGGATGCTCGCCGACGGCGGCGAGGGTGGCCGCCGCCCCGATCCTGGCCACCCCGTCGCGTACCTCGACGCCGTCCAGCCCCGCCCGGCGCAGGCTGACCAGCTCGGTCGCGGGCGCGGCCCCGCTGTTGACCAGCGGCATCACGACGGTACCGCCACCCATGATCCAGCCACCCCGTGCCGAGCAGGCGACCACGGCCTCGGCGGACTCCGGCATATGCACCGCCTGGATCACCATGTCGCGGCCCTCCCAGCCCTCGGCGTGTAATTATCGATAATTGATTATCGAGGTATCCTCAGTCAAGACGGCTATCGATAATCGGTAGGATCACTCCATGGCTGATGAGCCCTCCAAGCTGCCGCGTCTCACGCTGGCCCGGCAGATCCGTGACTCGCTGGTCGGCAGGATCGTGTCCGGCCAGTTCAGGCCCGGCGAGCGGCTGGTGGAGACCCGGCTCGCGGCGACCTACGGCACCAGTCAGGCGCCCGTACGCGAGGCGCTGCGCGAGCTTGAGGTGATGCGACTGGTGGAGACCCAGCCGCGCCGCGGCACCTTCGTCCGGCCCTTCGTCCAGGAGACGCTACGCGAGAGCTACGTCGTACGGGCGGCGCTGGAGGAGACGGCCACCCGGCTCGCCCTGCTGGCCGGGACCATGCCGGTGGAGGCGCTGCGTAAGGACGTGGCGGCGATGCGGGCCGCCGCCGAGAGCGGTGACGGCGAGGCGTCGGCGCGGGCCAGCGTGTCCTTCCACCGGCGCATCGTCGAGGCCGCGCACAACGAGCTGCTCAAACTCTCATGGGAAGGCCTGCAGATCGAGGCACGCACCTCGGTCACGATGGTCGCCACCGAGGTCGACCTGCACGACATCGTCCGCGACCACGCCGACCTGCTGGCCACGATCGAGGACGGCGACCTGGAGACCGCGTGCCGGCACGCCCGCGACCACCAGTGGCACTACGCCGACCTCCCGCACGATGCCCACGGCCGCACCCGCGACTCCGCCGCAGGCTGACCACCGACCTCCCGCGCTTACGCCCTGGTCAGCTGCCGCCAAGTTCATGGTCGGTGGCACGCCCGGCGGAAGCCACCTCCTGAGCCGGCAAATGGATAAACCTCCGGCACGACTCTCATTCCCCGACGAAGACTTGGACGACCCGTAGCTGGCAGTCCAAGGCGTGCTCCAGATCGCCGCCCGATGCTGGGGCGCGGGTGCGCAGATATGCGAAGATCGGCGGCACGTTCCGCGCTGATTTCGTGCTCAACCGCAAGCACACCATCGAATAGTGGGCGCAAAACTGGAGGCCCTAAACCCAGCGGTCCGCCCTTCAAAACGGGGCCGGCTCGTCTTCGATCGTGATCGTTCCGGCAGACCCCCTCAGGTCGCCAGGGGTCAGAACATCACGGCGTGCCGGGCGATCACGAGCCACAGCGCGAGCGTCGGGCCGAGCACCGCCATCACCACGTACAGGTTGAAGCGTTCCTCATTGTCGTCGTTGACGGCCTTTTCGCGGTGCCACGCGTACGCGGTGAACCCGGTCGAAGAACTGGTGATCAGGAGCGCCACGACCGTGAACCAGAGGCTGACGGACAGCCGCACGCGCCCCATGGGGGTCGTGTAATCCCCGGCCAGGTCGTCATATGCGAAGATCCAGCCGGCGGCGGAGAAGCCCAAGAAGCCCCCGATCCACAGGGATGCCGGCGCGATGTAGGCCAGCAGGCCAGGGACGATACCGTACACGGCATCCTCGGACGGGGTGTTCGGTGGCGGAGGGGTGGGGCGAGATTCCGCTACCTGCGGATCCAGGCGCGAGTGGGGCTGCGGATCGAGGCTGCGATGGGCCTCTTGATCGTGGCGCTGATGGGTCTCTGCGAGCGACGGCTCGGTGGGGGCGTCGTGGGGTGGCTGTGCGGAGTCGGGGGAAGCCGCCGGCTCTGTGCGCGTGGCAGCCGCAGGCGACGTTGGACGCGGCGCGTTCTCGGCCCGGCGTGTCCGCCGGGGTGCCGCCTGATTCCGGGAAAGGCGCACCTGCTGCCATGCGAGGTAGATCTGTGGAACGCCGATCGCGATCGAGACGACCAGACTGATGATGCCTAAATCCACCGCTCCAGCTTGCCGCCAATGCTCATGGACTCGCAAGCGCGGGCGGTTCGACCACTCAGCCGGCGGAGAAGCGAGTCACCGGCTATGGGATTGGATGGGCAGAGGACTTCGAGTCCAGCGCGGGTCGACGGCGTAGTCCTCGATCGTTGACATAGCCACCAGGAATCGGTTCTTGCGCCGGACCTCGCGCCAATCGGCGAGCCACGGCTTCCCCTCGACGACCCAGTGATAGGGGTCGTCGATGCCGGAGTCGGGATCCATGATGATGGCGCCTGGCTTCAGCGTTTCCAGGTCCCGCTGCGGTGTCGCGGAGGTGGCGAATTCGATCTCCACGGCGCCGCACTCCAAACCCGGCAGGTCGCCGGCGTCATAGGTACGCGCGGGATCTCCCGGGGCCGGTTTCCCGCGCAGCTTTCGCCAGTCGTCCCTGTTCATAGGGGTGTAGTCGCACTTGGGAAACCGGTCGAGGAAGCCGTTCACCTCTCCATCCCAGACATACGCCCGTTGCTGGATGAGGCTGCAGATCGACAGGAAGTCCTCGGTGTTCATCGCGTCGTCGTTACCTCGCCTGCATCGGTCGATGGTCAGACGGCTGATCTCCTTGGTCACGCCGGCGGTGCGTCTGGCCTGGTCGAGCCGGGCCGCGACAGTACGCCGGGCGGCATCCCTGCGCTTGGCCACGTTCCCATCGGACGGATCGATAGTGCGCGACGGTGAGTAGCCGCAGGCCGAGAGTCCCTCGATGGCCAATGCCGCCGTCACGAGCGCTATCACGAGACGCCTGGACCTTCGAGACAGGAGCCGGGCCATCGAGGTTCCCTTCGGCCGGAGGTTTCTCCCGCCACATCGCCAATGACTGGATGCAGTCCGGAGCCAGCCTGTTGACCTCTCCAGCTGCCCCGCCACGGCGCTGATCATTTCAAATGGTGATCAACATGACAAGAAAGGCCGTTAGGCTACTCCGGCCCCTACTCAGAGCGCGGAAAGCCCCCGATGCGCGTATTGAAGTTCTTCTGGTCGGCAGCGGTGGCGCTGTCGCTGTGGAAACTGCTGGTCGTGCCGCTGCTCACTGAAACGGTGATGGTCACCTGCGGCAGTGCCGGGCCGATGGACTGGCCCCAGCCCGTTCCGGCGGCCCAGGTGGCCGGTGTCCTCGGTGACTGGGTCGTCTGGCTCCAGCCCGTACTGCTGGCGCTGACCGCGTGCTGGGCAATCCGGTCGCGGCCACGGCGCGGTCCCGACGCGAGCCGGGGCAGTTCCTTGCTCCCCGTCACGCTGGGACTGGTGGTCGCTCTGCTCCCCGCCGCGCTGGACGAGGCCGAAGACCGGTTGTCTCCCGACCTGCCCTTCGCCTGGCAGGAGTGCCTGCACGCGCAGGTGCCGCCGTCGTCCTTCGTGGCGGCGCGCCTGATCCTGGCCTGGCTGCTCTCCCCCGCCGCCATGGTGCTGCTGGCCGGGATCGCGGGCATTCGGCCGCGTCTGACCGAGTTGCGCGCCGCCGGGCTGGCGGTGGCGGCCGTCGTACTGGCCGCGTTCCTGCCCGCCGTGCTGATCGGGCTGCCGGTCAACGCCGACGGCACTCCGCGGTACGCGCTGGCCGGCGTGGGCCGGCCGTACGTGCTCGATCTGGAGTCCGGTGAGCCGGTGAGCCTGCTGCCCCAGGCGACGCCCACCTACGGTCAGTACGATCTCATCGTCCGCGACACCGAACCCGGCCACTACGTGGCGGCGCTCACCAGCCCGTCCGGCCGCTACTCTCGCCTCTACCGGCTGTCCATGGGCGACGACAGCCGGATCACGGTCGGCGAGCGGCTCACCCCCACTCTCGAAGGCATGGTCAACGGTCTGGCCGTCTCCGCCGAGGGCCGCATCGCCTACGGGCGGATGACCGACAAAGCCAGCTTCGCGGGCACCCTGGAACGCGAATGGCCGGTCAGCGGCTATGGCCTCCAGTGGCTGGACGCCCGGATCCTCGTGCTCCCCGGCCACAGCGTCCCGGCCGGCGCCGTGGCCACGATCGACGTGGGCACGGGCGCGATCGGGGAGGTCGCCGCGCCGGCCGAGCACGAGTACACCCGTCCGCTCCTTCCCCTGCCAGGCGGGCGGCAACTGCGCGCGCTCGGCTGGCCGACTCGCACGCTCGTCCTGCATGAGGGGACGCGGTTGGTCAGGAAGGTCCTGGACTTGGACTGCGGCCACATCCAATCGCTGGCGCTCGACCCGACCGGCCACAACGTGCTGGTCGGCGTCGACCGGGAGGCAGCGGAGATGGACCGGTCGCCGCTGGCCGGACTGCCTCCGTGCGGCGGCGCCCGCTCGCAACTGCTGCGCCTCGACCTCGAAACCGGTCACACCCAGGTGGTGCCCGGCGAGCAGGACCCCTTCGTCCAGGCATGGTGACAAAGATGCCCCAGAACCCGTTGCGGGCGCCGCTCTAGTGGCTGGTGTCGTCGTAGGTGAAGGAGACGAATCCGAGGGAGTCAAGGCGTCCCTGGTGCTCCGTCGAGAGCCCGGCCAGGGCCATGGTCGCGCCCGGAGCGGCGGCGACGTGCTCCTGTGAGGTGACGAGGGCGGTGATGCCGGTGGAATCCCAGAACGTCATGCCGCTCAGGTCCAGGACCAGCCGGAGGGGCTTGGTCGTCGAGATCAGGTCCTCGACGGTGGCGATGACGTCCGGAGCCGTCCGCTGGTCGAGGTCGCCCACCAGGCTCAGTGTGGTGCGGCCGTTCTGGGATTGGCGGGTCAGCTTGAAGGCCGGGCGGAGCGGACTGGGCAGCGCGAAACCCACGGTGACGACGGTGCCGCCGGGGCCATGCCTCACGGTGTGGAAGTCGCTGAGGAAGCGGGCCATCCACAGCCCGTGCCCGAACTGGTACGGCCATCCAGGAGTCCCCTGCTCCGGGTGAGCGGCGCCGCTGTCGACGACCTCACAGCGCAGCATGCCGTCCGCGACCTCCAAGCGTACCCATCCGCTCCCGGAGCCGTGCAGGATGACATTGCTGGCCAGCTCGTGCCCGATGAGGACCACGTCCGAGGTTCGGCCCTCGGGCAGCCCCGCCTGGCTCGCGTGCGCCTCCAATGTCGCCCGCAGCGCATAGAGCGAATCGCGGTCGAAGGGCTGGTCCAGGAGTACGGCCGACTCGACCGGCCCCTCCCCATCTCGCTGACTCTCCAGACGACGCCGGCCCTCCACCTCGCCGGAGGGCGACGCCCGACGGTCAGGTGGCCGGTTACCCGTCATGAGTGGCCACCAAGCTGAGTCCGGGCACCGCGGAAGCGCCGAGCAGGGCGAATCGCGGGTGGATGGCAGGGCTGCAGCGCAGTGTCGCTTTGCGAGGCGTGGGCAGGCTGCGGACGGCGTCAATGATCATACGAGCGCTGGACAGGTCGATGAAGGAGAGCTCGGCCATATTAACCGTGATGTCGTCATCGACCCGGATCGTTTCGCTCAAGGCCAGCCTGAGCGCGTCTTCGGCCGACCGGTCGAGCTGCCCGGCCAGCCGTATGCCCGGCGGGGCGTACTGGCGGCAGATACGCAGCAGCGCGTCGTGATGATAGGTGGCCGCGGCGACCGTATGGGTGTGATAGCCCGAGACCGAGGCGAGGGTGATCGGGTCGAAGCGTTCACGGTCATACTGGCACAGGACCGCCGCGCCGCCGCGCGCCAGCGTCGCCGCGATCTCCTCCTCGAAGGCCGGCAACTGCTCGATGCCGCTCACCGGCGTTAAGGCCCAGCTCATGTCGAGCGCCACACGCAGTCCGGGGTAACCCTCGCGCGCCGTGCGTACCATCTGATCGCGCAGCCACCGCGTGGCGTGCTCCGCGGTGAACGCCTGCCCGTCCAGCAGCCCGTCTTTGCAGGTCATGACCATCATTCGCCCAGCCGTCGTTGCCTCCCGCGCGACCACTCCCCGCCGGCCCAGCTCCGCCAGGCTGCGCTCCGGCTCCTCTGCCAGCCAGACGACGCGCTGCCCCTCGGCCAGTCCGTCCCGTACGAAGGCGGTGGTGAGGTCGAGCAACTCCTCATGCTCCCCGAACGTCAGGCAGGCATGATCGTTGATGGTCAGATCCGTGATCTGCGTTTCAGCACCGACCGTCACCCATGCCACCTTCCCGATCGCGGCCACCTCCCGGAGCACGCACCGTTGCGAAACTTAGAGTAGTGACCAGCAGACCGTAAGGCATTCGGGGTGCCGCCCGTAACTCTTCCCCGCCCCATCTGCCCGATGAGCGCCCTCGTAATCCGTGGATCGCGGATTCAGGTGCCACCCGTACCACTCTGACGTGCTGGTTCTCGGCTCAGGCCGCCGTCCGGCAGCGAGTCTATGACTCCCTGTTGTGGGGGCGGCAGAGCGGCCACCCGCTGTGGGGACGGTCGAGCGGCCGCCCGCTGTGGGGGCAGCCGAGCGGCCGCTCGCAGCGGGTACGGCAGGGTGGCCGCCACTATGGGGCACCGGCCGGCAGCGGCGGGACCGCGTTCCGTGCCCGCTCAAGGGCCTGGTCGGGCCACCACTGGCCGGCGGCCGGGGTGACGATGCCGTACGCCGGATCCGCGGGTCCCGAGGTGCCCCGCGTGCACTGGCCGTTGGAGAATCCCGGGCTGTTCAGCCACAGCGACGCGTCGGCCAGTGGGGTGCCGGTGTCGGCGGTCGGCCGGGCTCCCGCGCCCCTGCCCGGAGGGTTGCACCATTCGTCCGGCACCGGGAACCGGCCGGCCGGCGGTTGCCACTCGCCCCTACCGTTCCGGCTCGTGTCGATGACGAAGTGCGGCAGGCCGGGCCTGTCGTCTGGCACGGCGGCCAGGGCCGCGTCGGCGCACGAGGCCGTCCGCGACGCCGCCCTCAGGTAGACACATCTGGACAGCTGCGCGGCGTACGCGAGCGAGCGGGCGGTCGGGCGGTAACCGACCGCGTTGACGTAGAAGCCGTCGGCGCGGACCGCCCCCGCGTTGACCAGCCGGTCGGCGATCTGCGTGAACGCCGGCCACCCCGCCAGCCCGCCGTCGAGGTAGACGGCGGTGTCGGCCAGGCCGGTGAGGGTCTCCACGGCGTAGGAGAGGTCGGCGTACCGCTGGACGGCGGCGGTCTCCCCGCCCTGCGGGCACTCCGTGCTGCCGGGCAGCCGGGCCAGGGCGCTGGGCTCCAGGGCGACGACGGCGGGCCGGTTTCCGATGCCCTCGGCCACGGCGTCGATCCAGGTGCGGTAGGTGCCGGTGTTCGGGGCGCCGCCGTTCCAGCAGTCACGTCCCGGGATGTTGTTGGTGACGAACACCGGCACCGTCCCCTGCCGGTCCGCCTGGGTGACCGTTTCGCGGACCGTACGGGAGATGTCGGCGGGCGAGCCGCCGCTGAGCCAGATGGCCTGGGGGACCTCCGACAGGGCCCGCATCAGCGCGGCGTCGGCTGTTCTGCCCTGTGCCGACCAGGTCCGCGCCTGTCGGGCCGCGTCGGTGTCCGGCTGCACGTAGAAGCGGACGCCGGCGTCGCGCAGGGGGTTCTGGCCGGGGAGTTTCCGCCACCGCGTGCCCGCGTCCTGCGCCACGGCGGGGTTTCCGGCGGGCCGCGCGGACAGACCGGGAGGCAACGGGTCTCGGGGGGTGATCGCCAGGGAGGTGAAGACGGCTCCCGCCGTCACCAGGGCGAGGGCGGCGGCGCCCCACACCCACCGTCGTCTCGACACCCGCCGTCGCGATGTGGCCCTGCGGCGTCGTCGCTGGTCCTTGCCCGCCCTGGCACCTACGCCGCCGCCTGGCTCAGGGGTGGTCGGGTGGCTCCTAGAATCGCCGTCCGGCGGCTCGGCCTCTGCTCCGGATGGCGTGCTCGGAGGCTCGGGGTCGGGCGCGCCGATCGGGGCCTCACGCACGGGCGCAGGTGGTCGTGCGGCGCCGAGGCGGGGCTCGGTCGCGAGCGTGTCGGCCGGGGTCGGAGCCGGGACGGCGGTGGGCGGGACGGCGGTGGGCGGGAGGCGTCTCGTCGGGCCTTCGGCGAACGCGTCCACGAGCTCCGCCGCCGTGGGCCGCGCCGCCGGGTCCTTGCTCAGCGCCCTCGGCACCAGTTCCCCGAGAACCCCCTCCAGCTTGGGCAGTACGGGATCGTCGTGAACCACCCGGTAGAGCACCTCGTGCCCCGCCCCGTAGCCGAACGGCGGCTGCCCGCAGGCCGCGAAGACCACGACCCCGCCCCAGGCGAAGACGTCGGAGGCCATGGCGAGCGGCAGCCCCCGTACTTGCTCCGGAGACATGTACGCCGGCGTGCCCATCCTGGTGACGGAGAGGGTGGTGGAGTCGGCCGCGAAGGCGAGGCCGAAGTCGATGACCTTCGGGCCCGCAGGGGACAGCAGCACGTTGGACGGTTTGAGGTCCCGGTGAACGACGCCCGCCGCGTGGATCGCCCCCAGCGCGACCGCCATGCTCATGGCGAGCCCTTCGAGCTCCGAGCCCACCATCGGGCCCCACTCCTTCACCGCGCTGTACAGCGTCGGCCCCGGCACGTACTCGGTCACCACATAGGCCAGGTCGCCGTCCAGATCGGCCTCGAGCACGGGAGCCGTGGAGAAGCGGGCGACCCGCTGCGCGGTGGCGACCTCGCGGCGGAAGCGCCGGCGGAACTCCGGGTCGCCGGCGAGGTGCCGGTGAATGACCTTGATCGCCACCAGTGTCCGCGCCCCGCCCTCGGCGAGGTAGACCACGCCCATCCCGCCCGCGCCGAGCCGGCGGATGATGCGATGGCCGCCGACCAGCCGGGGATCACCGCCGATCGTCCCGTCCACCGTGTCGCCGCGCTTGGTGCCGTGTGCCATCGCCTGCCCATCTAGAAGACGCCAGGTCCTGTCCAGAAAGGCGCCAGGTCCTGCTGACGCCTGCAGGCAACAGGGCTTTCCGCTCCAGACAGTCGTCAGAAGGTACGGCTCCCACGGCACCCGGGTTCAGGCACGCCGCGGACCGCCGAAATACGGCAACCCGTGAATCGGGCATTAACCTGCCCCGATGATCCGTTACGTATCGTGAGATCCACTCTGACGACGAGGCGGGGAGTTGTGATGCCCGATACGACGATTGATGTCGCGGCGCTGAAGCGGCGCATGGGCCGAGTAGGGGTCTGGAACAGCACACTGGGCGGCGAATCGGCCTCATTCGAGCGCGACGCGGCTGCCGAGATCGAGAGCCTGGGCTACGGGACCCTGTGGGTGGGTGAGGGGCCGAAGGCCAAGGAGGCGCTGGTCCATTCGGCGATCCTGTTGAGCGGGACGCGGCAGATTATGATCGCCACCGGCATCGCCAACATCTGGGCCCGGGACGCCACCGCCATTGCGACCGGGGCCAACGCCCTCGCGGAGGCGTACGACGGCCGGTTCGTGCTCGGCCTCGGCGTGAGCCACGCGCCCTTGGTGTCGGCGCGAGGCCACGACTACAGCAAGCCGGTGTCCGCGATGCGCGCGTACCTCGATGCCATGGACGCGTCGGAGTACGGCGGCCCCCTGCCGGAGCCGGCGCCGCGGCTGCTGGCCGCGCTACGACCCAAGATGCTGGATCTGGCCGCGAAGCGCGCCCAGGGCGCGCACCCCTATTTCGTCACCCCTGAGCACACCGCGCGCGCCCGCGCGGTCCTCGGCCCCGATCCGGTGCTGGCGCCGGAGCAGACGGTCCTGCTCGACACCGACCCGGAGCGGGCCCGGCGGACCGCCCGCGGTTTCACGAAGCACTACCTCGCGCTGCCCAACTACGCCAACAACCTGCGCGAGCTGGGCTGGGACGACAAGGACTTCGCCGACGGCGGCAGCGACGCCCTGGTCGACGCCATCGTGGCCTGGGGCGACCCGGAGACGATCATCGAGCGGGTACGGGCCCACCTCGACGCCGGCGCGGACCACGTCTGCATCCAGCCGCTCGCCGAGACCAGCGGCGAACTGCTGGAACACCTGCGCATCCTGGCCCAGAGCGACGTGGTCTCAAGCTGATACCTGCCCAAAGCGACGTGGTCTCGAGCTGACGCCTCGCGCCGCGGGCTCGCCGCCGCCCAGGACGCCTCACGCCGCGGGCTCCCCCTCCCCCAGGACGCATCGGACGCGGTGCTCCTCGCCGTAGGTGGGGATCTGGCCGGCGCACGCGTCGGCGGCGTACGGGCAGCGGTTGCGGAACAGGCACCCATCGGCGACGGGCGGGCCGCTCCTGCGCTCCTGCCGGGCGGGCCGCCCGTCCTCGTGCGCCGCCCAGGGGTCGGGGGCGGCCTCGGCCAGCAGCCGGGTGTACGGGTGCCGCGGCGCGAGGATGACGTCGTCGGCCGGGCCGCGCTCGACGATCTGCCCCCGGTACATGACCATGATGTCGCGGGCGAAGTAGCGCGCGGTTGCCAGGTCGTGCGTGACATAGAGGACGGCCAGCTCCTCCTCCCGCTTGAGCCGGTCGATCAGGTTGAGGATCTCCAGCCTGATCGACACGTCCAGCATCGAGACCGGCTCGTCGGCCAGCAGTACCTTGGGGCGCGGTGCCAGCGCGCGGGCGATGGCCACCCGCTGCCGCTGGCCGCCGGACAGCTCGTGCGGATACCTGCGGGCGTAGGCGGCGGGCAGGTTGACCCGCTCCAGCAGTTCCTCGGCCGTACCCGGCGTCTTGTGGATCTCCAGGGGCCGGCGGAGGTGGTAGCCGATCGTGTGGGCCGGGTTGAGCGAGGCGAACGGGTCCTGGAAGACCATCTGTACGTCTTTGCGGTAGTTCGAGGTCTCCAACCGGATCTCGCCCGAGGTGGGCTTGGCGAGCCTGGCCAGCATGCGGGCGATCGTGGACTTACCGCTGCCGCTCTCCCCCACCAGCGCGGTGGTCTCGCCGGAGCGCAGCTCGAAGGAGACGTCGTCGACCGCCCGGAGGTGCTCCTTCCTGGACAGCCTGAAGGTCTTGCTCAGGTGGCTGACCGTCATCGAGGTCATGAGATCACCTCATGGTCGGCGTGGTCGAAGCGGCGTTCCCGCAGGCGCCGGTCGGGGCGGGCGGGGTGCAGCCTGCGGTCGTACTGGAGGCAGGCCACCAGGGAGTCCTGGATCGAGTCCAGCTCGGGCTCGTGGGTGTGGCAGCCCTCGAACGCGTACGGGCAGCGGGGCGCGAACGAGCAGCCCGCCAGCTCCTTCGACAGGTCAGGCGGGCTGCCGGGGATGCCGTGCAGCGCCTGGCGTTCGCCGCGCAGGCTGGGGAAGGAGTTGAGCAGGCCGACCGTGTACGGGTGGCGGGGCTGGATGAGGGTGTCCTTGCTGGTGCCGTACTCGACGATGCGGCCGCCGTACATGATCGCGAGATGATCGCTGATCTCCAGCAGCAGCGACAGATCGTGGGTGATGAAGACGACGGCGAAGCCGAACATCTCCCGCAGCCGGTCGATCTCCTCCAGGATGTCGCGCTGCACCACCACGTCCAGCGCCGTCGTGGGCTCGTCCAGGACGACCACGTCGGGGTTGAGCGCCATCGCCATCGCGATCAGCACCCGCTGGCGCATGCCGCCCGACAGTTCATGCGGGTAGGCGCCGATGCGTCCCGGATCGATGCCGACCAGTTCCAGGAGCTCACGGGAGCGCTCTTCCCGCTCGCGCCTGGACATCGACGGCTCGTGGGTGGTGAACACGTCGTGGAGCTGGCGCCGGACGCTGAGCACGGGATTGAGCGCGTTCATGGCGCTTTGGAAGACCATGGCCACCCGCCGCCACCGGAAGCGCCGCAGCTCCTCGCCCTCCAGGGCCAGCACGTCGATGGGGTCGCCGTCCTTGGGGTGGAAGACGACCTCGCCGGAGGTGGTCCGGCCGGGTGGCTGCAGCAGCCGGTTGATCGCGTACGCCAGGGTCGACTTGCCGCAGCCGCTCTCGCCCGCGATGCCGAGCACCTGGCCGCGGCCCAGCTCGAAGCTCACGCCGCGGACCGCGCGGGTCTGCCCATAAGCCACGCTCAGGTCACGTACGGACAGGACGGTGTCGTTCATGTCGCGGTCGTTCATGTCGCGTACCGACGGGACGGTGTCGTTCATGCGGCCGCCTTTCGCAGTCGCGGGTTCATCAGCTCGTCGATGCTGAAGTTGATCAGCGAGAGCCCGGTGCCGAGCGCGGCGATGAACACCCCCGGCGGGACGAACCACCACCAGGCGCCCATGGAGAGCGCGGAGCCGTTCTGGGCGAAGTAGAGCATCCCGCCCCAGGAGGTGACCGCGCCGCCGCCCAGGCCGAGCGCGGACAGTCCCGACTCGGTGAGGATGGCGCCGATGATCGCCCAGACGAAGCCGGAGGCGATGACGGGGACGAGGTTCGGCAGGATCTGGAAGACCATGATCCGCCAGCCGGGCTCGCCGCTCACCCTGGCCGCGTCCACGTAGTCGCGGTTGCGCAGCGACATGACCTGGGAGCGGATGACCCGCGCGGGGCCCGCCCAGCTGATCATCGAGATGATCAGGGCGTAGGTGAACGGGCCGCTGTCCTCGACGTAGTCGGCGACCAGGATCAGCAGCGGCAGCGTGGGGATGACCAGGGCGACGTTGCTGAGCAGGGAGAACGCCTCGTCCACCCAGCCGCCGAAATAGCCGCCGACGACGCCGATGAGCAGCGAGCCCACCGTGCCCAGCACCCCGGCGATCACGCCGATCAGCATCGACCCGCGCGTGGCGTGCATCAGCTGGGCCAGCACACTCTGCCCGGTGTCGGTCGAGCCGAGCCAGTGCTCCGCCGACGGCGGTTCGAGCCGCCCGGCCACCAGGGCCTCGGGGTCTCCGGCCAGGATGGGACCGGCGATGGCGAGCAGGGCGAAGAAGCCGACGATCACCAGTCCGGCGACGAGCTTGCCCGATCTGGGCAGGCCGAGCACTCGGTCCCGGGGAGCGGCCAGGGTCACAACAGCGGTCACTGCCTCAGCCCGCCTTCCGCACTCGGGGGTCGATCAGCCCGTACAGCAGGTCGACCAGGAGGTTGGCGGCCAGCACGGCCACCGAGATGATCAGGAAGAGGCCCTGCATGAGCGGGTAGTCGGCGCTGCCGACGGCCTGCAGCAGCGCGAACCCCACGCCCGGGTAGGAGAAGACGACCTCGGTGGCGACCTGGCCGCCGACGAAGAAGCCGAGCGTGATCGCGAACCCGGTCACGCTGGGCAGGACGGCGTTGCGGGCCGCGTACGCGACCATCACCCGGCGCGGCCGTAACCCCTTGGCCTGCGCCATGACCACGTAGTCCTCGGCCATGGTCGAGACCATCATGTTGCGCATGCCGAGCAGCCAGCCCGCGATGCCGGAGATCACCAGCGTGAGCGCGGGCAACGCGCCGTGATAGAGCACGCTGCCGATGAAGTCGCCGGTGAAGCCCATGCGTACGTGGGCGTAGTCGTAGGCGCCGTTCAGCGGGAACCAGCCGAGCCCGGCCCCGAGGAAGAACAGCAGCAGCAGGGCCAGCCAGAAGTACGGAATCGCGGCCAGGAACGTCGTGGTCGGGATCAGCCCGTCCAGCCAGCTCCCCCGCCGCCACCCGGCCACCATGCCCAGGCCGACGCCGAGCCCGACCGTGATCAGCAGCGCTATCGACACCAGCCCGAGCGTCCACGGCATCGCCTGGCCGATCACGGTGCCCACCGGGGCGGGGTAGTAGGTGACGGAGGTGCCGAGGTTCCCGGCGGCCAGCTGGCGGAGGTAGGCGAAGTACTGGACCCAGAGCGGGTCGTCGCTCACCCCGAACATGACCTCCAGGGTCTTGCGGAACTCCGGCGGCGGGGGCTGCCTGCTCTGGAAGCGCGACAGGATGATGTCGACCGGGTTGCCCCTGATCAGGCGCGGGATGAGGAAGTTGATCGTGAGCGCGGCCCACAGCGCCACCGCGTAGAAGCCGAGCTTGCGCCAAAGGTATGCCATGTGATTCTCCCCGGGCGACCGGGGCGCGCGGCCCCGGTCGCGTCCTCGTCGTTGCTACTGCACCGGCTGGAGGTTCTTGGCCACGATGCCGTTGTCGGGGTGGGAGAAGGGCAGGCCGAGCGCGTACGGGTTCTGCTCGCTGGGCCACCCGGTGACGTTGGTGGTCCGGAACTCGGCCAGGGCGCTGGACTGCTGCAGCGGGATGTAGGGCAGGTCGGCCACGACGGCGTCCTGGATGGCGTAGATCGCCTGCTTGATCGTGTCCGTCTGCTCCGGCGGGGTGTCGGCGATGACCTTCAGCGCGGCGTCCACGGCCGGGTTCTTGTAGCGGGCCATGTTCTGGTTGGCCGGAGGGATGCTCTTGCTGTTGAGGATGTTGTCGTACATGTAGTACGGGTGCGGGCCGCCATAGGCGTTCCACATCATCAGCTCGAAGTCGCCCTTCTGCTGCATGTCGACGAAGGCGTTGAAGGAGACCTCCTTCGATTTGAACTCGATGCCGACCTCCTTGAGCTGCTGCTTGATGACCTGGGCGGCCGAGACGTAGTCGGTCCAGCCGCTCACCAGATGGCAGGTCACCGACAGGCGCTTGCCGCCCTTGGCGTAGAAGCCGTCGCCGTCCTTGGCGTATCCGGCCGCCTCCAGGGTCTGGCGGGCCTTGTCCTGGTTGAACTCCAGCTTCGCGGTGGCGTACTTGGGCGAGAGGTAGTCCTGGAAGAGCGGCAGCACTATGCCCGCCGGGCTGGCCGGCTTGCCGAGCCCGGCGAACGCCAATTCGATGATCTTGTCGCGGTCGAGCCCGAGGTTGATGGCCTGCCGCACGGCCAGGTCGTTCATGGGGGCCTTGGTCAGGTTCGGCACCAGGTTGGTGACGTACAACTGGGACTCGTTCTTGTAGGCGTTGTGCTCGGGGTCCTTGGCCACGAACTGCTTGTCGGGGTCGGCCATGAACATGCCGCCCCAGTCGAGCTGCCCGGTGACCATCGCCTGGAGGGAGGCGTCGTTGTTGTTGTACGACCAGAACCGCATTCCGGCGATCTTGGGCTTGCCGGTGTCCCAGTGGTTCGGGTTCTTGACCATCGTGTAGCTCTGCGGCGTGAACTCGCCCATCATGAACGGCCCGGTGCCGACCGGCTTGGTGTTCGTCTCTTTGGTGGGCTTGTCGATCTTCTCCCAGATGTGCTTGGGCACCATGTACTGGTGACCGGCCACGTCCCACAATTTGGTGTACATCTTCTCGGTGAAGCTGATCTTCACTGAGGTGGGGCTGAGGACCTGGGCGTCCTTGACGTTGCTGCCGCCCGCGTTCAGGTCCTTCTTGTCGCGGCGGTAGAGGAAGTTGAACGCCACGTCCTCGGCGGTGAACGGCTTGCCGTCGCTCCACTTCACGCCGTCGCGGAGGGTGAAGGTGATCGACTTGCCCTCGTCGCCGAACTCGTACTTGGTGGCCAGCAGGGGCTGGACGTCACCCGACTTCGACTGGTTGAAGAACATGAGCGTCTCGTAGATCAGCCCCCAGGTGCCCATGAGGTTGGGCGCGCCCTGGACCAGGGGGTTGAGGTTCTCGTTGAACTGGCCGGTGCCGGCGATGACGTTCACGATGGTGTCTTTGGCGGCGCCTCCGGAGGCCGAGGCCGGGCCTGAGGAGGGAGCGGCGCTGCCGGCGGTCAGTGGCACCCCGCCGCCCGAGCAGGCGGTGAGGAGGGCAAGCGTGGCCGCTGCCACGATCATCGAGGTTCTTCTCATGCATTTCTCCCAGGGGGGTTGGGTAGGAGGGCGGAGCGGTCGTTCACCCACCTCATGGGCACATCAGCCCCGATTTCCCGATTTATCGTGAAGCGATGGCTTTCGCCGGGCAGGAGGGTGATGAGCTGGTCGTCCACCTCGGCGTCGGGGTGTACCTGGTCAGGGAAGATCGCCAGATCCCGTACCAGCGTGTGCGCGCTGACGATCACGTCACGCCCCTCGACCGTCACCGTGCACCGCCCCTCGGGCAGGTCGAGGTCCTTGTCCGGCAGGAAGAACCACAGCGCCCTGCGCTCCCCCGCGCGCACCGCGATCAGCTCTCTGGCCGGGTCGGCCGGCTCACCCACGCCAAGGGGCACCGTCACCACGCCACGTGGCGGCACTTCGAGGTCGAAGCTCTCGGTCCGCAGTTCCCTGCCGTCCACGCCGAGCCGCGCGGCCACCGCGCCGCTCGCCCACGGCTCGTCGGTGTCATTGACCGCCACGAGCGCCAGGCCGCCGTCGCGCGGCTGCACGGTCAGCAGCCGGTCGGCGTACGCCCGGCGCAGCGCGTGGAACAGCGGCTTCCTGCGCCCGTCACCGTCGATCGCGGACCACGAGGTGACGGGCCAGCAGTCGTTGAGCTGCCACACGATCGCGCCCGCGCAGTGCGGCCACAGGGACCTGAAGTGCTCGACGCCGAGCTGGATCGCCCTGGCCTGGTTGACCTGCGTCAGGTAGTGCCAGTCGGCGAAGCCGGTGGGCGGCGCGAAGTGCGGCTTGAGCCCGGCGGCCAGCTTGAGGTCACCGTCGATCGCCTTCTGGTGGAGGCGCATGCCGGGCGAGTCGGGCGTGAGCGGGTCGTCGCCGATGGCCCGCTTGATGGTCGCGTACGTCGCGGGCCCCTGGAAGCCGAACTCCGAGACGAACCGGGGCCGGTATTCGCGGTAGGCCGTGTAGTCGCGTTCGTTCCAGACGTCCCAGATGTGGATGTTGTGGTGGTCGGGGTCATTGGGATGGACGTCCATCGACCCCGAGTACGGGCTGCCCGGCCAGTACGCCCGGCCCGGATCGAGCTCGGCCACGATGCCGGGCAGCAGGTCGAGGTAGTAGCCCTCGCCCCAGGTACGTCCGGCCAGCCGCTCGCGCCAGTGCCAGTCGAAAAAGCCCCAGATGTTCTCGTTGTTGCCGCACCACAGGGCCAGGCTCGGGTGCGGCATGAGGCGGGTGACGTTCTGGCGGGCCTCGGCCTCGACCTCCGAGCGCAGCGGCTCCTCCTCCGGATAGGCGGCGCAGGCGAACGGGAAGTCCTGCCAGACCAGCAGGCCCAGCTCGTCGCACAGGTCGTAGAAGTCGTCGCTCTCGTACAGCCCGCCGCCCCAGACGCGCATCAGGTTGACGCCTGCCTCACACGCCTGCGCGAGACGCTCGGCGTAACGGGCGCGGTCGATCCTGACCGGGAAGCAGTCGTCGGGGATCCAGTTGACGCCCTTGGCGAAGATCGGGCGGCCATTGACCACGATCGTGAAGGCGCCGTCGGCCGTGTCCAGCTCGACCGTCCGGAAGCCGATCTTCCCCTGCCAGCTGTCGAGGTCGTCGCCGAGTGTCACGGTCAGCTCGTGCAGCGGCTGCTCGCCGTACCCGCGTGGCCACCAGAGCTCGGGCTGGGGAATGTCGACCTCAAGTACCGCCGTGTCCGATGGGAGCGCTCCCACAACAGACCTGCCGCAGACTGTGGCGGTGATCTGCAGTTCCTCCTGTACGGCCCGTTCGACCTCGACATGCACGGCGACCCGGGCGACGCCGTCGGTGACGGTCACCACCGGCCGCACGGCGGCCAGCCGGGCACCGCTCCACTCGTGCAGCCCGATCGACCGCCAGATGCCCGCCGTGACCAGGGCCGGGCCCCAGTCCCAGCCGAAGTTGCAGGCCATCTTCCTGATGAAGTTGTAGGGCTCGGTGTAGGCGCCCGGCCGGTCGCCGAGCTCTTCCTTCAGCCGCTCGGCGTACTCCCCCGCCGGCCGGAAGGTCACCGCCAGCCGGTTGCTCCCGATGCGCAGCGCGGGGCGGACGTCGAACCGGTAGGAGCGATGCATGTTCGCGGTCTCGCCCACGCGCACGCCGTTGAGCTCGATCTCGGCCACGGTGTCGAGCCCTTCGCAGACCAGATCGGTGCGCTCGTGCTCGGTGCCGTCCCACGAGAACTCCGTCTCGTAACGCCACTCCGTACGCCCCACCCAGGCCAGGCGGGTCTCATTGTCGTCGAGGTAGGGATCCGGGATCAGACCGGCGGCGAGCAGGTCGGTGTGCACGCAACCGGGCACGGTGGCCGGAGCACGCACGTCGCCGCTCGCCGAGCGGACGGTCCAGGAATCGGTCAAGGGGCGGAGCGGGGTCATCAACCCTCCGGAGTTGAGCAGCGGAGATTAGCCGTCATGCCATCACTAAACCCGTTTAGTTTCAATGTCTGGTCGCGGACATTTCCACTCGATTACTGAACCGATTCAGGACAGGGGGGCCGTGCTCCCCCTGCTCACCAGGCGCGGCTCGGCCTGCTGCGAGTCGGCCACCTCCCGGCCCTGAACCAAGCTGAGCAGCGACCGGGCGGCTTTGGCGCCGAACGCGGCGATGTCCCTGCTCACCGCTGTCAGATGCGGCCGGGTCAGCAGACACAGAGCGGAGTCGTCCCAGGCCACGACGGACAGATCGGCAGGCACCGAGAAACCCGCCTCGCGAGCGGCGGCGGTGCCGGCCACGGCCATCACGTCGTTGTCGTACACGATGGCGGTCGGCCGGTCGGGGCCGCGCAGCAGGTCGAGGGTGGCCCGCTCGCCACTCTCGCCGCTGTAGTCGGCGTACACGGTGACGGCCGTAACGCCCAGCCTGGCCGCCGCCTCCCGCATCGCGGCGGTTCTCACGCGGGTGTGCCTGAGCTCCTCCTGCCCCGCGACCCTGGCGATCCTGCGGTGCCCCAGCCCGGCCAGGTGCGCCATCACGACGCCGATCGCGCCGGCGTCGTCGCTCCAGACAGCGGGCAGCCGCCCGGTCCCCTCCGGTCCGCCGATGACCACGGCGGGCAGCTTCAGCTCCTCCAGCACGGCGACCCTGGAGTCCTCGGCCCGCAGGTCGACGACGAACACTCCGGCGACCCGATGCTGCGCCCACCATTTCCGATAAATCGCGATCTCGGTTTCGGGGTCCTCGGTCATCTGCAGCAGCAGCCCCACGGACTCCGCCGACAGCGTGGCCTCGATGCCGGAGATCAACTGCATGAAGAACGGCTCCAGCCCGAGCGTGCGCGCCGGCCGGTCCACGACGAGGCCCAGCACGTCGGGCCGCCCGTCGAACAGGGCCCGCGCCAGGCTGTTCGGCTGCCAGCCCAGCTCGGCGGCGATGGCCTGGATACGGCGGCGGGTCTCGCTGGAGACACCGGGACGGCCGTTCAACGCGAACGACACCGCGCCCTTCGAGACGCCGGCCCGGCGGGCGATGTCGTCGATCGTGGGTCGCTTCATTCGGCTGTCCCTGGGTTTACCGGTTCATCCAGGACACCATGCTTGCGCAGCGTCGCGACGTCCTGGGCCGACAGTCCGAGCTCGGCCCGCAGGACCTCGACGGTGTGCTGGCCCACCTGCGGCGCCGCCGCGGGCGGCGACTGCTCCCCGTCCATCACCACGGGCGAGCCGGGCGCCCAATGCCCGCCGACTCCTGGCTGCTCGACCGCTCCCATCAGCGGGTTCTCCCCCAGCAGCGCGGCCAGCTCGGTGAAGCTGCGATATCTCGACCACAGCACCCGGGCGGCACGCAGCGCCGACTCGGCCTCGGCGAGCGTACGGCTCTCGAACCAGCCCGCGAGCAGCTCGCCGAGCACCTTGCGATGCCGGTAGCGGGCCGGCTCGTCGGCGAAGTCCACCCCGAGCGCGGTGGCCAGCGCGCTGACCACGTCGGTCAGGCCGGTCGCGGCCAGCAGCCCGCTCCAGTGCCGGGCGGTCAGCGCCACGACCATCAGCCGCCCGCCGTCGGCCGTGATGAAGTCGCGGCCGAAGGTGCCGTAGACGTAGTTGCCGCCGCGTTCCCTCGGGGTGCCGCTCAGCTGCGCCTCGGCGAGGTAGCCGAGGTTCCCGGCGGTGGCCAGGGCAACGTCCTCCAGCGCGACCCGTACCTGCTGACCCTCCCCCGTCAGCAGGCGGTGCCGCTCCGCGGCCAGCAGCCCGACCGCCAGATAGAGCCCCGCGGTCACGTCCCAGGCGGGCACCAGGCTGTTCACCGGCTCCGCCACGTCCTCCGGGCCGGTCAGCAGGGGGAACCCGGTCGCCGCCTGCACCGTGTAGTCCACCGCGGCCCCGCCGTCCCGGCGGCCGGTGAGCAGCACGTGGATCACGTCGGGGCGGCGCGCGCGCAGCGCCTCGAAGGACAGCTCCGGGTAGCGCTCGGAGTTGCTGATCACGATCCCGCCACGCGGTCCGCCGCTGACGATCAGCTCGCCGACGAGCGCGCGGCCCTCCTCGGCGGACAGGTCCACCTCGATGGCGCGTTTGCCCTTGTTCAGTCCCGACCAGTACAGGCTCGTCCCGCTCTCGGCCAGCGGCCAGCGCGTACGGTCGACCGCGCCGCCGATCGGCTCGACCCGGATCACGTCGGCGCCCAGCTGGGCCAGCGTCATCCCGCTCAGCGGGGTCGCCACATAGCTGGAGATCTCGACGATCCGCAGGCCGCGCAACGGCTGCGAGCGCCGGGTGTCCGTCACCGGGCCGCCCCCTTCAGCACGACGACATCAGCAGTGAGACGATAGCCGCCCTTTCCGCGCTTCAGGGGATCAGGGCAGCCGTGAGACCTGATAGTGGTCGATGAGCCAGTCGTCGCCGGCCCGCCGCGCCAGCACGCACAGGTTGACCGTCACGACCGGCCGGTCGGTGAAGGTGAAGTCGACGTGCAGGTAGCCGAGGACGAGGTCGTCGGCCATCCGCCGGGTCTCCAGGATGTCGTACGCGGCGGTCATGCCGATCGGCTGTGAGTCGTAGTACTCGGCGACGCTCTCGGGACCGATGCCGTACGGGTGCAGACCTTGGAAGATGGCGTCGTCGGTGAAGTACGACGCCACGCGCTTGGGGTCGTGCGCGTCGACGGCGCTCTTCCATCGGTCCAGGACGGTGTGGAGGATCTCGGCCTCGGCGGTACTGGTCATGGCGCTCTCCTGTCAGCGGTCGGATATCAGTGATCGGATATCAGTGATCGGATATCAGCGGTCGGATGGATGGATCGTGATGTGCGTCGGTTGGGCGGTGTCGACCCGTCGGGGCAGTGGGCCGAGGTGATGCGGGAAGCGGTGACGCAGCGCGGCGGTCGCGACCGCGGCCAGCGCGACGAGGGCGGCGCCGACGAGCAGCGCCTGGTTGTAGCCCTGGTGCAGGAGCGGGGTGACGACCAAGGGGCCGAGGATCTGCCCGACGCTGTAGCCGGTGGTGAGGATCGCGACCGCCCGAGGGATCCGCAGGTGGGCGCCGACGGCCAGGGTGAGGGAGGCGATGCCGAGGAACGTGGCGCCGAACAACACCGCCGAGACCAGGGCCACCGCGACCCCGCTGACCAGGACCGGTAGCGCGATGCCGACGGCCTGCACGACGAGCGCGACGAGGAGGAGCGTCGGCCGCGACCACGTACGGCTGAGCCAGGCCCACAGGGCCGACGACGGCAGGGCGCCCAGCCCGACGAGGATCCAGGCGGAGCTGCCGACCCAGCCGGGCGCGGTCTGGTCGATCGCGGCGACCAGGAAGGTGCCGGCGATGATGTACCCAGTCCCTTCGAGGGTGTAGCCGACCAGCAACGCGCCGAACCAGCGCAGCCCGACCGCGTCACCGCGCCGGGGCGGGACCGGCGCCGCGTGGGGCGACGTCGGACTGGCGTGCAGCGGCAAGGCAATGACCGTGAAGACGGCGGTCAGTGCGGCCGTGGTCCACCACGCCTGCTGCCATGTACCAGCGGTGCGGAGGATCAGCACGACGACGCCGGACAGGGCGATCCCGGCGCCGATGCCGCCAAAGGCCCAGCCGGTGAGGTGGTGGGCGTGGCCGCGTAGCCCGGTGAGCATGGCGTTGACCGCGACGACGAAGATCAGCGAGCTCGCGATCCCGGCGACCAGCCGGAGCAGCCACCAGAGCGCGCCGACGTGCGTGAGCGGCATCAGGGCCAGCGTGGCTATCAGGATCACCAGCGACAGGCGCAGCGTCGTCCGGGAGGCGGCCATCGCGGGGGCGATGATCGCGGCGACCGCGCCGAGGAGGTAGCCGATGTAGTTCGCGGTGGCCAGGCTCGCGCCGAGCTGCGGCGAGAGCCCGGCATGCGCGAGCATCAGGGGCAGGATCGCGGTGTAGGCGAAGCGGCCGATGCCCATGCCCGCCGCCAGCGCCGCCGCGCCCTGCCCGACGACCCGCCAGGGCCGCTCCAGCGAGGTCGCCTCGATCGTCTGCTCCGGTACGGCTGTCAACATGCGCCTTTCTCTCGGCTCTTTCGGCAGGTGAGGCTGATGGCGGGTGAGGCTGATGGCAGGTGAGGCGGGCGGCGGCTCTTTCGGCAGGTTGGGGGCGGGCGGCGCCTGGGGTTACCGACCGCCCTCGCCCCGCCCCCGGCCCAGTGACCAGCTCAGTGACCGGCGCTCTGGCCGCCGTCGACGTGCAGAATCTCGCCGGTGACGAACGGAGCGTGCTCGAGATAGATGATCGCGTCGACGATGTCGCTGATGTCGCCCATCCGGCCCACAGGGTGCAGCTCGGCCAGGGCTTCGTGGGTCTCGACCGGGTGCATCGGGGTGCGGATGACGCCGGGCGCGACCGCGTTGACCCGGATGCCCCGGGTGGCGTACTCGGTGGCCAGTGATTTGGTGACCGCGTTGAGGCCGCCCTTGGTCAGCGACGCCAGCGCGGACGGCACCTTGCTGTTGGCGTGATCGACGAGGCTGGTCGTGATGTTGACCACGTGTCCGCCGCCGCCCTGGCTGAGCATCGCCTCGATGGCCCGCTGGGAGATCTCGAAGAACCCGCGCAGATTCACTCCCGTGACCAGGTCGTAGTCCTCGTCGGTGTAGTCCGTGAATGGCTTGGACACGAAGAGACCGGCGTTGTTGACCAACGTGTCGATGCGGCCGAACGCCTTCAGCCCCTGCTCGATGACGTGCGCCCCGACGGCCGGGGCGGCGATGTCGCCGGCGACGGCCCGCACCATGGGGTCGTCGGAATCCGCGATCGACCGGGAGTTGGCGACGACCGCGTAGCCGAGCTTGCGGTAGGCGGTCACCAGCGCCGCGCCTATGCCCTGGGACGCGCCGGTGATCACGGCGACTTTTGGCGTACTCATTGCTTCCCCCTTGTAAGTGACTGTGGACGTGTGGCACCCGCACCGCTCCTGGGCGGTGCCGGCGTGGGGGGAATGGCTCAGACAGCGGGCGGCCGGGTCCCGACCTGCCCTGGGGCCATGCATTCCATCGTGCACCCAGCGGTCGCCGTCGCGCCACGACGGGCTTGCTCTCTGCTGGTAGGCACAGCCTCCTACCGCTCTACGATGGGCGGGTGGAGCTACGCCAGCTGCGCTATTTCGTGGCTGTGGCCGAGGAGCTGAACTTCGGCCGCGCCGCGGCCCGGCTGCGCATCGCCGGCCCGTCGCTCTCCCAGCAGATCAAGGCGCTGGAGCGGGACCTGGGGGTGCGGCTGTTCGACCGGGACCGCCGCTCGGTCGCGCTGACTCAGGCCGGGGAGGCGTTGCTGGCCCCGACCCGGGCGCTGCTCGGACAGGCCGACGAGTTGCGCGCGTCCGCGGCCCGTATGTCCGCCCCTGAACCGGTCCGGCTCGGGTACGTCAACTGGCGACCCCCCGACCTGGCCGCCCGCCTGTCCGGCATAGCGCAGCTGCACGTCGACGCGTGGGTCATGCCGTCACACACCCAGGCCGGCCGGGTGGCCGACGGCAGCATCGATCTGGCCATCTGCTGGGTTCAGACCGATGACCTGGCCGTCTACGATCTCGAGGCTCGGCTGATCGGCGCGGATCGGCTCCACGCGATCTCCGCGGGCTCCGAAACGTCGGCGGTCCGGGCCAGGGACACGCTGGTGTTGCTGGACACCGACACCGTCACCTGGGACTCCTGGAACCGCTATGCCAAAGAGTTCGCCCGCGACACCGGATCCCAGACCGTGCACATCGACGATGGTGGCATCACCGACGCGGCGTTCTTCGACCACGTACGCCGGCTACGCCGCCCCGTCATCAACTCACCGAAGGGTCAGACCACTCCCCTGCCGCCCGATCTCGTCCGGCGACCGGTGATCGATCCGTCGCCGTACTGGACCTGGGCCCTGGTGTGCCGCCACGGCGAGAAGCGCGGCGCCGTACGGGCCGCCGTCGAAGCCCTGACCCGTGACGTCGGCAGGCTCGGTCTGGACGCCGATGCGGCCTGGCTGCCCGTCGGCGACCCGTTCCGCCCGCCTGCACCGGGCGCGGCATTCCCGCACTGGGCGAGGGGCACAGGGCCGACCGACGATTAGGGCCGCGCCACAGAGCTCAGCAGGAGATCGAGCGAACCTCATCATTTCCTTCGTCAAGAATTGAATTCCGCCTGGGCCGCATTTACGCTCCAGAGATCCGATGTCTCCGCATCCCCCGGTGGTGACCATGCCATCCAGACGATCTCTATTGAAGGCCGGCGGCGCTCTAGCCGCCGCCACACTCGTCCCCGGAACCGCGTCGGCGCAGGCCGAGGCCCGATCAGCGGATCCCTGGCACCAAGTGCCGGACATCCTGCGTAGGATCCGGCCCCCTCGCTTCCCCAACCGAAGGTGGGATGTCACCGCGTTCGGCGCCGTGGGTGACGGCACGACCGACTGCACGGCCGCGTTCAAGGCGGCGATCGCCGAGTGCCATCGCAGAGGCGGCGGCCGAGTCGTGGTCCCACCGGGACGCTTCCTCACCGGCGCCGTCCACCTGCTCAGCAACGTCGAGCTGCACGTGTCCGAGGGCGGCGTGATCGCCTTCAGCACCGATCCGAACGCCTACCTGCCGGTCGTCTTCACCCGGTGGGAGGGCACGGAGTGCTACAACTACAGTCCCTTCATCTACGCCCACGGCCAGCGGAACATCGCGGTCACCGGCAAGGGCACACTCGACGGCCAAGCCAGACAGGGCCCCTGGGAGAGCTGGTACGCCAACAGCGGCCCGCAGGGCGCCGACCAGCGGGCGCTGCGCAAGATGGGCGACGACGGCGTGCCGGTCGAGCAGCGCGTGTTCGGCGCGGGTCACTATCTGCGCCCCGCCATGGTCCAGTTCGTGAAATGTCAGAACATCCTGGTCAGCGACCTCACGATCCTCGAGCCGGCCATGTGGACCGTGAACCCGGTCCTGTCCACGAACGTCACCGTGCGCGGCATCACCGTCGTCAGCACGCTGTACAACACCGACGGCTGCGACCCCGAGGCGTCGTCGTACGTGCACATCCACGGCTGCCGCTTCAACACCAACGACGACTGCGTGGCGGTCAAGTCGGGACGCGACGCCGACGGCCGCCGGG
Source organism: Nonomuraea sp. NPDC048901 (assembly GCF_040649695.1). Classification (NCBI taxonomy): domain Bacteria; kingdom Bacillati; phylum Actinomycetota; class Actinomycetes; order Streptosporangiales; family Streptosporangiaceae; genus Nonomuraea; species Nonomuraea sp. NPDC048901. The sequence goes on along the minus strand of NZ_JBEZFW010000011.1, from coordinate 175,265 downwards.
TGGGCGTGCCCAGCGAGAACATCGTCGTCCAGGACTGCGCCTTCTCCGGCCGCTGGGGCGGCATCACGGTCGGCAGCGAGATGTCCGGCGGCGTCCGCAATGTCTTCGCCGAGCGGTGCGTGATCAACTCGCCGGACTTCCCCGGCAACTACCCGGTGAAGTACCCCGTCTACATCAAGGCCAGCAAGAAGCGCGGCGCCTACATCGAGGGCGTCTACGTACGCGGCTTCACCGGCCAGAACGTGGACCGCGAGGTGATGTTCGTCAACATGGCCTACAACAGCAACGAAGGAGGCACCGAGCCGGTGTCGGTCCGCGACATCCGGATGGAGCGGACCAGGCTCGACGGCGCCGACGCCGTACTCAACCTCGTCGGCCTGGAAACCGACCACCTGACCGGAGTGCGCCTGGAGAAGTGCGCGTTCACGAACATCACCGGCGCGAACACGATCACGTTCACCGACGACCTGACCCTGCGCAAGGTGTTCGTGAACGGGGTGGAACAGCATTGATGTCCCTCATCGCCCGTCGCCCTGAGGCGGGCCATCCTTCGTCTTACGGTTTCCGTGGATTTAGCGGATACTGCGGGGATGCGGTTGCTGGAGCGGGAGCCGTCGCTGGCGGCGCTGGCTGAGTACGCGGCCGAGGCCAGGCAGGGTGCCGGGCGGCTGGTTCTGGTCTCGGGTGAGGCGGGCGTCGGGAAGTCGGCGCTGGTGGAGCGCTTCCAGGAAGAGCTGCCGGATGCCCGTTGGTCGTGGGGGATGTGCGACGGGCTGTTCACTCCGCGCCCGCTCGGGCCGCTCTTCGACGTGGCGGATCAGCGTCGTGGCGCGCTGCTGGAGCTGTGTCGCGCGGGGGCCGGGCGGGAGGAGTTGTTCCGCGGGCTGCTGCACGAGGTCAGTGAGCCCGGGACGCTGAACGTGGTCGCGGTCGAGGACGTTCACTGGGCCGACGAGGCCACCCTGGACATGCTGCGGTTCCTCAGCCGGCGGCTGTGGAGCGCTCCGGTGCTGGTCATCGCCACCTACCGGGACGAGGGTCTGGCGGCGGACGATCTGTTCCGGGTCGCCCTGGGCGATCTGGCTTCGCAGCGGTCGACGCGGCGGATCGCGCTGGCGCCGCTGTCCGCCGACGCGGTGGGGCTGCTGGCCCGTGGGAGCGGGTGGGAGGCGTCCGCGCTGCACCGGCTGACCGGCGGGAACCCGTTCTACGTGACCGAGGTCGTACAGGCCGGCGTGACAGAGGTGCCCCCATCTGCGCGGGACGCGGTGCTGGCGCGCGCGACGCGCCTGGACGGCGGGTCCCGTCAGGTGCTGGACGTGGCGGCGCTGACCGGGACCAGGGTCGAGTCGCGATTACTGGCGTCGGTGACCGGCTGCCCGCCGTCCGCCCTGGACGAGCTGCTCGGGTGCGGGCTGGTGATCGAGGACGGCCCGTGGCTGAGGTTCCGTCATGAGATCGCGCGGCTGGCGGTGGCGGGGGCGGTCTCGGCGCATCGCGGCCGGGCCATTCACGGCCTCGTACTGACCGCGCTGGCCGACCTGGGGTGCGACGACGAGGCCCGGATGGCCTTCCACGCCGAGGCGGCCGGCGATGCCGAGGCGGTTCTGCGGCACGCGCCCGCCGCCGCCCGCCGTGCGGCGTGGCTGGCCTCGCACCGTGAGGCGGCGGCGCAGTTCCGGCGGGCCCTGCGGTTCGCGGACGGGGCGGACGCCTCGACGATCGCCCGGCTGTACGAGGGGCTGGCCGACGAGGCGGCGCTGCTCGACCAGTGGGAGGACGCGGCCGATGCCTGCGAGCACGCGCTGGCGCAGTGGCGCGAGGCGGGCGATCGGCTGCGGGAGGGCGACACGCTGCGGCGGCTGTCACGCACTCTGTGGAACCTTGTCCGCGCGGATCAGGCGGTCGCCGCCGTCGAAGCCGCCGTGTCGGTTCTGGAACCGCTCGGGCCGAGCGTCGAGCTGGCCTGGGCGTACGCCATCTTCGCCAACCGGCGCATGCTGCAGGCCCAGCACGACGCGGCGATCGACCTGGCACGGCGGGCGCAGACGATCGCCGAGCGTCTGGGCGCCACCGACGTGCTCAGCGATGTGCTCAACACCATGGCGGCGTCGTCCGCGGCCAAGGGCGAGGACTGGGTGGGGGGCATGCGCCGGGCGTTGGATCTCGGTCTGTCCGGGCGCCACCAAGATCAGGCGGGCCGGGCGTTCGCGAACTTCTGCGCCACGTACGTGAGCGAGCGGCAGTTCGCCGAAGCCGAGCCGCTGCTGGTCGAGGGCCTCGCCTATTGCGATGAGCGGGATCTCACCACGTACGCGATGCACCTGCGCAGCGAGCAGGCCGCCATGATGGAGCGGACGGGACGCTGGGACGAGGCGGTGACGCTCTGCGCCGAGATCCTCGCCGTCACGCCGCTCTCCTCGTGCAGCCGGTTGTGCATCGTACGCAAGCTCGGCGCGATCCACGCCCGCCGTGGCGAGCCCGGCGTCTGGGCGTATCTCGACGAGGCGGCCGAGATCGCCGACCGTACCCGCGAGCCGCAGCAGATCGTGCCCGTCCGGCTCACCCGCGCCGAGGCGTACTGGCTGGAGGGGAAGCCGGACCACGCCCGCCGCGAGGCCGAACTGGCCGCGGACACCGCCGAGGGTTGCGACGCCTGGGATCTCGGCGCGGTCGCCGTCTGGCTGCGGCGGACCGGCTCTCGCCGGCGGGCGCATGGCGCGCACGCCGAGCCGTACCGGCTGGAGCTCGGCGGTGATGCGACGAAGGCCGCGCATGCCTGGACTGAGCTGGGGTGCCCGTACGACGCCGCGCTGGCCCTGGCACACGCCCCACGGGAGCCGGAGCTCCGTCAGGCCCTGAAGATCCTCACCGGTCTCGGCGCCTTCCCCGCCACTCGCATCGTCAGGCGCAAGCTCCGCGAACTCGGCGCCCGGTCACTCCCTGCCGGTCCGCGTGCGGCGACCCGAGGGCATCCGTTCGGGCTGACCCGGCGCGAACACGAAGTGCTCGCCCTGCTCTGCGCCCGATGCACCAATGCCGAGATCGCCGCGAAGTTATTCATCTCCACCAAGACCGTCGGTCACCACGTCTCGTCCATCCTCGCCAAACTGGGCGCCCCGAGCCGCAACGCCGCCGCCGACCAGGCCATCAGGCTCGGCCTGGCCGAGCGGGAACCCAGGGCGGAAAGTTAGGCATCGCCCGCCGCAATATAGGGATCGGCCACCGATCCCCACCGCCGCCCTGTCCCCGTACGGTCGAGCCACTCACCACGGCACGGGGACTCATTACGGCGATAAGGGGGACGGCATGGCGCGGTGTACCAGCCCGTCTGTCATGGACATGCGGCCGATTGTCATGGACATGGACATGGACATGCGGCCGATCACCAGCGACGGTCGCGCCGACCTGCTCATGGAGCTGCTGCGGCGCATCATCGACCTGTTCCAGCCCACGGACTCGCGCGCCGAGCAGTGCCTGCTGGAACTGGGCACCCTGCTGGCCCGGCCGATCGAAGATGCCGGCCGATCGGCCGTGTCCTGCCGGCGCTGGGGACGGCAATGGCGGATCGAGCTGGCCGGCCGGACCGTGTACGTCGAGCACAGCGTGGGGATGAACCACCTGGCGCTCCTGCTGGCCAACCCGTACCAGGAGATCTCCGCCCTCGAACTGGCCGCCGGCTCCACCCTCCCCGGCCAGTCGACAGGCCGGGACGGCGAAAGCGCCCAGCCGGTGCTCGACGACCTGGCCAAACGCCGCTACATGCAGCGGCTGTCGCACCTGCAGGCCGAGATCGACGAGCTCGAGTCGATGAACGACGCGGAACGGGTCGCCGGGGTACGCGCCGAGCGCGACTGGCTGCTCGACGAGCTGGCCGCGGCCACCGGCCTCGGCGAGCGGACCCGCCACTTCACCGGCAGCGCCGAGCGCGCCAGGGTCGCGGTGGGCAAGGCCATCAGACGTACGGTGAACCGCATCGCGGAGGCCGATCCGGTTATCGGGGATGAACTGCGCGCCACCGTACAGACGGGCATGCGCTGCTGCTACCAGCCCAGTTGGCCACGGGCCTACCAGGACAGGTGAAGCTAGTGGTCCGGCGGGACGCGGTAGACGGACACATGGGGCTCGGCGAGGCGGTCCACGGTCGGGCCCAAGACCTCGGGCGCGCACATGCCGGTGCCCGGCGTGTCATAGCATCCCAGATCTCCTCCTGTTGCATGCCGCCGACGATGGTCATGGGTGTACGCGTTGTCCAACGATTTTGCGGTCATCCAGGGCGGGCGATCTCAAGACGCCGTGCGGACCATGAACACGTCCACCGGATCCTCGGTCTCCAGCGTGAACCCGTGCCGCTCGTACAGCCGCCGGGCAGGGCTTCCCTGCAGCACGTTCAGCCGGACAGGGACACCGTCACGGTCACACTGATCCAGCAGCTCGCGCAGGACGCCCGAACCGATGCCGGAGCCCTGCAGGTGCGGGGCCAGGAAGAAGTGCTCCAGCCAGCGGGCGTCCTCGGCCTCCCGTAGCGCCACGCAGCCGGCGAACTCGCCGCCGACCTCGATCACCCAGGTGTGCGACGGGTCGTAGGCGTCCCGCATTCGCTGCCGTACCCGGTGCTCGTCGTACCGGCCGAGCCGCTCCAGATCCGCCCGCATCACCACGGCGCGTAGCTCGACCATCGCCTCGATGTCCGCCGCCAAAGCCCGCCGAATACCCCAATCCACCATGATGTGGCACTTTACGGCACACGTGCGACCCCTCGTAGCCGGGGATGCGGTGTCTGGGGAGGCACCGGTTGATGTGGTGCTTATGTGGCGCGCTTGGTCTCTGGGCCGCTCGCCGAGCCCATGGCCTGTCTGGTGATCGATACAGCGAGGGCGTTGAGTGCCGCGTACCGCAGGGAGTCGCCGGTGATCTCCTGGGCGAGCTGCTCGGCGCGGTGGGCGTCGGTTACCGCGAACGCCGCAACCGCGATGTACCGCAGATGATCCCGGCCGGGACCGCGGTACTCCCGCAGGAGCTGCTCGACGACATGTGGGTTCGGTACGGCGGTCTCGATGATCGACAGATACGCGGTCGATCCTGCGGCCAGGGCGACCTCCAGCAGGTGGCGCAGGATGGGACCGGTACGTTCGGGCCTGGAGTCGGCCCATGCTGTCGCCGCCACGGCCATCAGGGTCGTGGCGACGCGCTCCAGATCATTCTTGTCGAGCCGTGCCTTGCCGGGCTGTTGTGCTCGGGTCTCAGCGAGGTCGATGAGGCGCATGGCCAGCTCCGGATCGACGGCGACGACATCTCGGGCGACCACTGTCAGCTGCTGCGCGCTCAGGTCCGTGGCGTCGGCGCGACTCGTGATGTACTGGGCAGCCTGCTGCGCGGTTTCGGCGGCGACGGCGCGCCCGGCCGCTGCGATCCTGCCCATCATGGGGAGAACCCATGTTCCCTCGGCTTCGAGGGCGGTCTGGTACGCGGTGTTGAGCCACCACCGTGCCTGCAGAGGGTTGGTCTCGGCGAGCGCGCCCGCCATGTCGACGAAGGCCTCGATCCGATATTCGACATCACTGATCCGCGAGGCGATGGTTTCGGCCCGCGACGGGTCGCACCATGCCGCGCCGGTGGCGATGTATTTCAGATGCCACGGACCGACGTTCCTCTGGCCGGCGCCGACCTTGGGCTGGGCTCCCCAGCGGGCCCACCAGGAAGCGGGCTTCACCGAGACCGGTTTCTGGGCCGCAGGTGCCGCGACGCTCTGTTCGGCCGCGTCGAGCAGCGGCCGGTGATCCTGCCGGGTAGAGCCCGCTGCCTTGAGGATGTCGCCCCAGGCACATGAGCGAACGACGGACTCTCTGATCTTGCTGATGATCTGTTCCGCCCGGGCGAGGTCGACCCGCGCGACCTCCACAGCGGTCTCCTTGAGTGCGAAGTTCCGCTGGCTGGCTTCGCCCGGGACGTCGAGCGCGGCGGCTTCGGCGAGGTCGATCAGCTGCTCGGCGTGTCGCCGATCGGCGGCATAACCGATCTTGGCGATTTCCGCCAGGGTTTGGGGCTGGAGGAACGTGTAGTCGGAGTGGGGTGGGAGCATGCGGGCCACTTCTACTGCCCGGGCCATCAGCTCGGTGGCGTGGTCAGGGGCGTTGACGGCCATCTTGTCGGCCGTGGCCGCCAGCGCCTTGGCTCGCAGCTCGCAATCGTCGAAGTCCACGACCCGCCGCTCAACGCTGTCGAGCACCGTGAGCGCCCGCTGAGGATCCACCGCGATCAGCTGGTCGACCAGATAAACGAACACCTTGTGTTCCACGGCGTTCGGACCGTCGTCGAGGTGCTGGGCGAAGAGCTGTTCGGCGTGGCCGACCAGCCGCAGGGCGCGGTTCCTGTCGGGCAGTTCGTCGGCGAGGGCCAGTAGAGCCACTGCTCGGCATACCTCCGAGGGGATGCGCCGCAGATACTGCTCCGCGTGGTCGGGATCGGCCTCGACGATCGCGTAAGCGACTCCGTACAGCGCCTCTTCTCGCTCGTCGGGATCGGCGATGGAACCGGCGATCCGTAGGGCGTGGTCGATCGCCGGTCGGTCCGTCGAATCGGCGGCCCGCCCAGGGATAGGGGCGGCCTGCCCAGGGATCGTAGCGCCGCCAGAAGGTTCGGAGAGGTCCTCTTCGAGCTGGGTGATCAGCGCGGTGACCGTGGGCGGGAGCCATGGCGTGGTGCTTTCGGCCGATGCGGCGAGCCGGTCGAGGAGATCGGCGGGGCTGGGCCGGTGCTCAGGAGTCTTGGCCAGGCAGGCGTCCACCAGGTCGACCAGGTCCTTCGGCAGGCCGGTCAGGTCGGGGTCGTCATGGCGGATGCGGTGCATGACCGCGTGGCCCTGACCGGTACCGAACGGGCCGCAGCCGGTGGCGGCGAACACCAGCACCGCCCCCAGCGAGAACACATCGCTGGCCGGGCCCACCTCGCCGCCTCGGCTCTGTTCGGGGGACATGAACGCCGGAGTGCCGATCACGGCCCCCGAGACGCTGTGGGAGGCGGCCTCCAAAGCGCGGGCGATGCCGAAGTCGATGACCCGGGGACCGTCGCCGGCGAGGATCACGTTGCCGGGTTTGAGGTCGCGGTGCGCCAGTATCTCTTCGTGGATGGCGATCAGGCCCTCGGCCAGGCCCGCCCCCAGCACACCGATCGCCGCAGGCGGCAGCGGTCCGTGCGTGGCGACGGCCTGGTGCAGGGTCGGGCCGGGGATGTAAGCGGTGGCCATCCACGGCGAATCGGCGTCAGTGTCCGCGTCCACCACCTGCGCGGTGTAGAACCCGCCGACCCTCCGGGCCATACTCACCTCGATCGCGAACCGGCGTCGGAACTCCGCATCGCCGGCCAGGTCCGAGCGCACCACCTTCACCGCGACCGGCCGGCCGCCCCGGGTACGGCCCAAGTACACCTGCCCCATGCCGCCACCGCCCAGCCGGCCCCTCAGCCGAATTGGCCCCACTTGGCGTGGATCATCGGCCCATAGCGGCTCCATATGCCACCCTTTCCGCTGAACAACCCGGCACGCACGGCAAACACACTCTTTCAAGAAACGGGTTGTCCGGGGCACTTGGTTCCATGCGCACGACTGATCAGCGGCTCGCGATGTCACCGGGGCGGGCCCGAGAAGACATGACGCGGGCCAATTTTCGGCCATCGCCGGGAAGGCAGTCCAGGGCATTTACCGGACAATTCGGGAGGGCATTTTGTCCGGTGATTATTCCGGTTCTCCCGCTTATGCTCGGCTCCCATGGAGAACATGGAGACCACGGAGAAAGAGACGGTTCTCGGCCTTCAGCGGCAGTTCGACGCGGCGGAGCTGGCCGCCGACGCCGGACGCCTGCGCGAGTTACTGGCCGACGACTTCCAGTCGATCGGGCCCAAGGGGTACGTGCTCGACAAGGAGCAGTGGATCGGTCGCCACGCCCAATTCCAGTACCACGCCCTGGACACCAGCCAGATCGACATCCGGATGTACGGCGACGCCGCGATCGTGCGCAATGTGCAGAGCAACCAGGCGACCTCTCACGGCCGGGCGGTGGCGCTGCGGGTGCGGGTGTCCCAGACGTGGGTCAGGCAGGAGGGCTCGTGGCGGCTGGCGGGCATCCAGTTCAGCCCGATGGCCGACGACGCGTAGCCCGTCCTCGTCCCCGTCCTCGGACATGCCGCCCGATGTCCGGTAAATGTCCTGGCCCAATGTCCGGTAAATGTCCGGTTGCTGTCCTGGCCCGATGATCCGCTGGGATAGAGGATGGAGACCACTGCGCGACCCCCAAGGCGGTAAGCACGATGACGACACAGACGATCCCTCCGCTCGGCCGGGTGCTGCGGCACTGGCCGGTTCTGGTCGGGGTCGGGACCGCCGTGCTCATGATCCTGGACATGGCCACGGGCCTCGAGCTGGCGAAGGTGCTGGCCGCCTCGGCGGTGGTGTACCTGGGTGCGGCCGCGTTCGGGAAACCCGCCTCGACCTGGCCCGTGTTCTTCCTGACCTTCGTCGTCATCCTGGCCGCGGACCTCATCGATGACGACTTCGAGGCGACCTGGGCGGTGCTGGGCCTGGGCGTCCTGCTGGGCGGCTACGGTCTGCTGCGCGGCTACGGTCCCCGGCGCGGTATCCGCCCTGAGCCCGGAGGGCTGCCGTTACAGCTGGTCGCCATGCTCGGTTTCGGCGCCGCGGCCACGATCGCGCTGTTCGTCAACCCGACGGTCGGCAGCTACCTGGTGGCGCTGGGCCTGCTCGGCCACGCCGCATGGGACGTCTACCACTACCGGGCGAACCGAGTGGTGACCCGGTCGCTCGCCGAGTTCTGTCTCGTGCTCGACACCGCTCTGGCCGTGGCGATCATCGTCCTGACGGCGACGGCGTGACCCCGGAGGAATGATGAGCCATCTCAAGGACCGGGTCGCCCTGGTCACCGGCAGCTCCCGAGGGATCGGGGCGGCCATCGCGACCGCGTTCGCGCAGGCCGGCGCCCGAGTCGTGCTGCACGGCCGCGACGAGGCCGCGCTCGCCGCGGTCCGGGCGCGCGTCGACGACCTCGGCGGCGAGGCCATCAGCGTGACCGGAGACGTCACCGTCGCCGCCGACCTCGACCGGATCCGCGAGCAGATCCTCGAGCGCTACGGCCGCGTCGACGTGCTGGTCGCCAACGCCGGTAGCTCGGACAGCCGCCCCGTACCCATCGAGGACATCACGGAGGAGAGCTGGCGGGCCGACATCGACCGGAACCTGACCGGCACCTTCCTGACCGTCAAGTGCTTCCTGCCCGGTATGAAGGAGCGCCGGAGCGGCAACATCATCACCCTGTCCTCGGCGGCCGGGCGCAAGCCGAGCGAACGGACGATCGTCGCGTACGCCGCGGCGAAGGCCGGTGTGCAGCTGTTCACCCAGGATCTGGCCGCACAGGTGGGCCCGTTCGGCATCCGGGCCAACTGCCTCGCCCCGGAGACGATCCTCACCGACACGAATCAGCAGTGGATACCGGCCGACGTCCAGCGCTCGCTGGCCGAGTCACACCCGCTGCGGCGGCTCGGCACGTCCGAGGACGTCGCCCGGGCCGCGCTCTTCCTCGCCTCCGACGACTCGAGCTGGATCACCGGCGTCATCGTCGACATCGCCGGTGGCGCGGTATTGGTGTGACTCCTCAGCCCGACCCTGCGGCCGGGCGGAAGATGGGGACCGCTTCGCCGCCCTCGGGGTGCTCGAAGGCGACGCGGACCGGCAGGCCGGCGTACACCTCCTCGGGCGCGGCACCGGTGATCTGGAGCTGCAGCCACGGCTCCTCCTCCAGCTCGACGATCGCGACCACGGTCGGCGGCGCGCCCTTGGTGTGCACCACCGACCAGCTCACCACCGACCCCGCGCCGGAGGCGGCCGTCCAGGACAGCTCGGGTGAGCCGCACCGCGGGCACGTACGCGCCTGCGGAGCGGAGAAGCCGCCGCACTGATCGCAGTGCCGGATCAACAGTTCGCCGCGCGCGGTGCCGTCGAAGAACTCGGCGGTGGCCGCGTCGCGGTGGACGATTCCCACGGGCATCGGCATGCTCCTATCGCGCGTGCGGGCTGAGGATGAGGGTGGAGTGGTGGTCGAGTACGCCGCCGTTGCCGCTGACCAGCACCATGTCGTTGCGCGGGGCCTGCCGGTCGCCGCCCTGGCCGCGGGCCTGGATGACGGCCTCCGACAGCGGGGTCATCCCCCACATGTAATAGGAGGAGAGCTGGCCGCCGCCGGTATTGACGGCCAGCGTCCCCTCCGGTCCCAGTACGCCGCTGGCGACGAAGGGGCCACCCTCGCCCTTGGCGCAGAAGCCGTAGTCCTCCAGGGAGATGAGCGCGGTGTAGGTGTAGCAGTCGTACAGCTCGGCGACGTCGATGTCGTCGATCGACACCCCGGCCATCTTCAGCGCCGTCGGCCCTGACAGAGCGGCGCCGCTGACCAGGCCGAACTCGCTGTCCCTGCCCATGACGTACCCCGGATGCGCCTGTCCCCAGCCGCGGATGTGCACGGCGGGCTGGGGGAGGTCGGCGGCCCGGTCGGCGGAGGTGACGATGACCGCGACGCCGCCGTTGCTGACCAGGCAGCAGTCGAGGAGGTGGAACGGCTCGGCGATCCACCGGGAGCTCTGGTGGTCCTCGATGGTGATCGGAGCCCGCATCTGGGCCAGGGGGTTCCTGGCCGCCCAGGCGCGCTGCGCGACGGCTATGTGCCCCAGTTGCTCGCTGGTCGTGCCGTACTTCTGCATGTGCCTGCGTGCGGCCAGCGCGTACATGGTGTTGGCGCTGTAGATCCCGGAGGCCGCAGTCAGGCCCTGCCAGCCGGCCAGTCTGCGGCCCGCGCCGGCGTAGGCCGCGCCGCCCCCGGACGCCTTGTCCTTGAGCGGTGCGTCGGCGAAGACGCAGGCCACCACGTCGGCCATGCCGGAGGCGACGGCCATGGCGGCGTACTGGACCATGGCGCCGGCCGACGAGCCGTACGCCTGCACCTCCGACAGCAGGCGCAGCTCGCGCAGCCCCAGGTCCCGCTGGAGGCTCAGGCCGACGTCGGCGGTGAGACCGGTGTTGGTCAGCAGGCCGTCCACCTGGCGCAGGTCGAGACCGGCATCGGCGGCGGCGAGCCGTACGGCGTCGGCGGCGAACTCCGGCGCGCTCCGGCCATAGACCTTGCCCATCTCGGTGATGCCGAGACCGGCGATGACCGACGTGTGGTTCATCGTCCCTCCCAAACCGGGGCGCGCTTCTCGGCGAAGGCGCGTGGCCCCTCCTTGGCGTCCGCCGACCGCATGAGCGCGGCGCTCTCGGCGGCGGTCCGCTCCCAGGCGGCCTGCTCGGACGGGATGGTGCCGTCGGAGATGCCGCGCGCGATCCGCTTGCTGGCCTGCACGGACAGCGGGGCGTTCGCGCTGACCGTCTCGGCCAGGGCGAACGCGGCGGTCAGCAGCTCGGCCCGCGGTACGACCCGATTGATCAGGCCGAGCCGCAGGGCCTCGGCGGCGGTGACGGGCTCACCGGTCAGCAGGATCTCCATGGCGACCTTCGTGGGCAGCTGCGCGGCCAGCCGGAACGCGCCGCCCGCGCCCGCGAGGATCCCGCGCTTGACCTCCGGCAGCCCGAACGCGGCGGTCTCGGCGGCCACCACCAGGTCGGCCCACAGGGCGATCTCGGTGCCGCCGCCGAGCGCGAACCCGTTGACGGCGGCGATGACCGGCTTGGCGATGGGATGCGTGACACATCCGGCGAAGCCCCAGTGCGGCTTGAGCCCTTCGGTGGAGAACTCCCCGCGGGCCACCGCCTTCAGGTCGGCACCGGCGCAGAACGCCTTGTCCCCCGCCCCGGTCAGCACCACGGCCCGGACCGACGCGTCCGCGTCGGCCTCGTCGAGAGCCTCACCGACGGCGCGGGTCAGCTCCGCGTTCACGGCGTTGCGGACCTCGGGCCGGTTCAATGTGATCAACACGATGTGGTCGCGGCGCTCGACGAGCGCGGCGGGCTCACCCATGGTCGACTCCTTCATTTACTCTGTACGGTTGCTTCTTCCAGCACGCCCTCGTCGATGAGCGCCTGGATCTCGGACTCGGCCAGGCCGAGCAGCTTGGCGGCCACCAGCCGCGTGTGCTCTCCCGCCAGCGGCGCGGGGCGCAGCTCGGGGTCGGCGACCCCACGGAAGGTGGCCGGGGCGTTCTCGGTACGCAGGGCGTGCTCGATGTACGGATGGCGCATCTCCCGCAGGAACCCACGGGCGGTGAGCTGGGGGTCGTCCAGATACTCGATGACCCGCCGCATCATCCCGGCGGGCACCCCGGCCTCCTGCAGCCGCTCCATGGCCACTCCCGGCGGGGTGGCGGCCGTCCACTCGGTCACGGCCGCGTCCACGAGGTCGCGGTGCGCGCGGCGACCCGCGGCGGTGGCCAGCCGCGCGTCAGTGCTCAGGTCGGCGCGGCCGATCACCTCGCACAGGCGCCGCCACTGCTCGTCGCCGTCCACGCTCACCACGCACCACTCGTCGTCGCCCGCGCACGGGTAGACCCCCTGGGGCGCGTCCCACTCGCCGCTGTTGCCGTGGGCGGTGAACGAGCCGGGTTCCAGTGATTCGCGCAGGAAGCCGGTGGACAGCTGAGTGAGGATCGTCTCGGCCTGGGCGACGCTGACCGTGCCGCCCTTCCCGGTACGCCGCCGCTCGATGAGCGCGGCGAGCACGGCGACGGCGCCGACCCGCGCGGCGATGTGGTCGGGATAGATGGTGATGCCGTCGCAGAACCCGGCCTCGACCTCGGTGTCCCGCCAGAGCCCGGTCAGCCCGGCGGAGGCGCGGACGAGCGGGCCGTAGCCCATGCGCCTGCTCCACGGCCCGGTCGGGCCCAGAGCGCTGCTGTCGGCCATGATGATCTTGGGGTTCAGCTCGCTGATGACGTCGTAGCCGACACCCAGCGACTCCAGCGTGCCCGGCTTGAAGTTGGACAGGATGACGTCGGAGTCGGCGGCGAGCCGCTTGAAGAGGTCCAGGCCCTCGGGCGAGCGGAGGTTGATCCCGGCGCTGAGCTTGTTGCGGTGGCCCCAGGCGAAGCCGACACTGATGACCTCGTCGCCGAGCGACTGGCGGCTGCCGTCGGGGTAGGCGCGGCTCTCGATCTTGATGACCTCGGCGCCCTGGTCGGCGAGCAGCCGGCCCAGCTCCGCACCGACCACGATGACACCCAGGTCCAGCACCCGAAGCCCGTCGAGGGGCCGCCGCGTCACGCCCTCGGCCGAGTCGGTGGTGACCGGCCTATCGAGGGCCGTGCCGGAAGTGACCGGCTTGCCGGGCGTCACCGCGGCGAAGATCTCGTCGTCGTGCTCCCCCGGCTCGGGGGCCCGGTGCCGGAACCCGGCCCGTACCCCGTTCACCTCCACGTACCCGGACGGCACGCGGCCGGTCAGCCCCGGGGCGACCTCGGCGTCGAGCAGACTGCCCCGCGAGCGGAAGTGCGGGCTGTCGAGCACCTCGCCGGGGTCGAGCAGTGCCGCGATCGGCACGCCGCGCTCCTGGCCCTGGGCCACGAGCTCGTCCCTGGTCCGGTCCCTGAACAGCTCTCCCATGAGGACGCGCAGCCGCTCAGCGGCTCCGAATCGGGCGCCCATGCTGTCGTACTTGGGGTCGGCGAACTCCTCAGGCTCCCCCAGCCAGCCGAACATCCCGCGCCACTGCCGTTTGGCCAGCACGCAGATCCGGACGTATCCATCGGCGCACGGGAAGATCGGGTACAGGTCGCCCGCCTGCGGACGGCCGCGCGGCAGCCGGGTGGCCGGGACCCCGCCGGTGGCCGAGCCGCCCATGCCGAAGCCCGGGTCCAGGACCTGGGCGGTCACCTCGTACACCGAGCAGTCGACGTGGTCGCCGCGACCGGTGTCGAGCCGGTTCAGGTACGCCAGCAGGCCCGCCCACGCGGCCTGGACGGCCGCCGACTCGTACGCCAGCGGGCCGGGCGGCATGACCGGCTCGCGGCCCGGGATGCCGGAGCGCGACAGCACCCCGCCGAGCGCCATGTGCGTCCAGTCGGTGCCGACCCAGTCCCGGTACGGGCCGGTCTGCCCGAAGTCGGTGATCGAGACGACGACCAGTGCCGGGTTGCGGGCGAGCAGCGCGTCCGCGCCGAGACCGAGGCCGTCGAGGGTGCCGGGACGTTCGGTCTCGATGAGGAAGTCCGCCCCGGCGGCCAGGTCGAGCAGCCGGTCACGGCCGGCGGAGTCGCGCAGGTTCAGGGTGACGCCGCGCTTGTTGGCGTTGTGCGTGGCGAAGTAGAGGCTCACGCCGTCGTGGACCGGTTCGCGGTGACGGGTCGGCGCGCCGCCGGGCGGCTCGACACGGATGACGTCGGCGCCGAGGTCGGCGAGGAAGCGGCCGCACATCTCGGCCTTGCCATCGGCCAGGTCGATGACCCGAAGACCGGCGAGGGGAAGGCCCCTGGCTGCGGGCATGGTGAATCACCCCACGGTGTGAATGATGCGCGAGTACGGCGGACAGGACCTGTCGCGGCGGAGGGATCCCGGCCCGCGAGCAGCGATTTATGGCCGCTCGCCAGGATTGTTGCGAACAGGTTTCCTACAACCGTGAGGATGCCACCCAGTTTTCGGTCTGAAAACGTCCGAATCGGCAACGTGCTACGCGTCCCGATCGGCAACATGGCCCCTTCCGGTGGCCGACCGCCGGTTCCGCCTGGACGCCCCCCTTGTCCATCACAGCGATTCCAGGCCCTGTATGGCGATGTCCACGGCCCGCCGGGTCGACGCCAGATAGTCCTGCTCCGACTCGCCGTACGTCTCCAGGCTGGCCAGCCCAGCCGCCTGCACCGCGCCCATGAACGCGCCGGTCGCCGACGCGGCGCTGATGGGGTCCAGCCGGTCGGGGAATGCCGCCAGCAACGCGCCGGCGATCCGGCGCTGCGCGTCGAACGTCATGAGCAAGGCCTTGGCCTGCACGGCGGGAACGGTCGCGAGCACCCTCTGGTAAACCTCCGCCAGCTCTGGGTCCTCGATCCCCGGCCCTTGGCGGAGGTAGTTGGCGATGACCTGGTCATAGGTCCTGCGCAGCACCTGCGGCACCGTGTCGTCCGGCGCGCGGTCGGCGATCACCTCCAGCGCCAGCCCGTAGTACTGCTCGACCTCGGCGAACAGCACGTCCTCCTTGCTGGGGAAGTAGTTGAAGAACGTCTTGGTGGACACGTCCGCCGCCGCGGCGATCTGCGCGCCGGTGGTCTCCTCGTAGCCCTGCTCGGCGAACAGCCGGACGGCCGCGCGGATGAGCAGTTGCCTGGTCTGCCGCTTCTTGCGTTCACGCCGTGTCTCCTCCATAAGGTGTGATCTTACATCAGAATATTTTTACACTGTTGTAAATTTGCACCAATTGATGGTATCCAGGAGTCATGACCCAAGGAGCCTTACTACCTCGCCTGGCACCCGCCGTCTGGCTGCTCTTCCTGGCACCGCTGACGGGCGAATACCTGATGGGCAACATGTCGATCACCGACGTGGGCAACCTGCTCGCCCTGATCCCCCTGTACGGCTGCGGCGCCCTCCTCATCCGCGAGTTCGCCCGCCGCACCGGACGCGGCTGGCCCACCATGATGATCTTCGCGCTGGCCTACGGCATGATCGAGGAGGCCTTCGTCACCCAGACACTCTGGAACCCGAACTGGTCCGGCTTCCGCATCCTCGACTACGGCTTCATCCCCGCGCTCGGCCTGGCCGGGCCGTGGACGATGTTCATGGTGGGCGTACACACGGTGTTCAGCATCAGCGTCCCGATCGCGGTCGCGGAGACCCTCGCCGGCTCGCGGCGCACCACACCGTGGCTGGGCAAGATCGGCCTCACGGTCACGAGCGTGCTATACGGGGTCGTCGTCCTGGGCGGCGCCATCGCCGCCATCGCCCTCACCGACTTCGCCTCCCCGCCCCAGCTCATCGGCGCCGGAGTCGCCATCGCCGCGATCATCGTCGTCGGCCTGCGCCTCCCCAGGCACAGCACCGATGCCACTCCCCTGCCCGGCCGCGCCCCCAGCCCGTGGGTCGCCGGCACCTTCGCCCTGATCGCCGGAACCGTCTTCGTCCTGCTGTACGCGGTCGACCCCACCGGCCTGTCGCCCTGGCTGGCAGAGGCGATCCCCCTCCCCGCGTGGCTCAGCATGCTCCTCTATCTGGCGCTGTTCGTGACCGCGGTCACCGTGCTGGTCCGCTGGTCACGCCGCGCGGGCTGGTCGCAGGCCCACCGGCTGGCACTCGCCGGCGGGGCCATGCTGACCTACGCCTGGCACTCCTTCCCGTGGAGAGTCATCCCGCTCCCTGGAAACCCACCGCCCGGCCTTCCGGTGGACCTGGCCAGCAACGCCCTCTTCACCGTAGGCGCGATGGTCCTGCTGGTCGTCGCGGCGCGGCGGCTGAGCCAACCCTCGGCCGACACCACGGCGGCTATTCGGCAGAGCCGGCAGGCC
Organism: Nonomuraea sp. NPDC048901; assembly: GCF_040649695.1. NCBI lineage: Bacteria > Bacillati > Actinomycetota > Actinomycetes > Streptosporangiales > Streptosporangiaceae > Nonomuraea > Nonomuraea sp. NPDC048901. Next base: position 158,786 of record NZ_JBEZFW010000011.1, on the reverse strand, counting down.
GATAAATCGTGATGATCGTCTGATTACCTCCCGCATTCACGGCATCGAAGGCTCGGGGCACCTCGGGCGAGCCGGCCCACTGCGGGAACTTCATCCAGAGCAGCGGGTTCGCGGTGGCGATGAACGTCACTCAGGACGGGAACGGGCGGCTGTTCGGGACCGCCTCCTGGCCTGGCGGCGTCGGGACGATCGAGGAGGGGGCGGTGGACGGCACGCACATCTTCTTCACCATCGGCTGGTCGAACGGACCCAGAGGCCGATACGAGGGCTCGCTCGGCCCGGACAGGCGCCTGTCCGGCACCACGTTCGACCTGAACAACCCGTCGCATCAGGCCACCTGGGCCACCACCACCACCAGGTTCTAGAACCGCACCTTCCGCAGGTAGCGATATCCGACCTCGGCGGTACGCCGGGGAGTCACATCGGGAGTGTCGTTCTCCACGATGTACTCCAACACGCGGTGCTTGTCGAAGATGCGCCGGAAGTCGATGGTCCCGGTGCCGAGGTCGGCCATGTCGCCGTCGGGCGCTCGATCCTTGACGTGGAACTGCAGCACCCGCTGCGGCGCCCTGCGGATGACGTCGAGCGCGAAGCGCACCGGATCGGGGGCCCCGCGCCCGACGCCGCCGGTGACCGCCCAATAGAGGTCGATCTCCAGATGGACCAGATGCGGATCGAGCTCGGCGGTGAGCACGTCCCAGGGCGTCTTACCGCCGCCGAGGTCGGTGGTGAACTCGTGGGCGTGGTTGTGGTAGCCGTAGCGCAGCCCGGCCGAGCGGGCGGCCCGCGCCTCGACGTTCATGCGCTCGGCCCACGCCTTCCACTCGTCCTCGCTGGTGGAGTTCAGGTAGGGCACGACCATGAAGGACTGGCCGAGGGTCAGCGCGTTGGAGATCTTCGTGTCCAGACCGGCCTGGTCGGTGGTGAGGCCGTCGTGGCTGGAGCTGGCCCGGATGCCGATCCCGTCGAGGAACTGGCGCAGCTGCTGGGCGGTACGACCGAAGTAGCCGAGCGCCAGCTCGACCTTCGGGTAGCCGGTCTCGGCCAGATAGGTGAGCGTGGCATCGTAGTTCTGGGCGAGGTCGTCGCGTACCGTCCAGAGCTGGATGCTGATCTGGTTCGGCGGGATGCGCTCCCCGCCGGAGTGGTGCGGCGGCGTCGCCGCGGCGGCGGGCGAAGCGGCGGCCAGCGCGGCCGCCCCGAGTCCGAGGCCCGCGGCGAGCAGGGAGCGCCTGCTGGGACCGTAGCCGTAGCACATGGGAGAACTCCTAACGTGTGGGCTGGAGGACGACCTGGTCGCTGCCGGTCAGCGGGGGCAGGTCGGTGCCGCCGGGGTCGGTGTAGCCGGCGACGAAGACGCCGGTGAGATGGTCGGTCTCCGGATCGTGTCCGCTCGGCAAGGTGGTCTGGATGGAGCCCGTGCAGCCGCGGGCCGTGGTCTGCGGGTGGCCGTGGTCGTCGTGGCCGAGGATGTAGTCCACGGTCACCTTGGCGCAGTCCACCGGCTGGTCGTCGGTGACCCGCACCTCGAACTCGACGACGTCGCCGAAGTGGAACGCCTGCCCTTCGGCGGGCCGGATCAGCTCCACGACCGGCGCGGCGTTGCCGACCACGATCCGTACCGATGTCGCCGCGGACATGCCGGCGGTGTCGGTGACCTTGAGCGTGGCGTTGTAGAGGCCGTTCTTCTGGTAGGTGTACGACGCCTCGGGGCTGCGGGAGTCGACCTTGCCGTCGGCGTCGAAGTCCCAGGCGTAGCGGAGCCTGTCGCCGTCGGGGTCGGTCGTACCCGCGCTGGTGAAGCGGACGGTCAGGGGCGCGTGGCCGTCGGTCGGCGAGCCGGCGGCGGCCGGGACGGGAGTGTGGTTGCCGGTGTTGCCGATGTAGTCGTAGCGCGCGAGCTGGGCGTCCGGGTTCTCCTGGAAGTAGCCGTCGCCGTACTCCAGCACGTAGAGCGCGCCATCAGGGCCGAACTCCATGTCCATCGGGTTGTCGAAGACGAACGAGGGCAGCACGTCCTCGATCCGCCCGTCACGGTGGAACGCCTTGACGTAGTCGCGGGTCCACTCGTAGAAGAGCGGAACGCCGTCGAAGTACTTCGGCCACCCCACGGCAGTCCGGCCGCGCGTGTTACGCGGGTCGAAGTGGTACGCCGGACCGGCCATCGGCCCGATGCCGCCGGTGCCCAGCTGCGGGAACTCCGCTGAAGCCCCGTAGGAGTACCACACGTTCGGCTGCGTCACCGGTGGCAGCGCGCGCAGGCCGGTGTTGTGCGGCGACTCGTTGACCGGCGCGGCGCAGTTGAACGCCGCGCCTGACGTACCGGTCGCGAAGTCGTAGTCGACGTACGGGAGCCGCGCCGTCGCACAGTACGGCCAGCCGTAGTTACCGGCCTTGCGGATCACCGTCCACTTGCCGGTCCCCGACGGGCCGCGCTGGGGATCGGCCTCCCGCGCGTCGGGCGAGTAGTCGGCGACGTAGAGCTCGCCCGTGGACCGGTTGAGCTCGATGCGGAAGGGATTGCGCAGGCCCATCGCGTAGATCTCCGGCCGGGTGCGCGCCATGCCGGGCGGGAACAGGTTGCCGCGCGGAATCGTGTAGGACCCGTCGGCGCGGACCTTGATGCGAAGGACCTTGCCGCGCAGGTCGTTGGTGTTGCCGGCGCTGCGCTGGGCGTCGAAGGCGGGGTTGTGGTCGGGCCGCTCGTCGATGGGGTTGTAGCCGTCGGAGGAGAACGGGTTCGTGTCGTCGCCGGTGGACAGGTAGAGGTTGCCGTCGGCGTCGAAGACGATGTCCCCGCCGACGTGGCAGCAGATGCCGCGGTTCACCGGCACGTCGAGGATGCGCTGCTCGGTACGGAGGTCGATCGTGGTGCCGGTGAAGCGGAAGCGGGACAGCCTGATCAGCCCGTTGAACGGCGCGAAGTCCGCCGGTGTGCCGGTGACCGGGGCGTCGCCCTCGTTGAAGTCCGGCGTCGCCGGGTCGTCGATGGGAGTGTTGAGCGGCGGGGAGTAGTAGAGGTAGACCCAGTCGTCGGCTTTGGAGCCCTTGCCGAAGCCGGGGCTGAGGGCGATGCTCTGCAGTCCCTCCTCGTCGTGCCGATAGACGTTTAGCCGGGCGGCCTCCGTGTTGAGACCGGTCTTCGGATCGTGCAACCAGACCACACCGGGCCGGGTGGTGTGCAGGACCCTCGAATCTGGTAACACCGCCAGGTCCATGGGCTCACCCGGATTGTCGTTCAGCGTCACCTTCTGGAACTGGCTGTCGGGCGGCGGAGCCGCGATGCCCACGGTCTCAGTGACAGTGACGGTCCCGGTGGCGTTGGCGGCGGCGGCCGGCATGAGGATCGCCGCAGCGGTCAGGGCGGCGAGCGCGGTTCTCGTTCTCATGCCTCTCCCTTCGTTCTGCTCAGGGGGATAAGAGAGGGCAAATTAACGTGAATGTAACCCGGCTTACGCCGATCGAGGAGGGCCTAATTACGCACGATCAAACAGCTTTCGCCTCAGATCGGACTAAGTACCGCACGTCACTGGACCGTTCAGGTGCGGTGAGCCTTGCCTGAACGGTCCAGCGGTTACGAGCGGGGCGTGACCGGAGCCAGCCAGAGACCGACGATCGCGTCGATCAGCCCGGTCGCGGCGTCGTGCCAGCTGGACCGGGGTGTGGAGGTGCCTTCGGCGAGCGCGCGCTCGCGCTCGGCGATCATGTGCACCATCAGCTGACGCGCCATGTCACCGCGTTCGAGGCGTACCTCCAGCGGCAGGTCGGGAAGACACCGGTTGAGCCCGTCGATCGCCTGGCGCAGGGACGGCGAGCTGATCGTCTCCTCGATCATGATCTCGCGCAGCGCGGGATCGGTCATCACCTGGGCGCTGAACCGGGCGAACCAGGTGGGGTTTCCCAAAGCGCCCAGGTGCTCGGTGATCGGGCGCAACAGGCAGCCCACCCAGTCCCGCGCGTCCGTGGAGCCGGCCGTCTCGGCCAGCATCCGCAGGCGCAGCCGCTCCATCGGCTCGGTGTGCTTGCGCACGATGGCGCGTACGAGATCCGCCTTGGTGCCGAAGTGGTAACCGACCGCCGCCGTGTTGCCCTGGCCGGCGGCCTCGCTGACCTGGCGGTTGGACACGGCGAAGACCCCGTGCTCGGCGAACAGCCGCTCCGCCGCCGTCAGGATCTGCTCTCGCGTCGCGCTCACGCGCTCGGCCCGGGCGGTTCTCTCCATCAGGTCACCACCGTACTGGAAGCTCGCTCAGTCCGCCGACGACGAGCCCTTCGACCCGGCGCAGTTCCTCGGCCGTGACGGCGAGCTCCAGGGAGGGCAGCTTGCGCAGCAGCACGTCGAGCACCGCCTGCAGCTCGGTACGGGCCAGCGGCTGGCCGAGGCACGAATGAGCCCCGGCGCCGAAGGCCAGGTGTGGGTTCGGGCTGCGGCTGAGGTCCATCTCGCCGGCCCCGTCGAACGCGCTCTCGTCCCGGTTGGCCGCGGCCATGTCGCACAGCACCGTGGTGCCGCGCGGCAGGAGGGTGCCGCCGACCTCGACCTCCTCGCCGATGTAGCGCGGCATCCCGAACCCGAGGTTGGCGTCGAAGCGCAGGGCCTCCTCCACCGTGGTGCGGACCAGCGACCGATCGGCCAGCAGCCGCTCCCAGCGGCTCCGGTCGGTCAGCAGCATGGCCATCATCTTCGCGATCATGTTCGCGGTGGTCTCGTGCCCGGCGACCAGCAGGCCCATGCCGGTGGCCACCAGCGCCGCGTCGGACATCTTGCCGCCCTCGGCGTCGGTGCCCGTGATGAGCTCGCTGAGCAGGTCGTCGCCCGGCTCCTCGCGCTTGGCGGCGATGTGGCCGGCCATGTACGCCACGAACTCGGCCTGCGCCGCCTCGGTCTCCGCCTGCGTGTAGCGGGTCAGGTTGAGCAGCGAGTCGGACCAGTAGGAGAACCTGTCGCGGTCCGAGTCGGGGACCCCGAGCATGTCGCAGATCACCCAGACCGGCAGCGGGAAGCCCAGGCTCGCCTTGAGATCGGCCGGTTGACCCTGCCGCACCATGTCGTCGATGAGCTGCTCGGCCATCGCCTCGATCCCCGGCCGCAGCGCGTTCATCCGCTTGGCCGTGAACCACTTGGTGATCATCCGCCGCCACAGCAGATGGCCCTCGCCGCTCTGCGGGAGCGCCGTCGCCATCTCGCTGTTGAACACGCCGCCCGACTCGCTGTCGGAGATCCGGGCCGCGTCGTCGGCGCTCAGCTGCCGGGTGAAGCGCGGGTCGGACAGCACCTGCTTGACATCCGCGTAGCGCGTGAGCAGCGACGCCTCGTCCCCGCTGGGCAGCGTCACCCGCGCGACCGGGCACTCCTGCCGCAGCCGCGCCCACTCCGCCGGCGGCTCCAGCGCCCCTTCTCTGGAAAGCGGGTAGCTCAACGCCTGCTGGTCCTGGCTCTGGCTCACCGTACGTCCTCCTCGAATTCGGCCCTCGGTACGCGCCCAGTCAACCGGCCCTGCTAATTTAAGTCAAACAGTTGATTTAAGTTGTGACCGGATCGCTGATATCCGGCCGCTCGGACGGAGACCTTTCCATGCGCCATGCACAAGCTCAGCCCTTCGAGGCCGAGCCGCCCGGCCCGCCGCGGACCAATGCCGTCGTGGTGGTGCTGGCCTTCGCCGGGATCGTGGTCGCGCTGATGCAGACCCTCGTGATCCCGCTGATCCCCCAGCTCCCCCGGCTCCTGAGCGCCTCGCCCTCCGACGCCACCTGGGCGATCACCGCGACGCTGCTCGCCGGCGCCGTCGCCACCCCGGTCATGGGACGACTGGGCGACATGTACGGCAAGCGGCTCATGCTGCTCATCAGCCTGACCCTGCTGGTGGCCGGCTCCACCGTCGCCGCCCTCAGCGACTCCCTGGCGCCGATGGTCGTCGGACGGGTCCTGCAGGGGCTGGCGGCCGGCGTCATCCCCCTGGGCATCAGCATCATGCGCGACGAACTGCCGGCCGAACGCCTCGGCTCGGCCACCGCGCTGATGAGCGCCTCACTCGGCGTGGGCGGCGCGCTCGGCCTGCCCGCGGCCGCCTTCCTGGCCGAGCGCACCGACTGGCACGTGCTGTTCTGGACTGCGGCGGGATTCGGCGCCGTGGCCGCCGTGCTCGTGCTCACGCTCGTACCCGAGTCCAGTGTCCGCAGCGGGGGACGCTTCGACCTGGTGGGCGCGGCCGGACTGTCGGCCGCGCTGGTGTGCCTGCTGCTGGCCATCTCCCAGGGCGCCGGCTGGGGCTGGACCAGCGGCCGGACCATCGGGCTGTTCGCGGTCTCGGTCGTCGTCCTGCTGCTGTGGGGCTGGTGGGAGCTGCGTACCAGGCAGCCGCTGGTGGACCTGCGCGCCACCGCGCGCCGTCAGGTGCTGCTCACGAACCTCGCCTCCGCCGTGTTCGGGTTCGCGATGTTCGCGATGTCCCTGGTACTCCCCCAGCTGCTGCAGCTGCCCGAGGCCACCGGCTACGGGCTGGGCCAGTCGATGCTGGTCGCGGGCCTGGTGATGGGTCCGTCGGGCCTGGTGATGATGGCCACAGCACCGCTGTCCGCGCGCATCTCCAGGGCCAGGGGTCCCAAGACGACGCTGATGGTCGGCGCCGTCGTGGTCGCCGCCGGCTACGGCCTGGGCACTGTGCTGATGTCCGCGATCTGGCAGCTCGTGCTCGTCTCCGCGGTCATCGGGGCCGGCATCGGCCTGGCGTACGGGGCCATGCCCGCGCTCATCATGGCCGCCGTACCCCTGTCCGAGACGGCCGCCGCCAACAGCCTCAACACGCTGATGCGCTCGATCGGCACCTCGATCTCCAGCGCCGTCTCGGGCGCCATCCTGGCCCAGCTGACCATGTCCCTCGGCCCCGTGATCGTCCCCTCCCAGAACGGTTTCCGCGTCGTCCTGGCCCTCGGCGCCGTCATGGCCCTCATCGCTCTGGTGATCATGTCGTTCATCCCCGGCCGACGGCCGGCCGCCGCCACCGGGACGACGCACACCGCCGTCCCCGCGCCCGCGAAGGAGCCTTCCCGCTGATTCCCTCCGGCGGCCCTGCCCTGGCCCTGGCCCTGCGGAAAGGTCGCCCCGCAAGTTGAGTAGAGGCCTACTCATGACCCGGCCGAGCTGCGCGCCTAGCGTCAAAGCCCTGAGCCGGGGAGGTGGCGATGCGCCGGTACGGCCTGATGGCCTACGTACTTGCCGCGAGCGTGATGGTGCTGATGGCCGCGTGCGTGATCGGGCTGAGCCCGGCAACGGCCGGGGCAGCGGGGGCGGCGGAGCCGACGGCCGGGGCAACGGAGGTGGTGGGGCCGACGGCCGAACCGTCCTGCCCGACGCTGTCCGAATGGAACAGCGAGACGCATGACGGCACCCGCCCCGGGCCGGTGCCGAACGTCATGGGGATGACCCGGGACAGCGCGGTCGCCGCGCTGGCCCAGGGTGGCTTCGACACGGAGTCCACACCTTCCGACGCGGCGGCCGACTGGACGGTCACCGACCAGACCCCCACCAGCGAGGAGCTCGCGAACTGCGGCTCCACCGTCACCATCGACCTGCAGGCGCCGACCGTGGCGGTCCCGGACGTCGTGGGCGACCAGCGGGACACGGCGGAGAAGAAGATCCGCGACAAGGGGCTCGTCCCGTCGGTGACCGAGGGAGACGGGACGGGCGTGGTGGACGCCCAGGATCCCGCCGCCGGCACGCAGGTGCCCAGCGGCAGCACCGTGACACTGACCCTGCGTCCCCCCACACCGACGTCCCCAACGCCGGACGACCGCGTCGAGGTCCCCGACCTGAACGGGCTCAGCGCGAACGTGGCGCGGCGGCAGCTTCAGAGCCTGGGGCTCACGCTCGTCGTCGGCAGCGGGGACTCGGGCCGCGTGAGCGAGCAGGATCCGGCCGCCGGCACCATCGTCGACCGCGGCAGCTCCGTCACCGTCACCCTGACAGCGGGGCCCACGCCAACCGACCCCGCGAGCCCGGACGTCACCCCCTCCGGCACCGACGAGTCGCCGCGGGTCAGCGACATCGACTCGCGGGAAACCGACTCATCGAGCACGCCGCTGCCCGGCTTGCTGGTGGGCGCGCTCGTGGCGGTGGGCGTAGTGGTCTGGGCGCTGCGCCGCGCCCGCCGCGGCCGGCGGACCTCCACGACGCCCTCCGTGGTCTGCGTCCCGTACGCCGACCTCTCGCCGAGCTTGCAGATCCGTGAGTTCGCGCCCTCGCTCAACCTCGACTTCGTCTGCCACCACGACCCGGGCCGGCAGGAGATCAGGGAGATCGTACGGTGACCGTTACCTTAATCACCCACCCCAGCACCGCCGACCTGCTGCTCTACGCCGACCCGAGACAGGCGGCCCAGGAGCTCGCGCGGGCCGTGGACGCCCGCCGGGTGCTCGACGAGATCAACCGGCAGGTCCAGACGCCGCCCGGCGAGCTGGCGCGCCGGGCCGCGGAGGCGGGCGCCGACCTGCTCGGCGGCATCGACGTGGGGTCGGTGCTGCTGGGCGGCTGGGCGAAGTACCGCAGCCTGCGCGCCGCTGCCCGCAGCACCTTGGACAACCCGGGCATGGGAAAGGTCGTGCCGCTGGCCGAGCACGAGGTCGTCTCCCACCACGAGCCCTATGTCGAGGTACAGGTCAACGGCCGGCCGGTTGGCCGGCTGACCTTCGGCGTGGACCTCATCCTGCATCTCACGATGGTGCAGGCCAGGGTCCGCGGCGGCCGGCTGATGGGCCTGACCGGGGGCGACTGCACAGCCGCCATCGCCTGCAAGATCCAGGGCGTCGAGGTGGCCAGGAAGGAGTTGGTGGTGGTCACGTTGCCGATCAACCGCGACTTCGGGGCGGGCTTCGCCCTGCTGCCAGAGGCACGTACGGCTAGCTGACCTGCCGGCGCGGATGACGCGCGGACACCCGGCGCGGACGGCGAGCGGATGTGCCCGCGCGCCCTAACGGCCCTGGTAGCCCTCGCGGGCGGTCACGACGTCGGGCATGCGGTCCTCCAGCCAGGTGATGAGGGGGATCAGCCGCTCGGCGGCCTCGCGACCCAGCGAGGTGAGGCTGTATTCGACCCGGGGCGGAATCGTGTGCTCGGCCACCCGCAGCACCATGCCATCGCGTTCCAGGGTCTGGAGGGTCTGGGACAGCATCTTCTCGCTCACCCCGTCGACGCGGCGGCGCAGCGCGTTGAAGCGGTAGGGCCCCTCGTAGAGGGCCACCAGCGCCAGGATCGCCCAGCGGCCGGTGATCGTCTCCAGCACCGAGCGAGAGGTGCACTTGCGCGAGAAGACGTCGGCCACCAGGTTCTCGAACTCCTCCATGCGTGCTAGCTTACAGTGCTTTCTGATAGAAAGTACTAACCGCTAGTTCGTACTGAGAGGGAGTAATCATGATCGTGGTAACCGGAGCCAGCGGACACCTCGGCCGGCTGGTGGTCGAGGAGCTCAAGAAGCGGGTTCCCGCCGGGCAGATCGTCGCGGCGGCGCGTACCCCGGAGAAGGCCGCGGATCTCGGCGTCGAGGTCCGCGAAGCGTCCTATGACCGGCCCGAGACGCTCAAGAGCGCGTTCGAGGGCGCCGGCAAGGTGCTGCTCATCTCCGGCACCGAGGGCAACCGGCTCCAGCAGCACTCGGCGGTCGTCGACGCGGCCAAGGCGGCCGGCGCCACGCTCACCTACACCAGCGCGCCCAAGGCCGACGTCACCGAGGCCGGCCTCGCCGCCGACCACAAGGCGACCGAGGACTACATCAAGGCGTCCGGCGTGACGTACACGATCTTGCGCAACAACTGGTACCACGAGAACTACGAGCAGTCGATCGCGGGCGCTCCCCAGCTCGGCGCGGTTTACGGCGCCGCCGGCGACGGCCGGATCGCCTCCGCCTCGCGCGCGGACTACGCCGCCGCCACGGCCGCCGTGCTGGCCGGAGAGGGCCACGACGGCAAGATCTACGAGCTGGGCGGCGACACCGCCTGGACGCTCGCCGACCTGGCCGCCGAGATCTCCAAGGTCACCGGCAAGGAGGTCGCCTACCAGAACCTGCCGAAGGACGACTTCGCGGGTGTTCTGGCCGGCGCCGGTCTTCCGGCTCCGTTCGCGGCGCTCATGGCCGACGTGGACGTCAACATCTCCCGTGGCTGGCTCGCCGACACTCCCGGCACGCTGAGCGAGCTCATCGGCCGGCCGACCCAGCCGATCGGCGAGTATGTCCGCTCCCTGCTCGGCTAGTCACAGCAGCATGTACCCCGCCCAGGGCCGGGGTGGTCGCCCCGGCCCTGGTCTACCAACAGGAGTCGCACCGATAGAAGCGGTCAGAGCGCGTCCCACAGGTCGCAGTTGTGCTCGGTGGCCATCTCGGTGGCCGGGACCATCACCGAGCGTCCGCCCGCGCGCAGTGACATGACGCGCGAGGTGCGGTTGTAGTCCGGCCACGGTGACGCGTACGGCGCCTGCGGCCGGGCGAGCCGGGTGAACGAGCCCCAGTAGTGCACCATGTCCGCCGCCAGCCGGCGCTCGGCCGCGTCGAAGGTGGGCGCGATCGGTGTGCCGTTGTCGAAGCTCGGCCACAGGTAGGCCAGCTCGGCGGCGTGCCCGGCGCCCCACTCGTACCCGACCGGCTCGGGGGTGAGGCCGGGCCCCGTACGGTGGTCGAACCGGTAGGCGAACACGCGGGTGTAGGCGGACAGGTCCTTGATGAACTTGAGCGTCGGGCAGCCGCCCAGACCGGCGATGAACCCCGAGTCGGTGAAGATCGCCGCCGCCAGGTACGCGCCGGTGAACCGGTCCGGCGTCGCCGGCCAGGGATACCGGCGCAGGATGGCGTCGGCGTTGCCGCCGTACAGGGATCGGACGAAGTTCTCGTACTGCGTTTGGGTCCAGTCCAGGTTGCCCTGCGCGAACGTACGGCCCTCGTCGCGGGTGGAGCCCACGATCAGGGGGACGCGCTGGAAGTGACCCGCACGGACGGCGTCACCGGCAGCCTCAGGAAACACCGGGCCGCCGTGCACGAACGAGCTGAACTGCGGCCCGTCGACGAGCCGCGCCGGGGACAGCGCGCGCAGGCAGGCGACGGCGGTCGCGTCGTCGGCGCAGCCGAGCTGGCCGGCGATGGAGGTGCCGGACTGCTCCCCCTGGCTGACGGGCTGGCTGACGCAGGCGCCGCTCTGGATGATGGCGCGGTTGAAGAGCCCGCTCGATCCGGGGGCGGTGAGGTGGCCGCAGACGGAGAACCCGCCGGCCGACTCGCCGTCGATGGTGACCTGGCGGGGGTCGCCGCCGAAGGCGCCGATGTTGCGCCGCACCCAGCGCAGCGCCGCCTGCTGGTCGAGGAAGCCGTAGTTGCCGGACTGACCGGCCTCCCGGGTGAGCGCCGGGTGGGCCAGGAAGCCGAACACGCCCAGGCGGTAGTTGATGCTCACCACCACGACGTTCTCGAGCCGGGCGATCAGGCTGCCGTCGTGCTGGTTGCCTGAGCCGTTGACCAGGCCGCCGCCGTGGATCCAGAACAGCACGGGCAGCCGCTGCCCGGCCTTGGTGCCGGCGGGCCTGAACACGTTGAGGTACAGGCAGTCCTCGGTCTCGGAGCGCGGTCCGTTGGTGCTGGCCGCGGCGGGACAGCGGTTGCCCCACTCGGCGGCGTCGCGGACGCCTGTCCACGCGCGGGCCGGGCGGGGTGCGCTCCAGCGCAGGTCGCCGACCGGCGGCTGCGCGTACGGTACGGCCAGGAACCGGTCCACGCGATCGGCCACGGCGCCCTTGAGCAGACCGGCCTCCACCCGCACCACCGGGCGGGCCGCGCCGGCGAGAGCGGGGGTCGCGGGGAGTCCTAAGAGAAGGGCGGCGACGGCGGTCAGCAGCGCGACGACGCGACGGCTCGTTCTCCTTTTCGGCGTAGGAACGAGGGTTTCAGGCATGTACGCAACTCCTTCGGGACGGGCCGGAGGGAATCAGGCGCCTGAAACATAGCTCTGGTCCGATCTCTCGGATAGCGCTCTCCCGGTGGATGGAAGGCTTTTACGCCAAACCCCCGAGCCCGTCGGCGATCCGGGCCGCGGCGGCATCCACGCTCGTCACTGTGCGTCAGCCGCAAACCGTCACGATCACGAACCGTGCACTGACAAAGAGTCAACCCGCCATTGTGCACGAATCTTCACATCTGGAGCTTGAAGTACATCTGCCCCATCGGCATAGTGGACGCACCACAGGCGTATCAGTCGTGGCGGGCATCCTGGGGGGCCGCTACCAGTTCACGACTGCCTAGCGGCGCACCACTACGCGCGGAATTGGACACGATGGATGAGCTCGCCTCCGCCGATCCGCACCAAACTGCTGAGGATCCTGCTGCTTCCGCTGGTCTCGATGATCGCCTTATGGGGGTTCATCGCCTACTCCAGTGTGGATGAGATCGCCGCGGTCTCCCAGAGGCAGGACCGGTGGGACGCCATCGGGTCGCCGGTCCTGGAGCTGATCATCGAGCTGCAGCAGGAGCGGCAGCTTTCGGCGGCGGCGCCGCGCAGCACCGGTGCTTACCCGCTGCTGGCCGAGCAGCGGCCGATCACCGACGGCAAGGTCGCGCGGCTGCGCGAGGCCATCGGATCCATCGGCACCGGTGGCGAAGGGTCGGAGGACGACACCCCGGCCGAGGTGCGGGAGCTGGTACGGGCCCTCGACGGCCTCCAGTCGCTGCGCGAGCGCGCGGACGAGGGCGCGCTGTCCCCGCCGCTGAAGATCATCGACGCGTACAGCAACCTGATCAGCATCGCCAACCGGCAATTCACCGACTACGACGCGTTGAGCAGCCTCTCGTCCTACCGCGCGGTGCGCGGCATGGCGGCCTACAGCTCCGCGGCGGAATACCTGGGCCAGGAGCACGCCGTGCTCACCAGCACGATCGTGCGCCGCAAGATGTCCCCCACGGACCGTGCCTCGTTCGTCGCCGCCATGACCAGCCGCCGGCTCGTCTGGGCCAACGCCGAACGTGACGCGGGCCCCGAACTGCGGGAGAACTACGACAAGCTGGTCGCCAGCGCCCCGTACAAGCGGCTGCTGACGGTGGAAGACCGGCTGTTCAACTGGGACACCAACGGATCGCCGCCGGTGGACCCCGACGAGTGGAAGGCCGACGCCGAGACCCTCCTCAGCGCGATCAACCTCGACACGCACGCCGAGCTGGGCCGCACCTCGGTGGAGGCCGAGGATCAGAAGACCGGGGCGTACTGGCGGATCTGGCTGGTCCTGATCCTGGGCCTGGCCGCGGTGGTCGCGTCGGTGGCGCTGTCGTACCGGTTCGGCCAGTCGCTGATCAGCGAGCTCAGACGGCTTCAGGCGTCCGCGGTCGAACTCGCCGAACAACGACTGCCCCGGCTGGTCGAGCGGCTGCGCCGCGGCGACGACGTCGACCCGGCCACAGAGGCCCCCGGCCTCGACCCGGCCCACACCGCCGAGGTCGATCGCGTGGTGAACGCGTTCTCCGCCGTACGCCGCACCGCGGTCGAGGCCGCGGTGGGCCAGGCGACGCTGCGCAAGGGCGTCGCCCAGGTCTTCCTCAACCTGGCCTGGCGCAACCAGGCGCTGCTGCATCGCCAGCTCGCGCTGCTCGACACCATGGAGCGCCGGGTCGACGATCCGGAGGTCCTGGAAGACCTCTTCAAGCTCGACCACCTGACCACCCGCATGCGGCGGCACGCGGAGAACCTCATCATCCTGTCCGACTCCGCCCCCGCCCGCCGCTGGCGCGACCCCGTGCCGCTGTTCGACGTCGTACGGGCGGCGGTGCTGGAGGTCGAGGACTACACCCGCGTCACCGTCGCGCCGATGCCGGACTCCCCGTTGCTGGTCGGCGCCGCGGTCACCGACGTGATCCACCTGATCGCCGAACTGGTGGAGAACGCCGCCGTCTTCTCCCCGCCCGACACGACCGTGCACGTCCGCAGCATGACGGCGGCCAACGGCTTCGCGCTGGAGGTGGAGGACCGGGGCCTGGGGATGAACCAGGACACCCTCGACGAGCTCAACGCCCGGCTGGTCAACCCGCCGGAGTTCGACCTGGCCGACAGCGACCGGCTCGGCCTGTTCGTGGTGTCCAGGCTCGCGGCCCGGCACAACATCAAGATCATGCTGCGCCGCTCGCCGTACGACGGGACCACCGCGATCCTGCTGCTCCCCACGGCGCTGCTCGCCAACGCCGAGGCCCTGGCCGTCGCCGCGGCGCACCCGGTGGGCCACGGCGGTCGCGCGCCCAGGCCCATGCGCGCGATCGGCACCGCGCCCGCCGAGGCCCGGCCCCGCGTGGTCTCCCTGTCCCCGGAGCCGTTCTCTCCGGAGCCCTTCTCCCCGGTCGCCTCGGATGCCTTCTCCGCCTCGGATGCCTTCCCCGCTCGCGGGGCGGAGGCCGTGAACGGCCGAGAGGTCCCCGGCGACCCCGGCGGCCACGGGGTCTCGGCAGACCCGGACGGCTCGCCGGACGCGCCCGTCCCCGCTCCGGAGCCCGAGCGCGCGACCTGGTTCGAGGCCGGCCCCGTGCCGAGGCCGGCACCCGGCCCGGCTAGCGATGGGCTAGGGAACAATGGGCTGGGGAACGGACCGGCGACCTGGCCGGGGAGCGAGGCCGTCGCCGAGCCGAGTACCGGACCGATTTCCAGGCGAGGGGGCGGCTCAGCCGGATCCCCCGGCCCATCCGTAGAGTGGAGCCGCACGGTGCCCGCCCAGGAGGCCGACGAGGACCTCGACGGGTTGCCCATGCGCGTACCTCAAGCCAACATGGCTCCTCAGCTGCGCGCCGCGCGGCGCACGGACCGCAGCGCGGTCTCGGTGCGCTCGCCGGAGGAGCTTGCACAGATCATGTCGTCCATGCAACGTGGCTGGCAGCAGGGTCGCGGCCAGACGGAGCAGGAGCACGACGTGTGGAATCGAAAGGACGACCAACCCGATGCCTGACGCCAGAAGTGAACTGAGCTGGCTCCTCGACGACCTCACCCAGCGGGTCCCCGGCATCCGGCACGCCATCGTGCTGTCCGCCGACGGGCTGGCCATGGGCGGGTCCCGGGAGCTGACGCGGGAGGACTCCGAGCACCTGTCCGCCATCTCCGCCGGCAGCCACAGCCTCGCCATGGGCGCGGGACGGCACTTCGGCCTGGGTGGCGTACGGCAGACCATCATCGAGTTGGAGGGTGGCTTCCTGTTCGTCACCGCGGCGGGCCAGGGCGCCCGGCTGGCCGTGCTCGCCTCGGGTGACGCCGAGCTGGGCATGGTCACCTACGAGATGGCGCTCATGGTCAAGCGGGTCGGGGAGCACCTCTCCTCTCAGCCGAGGGGAGCGGCACCGGCACCCGCCTGGAACGGCGCAAGACCGTGACCGGGGAGGATCCCGGGCCGCTGATCCGGCTCTTCGGGCTGACCGGAGGCAGGGCGCGACCGCGTGGCGAGACGTTCGACCTGGTGGCCATCGTCACCACGGTCGGCGGTTCCCACGAGATCGCGGACCTGATCCCGGAGCATCGCACCGTGCTGTCGGTGTGCCGCAGGCCCACACCGGTGGCGGATGTCGCGGCCCACCTCAAGCTGCCGCTCAACATCACGCGGGTGATCCTGGGCGACCTGCGACGCGAGGGTCTTGTCACCATCGAGCGCCCGCGCCCCGCGGCGCAGACGATCGACGAACGCATCTACAGGGAAGTGCTGCATGGGCTACGCAGCCTCTGAGCCGGGGGCGACCGCGGTCGCCTCGGCCTTGGCCATCAAGATCCTCATCGCGGGCGGCTTCGGCGTCGGCAAGACCACCATGGTCGGTACCATCAGCGAGATCCGGCCGCTGCACACCGAGGAGCTCCTGAGCGAGCGGGGCATCGGGGTGGACGACACCTCCGGCGTGGACTCCAAGGTCACCACCACTGTGGCGCTGGACTTCGGCCGCATCACCATCCGCGACGGCTTGTGGCTGTACCTGTTCGGCACCCCCGGGCAGGACCGGTTCTGGTTCATGTGGGACGAGCTGTCGGTCGGCGCGCTCGGCGCCGTCGTGCTCACCGACACCCGCCGCCTGCAGGACTGCTTCCCGGCGGTGGACTACTTCGAGCAGCGCGGCATCCCGTTCCTGGTCGCCGTGAACTGCTTCGACGGGGCCAAGCGCTACGACCCGGCCAAGGTACGGCGGGCGCTCGGCCTGGCCGAGACCACTCCGGTGGTGCTGTGCGACGTACGCGAACGCGAGTCGGTCAAGGAAGTGCTCACGACGCTGGTCACGTACGCGGTGGAAGGGGCCTGACCCCCATCGGAGGAAGCTCCATAGAATCAGCTGTTGGCTGTCTATAGTTACACCGTGTTCACGCTTCAAGCCCTGGTGGATCGCGCCTCACTCGAACTGCGGGTGCTGGTGCCGGGCCGGCCGGGCGCGCTGGACGAGCCGGTCGCCTGGGTGCACAACACCGAGCTGGCCGACCCTTCGCACTACGTACGCGAAGGCGAGCTCGTACTGACGAACGGCCTGTGGATCGACCAAGTGCCGCCGGAGCAGTTCGTACGCAACGTCATGAAGGCCAAGGCCGGCGGCATCGTGTTCGGCCTGCGGGCCGAGACGCCCGCCACTCCCCCGGAGCTCGTCGACGCCTGCCGCGAAGGGGAGCTGCCGCTGCTGGAGATCTCCATCGCGGTGCCGTTCACGGCGGTTTCACAGGCCGTGGCCGACATGCTGACCGACGAACGCAAGCAGTCGCTGGTCGGCATGGTGCGCCGGGGAGACGCCCTGGCCACGGCGATCTCCCGGGGAGCCGGCGCCTCCGGCGTGCTCGACGTCCTGCGGCGCGACCACGACCTGCCGCTCGCGGTGGTCGACAGGATGGCGCGGTCGCTCGCGATGGCCGGCGCCGATCTCGACACGGACCAGCTGCACGCCGTGGCCACGGGATTGGCCAAGAGACCTCCGGCCCTGGAGGTGGATCTGGGGGACGCGGGACGCGCGGCGCTGTTCCCGGTGGGTGCCGTCGGCGACATCGACGCGGCTCTCATCTGTCTGCGCCCCTTGCGCGAGCTCGCGGCGGACGAGCGGGCGGCACTGGAGCAGACGGCCCGCTTCCTCAGCCTGGAGGTCGCGAAGCAGCAGGCGGTCCAGGCGATCGAGATGCGCTTCGCCAGTGAGCTCCTGGAGATGATCCTGTCAGGGGGGCGGCGCTCCGCCGAGGTCCCTGGCCGGCTGCGCGCCTTCGGCGTCGATCCGGGCGGTCCGCTGGCCGTCTGCGCCGTGGCGTTCGCGCTCGGCGAGACCGCGACGATGCACGGGCTCGCCGAGGTGATCGGGGAGTTCTTCGCGGCCGAGGGGGTGCCGGTCGTCGTGGCCGATGGCACGCAGGACGTCGTCGCCGTACTGCCCTGGCGCCATCCCGAGCGTGAGCTGCCGCTGCTCGCCCAGCGCCTGGTACGCGACGTCGAACGGCGCTTCCCCGGCCGCCGCCCGGTCGCGGGCCTGGGCGGACTCGCCGCCCACTCGGCCGAGCTGCGACCCGGGCTGCTGCAGTCCAGGGAGACCTGCCGCGTGCTGCGGCGGACCCGCACGGGGCCTTCCGTACGGGCCTTCGCCGACTTGGGTACGCACCGGCTGCTCCTCGGCTCGCTCGATGTGGAGACCTTGCACCAGTTCTCCGGCGAGCTCCTCGGGCCGATGAAGGACCATGACGCGCGGCGCGGCGGTGAGCTCGAGCTGACGCTGCGGACGTACCTCGATCACGATGGGCAGTGGGCGGCGACGGCCGGAGCGTTGCACGTCCATGTCAACACCCTCCGCAACCGGCTGGCCAAGATCACCGAGCTCACCGGCAGGGACGTGGGACGCACCGAGGATCGGGTGGATCTGTTCCTGGCGCTGACCATCGACGCGATGGACTGAGCATCGACGTGCTGGACCGAGCTCAGACCGTCTGCCGCCACAGGCGGGCGTTGCTCAGCGTCGCCATCGGCTGGAGCATCTGGTGATCGAAGGCCGCCATGGGCAGCCCCTGGGCCAGGCGCCGCGGGAAGTCAGGGTTGGCCAGCGCGCCCCGGCCGAGGGTCAGCACGTCCGCGTGGCCGTCCTCCAGCAGCATGGCCGCCTGGTCGAGGTCGTGCATGCCGCCGTTGGCCAGCACGGGCAGTCCCGTCACCTTCCGGGCGAGGCCGGTGATCGTCATCCCTCCGTCCAGGGTCGCCGTCTCCACCCAGTCCCGTCCTTCGCTGGCGATGTGCAGGTAGGTCGCGCCCGCCTCGGCGAGCGCGGCGAAGATGGTCTCCGCGTCCCTGGAGCCGCCTGCCCATCGGTGCGTGAAGTCGTTGACCTTGCCCTGGGACAGCCGGATCCCCACGCAGAAGTCCGGCCCGAGCTCCGCACGGATGGCGGAGACGATGTCGGCCGCCAGCCGTACCCGACGGGCGACCGGGCCGCCGTAGCGATCGTCGCGCTCATTGGTGTAGTCCGTCAGGAACTGGTCCACCAGGTAGCCGTTGGCGCCGTGCACCTCGACCCCGTCGAAACCCGCCCGCCGGGCGCGGACGGCCGAGGCCACGAAACCGGCCACCGCGCGGTCGATGTCCTCCTGGCTCATCGCGCGAGGTGTCGGCCATGAGCCGTGCCCGCCGTACTCGGGCATCTTCTCCCCGCGTGGCGGGACGGCCGACGGCGCCACCGTCTCGTCGCGGTAGCGGTTGCCCTGCGACAGCGCGCCCGCGTGCATGAGCTGGAGGATCATCGACGCGCCGGCGTCGTGCACCTGCCCGACGATCTCCCGCCAGGCGGCCTCGTGGCCGTCGGTGACGATGCCCGGCTGGTTGGCGTACCCCTGGCTGTGCCAGGTGTCGGTGTAGGTTCCCTCGGTCACGACGAGGGAGAAGCCGCCCTGGGCGTACGCCCGGTAGTAGTCGGCCATCTCGGCTGTCGGCGTGCCGTCGGCGGCAGCGGACACCCTGGTCATGGGCGAGACCGCCAGCCGGTTGGCGAGGCTGAGCCCGCCGACGCGTTCCGGTCGTAGGGCGGGGTGCTGGACATCGTTCATTGTTCGCTCTCTCCTTGTGTGATCAGGTCGATCGCCAGCGGCGTCGGCCGGTGCCCGTTGATCCCGACCAGGTCCTGCGGGCACGCCGAGAGCACGAACACGCAGTCCATCGCCGCCTCGAACGTGATCGCGTCACCGGGGCGGCTGACCGAGCTCAGCCAGCTCAGCCGGCCGTCGTCCGCCACGGGAATCCGCATGAACACGTTGACAGGCTGCGGAGTGCTCGGGCAGGCCAGGCCGAGCCGGGACAGGCTCTCGCCCAGGTTGTCCGCGCAGGAGGCATGGAACCCGGGCACGCCCAGAGCGCGATAGCGCGCCGGGTCGCAGGCCGCGATGAGCATGTCATGCCGGCCCGGCGAGGTGTCCGCCACCAGTGTGAGGACGGGCCTGCGCCGGTCGGTGACGAACTGCTCGCCGACCACCGGGAACAGGCGGCTGATGGCGGCCCGCGTGTGCGACGCGCTGAGGTGCTCGCTCACGTCGTCAGCGGCGAACGCGAACACGTCACCGACCTGACCTCCGTCAAGATCGGTGACGCGCACGCGCTGACCGGTACTGACCTTTACCGCCCGCCCTTCGCCGGCGGGCACGATGACTCGCATGCCGACAGCCAAGCAGCCGGGAGAGGCGCCTGACCATGGAGATTGCTACCGCATTCAACCCCTAGGGTGGATGAATCTCCATGCTAGGAGCGCTCGTCCACGACCTGGAGGACCTTCCCCGTACGGGGATGCAGCACCAGCTCCGAAGGCCGTACCCATTCGACCGTCAGCGGGTGGACGCCCCCCTCCTCCACCGTCTGGGGGTACAGCGGCCTGGCCGCGTACACGGCGTCGATGAGCCGCTGCGTCAGCTCGGGCGGCGGCTCCTCGGTGCAGGCCAGCCGCAGCGTCAGCCCGTCCTTGCCGTTCCAGCGGCGCTGCACCATCTGCATCCCCGACATGGCCCGGTCCGGGTCCGCCGCGATGAGGACCGCGCGGATGGCCTCCGTCGACATCGACACCGTCTCCACCCTGGCGCCCTCGGCCGACCTGCCGAGCAGCCGGAATGCGCGGCAGTCCGGGTCTGTCCATTCCGCCACGTCGCCGGCCGGATAGCGGATGATCGGCATCAGCGTCCTGAACAGATTGGTGACGATCACCCGGCCGGGTACGCCGGGCACGGTGATCGGCTCGCCGGTCGAGTCGTCGATCAGCTCCACCAGGGTGCGGTTGGCGAAGGCCTCGTGCACGCGCACGTCGTCGCCCGGCACCGGGCCGCCGACCAGCCCGGCGTCCACGGAGGCGTATCCGAGCGAGGCGATCCTGGCCCCGGGAAACGCCTTGGCCAGCTGGGGACGCAGGTCGTCGAAGAGGAAGTCGCCGGCGAACAGCAGCAACTCCACCGTGTCGGCCACCTGCCCACGGGCGGCCACCGCGTCGGCCACGGTGGCGAGCTTCATCGGCGGGCCCGCCAGCACGTCGACGCCGAAGTACGCGATCAGGTCGGCGACGGAGTCGTCGGAGGCGTGGCAGGCGATGGGCAGCCGGACGTTCTCCACCGGGGCGTTGTGCAGCGAGTGCTCGATGTAGAGGAAGCCGCCGTACATCTCGCCGGCCGAGAACAGGTTCGCCACCCGGTGCCCCGGCTTCAGCCCCGCCCGGACCATGCCCGCGCCGAACGCGGTCACCGAGTCGGCGTGCTCCGTGCGGGTCCAGGGGGAGAACTTCGGCGCGCCGGTGGTGCCGCCGGAGGTGTACACGCCGGCGTCGGTCAGCGGGCCGGTCAGCAGCCGGTTGTCCGGGTAGACGTTCGCGGCCCAGAAGGCCGTCTGGTCGATGATCGGCAGCTGGCTGAGGTCGGAGGCGCCTTCGGGCACGTCGCGGTACGCCTCGGCGTAGAAGGGCGAGTGGCGGCGGGCGAAGTCGACCAGGTCACGCAGGGATTTGGCGGGCATGTGCCTCTCCTAGATCCGGCGGGTCAGATCCGGCTGTGGGCCAGGCTGGGGATTCGGGTCAGCAGCACCCGGCGGCGGTAGAACCACCAGTTCGTCGCCAGGAACACGGCGTAACCGGCGACGAACACGTACAGCGCCAGGTCGATGGATCCGGTCTGGCCGATGGAGATGGCGAAACCGCGCGGGATGAGGAACCCGCCGAACGCGCCGATCGACGAGGCGATGCCGATGGCCGCCGCGGCCTCCCGCCTGGCGCGCAGCCGCGCGTCCGGCTCGCCGTGCGCCGCCTGGATGGTAAAGATCGCCGGAATCATCCGGTACGTGGACCCGTTGCCGATCCCCGACGCGGTGAACAGCAGCAGGAACGCGCTCAGGAAGAGCGGGAACCCGTGCTGCCCGAGCCCGGCGAGCGCGCCGACGACCCCCACCGCCATGGCCATGAAGGACCACGCGGTGACCCTGGCCCCGCCGTACCTGTCGGCCAGCCACCCGCCGACCGGCCGCGACAACGAGCCGACCAGAGGGCCAAGGAAGGCGAAGTACGGCGACGCGGACTCGGCGAACGTCGCGTTGACGACCAGCGGGAACGCCGCCGAATAGCCGATGAAGGAGCCGAAGGTGCCGATGTAGAGGAAGGACATCACCCAGGTGTGCTTGCGCAGGAACGCCCGCCCCTGGGTGCCGAAGTCGGTCTTGGCCACGGCCAGGTTGTCCATGAAGAAGTACGCGCACATCGCGGCGGCCACGATCGGCACGACCCACACCAGGCCGGCGTACACCAGGCCCGCGCTCGCCACGAGCGGGATCAGCAACTGCACGACGGCCACCCCCAGGTTGCCGCCGGCGGCGTTCACGCCCAGCGCGAACCCCTTGTGCCGCTCGGGATAGAAGTAGGAGACGTTGGCCATGGAGGAGGCGAAGTTCCCGCCGCCGAACCCGGCCACCGCCGCGGCGATCAGGAACATCCAGTACGGGGTCGCCGCATCCGTGACCATCCAGGCGAGCAGCCCTACCGGAAGCAGGAGCAGCAGCGCGCTGGCCACGTTCCAGTTGCGGCCGCCGAAGGCCGAGACCGCGAAGGTGTAGGGCAGCCGCAGCGTGGCCCCGACCAGGTTCGGCACCGCCACCAGCCAGAAGAGCTGGTCGACGGTGAAGGGAAAGCCCGCCTTGGGGAGGAGGACGACGATCGCGCTCCACAGCAGCCATATCGCGAAGCCGAGATGCTCCACGAAGATGGAGAAGACCAGGTTCCTGGTGGCGACGCGGCGCCCGGTGGCCGCCCAGAACCCCGGGTCCTCCGGTTCCCAGTGATCGATCCAGCGCCCGGTCCGCCGGGGCGCCGTCCGCTGCTCGCTCATGAATGCTTCCCTTCGCTGGTGGACCCATCGGGCCGGCCGGAGACCGTCACGCTCTGGCCGCGGAACTCCGCGACGATCTCGCCGGCCGGGCGGCGTACGGTCACGTCGTAGACGCCGTTCCTGCCGTACCTGACGCGCTCCGTGGCCTCGGCGACCAGCTCGTCACCGGCCGCGACCGGGCGCAGGAACGTCACCTGCGCGCTGTGCGCCAGCGTGACGCGGCCGTAGGAATTGCAGGCGTACGCGAACGCGGCGTCGGCGAGCAGGAACAGGTAGCCACCGTGGGCGATGCCGTGGCCGTTCACCATCTCGCCGGTGATCCGCATCCGCAGCCGTGCCCGGCCGGCGGCCACCTCCTCCAGCGCGATGCCGAGCGAGCGGCAGGCCGGGTCCTCGGTGGTCATACCGTTCATACCGTGGCTCATACCGCGGCCCCGATCCACGTCCTGGCCTGCGTCTGGACGGCCGACCCGTCCGGATCGGCGAGCTTCCGCGCCAGGTACGCCGCCACCCACTCGCTGGTGGGCACCCGGAACGGCGGCTCGTCCTCGCTCAGCGCGCGCACCACCACCTCGGCCACCTCCCACTTGGACTGGCCGGCGCCCTCCCAGCCCGCGCCGCGCACCCAGTCGAGGTAGCCGTCGAACGTCCGCGCGTACGGCCCCGAGGCCGCCCGGATGGTCCCCCGGTTGATGTCCGGAAAAATCCCGAACTCGGTGTCTGGTACGAAGCCGGGCACGACCACGCTGACCCGCACCCCGTGCGCCGCCGCGACCGGAGCCAGGCTCTCCATGAACCCTTCGACCGCGCACTTCGCCGCCGCGTACGCCTCGTTGAACGGCTGGCCCACGACCCCGTGCACGCTGCCGATCGTCAGCAGCCGGCCACGGGCGGCACGCAGCAGCGGCATCGCGACCCGGCTCACGGCGATGACGCCGAAGAAGTTCACCTCCAGGTTGGCCCGCAGGGCCTCCATGGTGGACATCTCCATCGTCGGGTCGAAGTTGGAGACGCCGGCGTTGTTGACCACCGCGTCCAGCCGCCCGTACTCCTCCCGCACGCCCTGCAGGCACGAGTCGATGGACGCGGCGTCGGTGACGTCCAGGCGGCGGATGTCCAGCGTGACCCCGGCCTGGTCGGCCACCTCGCGCAGCGCGCCGTCCTTGCCCGGGTCGCGCATCGTCGCCACCACGGTGAACCCGGCCCTGGCGGCGGTGACCGCGGTGGCCAGGCCGATGCCGGAGGACGTACCGGTGATCAGCACGGTCATGCCGGGCTCTCCTCAAGGTTCTTGGCGCGGTTCATCAGCGGCTGGATCCCCACCGCGGGCAGGAAGGAGAACGCGGCCAGCAGCGTGCCGGCGACCATGACCACCTTGGCCGCGTCGAGCACGCCCAGGCTGCCGGTCAGCAGGGTGACCGCCGTGCCGCCGACGAGGGCGGCCAGCGGGATCACTCCCCAGGTCACGGTGCGGAAGGCCGCGTGCATCACGCCCTGGTTCTCGGCCGTCATCCGTGACTGGCGGATCGGGGCGCTGCAGACGTTGATGCACGACATGAAGAAGCCGTAGCAGCCGAACGTCACGGCGATCACGGGCGCGGCGGGCAGCGCGGGCGCGGCGAGGATGCCCAGGCCGACCAGGCAGTGCAGCAGCAGTCCCCAGGCCATGGTCCGGCCGAGGCCCAGCCGGTCGCTGATCTTGGGCGCGACGAGGGCGCCGATGACCGCGCCGCCCGCCCCGGCCGACATCGCCGCCCCGAACACGCCCACCGAGATGCCCAGGCCCTGGTAGGCCAGTACCGGCAGGACCGTGACGAAGATCGGGCCGCCCGAGTTCAGGGTCACGGCCGCGATGACCACCCGGCGCAGCACCGGATCGGCCCAGTTCAGCCGGAACCCCAGCACCAGCCGCGACCACACGGAACCCTGCTGGACGGCCTTGACCCCCCAGGGCCGCATGGCGCGGAAGCACGCCGCCGAGACCAGGTAGCTGGCCGCGTCGACGAGCAGCGCGGCCACCCCGAGCACGTGGTACAGGCCCGCCGCGATCGACGGCCCGGCCACCTCGGACACCGTGCTGCTGCCCTCAAGGCGCGAGTACGCCCGCACCAGCTTGTCCTCCGGCACCGTGGTGGGCACGGCGACGAGGTAGCCGACGTTGAAGAAGATCGTCGCGCCGCTGATCAGCGCCACGCAGACGAACAGCAACGGCGTCGACAGCACACCGAACCAGTAGGCCACGGGGATCGCCGTCACCGCCACCAGCCGTACGATGTCGCACAGCAGCATGGTCAGGCGCTTGTCCCACCGGTCGACCAGCACCCCGGCGACCGGCCCCAGCACGGGGATGCCGAGGTACTGGGCCATGGCCACGACGCCCACCTCGAATGCGGAGGCGTGCAGCACGAAGATCATCAGGGTCGGGACCACGAACACCGTGACGCGGTCGCCGACGAGGCTCACCGTCTGACCGCCCCAGTACAGGTTGAACTGCCTGCCCAGGGACTCCGGTAACCTCACGGCTCCTCCCGTACGACGAAGCCGGCGGTCTTGCCGGTGCGCTCGTTGCTGATCAGCGCGTCGACGGCCGTGACCCGGAAGGCGTGCGGGTCGTGCTGGAAGGCCGTGCTGATCGTGAACGTCGCGGACATGAGCTCCGCCCGCAGCCGTTCGGGCAGGTCCGGCGGCGCGTCCGCGTCGGTCAGCAGCAGCACGTCCACCGCGGACACCCGGCCGCGCTGCTCGGTGATGAGGATCTGCGCCCGGGAGACGCCCGGCTCGCGCTCCGCCTGGGCGAGGATGTCGTCCACGTGCAGCCCCAGTCCGCGTACCTGGACCACCGAGTCGCGGCGGCCCAGCACCCGCAGCGCCCGGTCCTCCCGGCCGCACTCGCAGGTGACGAAGCGGCCGGCGTCGCCGGTGCGGTAGCGCAGCACCGGGTTGAGCATGTCCGGGTCGAGCGTGGTGAAGTCCAGCAGCTCGTCGGCGTCGGTGTGCACGAGCTGCGCGGGCAGCGGGTGGAAGACGTCGGCCGGGCACTGCGGGGTGTTGGTGCCGATCACCCAGGTTTCCGTGCTGCCGAACATGCCCCAGCGGCGCGCGTCCGGCGCCACCACGGCCATGTCCTCGTCGAGCTGGGGGTGCCACGCCTCCCCCAGCCAGAGCACCTTGCGCAGCGCGGGCAGGCGAACGCCGGTGGCCCGCGCGTGCGCGAACCACAGCCGCAGCACGCTGGGGGTGCCGCCGAACGCGGTCACGCCCTGGGCGGCGAAGAACGACAGCCAGTCGCCGTACTCCTCCTTCGTCACCGAGCCCAGCGCGATGACCCGGCAGCCGGACAGGTCGGCGAAGGCCCCGGCCAGGAAGTGGGCGCCCCACATGCGGCCGGCACCCCAGCCGTTGACGAAGACGTCGTCCGGGTCCAGCGGCCGCCACTGCTCGTACACGCCGGCCATGTAGAACCCGGTGGGGGCGTAGCCGACCTTGGGCGCGCCGGTGCTGCCGCCGCTCTGGAACAGCCAGGTGGCACCCTGCTCGGCCTTGGGCGTCAGGTGCGCCAGCGCCACGTTCAGGTCGTCCTTAGCCAGCGGGGGAAGCGCGGCGACGTCCTCCAGCGTGAGCAGCTTGTCGCAGCCGGCGTAGCGTGGCGCCAGCGCGGGCACGGTCTTGAGCCGCTCCAGGGCTCGGCGCGGGACGCGCAGATGCGGCTCGGCCGCCTCGGGCGACAGCGAGAACGATTCGGTCATTTCTTCACCTGACTTTCGGTCAGCCAGCGGGTGTGGGCGTCGCGGTAGGCCGTCCAGCGAGCCCGGGTGACCTCGCGCTGGAGCGTGCGGTGCGGGTCGCCGTAGTCCGGGGCGATCACACCGTCGGGTTCGAGCTCGGAGAACCAGTACCGTTCGCCGTCGAACAGGAAGTCGACGCAGAAGAAGGGGATGGGCAGCTTGTCGTAGAAGTACGCCGTCGCCTCGGCCAGCTCGGGCGGGACCGGCGGGAACTCCATCGCGCCGCCCCGGCTGGCGTTGGCGACCGGCGAGCCGGGCTCGGGGATCCGCTTCATCACGGCGTACGGCTCGCCGTCGACGACGTAGACCCGGTAGTCGACCGTGCCGTCGCCCAGGTAGGGCTGGATCACGAGCGTGGTGTCGCCGCCCTGCGCGAGGCTGGCCAGGCCGCGGATCTCTTCGGCGTCGCGGGCCAGGTTCACCCCGCCGCCGCCGCACCAGCCGGACGGCTTGACGATGGCCGGGTAGGTCAGGTTCGCCAGCGCCACCTCGTACAGGTGCTTGCTGGTGTCCCGCCCGGTTCCGATGCGGAGGGTGGGCACCGGCGGGATGGGCGAATCGTGCAGGTAGAGGACCGTGGCCAGCTTGTCGTTGGCGATGGGCGACAGGCTGGGCGGGAACGACAGGTAGAAGCCGGCCTGTTCCAGCACGGCGTACAGCGCGTACTGGTTGAAGACGTCCATGGACTGGTAGGGCAGCGAGTACAACGCGGTGATGAAGAGCGTGTCCTCCGGGGTGACGAGTTCGTCGTCCACGTAGACACGCGGTTTGCCGGTCTCCAGGCCGTCGACCGTCACCGCGTCCGGGGCATGCCGGCACCAGCTCAGGCCGAGCTCGGCGGCCACCTCGGCGTAGAGGTCCCAGAAGAAGGGGTGCCACATCGCGGTGCCCCGGGTGGACTCGCGGTCGGGAAAGATCCAGCACATGCGGCGCAGCGTGCTCGGGGTCATGGTCGTCCCTCTCCGTCGGCCCACCAGCGGCGGCCCGGCTCGGGCAAGGTGTCGATCGGGTCGTAGAAGGGGAACATGCGGTCCTCGACCGGCTGGAGCCCGATTCCGTGGTTCTGGCTCCAGTACGAGATGCCGCGTTCCCGGTCGTACTCCACCACCTGATGCACCCAGCGCTTGCCGACGTAGGGCACGTCGCACACGAGCCGCGGCGTCGCGTAGCCGGGGAGGTAGCCCATGATGGCTTCCTGCAGCCGCTGGGCCTGGTGGACCGGGATCCGCCAGTGTTCCGCGTTGGGGATCAGGTCGCAGAGGTAGAAGTAGTAGGGCAGGATTCCGGCCTCGCCGTGGAGCGCGAAACAGAGGTCCAGCAGGTCTTCCGTGGTCGTGTTCACGCCGCGCAGGAGCACGCCCTGGTTGCGCACGTCCCGTACGCCCGCCTCGAACATGACCCGGGCCGCCTCGGCGACCAGCGGCGTCACCGACCGGGCGTGGTTGGCGTGGGTGTGGATGGCCAGGTTCACGCCGCGGGCGCGGGCGATGGCGGCCACCCGGCCCATCCCTTCGACCACGCGGGGCTGGAGCCAGTGCTGGGGCAGGCCGATCAGCGCCTTGCTGGCCAGGCGGACGTCCCGGACGGACTCCAGTTCGAGCAGCCGCAGCAGGAACGCCTCCAGCCGCGGCCACGGCAGGTTGGCCACGTCGCCGCCGGAGACCACCACGTCGCGTACGCCGGGCGTGCGCTTGAGGTAGTCCAGCATCAGCTCCTGCCGATCGACGGGCTTGAGCGCGAGCCGGGCCTTGACGACCTGCGGCGTCGAGGTGCCGACCAAGTCCATCCGGGTGCAGTGCCCGCAGTACTGCGGGCAGGTGGACAGCAGTTCGGCCAGCACCTTCGTCGGGTAGCGGTGGGTCAGCCCCTCCACCACCCACATCTCGGCCTCGTGCAGCGAGTCGCGGCGGGCGCGCGGATGGCTGGGCCAGACCGGATGCCGGTCGGAGCGGACCGGCAGCAGGTAGCGGCGGACCGGGTCCGCCAGGAAGGCCCGGGTGAACGCGGCCGGATCGCTCACGGGCTCCGGCGTCATCACGTTGAGCAACTGCGGCGTGATGAGCATGGACATGGTCGCGAACCGGGCCACGTCGGCCGCCAGGTCGGCGTAGAAGGACCCCTGGAGCAGGTCGCCCACCACCGCGCGCAGCTGCCCGGCGTTCTTCACGCAGTGGGCGCGCTGCCACTGGGCATCGCGCCACTGCGCGTCGGTGACGCCGCGCCAGCCCGGCAGCCGTCGCCAGTCCGGCTCGACGAGCGGACGGCGCACATAGGTGTACGGGCCGCGGGCGGCGTCGGCGTTCATCTGATGGCTCATCCGGTGAACAGCACCGCGTGGCGGGTACGGAGCTCGCGCTTGAGCACCTTGCCCGTGGGGCCGAGCGGATAGTCCTCGTCGGTCCGCGCGATGATCACGGTGGCGAGCGTGGCCAGACCGGCGTCGGCGAGGGCCTTGTTCGCCTTGTCCATGACCTCGTCGGCGGTGGCGTCGGCGGCGCCGGCCTGCAACCGCACCACGGCGATCGGGCGCTGCCCCTCCCCCGCCTTGCCGGGCACGCCCACGACCGAGCAGTCCTGGACGAGGTCGGCGCAGTCGGCGATGAGGATCTCCTCGATGGGCAGGCTGTAGACCGGCCCCGTCGCGGTGTCGATGACATCCACGGTGCGGTCGAGGTGGTAGAAATTGCCCTCGCTGTCCCGGCGCGCCACGTCCCCGGTCAGCCAGTAGCCGTTGAGCTCGAAGCTGCTGGTCAGCCGCGGGTCGTTCCAGTAGCCCGGCGTACGCGAGGGGGTGATCACGGCCAGCAGGCCGACGGTGCCGTCGGGCACCTCCTCGCCGTTCTCGTCCAGCACCGCGGCCTTGATCACCGCGTCCTGCGCCTTGCCCACGCACCGGTCGTCGCGCGGGGTCTCCGGCGCGGTCACCTGGCCGAAGAGCGCCATCCCCATCTCCGAGGAGCCGAGCCCGTCGACGAACTGGGAGCCGGGCAGCGGCTCGCCGGCGTCGCCCTGCGGAAGCAGCCACGACTTGATCAGGCCGGCGGGCCGCTCGCCGAGCTCGACCAGCCGCCTGATGTGCCCGTAATGGGCGCTGTCTCCGGTGTTGAACCAGGAGTGGACCTTCGCCGCCCCCTTGACCGGCAGCTCGCCGGTGGCCAGCTCCACGAACGTCCGGGGGAAGGAGGCCACCATGGTCGGCTGGAACGCCTCCATCACCGGCTCCACGACCGTGCGCCGCCAGTCCGCCATGACCACGGTCGGCAGTCCGAGCAGCACCGCCGTGAGGAAGTAGCTGAGCCCGCCGGCGTGGGTGTGCGGCATGAGCGACATCAGCTTGTCGTACGGCTCGGCGGGGAAGCGCAGCATCCGCGGCTGCTTGCCGTCCCAGAAGCTGCGATGCCCGAGCGTCGTCGACTTCGGGGTGCCGGTGGTGCCGGAGGAGTGGATCAACGCCACGATGTCGTCGGGAGCGTGCTGGTAGGGGTACTCCTCCGGTAAGCGGCCGGAGTCGGCGTCGTAGGCCCGTACCTCGGCGGCCAGGGCGATGAACCTGGGCCTGGTCTGCGGGGCATTGCGGTAGGCCATCTGCAGCCTGGTCGTGTCGTCGGCGACGATGCCGACGACGCCCACGTGGTCGAGGTAGCGGACCATGACGTCGGCCCGCATCGCGTCGTTGATCATCGTCGGGATGGCGCCGAGCGCCGTGAGCGCCAGGAAGTGGAGCAGCGGTTCGAGCCCTTCGGCCACCACGATGCCCACCGGCTCGCCGGGCCGCACCCCGTTGGCCCAGTACCACTTGGCGTACCGGTCGCGCAGCGCCGCGAGGTCGACCAGGCTGTGGCCGCGCAGCACCACCCGGCCTCGGTGGTCGTTGTGGTGGCTGTAGACGAACGGCACCGCCCGGTTCGGGTTGGCCGCCAGGGCGTGGTCGAGGAAGTTGCCCGCGCCCAGGCCGGGCTCGGTCATGAATCCCTGCCGGACGGCCAGGGGAGCGATGGACGTGCTGTCAGTCATGGATGTCCCTCCATCGGTACGTCGCGCTTATCTCCGCGGCCACCCGGTGCCCCGATCGGATGGCTCCTTCCATCAGTCCGAAGAACTCCGTGCTCGTCTCGGTGCCGGCCCAGTGCACCCGCCGGTGGGGGGCCGTCAGCCGCGGGCCGAGCCGCGGCCAGTCGCCCGGCCCGAACAGCGCCGCGTAACAGCCCCGGCTGTAGCGCTCGTGGACCCAGTCGGTGATGTGGCAGCCGATCGGCTCCGGCAGCCCGGGGAACAGCCGCGCCGCCTGGGCGACCGCCTGCTCGCGCTGCTCGGCGGCGGGCAGCGCGGCGTACCTGTGCGCCTCCCCGCCGGTCACGAACCCGGTCAGCACACCCACTCCGCCGTCCACCGGCGAGTCGTCCACGGTGGACAGCAAGGGGCCGCGCGCGTTGACCGACCAGCCGGACAACCCCTGCTCCCGCCAGGCCGGCGTCGGGTACACCAGGTGGACCTTCACCGCGCAGCCGGGCGCCGTACGCTCGCCGGAGCGGGTCTCGGGCAGGCCGGGCCAGTGGTCGATCGCGTCGGCGAGCGACGGCGGCACCGCGACGACCACGGCCTTGGCCCGTACCGATCCGGTCGCGGCGACGACGGTCACGCCGTCGCCGTCCTGGTGGATCGCGCGCACCGGCTCGCCCAGCCGCACCCGGTCGCCCAGTCCGGCGGCCAGCCGCCGGCACACCTGGTGCGCGCCGCCATCGATCCGGTCCTCCTGCGCGCCGCCCGCGAAGGCGTTCAGGTAGCGGATCCCGCCGCCCGAGCGCAGGTAGAAGGCCATGTGCAGGACGGACACGTCCGCCGGGTCGGCGGCCATCATCTCGCCGAGGAACAGCGGGAAGAACATCCGCGCGTCCGGATGACGCAGGTGCTCGCGCGCCCACTCGGCCGCGGTCAGCGCGTCCAGCCGGGCGGCGCCCGCCGACAGCCAGGGGGCGTCCGCGCGCACCCCGCGGTCCAGCTCGTCCAGCGCGTCGAACAGCTCGCCGAGCGCGACCGCCGACAGCGGCGGGAACCGGCCGGCCCGGGTCTGGCCCTGCCCCTCGCCGCCGAGCGCGAACCGGCTCGCGCCGGTCATGGTGGTCGGGGTGGTCTTCAGGTCCAGCTCGGCCAGCAGGGCGGTCAGGGCTGTGTGCCGGTCTCCCAGGTACGCGGCGCCCGCGTCCACCCAGACGCCCGGGGCGACCTCGATGCCGTGCGTACGGCCGCCGACCCGCTCGCGTGCCTCGAGGACGGTGACCTCGACGCCGCTCGCCACCAGGTCCGTGGCGGCGGTGAGCCCGGCCAGGCCGGCTCCCACGACGACGACGCTCATGCCGGGCTCGCGCTCTGCTCGGCGCTCGCGATCTTCTTGGCCAGGGCGCTCGGGGTCGGCGCGTCGAGGAAGTCGTCGAAATCCAGTTCAACGCCGCTGGTACGGGCGATCGCGCTCAGTACACGGGTGGCGAGCAGCGAATCCCCGCCCATGACGAAAAAGTCTGAGTCCGCGCTGACTTCCGGATTCTCCAGGACACGCTGAAATACCGCCGAGACGGCGTTGACATTCACGGAATGGTCTCCTCAAACGGTGGCGGACGCGTATCGCCGATGCGAACCGGCCCGGTCGACTTTTCCGCTCGCCGTGTAGACGAGTTCGGGGACGACGGTGATCCGGCTGGGCACGAGATGACAGGGGACGCGGTCGCGCAGGTAATCCCGGACATCGGCGGCCAGCGTCGTGCCGCCGTCGGCGGGTCGGCCGGGGACGATGTAGGCCGCGAGCGTCGTGTGGTCGGCGACGGTGACGCCCGCCACCGCCACGGCGCGCACTCGCGGATGACCGGAGATCTGCGCCTCTACCTCGCCCGGATCGACCCGGATGCCGCGGATCTTGAGCTCGTGGTCGAGCCGGCCTTCGTGCGTGAGCGTGCCGTCGGCGGCCACGCCGACCCGATCGCCGGTACGGAAGTACCGCTCGGAGCCGAGCTCGACGAACCGCTCCGCCGTCGCCTCCGGCAGGCCCCGGTAGCCCAGCGCTAGTGACGGACCGCCGACCCGCAGCTCGCCATCCTCGCTGACGTGCTGCCCGACGTGCGGCAGCGGCCGCCCGATCGGCACCCGCTCCCCCGCTCCCCCTGCTGCCAGCGGGCCGTGCAGGTCTATGGCGTGGGTGATGAGCGTCGTCTCCGTACACCCGTAGGTGTTGACCAGGCGGATCCCGTCGGTGTCGAGCGCGCGCCAGTCGGCCAGCCGCGCCGCGCTCACGGCCTCCCCGCCGATGACGACCAGCCGGACGCAGGCGGGCAGCGTGGCCCCCTCGTCCACCAGGTGGCGCACCAGCTCGTGCCAGAACGCCGACGGGAGGTCCAGCACGGTGATCCGCTCGGCGGCGATCATGCGCAGCATGCGATGGAACGATCCCGAGTGTGCGTGGTCGTGGAAGACCAGCGTCGCGCCGGTGGTGAGGGTGGGCAGGATCTCCTCTAAGCAGGTGTCCCAGTTCAGGGACGCGAACTGCAGGACGCGGTCTTCGGGGGTGAGGCCGAACAGCTCCCGCAGCGCGCCGGTCACGACGGCGATGGCCCGCCTCGGGGTCACCACGGGCTTGGGCGCGCCGGTGGATCCGGACGTGAACAGGATGTAGGCCGGATCGTCCCCGGCGACGACGACCTCCGTGTCCGGTGTACGGGCGGCCTGGCCCGCTTCGGCGCGGGAGGGGAGATCGGGAAGATCCACCAGGCGCACGCCGGGCTCACTGGGGTCGGCGGGATCATTGGGACTGCTGGTGGGCTTGGTGGGCTTGGTGGAATTGGTGGTGGGGATCAGCGTCGTGCACCCGCTCGCCGACATCAGCGCCCGCCGCCTCGGCAACGGGAATCCCGGATCGATCGGTACGTACGTTCCGCCCGCCACCAGGATGCCGAGCAGGGCGGCCACCGTCTCCGGCGACCGGGACGCCAGCACCCCGACCACCCCGGGACGCGGGCCCAGCCGCCGGCCGGTCGCGCACATCCACGCGTGGAGTTGGGCGTAGGTGAGGGTCTGGCCGTTGTACGCGATGGCCGGGCGGTCGGGATGGCGGCCGGCCGCGCCGGCGAAGTCCTTGATCAGGTCGTACGGATAAAACAAGGTTGCCTCTTTCCGAGCTGACCCCGGGGAGCACCGCGTATTTTCATCCCACGGTCATTCGACGTCGAATGCACCCCGGAGAACGCGTTCAGAGTGCCGCACGGCGCTGCAGGGGGGCTTGATTCCGGAAGGATTTCTACTGGACTGCGTCTCGTGTCTTTCGTATGGCGGCCTGTAACCACGACGTGCCAGACGGGGAGCGATATGCCAGACGGATTAGAACTGCAGGGCCTCGGCCAAGCGCTGAAGATCGGACTGCTGGGAGCGGTGCGAGCGTGGCACGGACATCAGGAGGTCTTACTCGGACCACCCCGGCAGCGGGCGGTGCTGGCCTTGCTGGCGCTGGAGGCGGGCCGGACCGTGTCGGTCGAACGATTGATCGAAGGGCTGTGGGGAGAGCGGGCCCCCACGGGCGCCCGGGGCATGGTGCAGGGGTACGTCTCGCGGCTGCGGCCCGCCCTGGCCAGAGCCAACGTCACGATCGCGTACTACTCGCAGGGTTACCTGCTCAGGCTCGCCGCTGAGCAGGTGGACGTACACGAGTTCAGGAACGCGGTCGCCCGCGCGCGGACGATGGAGTCCGCCGAGGCACGGGCCGCCGGGCTCAGACGCGCGCTGGCGCTGTGGCGGGGCGAGCCCTTGAGCGGCGTCTCCGGCGGAGGGCTGCTGGACCTGCTGCGCGACGCCCTCGTCGAGGAACGGCTCGCGGTCACCGAGGAATGCCTGAACGCCGAGACGCGGGCGGGCCGGCACGCCGGGCTGGTCCCCGAGCTGATCGCGCTCGTCGCGGAGAACCCGTTCCGGGAGGGCCTGGTCGGCTTGCTCATGCTGGCGCTGTACCGGGCGGGCCGGCGGGTGGACGCGCTGGAGCGCTACGAACGCACCCGCCGCCGCCTCATCGAGGAGCTGGGTCTGGACCCCAGTCCCGAGCTGCGGCAACTGCGCCAGCGGATCCTCCGGGGGAAGGTCTCCACCATCAGGTCACCCGACCTTTCGGCTCTCAACGGGGTCGCTCTCAACGAGGGCGAGACGTGGGACGCGTCGGCGATGCCGGCGCAACTGCCGCCGGAGCCGGGGCAGTTCACCGGGCGGGCGGCCGAGCTCCGTCTCCTGGACTCGGCCGCGACCGGCGGCGACACGGCGGCGATCTCCATGGTCACGGGCACGGGCGGGGTGGGGAAGACGGCGCTGGCCGTCCACTGGGGGCACCGGATGCGCTCGCTGTTCCCGGACGGCCAGCTCTACGTCAACCTGCGCGGCCACTCGCCGGAGCGTCCGCTGCGCCCGATCGAGGCGCTCGGGCAGTTCCTGCGCGGGCTCGGCGTGCCCGCCGAACGGGTGCCGCACGCGGAGGAGGAGGCCAGCGCCGCCTATCGCAGCCTGCTCGCCGACAGGAGGGTCCTGGTGATCCTGGACGACGCGGGCAGCGAGGAGCAGGTCCGTCCGCTCCTGCCCGGCGGCCGGCGCTGCGCCACCGTGATCACCAGCCGGGACCGGCTGACCGGCCTCGTCGCCCGGGACGGCGTGATCCCCGTTCCGCTCGGCATGCTGGCCCCGGACGAGGCGGGCACCCTGGTCGGCCGGCTCCTCGGCGACGAGCGCCTGGCGGCCGAGCGGGACGCCGCCCGTGAGCTGGCCAGTGCCTGCGGCTACCTGCCACTGGCGCTGCGCGTCGCGGCGGCCGGCGTCCTCGGCCGACCCGCCGGGGGCATCGCCGGCCAGGTGCGCCGCCTCGCCGGGACCCGGCTGTCCTCGCTGGCGGTCAACGGGGATCCGCACGCGGCGGTGCGTGGGGCGTTCGACCTGTCCTATCGTCGTCTGGACCCGCCGTCACGGCGGCTGTTCCGGCTGCTCGGCCTCATCCCCGGGCCGACGTTCACCGCCGAGACCGCCGCCGCGCTCTCCGGTGCGCCCCCGGACGAGACCGACCTCCTGCTGTGCCGGCTCGCCGCCGCGCACCTCATCGAGGAGAGTGAGCCGGGCCGTTACACCTTCCACGACCTGATGCGGGAGTACGCCCGCGAGCGTGCCCGAGCCGAGGAGAGCGAGCTCGACCGTACCCTCGCCGAAGCCCTGACACGCCTCGCGCGCCCCCGGCGGGAGCCGGAGGCGCGCGATTCACTCCAGGATCAGGGCTTCTTCCAGGGCTCGAAGTAGGCCACCGTCGCGAAGTCGATCTCCAGCGCGTCGGGCGGGCTCCCGCCTGTCGCGCTCGATCCGG
Source organism: Nonomuraea sp. NPDC048901 (assembly GCF_040649695.1). Classification (NCBI taxonomy): domain Bacteria; kingdom Bacillati; phylum Actinomycetota; class Actinomycetes; order Streptosporangiales; family Streptosporangiaceae; genus Nonomuraea; species Nonomuraea sp. NPDC048901. The sequence goes on along the minus strand of NZ_JBEZFW010000011.1, from coordinate 123,311 downwards.
TCACGAAGATCCGGACCCCGGCACCGCCGGCCGCGTCCACGGCGAGCGCGTGCGCGTTGTCCGAGGCGCCGGCCGGGCCGTCGTAGTGGCCCGTCCAGGTCTGCCCGCCGGTCGCGGCGTCGTAGGCGATCGTCACGTAGTCGCCGCCCCTGGCCACGTCGTCCGTGCTCTGACCGGTGACGACGACCTTGCCGCCGTCCGGCGTCACGGCGAGGTCCCAGGCGACGTCGTCGCCCTTCGCCTGGCCGTCGTAGCGCTGGACCCAGGACCGCTTACCCGTGGCGGGATCGTAGGCGATCGTGGTGTAGTCCGACCGCGTCCCTTCGCCCTCGGTGTTGCCGGTGACGTACAGCTTGCCGCCGCCGGGCGCCAGGGTGATGTCGTGCGGGTTGTCGCTGCCGTGCGCGGCGCCGTCGTAGCGGTCCGCCCAGATCTCCTTTCCTGAGGTGGTGTCGTAGGCGATCGTGGTCATGTCCGTCTGCGTGCCGGGGGCTTGGCTGGCTCCGGTGATGAAGACCGACTTACCGTCCTGGGCGACCGACATGCCGACGGGGATGTCGATGCTGTTCGACGGGCCGTTGTGCCGGGCCGTCCAGAGTTGCTCGCCGGTGCGGGCGTCGTAGGCGACCGTGCCCCAGTCGGACAGGCCGGTGCCGGGCTCGCCCTGGCTCTGGCCGGTGACGACGAGCTTGGACCCGTCCGGCGTCACCTTGATCGCCCTGGCGTCGTCGGTGGCCGCTCCGGGCCCGTCGTAGTACGCGAGCCATGTACGCTCACCGCTGTCGGCGTTGTAGGCGACCGTGAAGAAGTCGTCCTTGCCGCCCTCGGCCAGCGTGGACATCCCGGTGACGTAGACGCTCTTCCCGTCGGGCCCGATCGTCAGCGCGTTGGCGAAGTCCGACAGACCCGCCGGCCCGGTGTGCCGGGCGATCCAGCGCTCCTGGCCGGTGGCGGTGTCGTACGCGATCGTGACCGCGTCGTTGCCGGTCTCCTTCCCGGCGCTCGTGCCGGTGACGAAGAGCTTGCTCCCGTCGGGGCTCACCTCGAGCGCGTGCGGTTCGTCATAGTTCCCCGCGGGGCCCGTGTAGCCCTTGCTCCACAGCTCGGCGCCGGTCGCCGCGTCGTAGGCGACGGTCTCGATCCGCGGGCTGAGCATGCCGGGCGAGGACCCGAAGCTCGCGCCGGTCACGTAGACCCGCTTGCCCTTGGGGTCCAGGGCGATGAACTCGGCGGAGTCCTGCCCGCCCGTGACTCCGTGGGTGGCCGCCCATGTCTCGGGCACCGGACGCAGGATGACGGGGACGCGTACGGTGTGGCGGCTGTCCTTCCAGATGAGCCGCCCGCCCTGGTAGCTGTTCATCGGGGCGGTAGTGCGGGTGAAGGAGACCGCGAACGACTTCGTCTGCCCCGCCCGCAGCGTGATCCGGCTCGGTGTGACCTTGGCCGTGATCCCGGTCAGGCCGGCGGTGGAGGCGGTGTACGTGGCGGTCGAGCGGCCGACGTTGGTGACCTTGCGGGTCACCGTCTGGGTGCCGGCCATCCGCCCGAGCGAGATCGAGGGCACGTTCAGCTCACGCGCCTGGAGCGAATAGCCCTTCTTGGCCAGCGCGTCGCAGACCTGGTCCGACACGCCCTTGGTCGTGGCGCACAGGAACGCGATCCAGTCCTTGATGCCGCTGTCGTAGACCAGGCCGGGGTCGGCGGCGCTGTTCGGGGTGACGTGGCCGGCACCCTGGCTGAAGATCACCGACGGGTCGGTGCCGGGCCCGTCGAGGATGTCGGAGCCGCTCGTCATCAGCGCCGACTTGATCGCCATCGGCGACCAGTCCGGGTGCAGGTCCTTCAGCAGCGCGGCGAGCCCGGCGACGTGCGGGGCCGCCATCGAGGTGCCGCTGGAGATGTTGAACTCGGCCCCGTTGGCGCCCGGCGGCGCGAACGCCGCGAGGATGTCCTGCCCCGGAGCGATCACATCCGGCTTCAGCAGGTCGCCGCCCGCGGCGTACAGCGGGCCGCGCGAGGAGAACTCCGCGACGTACGGAGCCGGCGTGTTGTTGTTGATCTTGGCCTGGTCGATCGTCGCCGTCGCGCCGTCGGCGGCGGCGTAGTCCTTGACGGCCTGCCTGTCCTTGACTGCGAGGTGCACCGTGGGCAGGGAGTGGAGGTCGGCGTTGAGCGAGTTCTCGTCGGTGTTGGTGAGGATCATGCCGACGCCGCCCGCCTCGGCGACGGCCACGCTCTTGTTGACGCGGGGCGTCTCGCCGCGGTCGCAGACGACGATCTTGCCTTTCACCTTGGCCGGGTCGAGCACCGCCTTGCCGTCGTTGTCCCTGGCGGCGTAGCACTGCGCCAGCCGTGTCGGATCGGCGCCGGGCAGCCCCGCCGCCGTGGCGTCCACGAGCGGCGCGGGCCCGACCTTGGTGGCGGCCAGCGAGGCGCCGCTGTAAGTGGTGCCGTTGCCGAGCGTCGCCGACCCCTGCGTGCCGCGGTTGTGCGTACCGGCCGCGACCGTGGTCACCCAGGGAGACGGGTGCGCCACGGTGGCGGCGGCCGGGCCGCTGTTGCCGCCCGCGGCGGCGACGAAGACGCCCGCCTCCGCGGCGGACAGGAACGCCATCTCCGCCGGGTCGAGGAAGTCCGACTGCGTACCCGAGACCGAGTAGTTGATGACGTCGACACCGTCCGCCACCGCCTGGTCGATGGCGGCGACCAGGTCCGAGTAGTAGCCGTTGGCCGTCGAGGCGTCCTGCGTCGACCAGAGCGCCTTGTAGGCGGCGATCCGGGCCCGCGGCGCGATGCCGCTGATCTTGCCGAACGCCGCGGCCGCCCCGGTCGCCGGCACGCCGTAGTTGCCGCCCGAGGTGGAGGAGGTGTGCGTGCCGTGCCCGTTGTAGTCGCGCGGCGACAGGAACTCCCACGGGAGCTGCTCCTTGATTCCCGCGTCACCGCCCCACCCGGCGTCGAAGTGCTTGGCGGCGATCAGCTTGCCGTTGCACATCCCGCTGTTCCAGGAGTCGTCCGGGCTCCCCGTCGTACACGTGCCGTGGAATCCGCGAACCGGGCCGTACGGCTTCCCGTCCGCGTCGCGGCCGTCGAAGCTCTTGCTGGCCGGCCAGATGCCGCTGTCGATCACGCCGATGACCAGGCCCTCGCCGGCGCCCTTGCCCGGGCGCTTGCCGGTGGGCCCGCCCAGCTGGTCCCAGAGTCCGCCGCGCGCGTCCAGCCCGAGGAAGGACGGCGTCGAGGACGTCTGCACCGAGACCTTCTTGTCCTCGACCACGGTCACGACGTCGGACATCGCGCGCAGCTGCGACGCCTGGGACGCGGTCAGGCGGGCGGCGAAACCGCCGTAGGAGTAGGCGTACTCGTAGACCTTCTCACCGCCGACCTTCTTGAGCGCGGCGTCGTGCCGGCCGCGCAGGTGGTCGACGTACCTGGTCACCTCGGTGGAGCGGGGATCGATCTTCTCGCCCCGCTGCGGCTTGGTCTCGGACAGCCCGGCCACGTCGCCCTCGTACGTCACGACGGGGTCGGCGGCCATCTGCACGATGTAGGTCTTCTGCTGTTCCGGTTCGGCTTCCGCGGTCACCGGACCGGGCCAGGCCGCTCCGGTCAGCGTCAATCCGGCTAATGCCATGGCCGCCACCAGCCGGCGGCGCCTGCTGGTAGTGCGTCCAGGAGATGTGGACAGATCCATCGTCGCCCCTCAGTGCATCGCCGCGGATCACGCGGACGATCGCCGAGGCTATTGAGAGCCGGCCGGAAGGAGCATCCGTACCGTATACGGATTTTTGGCCGCCACTTACCGCGGGTTTAAGATCCGGTAGCCTGCTCATGCTGATACCAGCAGGTAGGGGGTTCGCCACATGCCCTTGGGACCGGCCCGCATCGCCCCCTCGGGCTCCCTGTCCGACGTGCTCGTCGGCCGTCAGGCGGAGCTCGCGATCCTGCGCACGGTCATCACCGCTCCGCCCTCCCTCGCCCTGATCGAAGGCGAGGCGGGCATCGGCAAGAGCCGGCTGGTGAGCGAGCTGCTGGCCACACCCGGCCTGGCCGGGATCCGCCGGCTCGTGGGCCAGTGCGAGCAGCTTCAGGAACCCCTTCCGCTGTCCCCCCTGCTCGACGCCTTCCGCCTGGCCGGGGCCGAGCTCGCCCGGTCCCGCCCGGTCAACCCCGTCATCGGGGCGCTCGCGCCGCTGCTCCCCGAGATCGCCGAGCACCTGCCACCGCCCCTGCCGCCGCTGCCCGACCAGCGGGCGGAGCGGCACCGGGTGTTCCGGGCGGCCGTGGCCCTGCTCGACCATCTGAGCCCGCTGGTGCTGATCCTGGAGGACGTGCACTGGGCCGACAGCGGCACCCACGACTTCCTCGCCTTCCTCGCCGCCCACCAGCCGAGGCACCTGTCGGTGATCCTCACGGTCCGTACGGAGGCGGGGCTGCTCCCGATCCGGGAGGCCTTCGCCCGCGCGCCGTCGGGGCCGGCGCGGTCGGTCAGCCTCACCCCGCTGAGCAGGCCCGAGGTGGCCGAGCTGGCGCGGAGCATCCTGATGGCCGAGCTGCCGCCCACCTTCGCCGCCCTTTTGTACGAGAAGACGGGCGGCATCCCGTTCGTGGTGGAGGAGGTGCTCCGTACACTCCTGGAGCGCCTGCCCGCGAGCGAGATCCCCGGCCGGTCGGACGTCCTGGCCGAGCTCGCCGTTCCGACGGTGTTGCGCGACGTGGTGCTGCGACGGCTGTCCTCGCTCGACGACGCGGCGCAGGAGATCCTCGGCGCCGCCGCGGTCATCGGCATGACGCCCGATGACCGGGTGCTCGCGGAAGTCACGGAGCGCGGCCCGGCGCAGATCGCCCGTGCTCTCGGGCAGGCGCAGGCGGTCGGACTCCTGCACGAGGAGGACGGCCGGTGCCGGTTCCGGCACGCCCTGGCGCGGCAGATCGTGTACGAGTCCGTAGCCGTGTCCGGCCGGCGGTGGCTGCATCTCAGGACCGCGCGGGCCCTGGAGTCGGTGGCCGGTCCCCGACCGGTGGCCAGGCTCGCCCACCATTTCCGGCTCGCGGGCCGGACGACGGAGTTCGTCGGCAACGCCGAGGCCGCCGCCGACACCGCCCTGTCCCACGGCAACGACGCCACGGCGGCGCGGTTCCTGCTCCAGGCGCTGGAGATCGGCGAGCTACCCCGTGAGCTGCGCGTGCGGTTGGCCGTCAAGCTCGGCCGGGTGGCGGTCGACGGGCTGGCGCACACCCAGGCCGTACCGATACTCGAACGCCTGCTGGCCACCGAGCCGCTCCCCGCTCCGCTGCGTGGCGAGCTGCGCTTCGCCCTCGGCCGCCTGCTGCGTCAGCAGGGTGAGGCGCGGGCGGGCTACCTGCAGATCGAGGGCGCGATCGACGACCTCGCGGAGCGGCCCGCGCTCCTCGGCCGCGCGCTCGCCGTGCTCGCCGTACCGGAGACCGTGGTGAACCGGCACGTCAGCGAGCACACCGCGCGCTGCGAGCAGGCCGAGGAGGCCTCGCGTCGCAGCGGCGACCGGGACGTCGACATCGCGGTACGCATCGCGCGGGCGTCGCTTCTTCTGGAACAGGGCGACCCGGGAAGCTGGCGGCTGATCGATGACCTGCTGCGCGACGACGGTCTGCGGTCGGCGCCCAAAGAGCACGCCCGCGCCTGCCTCAACTGGGCGCAGGGCGCCCTGCACATCGGCCGGCTCGAACGCGCGCAGGGCCTGCTGGCCGAGGGCCGTCAGGCCGCCGACCAGGCCGAATATCTCCGGGTGGCGGACGTCGTCGAACTGGTGACGGCCGCCGTCGACCGAGCCGCCGGACGGTGGGAGGGGCTGGAACACCGCCTGCGTCCGCTGGAGGGCGCGTCGGCCACGTTCGCCGCCGGGTCCCTGGACTCGCGGCTGATGCGGGGCGCGCTGCTGGCGGCGAGGGGCCCGGCCGAGGAGGCCGTGACGGGCCTGGGCGAGGTGATCGCGATCGCCGAACGGGTCGGCGCCGTCTGGCCGCTCATCTCCGCCCGCATGACGCTGTCCCGGCTCCTGCTGACCCTCGACGACGCCGTGGGCGCCGTCGAGCAGGCCACCGCCGGGCTCGACCAGGTGCGGGCCAAGGGGAACTGGGTCTGGGGCGCCGAGACCGTACTGTGCCTCGTGGACGCCCTGGACACCCTCGGGAAGGCCGGCGAGGCCGCCGCGCTGGTCGACGAGCTGAGCGCCGCGATCGACGGCGCCGACGCGCCGATCGCGCAGGCCGCCGCGCTGAGCGCCCGGGCCGTCATCGCCCGCTTCCGGGCGGATCAGCTGACGGCCGAGCGGCTGATCGACGCGGCGCGCACCACGCTGCGGGAGGCCGGGCTCCGCTACGAGGAGGCACTGGCCGGCGAGCGCCTGGGCAGGTGGCGCTGCGAACGTGGCGCGGCCGACGGTGGCGACCTGCTCGAAAGCGCGCTGCGACGGTACGGGGCGATGGGCGCGGACCGGGACATCGCCCGCATCTGCCGGATCATGCGGCAGAACGGGGTGCCCATCCCCTATCCGTGGCGCGGCGGGCGGCCCTCTCATGGGCAGACGCTGTCGTCACGGGAGCGGGAGGTGGCGCTGCTGGCGGCGGCGGGGAAGACCAACCAGGAGATCGCAACCGAGCTGTTCCTGTCCAGGCGGACCGTGGAGAGCCACGTCTCCAGCTCGCTGCGCAAGCTCGGCCTGCTGTCGCGCAAGGAGCTCCGGGGCCTCACGGCGTTCCCGGCCGACCCGTCGGACTCGCCTGTCTGAGCCGAGCCCGGCGGCTCTTCCAGGTCCGTCGGACGCGCCTATCTGACCAGGCCGCGCGGGTGGCGGACCCGCAGGTGGCCGTAGGCGAGCTCCCCGGCGATCTGGACATGGAGCCGTCCCGGACGGGGACGACCGGGCGCCTTGCAGATCACCCGCCCCCACTCGGTCCGCGCCTGGTCGACGTTCGCCGTCGCGCCGGCCGGCAGGATGATCACCGCGGAGCCGTACGCGAGCCGGAGCTCGATCCCGATCTCGGGATGGTCGATGACGGCCCCCGACAGATCGAGGTGCACACCGCCGTACTCGGACTCGACCCGCAGCACGCGCGGGACCTGCCAGTCGCCCGACCGTCTGACGCGCCCGCCGGTGGACCTCAGCAGGATCACCTCCTCCTCGGGAGGGTCGGGCAGGTCCGCGACAGCCCGCGCCAGATCGCCCTGGGTCACGGCGGTGAGAGCCCGTTCGACCCGCTCCTCCATCTCGGCGAAGCCGAGGCGGCCGTCGGCGTACGCCTGCTGGACGCGCTGAACGATCCGGTCGCGCTCGAAGTCGTCGTACCGTCCCGCGGGGAGGTTCATTGGGAGACCGCTCTCTTGTACAGGCGCGTGGCCAGCGGGACGAACACCGCCAGGATCAGCACGCACCAGCCCACCGACACCGCCACCGCGTGCTGGAGCGGCCACGCGTCGGGCACCGGCCTGAGGGCGGTGGTGTTGCCGAACAGTTCGCGCGCCGCCTGGACGAACGTGGAGACCGGGTTCCATTCGGCGACGGGCTTGAGCGGGCCGGGCAGCCGGGAGCTGTCGACGAAGACGTTGGACAGGAAGACCAGCGGGAACGACACGAGGGTGGCGATGTTGTTGAACACCTCCGGCGTACGCAGGGCCAGCGCGATCGTCGCCGTCACCCACGAGAAGGCGTAGGCGAAGAACAGCAGCAGCAGGAACCCCGCGAGAGCCTCGAGCGGCGAGGAGTGCACGCGCCAGCCGACCAGAAGTCCCACCAGCGCCATCGTGGCGATGCTCGTGATGTTCATGAGCATGTCGCAGAGCGTCTGCCCGACCAGCACCGCCGACGGCGCCATCGGCAGCGTGCGGAACCGGTCGAAGATGCCCTTCTGCAGGTCCTGGGTGAGCGTGTAGCCGGTGATCTGCGCGCTGGTGACGATCGTCTGGACGAAGATCCCCGGGAGCAGATACTCCGGGTACGAGATGCCGGGCAGGTCGATCATGCTGCCGAACACGTACACGAACAGCAGCACGAACACGACCGGGAGGATGATCACGCCGCCCAGCAGGTCGGGAGCTCGTCTGATCTTGAGCGCGTTGCGCTTGCTGATCGTCATGCCGTCGGCGACCGCCATCTGAAGGGGGCTCATCGGACCGTCTCCTTGGTGTCGTCGATGGCGGCCTGGTGGCCGGTGAGGCTGAGGAAGACCTCGTCCAGGGTCGGCCGCCGCAGCCCGGCGTCGCGTACGGTGACGCGCTCGGCGGCCAGGTGCCCCAGGGCGGTGGTGAGAGAGGCGGCGCCGCCCGCCACGGGGATGGTGATGCTCAGGGAGGTGGGGTCGGTCCGGACGTCGGCGACGGCCAGCGGCGTCAGGACCCGGCGCACGGTCTCCAAATCGGCGGCGTGGCTCACCGTCAGCTCGATCCGGTCGCCGCCGACCTGGTCCTTCAGCTGGTCGGCGGTGCCGAGCGCGATCACCCGCCCGTGGTCGACCACCGCGATCCGGTCGGCGAGCCGGTCGGCCTCCTCCAGGTATTGGGTGGTGAGCAGTACGGTCGTGCCGCCCGCGACCAGCTCGGAGATGACCTCCCACAGGCCCACTCTGGCGCGGGGGTCCAGGCCGGTCGTGGGCTCGTCCAGGAACAGCACCGGCGGATCGGCCACCAGCGCGCCGGCCAGGTCGAGCCGGCGCCGCATGCCGCCGGAGTAGCCCTGCACCGGGCGGTCGCCGGCGTCGGTCAGGTCGAAGCGCTCCAGCAGTTCGCGGGCGCGTTGCTTGCTGCGCTTGGTGCCCAGGTGGTAGAGGCGGCCGACCATCTCCAGGTTCTCGGCGCCGGTGAGGTGCTCGTCGACCGCCGCGTACTGGCCGGACGCCCCGATGCGGGAGCGCAGGCGCTGGGCGTCGGCGACGACGTCGAGACCGGCTACGGTGGCGTGTCCGGCGTCCGGCCGCAGCAGGGTGGTCAGGATCCGCACGGTCGTCGTCTTGCCGGCGCCGTTGGGGCCGAGTAATCCGAAGACCGTGCCTTCTGGAACCGACAGGTCGATGCCGTCCAGGGCGGTGACGGTGCCGTATTTCTTGACCAGACCCTCGGCCACGATCGCGGGGGGCATGAGATCTCCTTCGGTGTTTTGTGGCATGAACTTTTTGTGTCATGAACGACGGATCGCGATGTCGCCGTAGGCGGTGTGGGCGCGTACCTCGACGATCTTGTCGGCCTGTGCCGGGCCGTCGCAGGCGTCCAGGTCGACGTCGACGGTGCCGTACTGGGAGCTCACATCCAGCCAGGCGGCGCTGCCCTCCCGGATGCCGAGTTCGAGCCGGCCGCCGGCGGTCTCCAGGACGACCGCGCCGGACACCACCTCGCCGATCCGGACATTGCCGTAGGCGGTCTTGGCGGCGACGCCGGCCAGGGCGTGGTCGACGATGATGTCGCCGTAGGCGGTGTTCAGGCGCAGCTCGCCGGTCACCGCGCCGAGGACGAGGTCACCGTTGGAGGTCTTGACCACCGCCGTGCCGTCGATCTCGCCGACCCGGATGGTGCCGTTGGCGCTGGAGATGTCGGCGTGCCCGACCGACCGGGTCACCGAGATGTCGCCGGAGCCGGTCTTCAGCTGCAGCCGGCCCGCCCGCTCCAGCCTGATGTCGCCGTAGGAGGCGGTGAACTTCACGTCGCCGAGTCGGCCTCTGCAGCGGAAGTCCGCCGTCCCGTTCGCGTCGACGCGCGAGCCGGCCGGCAGGTCGATCGTCACGTCGACGGAACCGTCCCATCCGAGCAGCGAACGGGCCCAGTTCTTGGGCGACTCGACCAGCATGTCGATCGAGCCGCTCCACCCGGACAGCGACGCGGCCCGGGGCTTACCCACTTTCACCAGGAGCCTGCCGCCGGCGTACTCGATCTGGGCCTGCTCGGCGGCCTGCCGGTCGGCGTCGTTGGACGCGTCCCTCGGGCGCACGTCGACGACGGTGTCGGTGCGATCGCTCGCGTTGATCCGGACGTTGGCGGTCGCCAGATCGATGATGGCCACGATGGGCTCGGGGGTGTCGAACGTTGGCATGGCGTTTCCCTCATGGATTCAGCGGTGTTCCGCTAGCGGAACCCGTGGTCGTGGGCCCGGCTAGCGCACCCAGCCGGTGTGGCTCCGAACGGTCTGGGCGCCCCGGTGCCGGCTCCCGTCGCGTTCGAGCGCGGCGGAGACCGCGCGGACCAGCCAGGTGTTGACCGAGAGGCCGTCTCCGGCGGCCGCCTCCTCGATGCGCGGCTTGAGGTGGTCGGGGACGCGGAGCGAGATCCGCGAGGTCCCGCCCTCGTCCGCTCGGACACCTGGATCGGCCGCCCTGACCGGCCCGGTCTCGCCCGCCTCCCCGAACGACTGGCCGACGGGCGGTGACGTCACGATGAAGCCGGGCTCGCGGCCACGCAGGCGGACCTCCACCGAGCCCGGCGCGAGATCGCGGGTGATCTCGTCCGCGGCGGCGGAGAGCGCCTCCAGCAGGGCGAGCCGAGTGGCCGGCTCAAGCGCCGCGGCGAGACGCTCGGCGGTCGCGCGGGCGTCGTCGTCGCCCGCTTGGGCGGTGGCCGCGAGTTCGCGGCGGAGGTGATCTACGTACGGCGCGAGGTCCATGACGCAACTATGACGTCACAATGGCGTCATTGCAAGTGCCTTGCTTGGCCTGCTGTGATGTCATGGAGGCGTCAAAACGCCGAGCGCCGACCGGACGGGCTCTGCGGCCGTCCGCTCGGCGCTCGGTGACCAGCGGCTTTTTTGGGGGGGTGTCAGGTCGCCTTCATCGTCTGAAGGGGATGTTGAGCCAGGGGCTGTTCGGGTCGGTCGTCAGGATTCGGTGGGCGTTGAGCATTTCCCCGTACCAGTCGCCGAACTCCTCCTCGTCGAAGTGGAGGCAGCGGCCCAGGATGTAGGCGGCGGAGAACTCTTCCCAGGAGCGGTAGTTGATCCGGCTGACCGCGCCCGCGCGCAGGACCGCCGTTTCGGCCTCCGCCAGGTCGCAGTAGCGGGCGCCGAGCCCCCAGCGGGCCATCTTCGACGCCCGCCCGTAGTCCCACGCCTCCACGGTGCGTACGAACCCGCCCTCGGGAAGCAGCCCGTCCGCCCGGAATCGCGCCTCGTAGCGGATGATCCGTCCGATGAGCCGCTGCGCTCCGGCGACCTCGGCCTCCGTCTCGGAGTCAGGGGTGGTCGCGTTCTCCGCGGCGCGGTGCCGGATGACCCGTGACGTCACCTGACGCCAGTGATCCACCTCGACCGCGCCACCGAAGTCACGGGCGAGGGTGCCGCGTATCCCCAGCACGAATCCCCAGACCGAGCTGCTCATCCGGCCCTTGAGCAGCTCCTCCTGGGCATGCTGCCACCCTTCCCGGCTGGTGATCTCCCACCACTCCTCCAGGCGCCTCCGCTCACGGACGTAGCCGGTGCCGTGCCAGCCCATCGCGTTCCAGAGCGAGGCGTTGTTCACGCAGAGCAGCGCCCCGCAGGCCAGGCCGTGAGCGACGTTGCCGTGCAGCGGGCCCCCGACCCACAGTGTGCGCAGTTGATTGCGGCGCGTGCTGGATATCCGGTCGGCATGCCAGCGCCACGTCTGCCGATGGGCGGCCGTCGCGGGGAAGAACGCCTCACACGGGGTGCCCGGATTGATGGCCAGCCACTCGTCGTCCTGGGGCCAGTCCCGGACCAGCTGTCCCAGGTCGACCTCGAAGAAGACCGGGTCGGGCGCGGGCGCCGGAAGCATCCCCTCGGTGACGAACGCGAGACTCAGGGGGCTTCCCGGCTGAGGGCCCCAGTATGCGGCGTTGTAGTGAAGCCAGCCCGGCTTGGCGTCGGCCTGAGCGCGCGACATCGCGTGATAGAGGTCCGTGCCCGCGAGAACGTCGAAGTACGCCGCCCAGTCGCCGCGCGTCTTGGCCGCGTACAGGTCACGTTCGACGTCGGTGGGCGCCAGCCATACGGCCTCGGGGGCGGCGGGATTCATGGCATCACATTGTGAAGCACGGCGTCAGGAGGGCTTGATCCGGCTCCTTCGCGGCCTGCCCGAAATAACCCGCAGTATCGCCGCACAATCGCCCCGTAATGCTGCCATACCCGAATGCGCATGACTTGAGGAAGATGGCGGCTGCCATACGTACCTCCTGACGGCAGATTCCGGTTTCGGGAGGTACGTATGCACCGCAGAGTCGCCCTGCTCTCCGCCGTCGCGCTCACCGTGGCAGGCGCCCTGGTCCCAGCGGGCGCCGCCCAGGCCACGAGCGGGACCGGCCTCGACCCCAGGCCCGTCAGGTGGTCCGCCACGGACTCCTCGGCGGAACGCAGGAACGTCCTGCAGTACTGGACGCAGCAGCGCACACTGGCGGCGCGGCCACTGGATACGCCCACGCCGCGACGTGGTAACCGGTCGAGCGGGCCGACCCAGGGAACCCCGTGGGCGACCCGCGGCGCCTCGGCCACCATCACCCAGCGCCCGTGGACCAGCGGCGGCGCGACGCGCGTCCAGACCGCCTCGGCCTCCACCGCCCAGCAGGGAGCCCGGGTGCCCAACAGCCCCGGCCTCCGGTGGACGGACGGCGGCGCCGTCGTACGTACGACCGGACGCGTCTTCTTCACCACCGCCGAAGGCGGCAACGCCTCCTGCTCCGGTACGGCGGTGACCAGCGCCAACGAGAGCGTCGTGATGACCGCCGGGCACTGCGTGAAGATCGACGGTGCGGCCCACCGCAACTGGGTGTTCATCCCGGGCTTCGACAACGGACGGCGGCCGTTCGGCACGTGGGTGGCCACCAGGATGCTGACCACGCAGCAGTGGAACGCCAACGAGGACATCAACTTCGACATCGCGGCGGTCGTGGTCGCGCCACTGCAGGGACGGACGTTGACCGACGTCGTGGGCGGGCAGGGGGTGGCGTTCAACCAGCCGAGGCAGCGGCAGATGTTCTCCTTCGGCTACCCGGCGGCGCCGCCGTTCGACGGCTCCAGGCTCATCTACTGCAGTGGGCGCGCGTTCAACGACACCGTCATGACCCGGGACCAGGGGCTGCGCTGCAACATGACCGGCGGGGCGAGCGGCGGCCCGTGGTTCCAGGGGTTCAACGAGTCCACCGGGCTCGGCTGGCTGAACTCCGTCAACAGCTTCAAGTACAACTTCGCCCCGGACTTCATGTTCGGCCCCTTCTTCGGGAACGAGGCGATGGCCGTCTACCAGGCCGCGCAGAACACCAACGCGACCTGACGCCCCAGCCCTGCCGTCGTCTGTACATCACCAGACGGCGGGGCGGCGGGGTCGGCATGCGGTCCGGGCCCGTGCGCGGGCCGCGTCGTCGTCAGTCTGTCCGTAGTACCGCCCGCAGCAGGTTGTTGACGGCCCGCTCCCTGGACAGCGGGGCCTGGCACTGCCCGTCCCTCGTCACGGCCAGGTAGGCGTCGGCCGTGGAGAGGATCCGGTCCGTGTACGACTCGGCGTCGTCGAGGTCGCGAGGGCCAGCGTGGGAAGGGGCCGCGGCGGGCAGACCGCAGCCCCTTCCAGAGCGACCGATCGACCGACCGCCCGCTCACTCACTCGCTACAGGTCAGTGGCGATGATCTTCTCGATGTTCCGTTCCGCGAGCGCCGTGATGGTGACGAACGGGTTGACGCTGGTGTTGCCGGGGATCAGCGAGCCGTCGATGACGTACAGGCCCGGATACCCGGCCAGTCGTCCGTAGTTGTCGGTGGCCTTGTTCAGGACCGCGCCCCCGAGCGGGTGGTACGTGAGGTGGTCGCCCCACACCTTGTAGACGCCGAAGAGGTCGGTCCGGTAGATCGTCCCCTCCTTGTTGTTGATCTTGTCGAAGATCGACTTGGCCATGTCGATGGCCGGCTGCTTCCAGGCGGTCTGCCAGTTCAGATCGACCTGGCCGGTCGCGGCGTTCCAGGAGAAGCGGGCGCGGTTCGGGTTCTTGGTGATCGACAGGTAGAACGAGGCGAAGGTCTCGATTCCGGTGGGCAGCGGCGCGACCTCGGCGAACGCGCCACCGGCCGCCCAGTTGTCGATGCCGGCGCAGGGGATGGTCGACTGGGAGGCGCCGGTCGGGTCCCACAGGTGGTTGGCGCGGCCGCACATGACGTTGCCGTTGTCGCCCCAGCCGTTGCCGACCTCGCTGTTGAGGTTGGGCAGCGCGCCAGTGGCCTTCAGCTTGACCAGCAGCTTGCTGGTGCCGACGCTGCCGGCGGCGAAGAACACCCGGTCCGCGGTCACGGTCTTGGTGGCCGTGGTGTCACCGGTGGTGTTGATCTGCTGGATGACGACCGTGTAGCCGCCACCGGCCGCCGGGGCGACCGAGGTGACCTTGTGCAGCGGCGAGATGGTGACCCGGCCGGTGGCCTTGGCCTGGGCGAGATAGGTCTTCTGGAGTGACTTCTTGCCGTAGTTGTTGCCATAGAGGATTTCGCCGGCCAGGGCGGACTTGGTGGCGGTTCCGGCTGCTTCCTGCTCCATGTAGTTCCAGTCGTACACGTCGGGTACGAAGACGAACGGGAAGCCGGACCGCTGGGCGTGCTTACGGCCGACGCGGGCGAACTGGTACCAGTCGGTGGAGTCGAACCAGGCGGAACGGATGGTGCCCACCCCGAGACCGGCGTTGGCCCGCGGGTAGTAGGTGTTGTACATCTCGTCGGCGTTGACCGACGGGAGGATGGCGGCGAAGTTCTCCCGCTTGGGGGTGACCGCCATGCCGCCGTTGACCAGCGAGCCGCCGCCGACGCCGCGACCCTGGTAGACGGTGATGCCGCTGAAGTCCTCGGCGTCCAGGACCCCGGTGTAGCGGGAGATGTCCCGGTCGATCGGGAAGCCGAGGAAGTAGTTGAGTGGCGCCTTGGTCCTGGTACGTAACCAGTAGGAGCGGTTGTCCGGAGCGAGAGTGCTGCAGAAGATCTTGCCGTCGGAGCCGGGGGTGTCCCAGGCCATACCCATCTCGATCATGTGTACGTCGACACCCGCCTGGGCGAGACGCAGTGCCGCCACGGAGCCGCCATACCCGGTGCCGATCACCAGGGCCTGGACATGGGCCCCGTTGCCGATCGGACCGGCCGCCGCCGGAGCCGCGGCCTGGGCCGCGGTGGGGTGGGCCGCGAGGGCCAGGGCGCCCACGCTTCCGGCGATGAATCCACGACGCGAGACACCTCTGGAACCGGCCTCGCCCGGGGTGTTGTCACTCATCCGATGGTCCTTACTCTCGGTGGGATGAGAACAGGTTCTTGCTGCAGCTCGCGCCTGGAGAAAGCCTGGAGAAGATCTAGCGTGTCCGCCGGGAAGCGGGTGAACGGCCGCTGGGCAGCCGGCACACGGTGTCGAGGCCCAGTACGTGGTTGAGCCGCCCGAAGGCCAGCCAGGATCCGATGCTCATGCTCAGCTCGACGATCTCGAGCTGGCTGTAGTGCGCGGTCATCCGGGTCCAGAACTCGTCGTCGAGGCCGTGGTGGTCAAGGGCGTAGCGTTCGGCGTATTCGGCGGCGAGCCGGGTGCGGTCGTCGAAGGCGTCGGTGGTGCGCCACTGGGTCACCGCGTCGGCGAACTCCTCCTCGACCTTCTGCCCGTCCCGCTCGGTACGCCAGTCCAGGCAGAAGGCGCACCCGTTGATCTGCGCGATCCGCAGCCGTGCCGCCTCGAACTCGCGGAGCCCGAGGGTCGTGTGGGCGTACACCGACAGGGAGAAGTGCGAGGCGGCGGTCCCGATGCCGGGCACCATCTCACCCCAGACGTACTCGATCGCGTCCTTTCCCTCGGGGATGTCGAGGTTCATGGCTGTTTCCTCCCGAGTTTGCCGATCGCGGGGCGCAGTGGGACGTCGAGCGCGTCGTAGAGCCCGGGTTCGGCCGCCACGAGCCAGTCGATGGCGCTCACCAGCCGGCCGACCGCGGTGGCGTTCCCGCCCGCTGCCCGGTTGCCGCCCTCGTCGGTGGCCTCGATCGTGACCTCGATGCGCGGGCGGCCCTCGATGATCACCCGGTGCGCCGCGTGGCCGTCGGGCGGCGTCGGCCAGTCCGGCGCGCAGGACGGATGGATGCGGGTGACGTGCTCGATGACGATGCGGGGCTCGCCCTCGACGATGCCCTGCACCTCGAAGCGCACCGCGCCCTGGGTGCCGGCGTCGAACTCGCCCATCGTCTCCGTACGTACCGTGGCGTCGAGCGGGCGCCGGTCGCGGCTCTCGCGGATCTCGTCGAGTTCGACGCCGAGGGCTCTGGCCATCAGCCGTACCTGGCCGCCCCACACCATGGTCGGGACCGTCTGCGCGATCATCGGCGGCTCGTAGTCCATCGGCTGGCCCATGCCGACCAAGTACCGGACCGAGTCGGGCTGGTCGTAGGTGGAGTAGTCGAAGATCTCTTGGCAGCGGATCACGTCCACGGTGCCGCCGAGTCCGCTGATCAACAGGGGCAGCACGTCGTTGCCCCAGCCCGGGTCGATGCCGGAGACGAACAGCGAGCCGCCGCCGTCCGCGATGGCCGCCAGCACCGGCTCCCGCAGCTCCGGCGGGGCGTTGCGCTGGTCATAGAGCGCGTACAACGAGGGGGTGACGACCACGGCACCGGCCCGGATCGCCCTGATGATGTCGGCCAGCGCCTCGTCGGGGCGGATGTCGCCGGACGCCGCGTAGACGACGGCGTGGGGACAGGCGGCCAGCACCGCGTCGACGTCGTCGGTCGCCGCGACCCCCAGATCATGGTCGAGCCGGGCGAGCGCGCCCGCGTCGCGGCCGACCTTGCCGGGATCGTGGACGAGTACGGCCGCGAGTGTCAGTGCCGGATGAGCCTCGACGGCACGGATGGCCGCACGGCCGACATTGCCCGTGCCCCAGACGATCGTGGACAGCATGAGCGGAGCGTAGCAAGCGCTTGGTTAGGTGCATAGAGCCATCGCGACGCCGACCGCGCCCGGCGCCGCCCGGACCCCCTACATAGAAATAAAGCTGTCATCGGCCGGAATTCGCATGGTCCGGACCGGCGAGGGATCCACCGATAACACGTGGGATAGCGCCAGAGCGCTGTTCAGCGACTGCCCTGAAGAGATATCCCGCTGAACGATTTAAAGGGCACATACCCAGGCAGAACGCGTCACCGCGTCAGCTCGAAGGAGAATGCGAATTTGCCGCCGCGTTTCCCATGACGACGTGACGAGGTGGATCGTCATCGCCATTTCTTGCCGCGACTCTCGTGCCGCTCACGCCACCTATGACCCCAACTGCCGCGCTCCTGTACGTGAACGCCGACGACGGCACAGCCTTCGCCATCAAGCCCGAATCGCCGCTCTGACCTGCGACTTCTCCATCCGGGTGAACCATGCCGCCGATGCCCCCGTATCTGATGAAAAGCGGGCTTTCCCGCCCACGTCATCAATCCGGGAGGAGTTCCCGTATGGCGAATGCCTCGGGGAGCAAGCCATTCAGGCCATGGCTGGGAGTCGTTTCCCTAGTCGGAGGTGTCGCCCTCGTTCTGGCGGGTGGCCCGTTATCCGGGCAGTCGCGGAACATGGTGAACCTGTCCGCCAGCGCGGACACGATCACCTGCCCGAACGTCGCCGACAAACTGCCGGACATTCCCGCCCAGGCCCAAGCCGAAGTGGACCGCAACCTCAAACTCCTGCAAACCCAGATCAACGAAGCCAACAACCGACTCATCACCTCAGCAGGGGAAGGCGGCCCCAACTTCGTACAGAACGCCATCCTCGGCCCCCTGGCCGACAAACGAACAGCCACCATCAACCGCATCGCCACAGCCATCGGACGAGTCGCCGACCGCCCCACCGGGCTGGACGGCCTGGCCACCTGCAAACTCGGCAACGGCGGCGGCGCGACCGCCCCCGCCACCCAGGACCCTGACGCCTCAGAGCCCCCCACGTCGCCGCCGTCCGACGACGCGACCACACCGCCGTCCGACAATGCGACCACACCCCCCGCCACCGGCGGGAACAAGATCACCTGCCCGGACGTAGCGGGCAAACTTCCCGAGATTCCCGCCCAGGCCCAAGCCGAAGTGGACCGCAACCTCAAACTCCTGCAAACCCAGATCAACGAAGCCAACAACCGACTCATCACCTCAGCAGGGGAAGGCGGCCCCAACTTCGTACAGAACGCCATCCTCGGCCCCCTGGCCGACAAACGAACAGCCACCATCAACCGCATCGCCACAGCCATCGGACGAGTCGCCGACCGCCCCACCGGGCTGGACGGCCTGGCCAAGTGCACGCTCGGCAACGGCGGCGCAGCGACCTCGAAGCCGAGCGCGAGCGCGAAGGCGGCGTCCGGGCCGACGGCCGACGACTTCGTCGACATCCAGTCGGTCGACCCCGTGCAGCAGCTGCAGAGGACCGCTTCCAGCGGCACCTTCGTCTCCAGGTGTGGCACGCCCCAGGAGGGTCACGCCAACAGCGACAACGTCATCACCGCTCCAGGTGTGGCCAAGGGTGGCCAGCAGCAGAACGACTACGTGGGCAATGTGTCCACGGACGCCTTCTCCACGAACGAGAGCCTGGCCGCTTCGGACACCACCTGCCGCATCCGCGCCGACAGGTCGACGTACTTCTGGCCGGTCCTGCGGGTAGGCGGCGCGGACGGCAACGCCGTGCGGCCGTCGCTGGTGCAGTTGCAGTTCCGTGGCAACGCCATGTCGAAGGTCACGGCCGCGCCTCAGTTCCTCAGGCTGATCACCGGCGACGCGCAGGCGGTGAGCGGCGGCAGGCCCAGTGACACGGCCAGTGACGCGCCCAGCGACACTGCCAGTGACGTGCCCACCGACCTGCCCACCGATGTGCCCACCGACCTGCCCAGCGACACGGCCAGTGACGTGCCGAGCGACCCGCCCACTGACACGGCCAGTGCCAAGGCCAGTGACACCGCCACTGACGCACCCAGTGACGCGCCTAGTGACGCGGCCAATGCCAGGCCCACGTGGAGCTGCACCGGCTTCGCCAACAGGCTGACCGACAAGTATCCGATCTGCCCGTCCGGCAGCAACCTCATGCGTGTCTTCGACATGCCCAGCTGCTGGGACGGCCAGAACCTCGACAGCGCGGACCACCGTACCCACGTCGTCTTCCCCGACGAGAACGGAGCCTGCCCGGCCGACACCCAGGCGGTGCCGCAGTTGCGCGTCACGCTCGTCTACGACGACGTGCCCAACACCCAGCCCGACGGTACGAACGTCCCCTTCATGGTGGACAGCGCCCCCAGCGAAGGGAACAGCCCGAACACCGACCACGCGGGTGCCATCGCGGTGATGTCGAAGCAGCTCATGAACAACGTCGTCCGATGCATCAACAGCGGCAGGAGGTGCTGACAACCGGAAGGAACCGCTGACAGCCGGAAGGAGGAACGCGCGAAAGGGCCACCCGAGAACCCCCTCGGGTGGCCCTTTCGCGATCAGCGGCCGCTGCTGACCGCGTGGTACTGCAGGTCCTGCACCACGGGGGCGGCCACCACGGTCCAGGGGGAGGTGACGGTGGCCGTCGTCGCCCCGGAACGGACCACGGAGACCTTGTTGGTGCCGTTGGCCAGCGGATAGAGCTGGGCCTGCACACCCGCCTTGCCCTGGTAGGTCTTGGCCGTGCCGCCGACGGTGGCGTTCACGGTCGCGGCGCCAGTGAGGAACGACAGGATCTCGACGCTGTCCCTGGGCGTGCTGGTGCCTGAGCGGGGCGCCATCAGCTTCGTCTGGCCGCCCGTGGGCTTGGCGGCGGCGAGCTGGGTGCGGTGTGTCAGGTACACCGTGTCCCTGACGATCGCGGGGGCCGTACCGGTCTTCAGCCAGGTCAGGTAGTACGACGAGATGTCCAGATAGGACGAGTCGTTGTGCGGGGACGGGGTGAACTGGGTGCCTTCGGAGAAGTCGTTCCAGGTGGTGAGCTGGACCCAGTCCGCGCCGTTGCCAATGGAGCCCTCCCACGTGGTCCGGAGGTTCTGGGTGTTCAGAGCCTCGTCGTAGATGCTCTGGTTCGGGCGCTCGTCCTGGACGGAGACCGGCTGCATCCAGATCTTGCCGAGGTCGTGCGCCTTCTTGATGTTGCTCGCGATGCCCGACTGCCCGGCGGGGCTGCGGTTGCCCCAGTTGGAGAAGCCGTAGCTGATGGGGGCGAAGGCCGCGGCATTGGCGGAGAAGTTCAGGAACGTCGGTACGAGGGCGATCTTGATGCCGTACTTGGTGTTCATGATGTCGATGAGATCCGCCCACCAGGCCGCGGTCTTGGCCTCGGCCTTGAACGGCGACACGACGACGCGGCCGTCCGCCAGGCGATAGATCGACTTCGACGCGGCCAGTTCGGCGAGGGAGGCGGCGAGCGTCGCGGCGTCGGCCGACAACGACGTCATGTCGGGCATCGGGACGATCGTGAAGCCGGTGTCGACCGCCTCGGCCGCCTTCACGAGCAGCTTGAGCCGGGTCCAGTTGGCGCTGGACAGCGAGAGCATGTCGACGGTGAAGCCGTCGATGCCCGCCGCGGCGGCTGTCTTGACCTCGCTCTCCATGTCCTGGAGCTGGTAGTCGCCGGAGCGCACGGCGCGCGGCCGCGGGCGGTCGCGCAGCAGCCCGCCGTAGGCCGCGTGCTTGCCGCTCTCGCCGGCCGGGTTGAGGTAGTTCTTGGTGTAGTAGTCGACGCTGCTCTCCTTGTTGTCCAAGGAGACGGGGTACGGCGTGAAGTAGTGCGCGAACACCTTCTTGGCGGAGGCCCGCAGCCTGGCCTTCGCCGGCAGATCGAACGGCAGGGGTCCGGTGGCCGCGGACGTGCCGGTCTCAGTGGCAGCGCCGGTCACGGCCCTGGCTGCGGTCGTCCCGGTCACGGCCCCTGCGGTGGCGGGCGTCATGGCCCTGGCGGCGGTGGCACCCGACATGGCCAGGAGCAGGACGCCGACCGATAAGGCGACTCCTCTTCCCAACCTGACCTGCGAAATCATGCTCGTTACCCTCGACTGTCTCTCGGCTGTTCCACGAAGGATGAACTGCTTGGACCAAGCGGTCGAAGGTCATCCTGGCAGGCGGGAGCACAAAGAAAGCACAAGCTCAGAAGCGGGCCGACGTGGAGGGGGCGACGTGGGGCATGACCGACGCCGCCTGCCTACCCCTCGACGCGCGACTGGTCAGCACATGACCAACCATAAATACATTTAAGAGCGACACATGGCTGCTTTTGATCAACAAAAACGCGCTGACCCGCGTGCGCAAAGCGGGCACAGCGCGATGAAGCACACATCCTTCGCGTTCAACGGAGCACGGTGTCCATCAAAAGATTGCCGGTGTTCTGATCGAAGTTTCCGTCTAGACTAAGCGAGCAGTTGCATAATTTAGGGCTTCCCCTCATGCCGGGAGGCGAGCGTGACGACGCCCGTAACATTGATCGAGGCCCTGGCGGCGAGCACTGCACCGATACGACTGCTCCTGGTCACGCCGTCGCCTATCAACGACCCTGGGCGGCTTCACCCGGAAACCGAGCTTGCGCACGTCACTGCCGCCGTGGAGGAAGCGGGGGCGGAAGTGGACATCCTCCGCCTAATGCCGCCGACCATCGGCCGCCTTAGGCGCGCGCTGGCCAGCGATAAGTTCGACATTGTTCACGTGGCCGCTCATAGTGGCGGCGGAATCGAGTTCGAAGACGATGACGGCACGGCGATCTTGGTGGGCGAAGACGAGTTCGCCGACGCGTTTCCCAACCGTCAGCAGTGTCTGCTCGTCCTGAACGGCTGCTCGACCGAGAGCCTCGCCGACCGGCTCGCGCTGGCCAATCGCAACCTGACCACCATCTCCGTGGCCGGCAGCATCAGCAGGCGTGACGCCCTGCGCGCCATCGAGGAAATCTACGGACTCCTTTTCACCAGGACTCCGCTCAGCCAGGTGGTCAACAGCGCCTCGCAAGCCGTGCTTCGCCGCATTCCGCTGAGAAATACGGCGGATCCCATTCGAGTCCGCGGGCCACGGGAAAGCGCTCCCGCTTTCGACGCCATGCCGACCAGCGGACGTCCCACCTATTTCGCCTGCAATCCGCCGGCGAACGTGCCGACGCAGCACCGCGCGGTCGTCGATCGAGCCGACGAACTGCTCGCCCTCTATCACCGGCTCTTCGACGAAGACAGAGGAAGCCCTTACATCGGCCTTGTCGGAATCACCGGAAACGGAAAGACGACCATAGTACAGACAATGGCCAATCGCTATGGCTGGCGATTTCGTGGCGGCATCGGTTACTTCTCGCTACGGGGCAGCTTCGCGGCATCCGATCTCGCCGAGGTATTGGGCTGGCCGAAAGGGGAAGGCACCATGCGGCCCGAAGAAGTCGCCATGCGACTCTCGCGCGGCCGCTTCCTCCTCATCTTCGATGACATCGATGAGGCGCCCGAATCCGTCCTCGCCGAGGTCATAGCGCTGCTGAGCTCATGGGACACCAGCCTCGGCGGACGTGCCGTGCTCATTTCCTACTCCTATCGCGCCGAGCTGCAGAGCATCATCGGTGCGAATTGGATCACCGTGACCGGATTGCCGCAGGACGCGTCCCGCGAACTCATGGTCGCCTGTCTGGGCGGAACCGAGAGGGCGAGGAGGCTGGTGGGCGCGGATGAGCACGTTGCCGAAGCCTCTCGGCTGTGTTTCGGGCATCCGAAGACCATCGAGTACACAGCGTCTCTCCTGCAGCTCGGACAACGCTGGACGGAGATGCGGGGCGATCTCCTGAGGCTGAGCGGCGGCGGGCCGCTCGCGGTCAACAGCGAGATGCTCGGCAGGGTGATCACTCTTCTGGAGGAGCGCACTCCCGCGGTGCGCGACCTCCTCGACGCTTGGGCCGTCTTCGAGGACGGAGCCGAAGAATCAGCATGGCGGCATGTGGCGATGGGCGGCCGTGAGCTCACCCCCACCACGAGATCCCGGCTCGACGCGGCGCTCAACGAGCTTCATGGCGCCGCGTTGATCGACCGCCACGACCAGCCGGGCGGCGGCACGCGCTGCGTCATGCATTCGCTCCTCGTCGCCCATCTGCGACGCCGGCACGCGGGGCTTTCCCAAGAGAAGATGAGTGACCTCATAAGATCGCAACTCGCCCAACAGCTGGAATTGGCGAACGAGGGCAACTATCCCGCCGACGAGTCGGGCAACATCCGCAGAGCGCTGCGCGTCGCCGAAGATCTGGGGCTCTGGCAAGACATCCTGAGCTACTGCGAAACGGTGGTGGGCCACCGGGACCTCCCGTTGATCCGCAGAGGGCCTTGGCCCTTGGCTCTCGACCTGCTTGACGCCGCCATCCGGTCCGCGTCCCGGTTCGGTGATCACATGCGTCAGGCGGCCTTCCTCATCGTCCGTGGGCTGGTGGAATATCGGCTTGCCGCTTTCACGAACGCGGAAGACGCGTACACGCAGGCCGCGTTGCTGGCGAAGGAGGCGGACGCCCACGGTCTCAGGCTGCAGGCACTTCGCGGGGTAGGCCAAGTGCATTATCGGATGGGCGATTTCGATCAGGCGGAGACCGTCTATCGGGATGCGCGCCGGCTGGCCGACGACGAAGAGGCGATCTCTGACATCGATCACCAAATCGCCAAGATCCTTTATCGCAAAGACCGGCTGGATGAGGCGCGGGAGCTGTTCACCCGCGTATACGAAAACCGACTCCGCGCCGGTCATGACGGAGCCCTGGCCAAAACCATCCATGAGCGGGCGCGAATAGAACACGCCGCGCACCGGACCGACTCCGCCCGGACTCTGTACGAGGAGGCGCTGCACTTGGAGCAGTTGGCCGGAGATCCGGTGATGGAGCAGGCGACGCTGTTCCAAATGGCCAAACTCGCTCTCGAGACCGGCCGGACGGCCGACGCGGAAAGGCTGTTCACCGAGAGCCGGCAGATCTCCGAGACACTCGGTGATCAGGTGTGGCTGGTACACGCTCAGTTCGGCCAAGCGCTCCTCGACTGGGCCAACAGCGCTCGTGAAAGCGCCCGACACAAAGCGCGGGGCGCTCTGACGGAGAGCCGTGTCCTGCGGATCGGACTTACCACGGAGATCCAGAATTGGCTGGAAACCCATGAAGAAACGGAAAACAATGCCTGATATGACAGCGGCGGTCGCCGCCAAGTGGCAGAAGGCGGAGCGTTACGCCCGGGAGCAGGACAGGTTCTGCCTTGACTCGCTACAGGTCACCATGCGATCCGAACACGATGAGCGGCATATCAGCTTCGAGGCCGGCTCCTGGTCGTGCACGTGCGACTTCTTCGCAGTGCACGCCACCTGCAGCCATGTCATGGCCCTGAGTTTGATATTGCGGAAACAGGCCGGTCTACAACTGCCCGACAATCTGGAGTAGCGGCATGCCAAGAGCGATCGTCAGACTCGCTGAGCGCCCGCTGGCGACCAAATTCGGCAGCTGGCGGGAGATTCTCTACTACGACGGGGTCGCGGAGAGCGTCGCCCTGGTCCACGGCGAGGTGAGCGGCCAGGAGGAAGTGCCGTGCCGGGTCCACTCGGCCTGCATTTCCGCCCACGTGTTCAACAGCATCGAATGCGACTGCCGCGAGCAGATGGCCACCTCGCAGGCGACGATCCAGGAGCACGGGAAGGGGGTCGTGATCTGGCTCGATCAGGAGGGACGAGCCAATGGGCATTTCGCGCTGATGCTGGCCACTCAACTGTCCGCCGAGGAGGGCATCCCGCAAACCGAGGCGTACCGGAGGTTGGGCTACGGCGACGATCAGCGGCACTACGAGCAGGCGACCGCCATTCTGTACGACCTGCGGGTGACGTCCATTCGCCTGCTGACCAATAGTCCGGCCAAAGCCGGTGCCATTGCTGGAGACGGGATAAAAGTAGCGAATCTGCTGCCGGTGGCGGTCGACCTGGCACGCCATCCACAGCTACGTGATTACTACCGGGACAAGCTCAATCACGGCCACATCCTCGACATGCCCACGGGAACAGAGCGGTGAACGACCCGCCTCGGGTGCTCGTCATGGGCGACCTGTGTCTGGATACCGTCGTGGAGACCTGGCTGCCGAAAACCTGGTCCCGCGTCGCCGCCTCTGGCGAACTGTTGGCGCGTGGCCCCATAGCCGACCAGGTAGGTGGCACGGCTTACCAATTCGCCAGACGGGCCGTACAGTTCGGGCTCTCACCTACGGTCGTCGGCTCAGTAGGCGAGGATGCCGCCGGCGAGATCATCGGCGATGCGCTGGCCGCGGCGCCGTTCGAGTGCCGGGTCCAGCGCAGTACCACGGCTCCCACGGCTCGTACCCTCGTCGCCTACGACGCGTCCGGTGCGCGCCACATGTTCACGTCCTCGGTAAGTGCCAATGACGCCTTGTCGAGCGACTTCGTGCGCGCCGGCGAATCCGGGCCATGGGATCTCATCTGGATCTCGGGGCTTTGTCTTCGGTCCCGCTCCGTACCACGGTTCGCGGCGGTCGTCGGGGCTGTCGCCGAGGCCAGGCGAAGTGGCGCCCTCGTGGTGCTCGATGTGGTGCCGCACGACTTCTATCGGCTCTTCGACGCGCTGACCGAGGTCGCGGAGATTCTGGGCGGCCTGGACGGAGTGGTCACCGAAGCCAACACCGCGCGACGCATGCTGGGGCTGGGGCATCAGGGCGAGAATCAGTCAGTGACGATGCTGTCCGACACGGCCGACGCGCTGCTGAAAGTGACGTCCTTGGCTGTCGTTCGCCTCCGTGACGGCTCGAAGTATCACCAGCTGGCGGTCTCCCGCTCCAAGCTCCACGCTGCTTACTCATATCCCGTCCCCGATGGGGCTGCGCTCCTGGGCTACGGCGACTTGCTGGCAGCAGAGGCTCTGCGTGACTACCTCGAACACCGCTCGGCAGGGGGTCACGAATGACCCGGCTTCATGCGGTGCTCATCGGCGTGAACAAGTATGCCGATATAACGATCCCCGACCTGTCATACGCACGAGCGGATGCGCTCGCCTTTGCCGAATTGTTCGGGCAGGCGTTATACGCGTCCAGCGTGCAGGTGCATCCACTCGTGGACGGTCAGGCAACCCGATCGGGCATCATCGACCTTATCGGGGTACGACTGGCACAGATCGTCGACCGCCGTGACGCGGTGCTGATCTTCTTCGCCGGGCATGGCTCCCCCGAAATTCATCCCGGGGTCGATAAAGTGTCACGCTTCTTGGTCTGCCATGACACCCAGCGGCATGCGTTGCTTTCGAGCGCCATCGAGGTGCATACAGATCTGGCCCGGTTGGCCAGCCGGCTCAATGCGCGCCTCGTGGTCTTCATCCTCGATGCCTGTTTTTCCGGCTACTCCGATGGGCGTGGGATAACCGGGCCGCTGCTGGCGGAGCAGCGCCGAACTCACAGACCGCGGATCCGGCTGGAAAACCTACCGCTCGGTTCAGGCACGATCTTCCTGTCGGCCTGTGCCGACGACGAAGTCGCGCGGGAAGACGGCACCCTCGGGCACGGCGTGTTCTCCTACTACCTGCTCGAACAGCTACG
Source organism: Nonomuraea sp. NPDC048901 (assembly GCF_040649695.1). Classification (NCBI taxonomy): domain Bacteria; kingdom Bacillati; phylum Actinomycetota; class Actinomycetes; order Streptosporangiales; family Streptosporangiaceae; genus Nonomuraea; species Nonomuraea sp. NPDC048901. The sequence continues at coordinate 96,850 of NZ_JBEZFW010000011.1, read as the reverse complement.
CAGTCCGGGGGCGACGAACGTCATCGGTCTGGCCAGTCTGTACGACCTGGTTTTCCATCAAGTGCGTGACTATAGCAATGGCCGCCAGAACCCGGTTCTCTGGGGCGACCTCAAGGGCGCCGGTTTGCCGCGGCTACTCATTCCGGGGAGCGATCATGGGTAGGGCACTGCTCTTTACTGGCGTCAAAAAGGTCGGCAAGACGACGGCCCTGAGAAACGTCGTGACCAGACTGGCCCCCAAGAGCGTCGTCGGATTCTTCGCCACCGAGCGGCGAATAGACGGTAAGCGCGTGGGCTTCGAGATCGAGATGCTGGACGGCCGGTCAGGCCGGCTCGCGTCCATTGATTCGGACAGTGATATGCGCGTGGGGCGACTGCTCAGCCATGGACGGCTCAAGTATGGCGTGGACCTCGAATTCCTGGACGGTGTCGCCGTGCCCGCCCTGCGTGCCTCCCTGTCGAACAATCCAGGGGGAATCGTGCTGGTGGACGAGATCGGCCCCATGCAACTGTACTCGGCGGCGTTTCGGCAGGTCGTACTCGATATGCTCGAAAGCCCGTGCCTCATCCTGGGCACGGTGATGTCCCCCGCAGAGCCGTGGGTCGATGTCCTGAAGGAACATGAAGCGGTGGAGACATTCCACCTCACGCCGCAGAACAGAGACACCGTGACAGAGATGATGTGTCTCTATCTGGAGAAGCGGGTCCTGACCATGAGCGCTTCGTACGGCATGCCCCCACCACCGTCGGCGGCCTGACCGCGCGTCGAGCTGCTCTGACCTGCATATTTTCCCCGAATCGTGGCAGGGAACAGATATGACGGCTGGACCAGGCGGCTACCCCGAGGACTCGCGGTACCTGCCGATCGGAGAGCACGGGTTGATCGGCGACCTGCGCACGGTCGCGCTCGTGGGCACCAACGGCACGATCGACTGGTACTGCTGCCCCAGCTTCGACGCCCCGAGCGTGTTCGCCTCGATCCTGGACGCCGACAAGGGTGGGTCGTTCGAGCTGTACGCCGACACTCTGGCGAAGACCAAGCAGTTCTACTTCCCCGACACCAATGTCCTGATCACCCGCTTCTTCGCCGTCGACGGGGTGGGCGAGATCCAGGACTTCATGCCGGTCGAGGATGACTCCGACGATGTGGACCGGCACCGGGTGATCCGCCGGGTGGCCTGCGTCCGTGGAGCCCTCCCGTTCCGCGCCCGGGTGGCCCCCCGGTTCGACTACGCCAGGCAACCCCACACGGTCCACCAGCACGGGTCCCGGACGACGTTCGAGTCGGAGTCCCTGTCCCTCGCGCTGTCCGCCAGCGTGCCCATCGAAACCGACGGACGGGACGCCTGGGCGAGCTTCGAGCTCAAGGAGGGCGAGCACGCGGTGTTCGCCCTCGACCGGATCGGCGACGGGATCACCCCACGACCCTGCCCGATCGCGGAGGCGGAGGAGCAGTTCGCCGCCACGGTGCGGTATTGGCGGAAGTGGCTGTCCGCCTCCCGCTACCGGGGCAGGTGGCGTGAGGTCGTCCACCGTTCGGCCCTCACGCTGAAGCTGCTCACTTACGCGCCGACCGGCGGGATCGTCGCCGCGCCCACGACCAGCCTGCCCGAGCAGGTCAAGGGCGGACGTAACTGGGACTACCGCTACGTATGGGTACGCGACGCCGCGTTCTGCGTGTACGCGCTGCTCAGGCTCGGCTTCACCGAGGAGGCCGAAGCCTTCATGGGCTTCCTGTCCACGCACGTCCCGCTCACCGGTGCCGGCAGTACCGGCCCGCTGCAGATCATGTACGGCATCGACGGACGCAGCGAACTGCCCGAATCCGAGCTGAACCACCTGGAGGGCTACCGGGGATCCGCGCCGGTACGCGTGGGCAACGCCGCCGTCAACCAACTCCAGCTGGACATCTATGGAGCGCTCCTCGACTCCATTTACCTCTACAACAAATGGGGCAACCCCATCTCCAGCGACCGCTGGGAGCAGGTCTGCACGCTAATTGACTGGGTCTGCGAGAACTGGGACCAACCCGACGAAGGCATCTGGGAGACCCGCGGCGGGCGCAAGGACTTCGTCTACTCACGGCTGATGTGCTGGGTGGCCATCGAACGCGCCATGCGCATGGCCGCCCATCGAGGGCTCCCCGCCGACATACCGCGCTGGCGGCGGGCCCGCGACACGATCTACCACCAGATCATGAAGCATGGCTGGTCGACCTCGCTGCAGGCGTTCGTCCAGCACTTCGACGACGACGTCCTGGACGCGTCCATCCTGATGATGCCGCTGGCCAAGTTCGTCTCCCCCACCGATCCCAAGTGGCTGTCCACCCTCGACGCCCTCGGCAGCGGGCTGGTCTCCGACTCGCTGGTGTACCGCTACGACCCCGAAGCCAGCCCGGACGGTCTGGAGGGGCCGGAAGGCACGTTCTCGATCTGCTCGTTCTGGTACGTCGAGGCCCTGGCCCGCGCCGGCCGCGTCGACGAAGCCCGCCTGGCCTTCGAGAAGATGCTCACCTACGCCAACCACCTGGGGCTGTACGCGGAAGAGATCGGCCACACCGGCGAGCAACTCGGCAACTTCCCGCAGGCGATCACCCACCTGGCCCTCATCAGCGCCGCCTTCAACCTCGACCACGCCCTCGGCTAGCTCCATGAGGTCCACGCCGGGTCTTCCGCTCCCCGAAGGGGGTATCCCCCGCTAGGAACCCCGGCCAGCACGGAGGGGGGAGGAAGAAACCGGTCCACCTCCGACCGGCCAGAACGCGTGGTTAACCGTCGATGAACTCTGATGATCATTGACCGAGAGCACCGAGGCCGCCTCCTAGGATCTTGGCTGCGCCACCAGAGGCGCTGACCACACCGCGCTGCTTGGAGACCCCCCAGATGAACGACGAGTCCTCGGACTTCCTTGACCGGTTCGCCGCCCTGCGGGAGACCGGCGTGGCGGCGAACGGCCTCGTCAAGGCGGAGGTCGACGGCACCAGCGACCTGGTCGGGCTCGTGATCGACCCGAGGGCGATGCGGCTGTCATCGTACGAGCTGGCCGCCGCGATCAGGGTGGCGTTCAGCCAGGGGCGAGCCGCCGCCCAGGAACGCGCGGCGGCGGCCATCCCCGACGCCCTGAAGCAGGAGACGCCCGAGCTGAACGCCCTGCTTCAGGACATCAAGGCCGACGCCCACGGCAACATGAACGAGATCCTCAGCGTCGCCAACGAGCTGACCATGAGGCTGGACCGGCTGATGCGGCCGACCTGATGAGCGCACGCGTACGACCGGATCCCTGGCGGAGCGGGTGACACGAGTTACTAGCGGAGCGATGGTGACACGAGTGGAAGACAGGAACGGCGAGCTGCGGGTCGTCTTCGGCAGCCGGCTCGTCTCGGCGAGCCGGTTCGCGGACACCGCCGACCAGTTGGAGCAGTCCATGTGGGGCTCGCTCCACGGCGCCGGGCGAGCGGCGGCCACCGACGGCCCCGACCGGCCCGGCGCCCAGTTCGACGCCGAGTTCTCGGGGCTGGTCGACCTGGTGCGCGGCGCGTTCGGCGGCACCGCCGAGCGCCTGCGTGGCATCGCGTCCAAGCACGCCCTGTCGGAGGCGAACCTCACCCAGGCCGAGCAGGCCAGCACGGCGGCCGCGGGCCGGACGACTCCCCCGATCGAGGCGCTGTGACCTGGGAGTTGCCGCCCGCCCTGCGTGCGGTGCACGGTTTCGTCGCGGCCGACGCTCCCTGGCCGAAATCCGATGACATGTCGCGCCTCCAGGGGGCCGGCTCCTGGCTGGATCTCGCCTCCGCCGCCAAGGACGGCAAGGCGCAGGCGGATCCCGCCGCCGCGCACGTGCGGGCGGCCGGCAACTACAGCGGCGACATCAACGTCTTCGAGAACGAGTACAGCCTCGAGTCGAGGCGGATGGACGACGGTTCGGTGGCCACCGCGCTGGTCGGCGCCGGGACCACCGCCCTCGTGGTGTTCAAGACCGCGTGGAAATACCTGCTCGTCATCACTCTCCTGGTGCTCCTGATCTCGCTCATCCGCGGCTTCCAGCTCGGTCCGGTGCTGGGGGCGCTGTTCGGCAGGCGGCGGATCATGGAGACGCGCAAGGCCCTCGCCCTGGCTCTCGGCCAGGTGGAGCGCAACATCGCCAGGGGCGCGGTCACGTCTCTCCAGCTGGCGAGACACATGCTGGCTCGTCTCATGATCATCCCGGGCGCGCAGACGGCCCTGGCCGGAGTCAACACGCTGACGCTCAAGCCGTGGGACAACAACTCGCAGGCGCAGGAGGACACCGAGCGGGTCCTGAATGAGACCCCCGCAGGGCGGGAGGCGCTGGCCTACGCCAGGGAGCACGGCATCACCACGCTGTACCAGAGCGGCCAGAACATCCAGTGGTCCGACTACAACCGGCAGCTCAACGTCATCCGCATCGGCGGAGCCGAAACGGCCAGCTCCGAGGCGCTCGCCGGGGAGTTCGTGCGCCAGGTTCACATGGCCAAGGACCGGTGGGGCAACAGTCCGGTCGGCACGAACTTCGCCGAGTACAGCGCCGCCAGGGACAAGGAGGAGCAGGCGGCCAACCAGGAGGCGTACCGGATGGGGAGTCAGCTGGGCCACGAGCAGGCGGCCCGCGAGACCTACCTCGACGGCGGATACGGCTCCAGTTACCAGCGCCACCTGCGCGAACACGACGATGGGTGGAAGCAGGCGATCATGGGTGGACCGTTCAAGCTCTTCAACGACGGGCCCCTCGACTTCACCTGAGAGCCCCCTGACGACGGTGGGGCGGGCGGTTCGGCCCGCCCCTCTTCGTCAGCGGGCGTGCAGGCGGAACGGCAGGCGGACAGTGATGAACTCGTCGTTGTCCGGCTGCCCGGCCGTCCGTCCGGACGAGAACGGGAAGTTGTTGTCGTTGAGGATGCCGAGCGTGCGGTCATCGAGGATCACGACATCCTCGATGGTCTGGAACGGGAAGCGGAAGGTCTCGCCGAACCCGCCCAGGCCCTTCGGGTTGGCCAGGTCCAGGAGGTCGGCGGCGAGCGTCTTGTCCAGCGCGCCGTCGTGGTCACGGTCGCGGGTGTCGGCCAGGTAGACGCGCTTGAGCTTGGCCGCGTCGCCCTGCTCGTTGTCCCGCTCGATGATGAGGAAGCGGTGCTCGTCCACCGCGATGGCGTCGCCGATCGCGTTGGTCGGGCTGTCCAGCTTGTACGTCCAGCGCTTGCCGGTGTACGCCCGCTTCCGGACGTCGAACTCGTTCAGCCGCAGCGTGCCCGCCGGGTCTCCGCTGACCGTGCCCTCCAGCAGCGGGTAGAGCCACCGGCCGTCGGCGGAACGGGCCATGCCCTCGAAGCCCTTGCTGCCGGCCAGGTTCGGCGTCGCGCCGTTGAGGGTCGGGTTCTCCGGCGCCTTGACGCCGGGCAGCTCGATCGGCGCCTCCAGCAGCGTGCCGGTGGCCGAGAAGTGCAGCAGGAACGGGCCGAACTCGTCGCCGATCCAGTACGTGCCGTCCGCCGCCCGGACGATCGACTCCACGTCGAAGTCGGCGCCGGTGAGCACCCGGTCCGCCCTGGTCAGCGGCCACGAGACCCGGCCGCGCGGGTCTGACAGGTTGAACCCGCCCAGCACCCGTACGGTGCCCGCTTTGAAGTCCGGCCTGACCCGGTGCACGCGCAGCAGGAAGTCGGCGCTGTTGTTCTTGCCGCCGTACCCGTTGTCGGACAGCACGTCGAAGCTGCCGTCGCCGCGCCGGACGATGCCGCTGAACCCCTGGACCGGCTGGCCGGCGAAGGGCGGCGTGACGCCGTTGATCGGGGTGGTGCCGATCTGGGAGCCGGAGGGCTCGCTGCCGGGTACGAAGGTCTGCGCCGGGAGCGCGGCGAACCCGGTCAGCGTGGCGCGGCCCGTGTTGTCCCGCGCGCCGTCCTGTGCGGCGGCGTAGGACGCGGGACCGGTCGTGGGGGCGAGGCTCACGGCCAGCAGGGCCGCGCCCACCGCGAGGGAGATGTGTTTCATGACCGGCACGCTAGGAGTGTCACATGACGTGGTTCCAAACACAGTGCGTACGAATCATTCACTTTCGGGCGATCAAGATGATCGATCCAGGTGCCGGTTCTTCCTCGAACGTTCACCATAAGGACGGAGTGCGGGGTGCCGCCCGTTCCCGCGACGCAATTGGGTCGGCTCCTGCAGACGTCAACGTTGGAGGCGATGTCCCATGTCCGCACCTGTCTCTCGCCGTTCCTTCCTCGGCCGCAGCGCCGCCGGTGGCCTCGGCATAGTGTTCGCCGGCAGCATCGAGGCGATCGCCGGGCCCGCCGCGTTCGCGGCCACGCGGCCCCCGCTCGGCTACGGCCCGCTGGTCGCCGATCCGGCCGGGGTGCTGGCCCTGCCCGCCGGGTTCTCGTACCGGATCGTCGCGGAGGCGGGGGTGACGCTGCTGGAGAGCGGCGAGCCGACGCCGAGCGACGCGGACGGGACGGCGAGCTTCACCCGTGGCAAGGGCATCGGGGTTGACGGCGACGAAGCGGACGCAGAGCTCGGCCGTGGCAAGGGCGGCGCCACGCTGGTCAACAACCACGAGATCGGCGGCAGCGAGCCGTACCGGGTGCCCGCGTTGCCTGGCCTCACCTATGATCCGGGCGCGGGCGGTGGCACCACCAACATCGACGTGGACGCGCACGGCGTACGGATCCGCGAATACGTCAGCCTGGCCGGCACGCACAACAACTGCGCGGGCGGCAAGACCCCCTGGAACACCTGGCTGACCTGCGAGGAGACCGAGCAGCGGGCCGGTGGCGCCTTCCAGAAGGACCACGGGTACGCGTTCGAGGTCGACCCGTTCGACCGGAAGGCCAACCAGGACCCGGTGCCGCTGAAGTTCCTCGGCCGTTACTCGCACGAGGCCGTCGCCGTCGACCCGAAGACGTCGGCGATCTACCTGACCGAGGACGCGTCCGGCCCGAACGGGCTGTACTACCGCTGGACGCCGCCGAAGCGGTTCCACGGCGGCAAGGGCGCGCTGCGGGAGCTGGCCCTCTCCGACGGCGGCGCGACCGCGGGCAAGCTGGAGGCGCTGAGCTGCTATCGCGACGGCACGCACGTCGCCGACCTGTCGGAGGCCACCTCCCCCGGCACCCGCTACCAGGTCCGGTGGGTGGAGGTGCCCGAACGCGACGCGCTCGTCCAGTCCGTACGCACCCAGCTCCCCAACGACCAGATCACCCGCAGCCGCAAGCTGGAGGGCGCCTGGTGGGCGGATGGCGGCGCCTATTTCGTCGCGAGCTACGCCCGCCACACCGACGGCAGCGTCAACGAGCACGACGGCCAGGTGTGGTTCTACGACCCGCACCACCAGACGGTCACGCTGAAGACCATCTTCGGCGTCAACCCCGACCCCACCCAGGACACGAACTACGACGGCCCGGACAACATCACCGTCTCGCCGTACGGAGGAGTGATCCTCGCCGAGGACGGAGAGGGCATCCAGCACCTGGTGGGCGTCACCGCGCAGGGCAAGGCGTACCCGATGGCGCGCAACGAACTCAACGACAGCGAGTTCACCGGCCCCAACTTCAGCGCGGACGGCCGGATCCTGTTCGCCAACATCCAGAGCCCCGGCCACGTCCTGGCGATCACCGGCCCGTGGCGCCGTCCCTCCAACGCCGACTGACCCAGTCCGACGCCGGCTGGACCGGCTCGGCCGTGGCGCGGAGACCGGAGTTCGTTATCCGGTCTCCGCTGGGAATTCACGGCCGGTTCACCACGTGCGCCTAACGTCCGGGTTACGGCGAGACGATGGGGACAACGACATGGAGCACGTGACGTTCCTGGTCGTCGTGGTGATCATCACGGCGCTGGCCTTCGACTTCACCAACGGTTTCCACGACACGGCCAACGCGATGGCCACCTCCATCGCGACCGGCGCGCTACGGCCCAAGGTGGCGGTGGCGATCTCGGGCGTACTGAACATCGTGGGCGCCTTCCTGTCAGTGGAAGTCGCCAAGACGATCTCTGGCGGGATCGTGGACGACAAGCTGGTGACACCGCCGATGGTGTTCGCCGGGCTGATCGGCGCGATCCTGTGGAACCTGCTCACCTGGCTGTTCGGGCTGCCGTCCAGCTCCTCGCACGCGCTGTTCGGGGGCCTGATCGGCGCGGTCTGGGTCGGGGCCGGGATGCGCGGCGTCCATTTCGACACGGTGCTGCAGAAGATCCTCATCCCGGCGCTGGCCTCGCCGCTGATCGCCGGGTTCGTGGCCATGACCGCCACCTACCTGGCGTACACGATCACCGCCCGCGCCCGGCACGAGTCGGTGACCAGCACCTTCCGCTTCGGTCAGATCGCCTCCGCGTCGCTGGTGTCGCTGGCTCACGGCACCAACGACGCGCAGAAGACCATGGGCGTCATCACCCTGACGCTGATCTCGACCGGCGCGCTCGCCTCCGGCTCCGGCCCGCCCGTCTGGGTGATCGCCGCCGCCGGGCTGACCATCGGCCTGGGCACCTATCTGGGTGGCTGGCGCATCATCCGTACCATGGGCAAGGGCCTCACCGAGATCGAGTCCCCGCAGGGCTTCGCCGCCGAGGCGAGCGCGACCACGGTCATCCTGGCCTCCTCCCACCTGGGCTTCGCGCTGTCCACCACGCAGGTGGTCTCCGGCGCCATCCTCGGCACCGGCCTGGGCCGGCGCCTGGCCCAGGTGCGCTGGGGCCTGGCCGGCCGGATGGCACTGGCCTGGCTGCTCACCCTGCCCGCGGCGGCCGCGGTGGGCGGAGTGGCCGCCGCCGTGGCCACCACCGGCACGCTCGGCGTCACCATCGCCGCGGTGGTCGCGATCGCCGTCTCAGCCGGCCTGTACGCGGCCAGCCGCCGCGAGCCCGTACACGCGGGCAACGTCAACGAACTGCCCGCCCAGCCAGAGCGGGTCGCCGCCTGAACCAGCTGCCCTGCCACAGCGGGTGCCGCCCGAAACCAGCTCCCCGCCCAACCGCAGCGGGTCGCCGCCTGAGGGGATCGTGATGGACATCAAATGGGCCGCTCTCGGCCAAGTCCTCGTCGTCAGTCTGGCCGTCAGCGTCGTCGTCGTGGTCGTCTTCTCCCTCGGTGTGCTGGCGATATCGGCCCGCCAGGTAGCCGAGGAGCGGCAGGCCACGGGCACCGGCCCGCTGACCGCCGCCGTCCTGTGCTTCGCCGCTTGTGCGGCGGTGGTCGGCTACGGCATCTACCTGATCGTCCCGCAGTTCCACTGACCTCGCGTGAATCCGGCGCAGGTCCACGAGGTCCTTCTGTACGGCGTCCCTGAGGACGCGGCGCAGCTCGCCGTGCTCGGCCCAGCCGGCGGCGAGATCCACGATCGTCCGGCCGGGGGTCGTCACCGGGATCCCCTCGACCACGCTCACCTCGTCCGGCTTCAGCGACGCGACATGCATCTTCGTCGCCCGGGGCCCCTCGAACTCCTCCGGCACGGTGAACGTCACCAATGGGCTCGGCTCGGCGCCCAGCCCGTGCAGGCCGCAGGCCGACTCGTGCGACAGGACGGCGTCCTCATGCAGCGACTGCGACCGCTCGCCTATCCGATGGCCGCCTGGCTGGCGATCATGCCGGAGAGTTTCCGCTGGGAGCGTAACGCGGCCCCGTGGCCGACCACGCGAGCTGGTAGACCGCCCAATCCAGCTCGACCAGCAACGCGGACTCGGCGAAATGGAGCAGCGCTGGCTTGTCGATCTCCAGCCGGCCGGCCTGCGCCTCCGTGATCAGCCCGCTCTGGCGCGCGGCGACGGCCGAAAGCGTGGCGAACTGCTCTTCCCACATCATTCCTCCACCAAAGATCCGCGTGACAAGGACAACCTAGCCGCCCAGGCCTCCGCGGCTGGCGCTCACGGGCATACACGCAGGTCAGGAGTTTGAAGCCGGTGGAGCTGGCCATGCTGAGCGTAGGGCCGAAGGGGGACTCATGGCGGTGACGACGCTCACGCAGGAGACGGTGACGAGCCTGTCGGAGCAGGTGGCGGTCCCCTCCTACGACCGGTCGCGGCTCACGACCGGCATCGTGCACTTCGGGGTCGGCGGATTCCATCGCGCGCATCAGGCGATGTACCTCGACCGGCTGATGAACGAGGGCAAGGCGTTCGACTGGGCGATCTGCGGGGTCGGGGTCCTGCCCGGCGACGCCCGGATGCGGGACGCGTTGACCGCGCAGGACGGCCTCTACACGCTCGTGCTGAAGCACCCTGACGGTACTCGCGAAGCCCGCGTCATCGGGTCGATCATCGAGTATCTCTTCGCCCCCGACGATCCGGAGGCGGTCATCGAGAGGCTGGCCGACCCGGCCGTACGCGTCGTGTCCCTCACCGTCACCGAAGGCGGCTACAACATCCATCCCGTCACCGGTGAGTTCGACCCGGAGTCCCCGGCCATCCGCGCGGACCTGGCACCCGGTGCGGTCCCGGCCACGGTGTTCGGCCTGGTCACCGAGGCGCTGCGGCGGCGGCGTGCTCGGGGCGTGACGCCGTTCACGGTCATGTCGTGCGACAACATCCAGGGAAACGGCGACGTGGCCCGCCGTACCTTCACCGCCTTCGCCCGGCTCGCCGACCCCGAGCTCGCCGCCTGGATGGAGCGCGAGGTCGCCTTCCCCAACTCCATGGTCGACCGCATCACCCCGGCCACCACCGACGAGGATCGCGAGGACGTGGCCCGGCGGTTCGGGGTGCGGGACGAGTGGCCGGTCATCTGCGAGCCGTTCACGCAGTGGGTGCTGGAGGAGCGTTTTCCCGGTGGCCGGCCGCCGTTCGAGGAGGTGGGGGTGCAGGTCGTCGCGGATGTCGAGCCGTACGAGCTGATGAAGCTGCGCCTGCTCAACGCCGGGCACCAGGCGCTGGCCTACTTCGGCTTCCTCAGCGGCCACCACTACGTCCACGAGGCGGCGACCGATCCGGCGATCGCGACGTTCCTGCTCGACTACATGGACATCGAGGCCACGCCCACGCTGCGGCCGGTGCCGGGCGTCGATCTGGACGTCTACAAGCGGACCTTGATCGAGCGTTTCTCCAACTCCGAAGTACGGGACACGCTCGCCCGACTGTGCGCCGAGTCGTCGGACCGGATCCCGAAGTGGCTGCTTCCCGTCGTACGCGAGCAGCTGGCCAAGGGCGGTTCGGTGACCCGGGCGGCCGCCGTGGTGGCCAGCTGGGCGCGTTACGCCGAGGGCGTCGACGAATCGGGGGCACCCATCGCGATCGTCGACCGGCTGAAGGATCGGCTGACGGCCATCGCGCGGACGCAGCGCCAGGACCCTACGGCGTTCATCGCGAATCGGGAGCTCTTCGGTGATCTCGTCGATGACGAGCGGTTCGTGCGGCCGTATCTGCTCGCGCTGGAGTCGCTGCGCGCCAAAGGCGCCCACGCCACGGTTCGGGAGCTCGCGGAGCACCGCACCTGACAATTTTACTTAACTCACGAAAGCCAAAATATCCCCTTCTTTCTACGAAAATCTCACATATGAGTTTTCAAACAATGTCGATAAGGGATAAACCTGGTCTCATCGCCCTTTTCTTATGCGGTATCGGGGGGTGAAGAGGCGGTGAACTATCCACCTCAACCGAGCAGGCGCGACATTCTTCGTGGAGCCATGGCCGCCGGCGCAGCGGTGACTCTCGGCGGCGGGCTGAGCGCTTGTGGATCTCGCGGCGATGTGGCGCGAGCCGGCACGACCGACCAGTGGCGCCAGTTCCAGGGCGCCACCCTGAACTTCATCTCGGAGAACACCGCCCCCACCGCCGCCATCGCCGCCAACACCAAGCCGTTCACCGATCTGACCGGGATCAACGTCAACATCGTCACGCTGGAGCTGACCGCCCTGGTCCAGCGGGTCGCCCTGGACCTGGCCTCGGGCCGGGCCCAGTACCAGGTGATCTACGCAGACCCCTACCAGGTGCTCGCCCCGTACCAGCGCGGGCTGGTGGACCTGCGGACGCTGGAGGCGGACCCGAACCTGCCCCGCCTGCCCGGCGGCATCGGTGACTTCATCCCCGTCCAGATGGACGCCGCCGGCCGGTTCGTCGATCCCGCGGCCTACTACGCCCTTCCCTATGACGCGCCGACGATGATCTGGCAGTACCGGCAGGACCTGTTCGCCAAGTACCACGACCGCATGGCCCACGACCTCGGGTTCGACCCCACTCCGGGCGGAGACCGGACCTGGGAGGAGTACTTCCGGATCGCCCAGTGGTTCAACAAGAACGCCACCTCGGACGTCAAGTACGGCACCGGCCACCAGGCCAGGCAGCACGACTCCCTCATGAACGACTTCAGCAACGTCCTGTGGTCCTACGGCGGCGCCTACTTCGACCACGGCAAGGAAGTGGGCCGTCTGGGCTCACGGGACCCGGGACCGTGCAGGCTCGACTCCGAGGCCGCCATCGCGGGCGCGGAGTTCTACAACCGGCTGCTGTCCATCGCCGACCCGGCCTCGAAGACGTGGGACTGGGACGGCGTCGGCGCCGCCTTCCGCGCGGGCCGCCTGGCGATGTGCCCGAACTGGCATGAGTTCGCGGCCAGCAACGAGCAGGTGCTGCCCGGCAAGGTCGGCTACGCGGTGCTGCCCAAGGGGCCGGTCGCCACGGCCAACATGTACGGCGGCACCGGGGTCGGGATCAGCGCGAACACGATGCCCAACGAGCGCGGCGCCGCCTGGCTGTTCCTCGTCTGGGCCACCTCCCCCGAGACGCAGCTGGCCAACCTCAAGAGCAAGGCCGGTGGCGGCACTCCCACGCGTACATCCGTCTATGAGATGCCGGAAGTGCGCGCGGCCGAGAAGCGGCCGTCGTCGATGCCCAACATGCTCACGGCCGCCGCGGTACAGCAGGCCTGGACGCCCGAGCGGATCGGCCTGCGACCCAAGATCCCCATGTGGAACGAGTGCAACACCGCGATCTTCACCCAGCTGTCCACGATGCTCAGCGGGGCGGAGTCACCGGCGAACGCGATGCGTTCGATCAAATCCCGGGTGGACCGGATCGTGGCACGAGGGTGGGTGGCCTAGATGGCGCACGCGGCGGAGACCTCAGCGGCGGTACCTGGCTCGGCCCAGCCGAAGAGCGCAGGCCGCAAGGAGCCGCGGGTCGGCTTCGAAGGCTGGATGATGGCCCCCGGCCTGCTGCTGCTGGCCGCGCTGTCGATCGTGCCGTTCATCGCCCTGATCGCGATGAGCTTCTCCCACGTCCGGCTGCTGGGCGGGGTGAAGCTCGACCTGGTGGGGCTCAACAACTGGGCGCGCTTCTTCACCGACGCGGACATGTGGCTGTCCTGGCTGCGGACGATCATCTTCTTCGTGCTCACCGTGGGGCTGGAGATGGGCCTGGGGATCGGCATCGCCCTGTGCCTGTTCCGCGTGCTGCGCGGCCGTAACATCCTGCTCGGCCTGCTGTTGCTGCCGATGTTCGCCGCGCCGTCGATCGTCGGCCTGCTGGGGCGCTACCTCACCGACTCCACCTTCGGGCTCTACGCGTGGGTGCTGCGCGGGCTCGGGTACACCGGTGACATCCTCGGCGCCCCGGTCAGCGCCTTCGCCGCCGTCGTGCTCATGGACGTGTGGGAGTGGACCCCGCTGATCGCCCTGATCACCCTGGCCGGGCTGTCCAGCGTGCCGCAGTCGGTACGGGAGGCCGCCGCCGTCGACGGCGCCCGGGGCTGGATGACGCTGCGCTACATCCTCTTCCCGGCGATCTCCAATGTGCTGCTCGTCGCGCTGCTGATCCGCTCCATGGACGCCATCCGCTTCTTCGACATCATCTGGGTCACCACCAACGGCGGCCCAGCCGACGCGACCAAGATCGTGCCGGTCCGGCTGTACGAGACCGCGTTCCGCTTCTTCGACCTGGGCTACGCCGCCGCCATCGGCCTGGCGATGCTGGCCTTCTCGATCTTCATCGCGCGTACCTTCGTCCGGCTGCTGGACGTGAGGGGGTTGACCCGATGAGCACCTCGATGACACCGCCGGCGGCGCCCATACCTCCGGAGACCCTTCCCGGCGAGGCCACCCGGCCACCGGTCACCGCCGCCCCGCGCGGCGAGGCCCAGTCGCCGCTGGAGGAGAGCAGCCGGCGTACGCGGTGGCTGGTGACGCTGCTCATCGTGCTGGCGCTGCTCTGGACGCTGGTCCCCCTGATCTGGATGCTGATGTCGTCGTTCAAGAACGCCGAGGCCGTGACGGCGGCCACGCCGCAGTTCTTCTTCTCGCCGACCTTGGACAACTATCGCCACCTGTTCACCGGTGCCAACAACCTCGGGCCGTACATCGTGCACAGCGTGCTGGCCGCCGGGATCTCCGCGCTGCTCGCGGTCGGCCTGGGCGCGCTGGCCGGGTACGGCCTGGCGCGCACCCACATGCGCGGAAAGAAACACCTGGCCTTCTGGATCATCTCCACCCGTATGGCGCCTATCGCGGCGGTCGTGGTGCCGCTGTTCCTCATCTTCCGCGGACTCGGCCTGATCGACTCGATTCCCGGGCTGATCCTGGCCTACCTGACCTTCAACCTGCCCTTCGCCATCTGGCTGATGAGCGCGTTCTTCGCCGAGGTGCCCTCGTCGCTGGAGGAGTCGGCGCTGGTCGCGGGCTGCTCCCGCTGGCAGGCCTTCTGGATGGTCATCCTGCCGCTGACCAAGTCGGGGCTGGTCACCACGTTCATCCTGTGCCTGGTCTTCGCCTGGAACGACTACGCCTTCGCCGTGGTCTTCTCCGGGCCGAACTCCCAGACGCTGCCCATCGCCGCCTCCCAGCTGGTCACGCAGACGGGCATCGACTGGGGGCAGCTCACCGCGATCGGCACGATCGTGGTCGTGCCGATGATGCTCGCCGGGCTCGCCGTGCGCCGCTGGCTGGTCACCGGACTCACCCTCGGCGCCATCACCGGGGAGTAGGTGAGGCTATGCGCGCGGCCGTACTGCACGGCATCGGCAAGATCCTGCTGGAGGAGCGCCCCCGGCCCGAGCCCGGTCCCCGGGAGGTGCTGGTACGGGTCGCGTCGGTCGGCACATGCGGCTCGGACGTGCACTACTACGAGCACGGCCGCATCGGCGACTTCGTGGTGGAATCGCCGCTGGTCCTGGGTCACGAGCCGTCCGGCACCGTGGTCGTCAGCGGGCCGGGCGTCGGCCGCGAGCTGGTGGGGCGGCGCGTCTCGGTGGAGCCGGGCATGCCGGACTTCACCTGCCGGCAATGCCGGGCCGGCCGGTACAACCTCTGCCCGCGGATGCGGTTCTTCGGCACCCCGCCGATCGACGGCGCCTTCTGTGAGTACGTCGTCGTGCGCGAGGAGTTCGCCTACCCCGTCCCCGACAGCCTGTCCGATGACGCCGCCGCGCTGATCGAGCCGCTGTCGGTGGGCGTGTGGGCCTGCCGCAAGGCCCGGGTCCAGCCGGGCGCCCGCGTGCTGGTCACCGGCGCCGGCCCGGTCGGGCTGCTGTGCATGCAGACCGCCCTGGCCTTCGGCGCCACCGACGTCCTGGTCACCGACGTGAACCCCGTACGGCTCAGGGTGGCCCGCGACCTGGGCGCGAGCGAGATCCTCGACGTGCGCGAGAACCCGCTGTCCGACGCCGGGTTCGAGCCCGACGTGCTGCTCGAATGCTCGGGTCAGCCGGCCGCGATAGGGCCGGCCATCCGCGCCGTCGGACGGGCCGGGCGGGTCGTCCTCGTCGGCATGGGCGGGGACGAGATCCCGCTGCCGCTGGCCCACGTACAGACCCGCGAGCTGGAAGTGACGGGCACGTTCCGCTACGCCGGCACCTGGCCGGCGGCCATCGCGTTGGCCGCCGCCGGCCGGGTCCAGCTGGACGCGCTGGTGACCGGCCATTACGGCTTGGCCGAGGTCGAGCAGGCGCTCACGGCCGGCGCCCGTGACCCCGAGCTGGTCAAAGCCGTCGTCCGGCCGCAGGAGTGAGTTTTAGGGGAGATCATGTCCAGAGTTCTTTACGACGAGGCGACCAGGGTCTATCCCGGAACCGAGCGGCCCGCGGTCGACGCGCTCGACCTCGACATCCATGACGGTGAGTTCCTGGTCCTGGTCGGTCCGTCGGGGTGCGGGAAGTCAACGTCGCTGCGCATGCTCGCCGGGCTGGAACGGGTCGACGGCGGGCGCATCTCCATCGGCGACCGGGACGTCACCCACCTGGCGCCGCGTGACCGGGACATCGCCATGGTGTTCCAGAATTACGCGCTTTATCCGCACATGTCGGTGGCCGACAACATGGGCTTCGCTCTGCGGGTGATGAAGGCGCCCAAGGAGGAGATCGACCGCCGGGTCAAGGAGGCCGCAGGCCTGCTGGACCTGACCGAGTTCCTCGACCGCAAGCCCAAGGCGCTCTCCGGCGGGCAGCGGCAACGCGTGGCGATGGGCCGGGCGATCGTCCGCGAGCCGAAGGTGTTCCTCATGGACGAGCCGCTGTCCAACCTGGACGCCAAGCTCCGGGTGCAGACGCGCACCCAGATCGCCGCCCTGCAGCGCAGGCTCGGCGTGACGACCGTCTACGTGACCCACGACCAGGTCGAGGCCATGACGATGGGCGACCGGGTCGCCGTACTCAAGGACGGCGTGCTCCAGCAGGTCGACACGCCGTTGCGGCTGTATCAGCACCCGGCCAACGTCTTCGTGGCCGGCTTCATCGGCTCGCCGTCGATGAACCTCGCCGAGTACCCGGTCGAGGGCGACGAGGCGATCCTGGACGACACGCGGGTGCGGCTGAGCCGCGAGACGATCCAGGCGCTCAAGGAGGAGGGCGGCGACCGCGTCATCCTGGGCTTCCGGCCGGAGGGCGTCGAGGTGGTGGGCGAGGGCACGCCGGGCAGCTTCCCGGTCACCGTCACCGTCGTGGAGGAACTCGGCTCGGACGCCTTCCTCTACGGCCAGTACGCCGACACGACCGACCCGATCCGCCTCGGACAGACCGTCATCGCCCGCGTCGACCCCAACATGCCCCCGGCCAAGGGCGAACGGGTCCGGCTGCGCATCCTGCCGGGCAAGGAACGCCTCTTCTCCCCGGCCACCGGCCGGCGGCTGCCCGCCTGACCGGAGGCTCGCCCGAGGTCGCCGGGCGGTCAGCCGACCGTCGAGCCGGACTTCTGGTCGGTCGCGCCCGGCACCGGGGCGGACGGGTCGGATCCGAGGTCGACGATCCGGTTGCGCCCGTCGACGTGGACGACGGACGGGACGTACGACTTGACCTCGCTCTCGTCCACCTGCCGATAGCTCATGATGATGACGAGGTCATCCGGGGACACGAGGTGGGCGGCCGCGCCGTTGATACCGATCACCCCCGAACCCGCCGGCCCTTCGATGACGTAGGTCGTCAGCCGGGAGCCATTGGTGATGTCGACGACGTGGACCTGCTCGCCCTCGACGAGGTCGGCCGCGTCCATGAGGACTCTGTCGATCGTGATCGAGCCGACGTAGTGCAGGTCGGCCTGGGTCACGGTGGCCCTGTGGATCTTTCCGCCGAGCAGGGTGCGCTGCATGTCCATGCCCTCCGAAGAGTCGGTAAAAGTTAGGTAATGCTATCCTAAGTACACCCATCGACTCCCGCCTGTGCAACCCCCCGGCCAGCGGTGACCGAGGCGCCGGAGGGCACAGAGACAAGGAACTCAGATGACTCCTCCCGGCACCATCCGTCCCTGGCGAGCCGCGGCGATCGCCGTGGCGTGCGTCCTCATGGTGAGTTCGCTGATCTCGTGTTCGAGCCCCGCGCCGGCCCCGAAGGCCATGGCGGCGGCCGATCCGGCCTTCCCTGTGTCCATCGACCACAAGTTCGGGTCCACCACGATCAAGTCGCGGCCCACCCGGGTGGTCACCGTCGGGTGGAACGACCAGGACTACGCCCTCGCCCTCGGCGTCGTGCCGGTGAGCACGCGGGAGTGGTTCGAGGAATACCTCACCTATCCCTGGGTCAAGGCGGCGCTGGGCGGCAAGCCGTTGCCCACGTTCTCGGCGGAGATCAACTTCGAGGCCATCATCAAGCAGCGGCCCGACCTGATCATCGCGATCTACGAGACGATCAACAAGCAGACGTACGACAAGCTCTCGCAGATCGCCCCGACGGTGGTTCAGTCCAGCGCGTATCCGGACGAGCAGACGCCGTGGGACGTCCAGACGCTCACCACGGGCAAGGCACTGGGCAAGTCCGCGCAGGCGCAGGCGCTCGTCGACAAGGTCAACGGCAAGATCGCCGCGGCGAAGCAGGCGCATCCCGAGTTCGCCGGGAAGGTTCTGGTGGTGGACTACGGGCCCGAGAACGGGCAGCACTACCTGATCCCGGGCCGCGACCCGCGGCGGGCGCTGTTCGACGCGCTCGGCTTCGCCGCCCAGAGCCAGAGCGGCGACATCAGCGAGGAGCGGCTGGACCTGCTCGACAAGGACGTGCTGTTCGTCAACGGCTCGACCAAGGCGAAGATGACCTCCTCGCCGGTCTTCTCCCGGCTGAACGTGGTCAAGACCGATCGGACCATTTATACGGACTTCTCCACTCCGCTCGGGGGCGCGTTGTCGTACAGCGGGCCGGACGCGCTGCTCTACGCGCTCGACGTGCTCGTGCCCCAGCTGGCGAACGCGGCCGACATGAAGCCGTCGACCGCGATCACCGACCTGTCCAACGTCACCTGACCGGTCCTCACCCTGCTCCCACCTGAGCTCCCACCCGGCCTCACCGGGAGAGGTGGCGGGCGATCAGCGGGCCCAAGGTCTCCAGAGTGCGGGTGTCCAGCAGTTCGGAATGCCCGCACTCGACGGCGAACGTCCGTAGCTCTCCCCCGACGTACCCGCTCCACTGCTCGGAGGCCGTCCCCGCGAACCCCTGCTCCGGTACGGTCGCGTCGACGAAGACCACGTCTCCGGGGAAGACGCCGTACACGGCCCGCTCCATCAGGCGGTCGCTGGCCAGGTAGTTCTCCACCACCCGAGCGATCTGGGCGTCCTCCAGCGCGGCCACGCCGCCGCCCAGATCCCGGACGAACCCGACCGCGTCGGCGATCGACAGCGTGGCCCGCCGCCCTTCCGGCACCTGGCAGCCCATCTCGGTCAGCAGGTCGGCGATCGCCGACGACCGGTCCCCTGCGCCTTCGGGCCTCTCGGCGAAGTCCTTCCGCGTGTCGAGCATGCCGAGGAACGCGACCTCGCGCCCACCGGCCGCCAAGCGCACCCCCATCTGGTGGGCCACCGCACCGCCGAACGACCAGCCGAGCAGGCTGACGGGCCCCTCGGGTGCGGTCCGGTCGATCAGCCCGGCGTACTCCTTGACCAGCTCGAGCATCGTCGCGGGCAGGTGGGTGGTACGGCTCAGGAGGGGCGACTGCAGCCCATAGAGGGGTACGTCTTCGGGCAGGTAGCGCTTGAGCCCGGCGAACTGCCAGCTCAGGCCGCTGGCGGGCGGCAGGCAGAACAGCGGTGGCCGGGTGCCGCCAGCCCGCAGGACCAGCAGCGGGGCCATCGCGTCGCTGGCGGTCGGGGCGTCGGAGGGGGACGCGTCGGCGATGCGCTGGGCGAGGGTGGCGGCCGTGGGTGTCGTGAACAGCTCCGCTATCGGGAGGTCGGTGCCGAGTTCCCGGCGCAGGGCCGCGGCCAGCCGTACCAGCAGCAGGGAGTGGCCGCCGAGGACGAAGAAGTCGTCGTCCACGCCGACCGAGTCGAGCCCCAGCACCTCCGCGATGACGGCGCAGACGGCCGCCTCGGTACGCGAGCGCGGCGCGGCGGGGGTGGTCAGCCGGGCGAAGTCGACGTCCGGCAGGGCCGCGCGGTCCACCTTGCCGTTCGGGGTGAGCGGCAGCTCGTCGAGCACCGTCACGACCGAGGGGACCATGTACGACGGCAGGCGCCGGGCGAGGTACTCCCGCAACGGTGGCGTCGATGAGGCGTCGCTGATGGCGGGGTACTCCCGCAGCGGCGGTGCCGATGAGCCGTCGCCGGTGGTGACGTACGCGAGGATGCGGGTTTCGCCCTGCGCGTCCTGGCGGACGGCCACCGCGACCTGCCGGACGGCGGGATGATCGGCCGCGACCGACTCGATCTCGCCCGGCTCGATGCGGAAGCCGCGCACCTTGACCTGCTGGTCCGAGCGGCCGAGGAACTCCAGCGAGCCGTCACCGGTCCAGCGGGCGAGGTCGCCGGTGCGGTAGAGGCGGGCGCCGTGCGCGTACGGATCGGCGACGAACCGGGACGCGGTGAGACCGTGGCGGCCCAGGTATCCCCTGGTGATCTGGGCCCCACCGAGATACAGCTCACCGACGGCGCCGGGAGGCACCGGGCACAGGGCCGCGTCCAGGAGGTGGACCGTGGTGCCCGGCAGGGGGCGGCCGATCGTGGGGCGGTCGCACCAGTCGGTATCCACAGCGGCGAATGTCGCCCAGACGGTCGCTTCCGTGGGTCCGTACAGGTTCGTCACGCTCCGGGCTCTGGCCGCCAGCTCCCGGGCCAGCGGGGGCGGGAGCGCCTCGCCGCCGACCAGCGCCCGCACACCGCCGAGGTCGGCGCCCGGCGACTGTGTCAGCGCCGACCACAGGGACGGGGTCGCCTGCATGACCGTGACCTGTTCGGCCTCGGCCAGTGCGGCGAGCAGTCGCGGGTCGCGTACCTGCTCCTCCGTGGCCATCACCACGCACCCGCCGGCGCGTAGGGGCGCCATCAGCTCGAGTACGGAGATGTCGAAGGACAGGGTGGTGACGGCGAGCAGGCGATCGGAGTCGCCGATCGGGACGGCGGCGGCCACGGCGGCGAGGAAGGTCTCCAGGTCGCGATGGGTGACGACCACGCCCTTGGGCCTGCCGGTGGATCCCGAGGTGTAGATGACGTACGCGGCGGCGTCCGGATCGGGCGAGACGGGGTGAACGGGACGCATGGGCGAGATGGGTTGGAAGGGGCTCGCGGACGGGAGGTCGATAAGAGACGTACCGTCAGGCAGGACGGGGAACAGCTCACGCGAACACTCGTCGATGACCACGACGGCGGGCCGGGCGTCATCGATCATGAATCGCAGGCGGTCGGCCGGGAACGCGGGGTCGAGCGGCAGGTACGCGGCCCCCGCCTTGGCGACACCCAGCACGGCCGCCAGCAGGTCGGCCGAGCGCGGCAGGGCCAGCCCGACCAGGCTCTCCGGGCCGACGCCAAGGTCGGCGAGCCTGGCGGCGAACGCGTTCGAGGCCGCGTCGAGCTCGGCGTAGCTCATCGTCCGACCGCCCGACACGCAGGCATCCGCGTCGGGCACCGCCTTCGCGCGTGCGGAGAACCGCGCGTACCAGGACAGATCACCCCGTTCCACCGGCCCGCCTGACCGCCACCTGGCGAGGTCGTCGAGGTCGCTCGCGGCGAGGATCGGGGCCGTGTCGACCGGCTGGTCCGGCCGGGCCGCGAGTCCGTCGAGCAGCACCATGAGGCGGTCGAGCAGGCGCCGGGCGGTGTGGTCGTGGAAGCGTCCGGCGTCGTACTCCAGGGTGAGTTCGACCGGCTGTCGTGGTCCGGCGTCGACGAAGGTGAAGTTCAGCTCGACCTTCGGATCAGCGAAGGAGGAGGGCACCTCGCCGGTGGGCAGGCCCAGGACGGTGTCCTGGCCGCCCGGCCGATGCAGGAAGCCGATCATCACCTGGAACAGCGGGTTGCGACCCTGCTCGCGTACCGGATTGACCACCTCGACGACCTGCTGGAAGGGCACGTTGGCGTGCTCGAACGCGGCCAGGTCCGTCTCGCGCACCCGGCGCAACAGCTCGGTGAAGGACGGCGAGCCGGAAAGGTCGGCGCGCAGTACGACGGTGTTGACGAAGAACCCGACCAGGTCGTTCAGCACCGCGTCGGCGCGGCCCGAGGTCGGGCTGCCGATCGGGACGTCGGTACCGGCGCCGAGGCGGTGCAGCAAGGTAGCGAGTGCGGCGTGCAGCACCATGAACAGGCTCGCCGACTCGGTCCTGCCGAGCTCCCGCAGCGGGTCGATCAGCCCCGGCGAGAGAGGCGCGGACACTCGACCGGCCCGGCGGGCGGCGCGGGCCTGCCGGGGCCGGTCGGCGGGGAGGGGGATCTCGTCCGGTAGGCCGCGCAGGCGTTCCTGCCAGTAGGTCCGCTCGGCGGCGTGCCTGCCGGCCGGGTTCCCGGGGTCGCCGAGCAGTTCGCGCTGCCACAGGGTGTAGTCCGCGTAC
Source organism: Nonomuraea sp. NPDC048901 (assembly GCF_040649695.1). Classification (NCBI taxonomy): domain Bacteria; kingdom Bacillati; phylum Actinomycetota; class Actinomycetes; order Streptosporangiales; family Streptosporangiaceae; genus Nonomuraea; species Nonomuraea sp. NPDC048901. The sequence goes on along the minus strand of NZ_JBEZFW010000011.1, from coordinate 74,688 downwards.
TGCACCGGCAGCGGCTCCCACTGCGGGGCATGACCGGCCCGCCGTGCGGCATAGGCGGTGTCGAGGTCGCGCAGCAGCGGCCGGTCGGACCACTCGTCCATGGCGATGTGGTGCAGGATCAGGGCCAGCACGCTGTCCCCGGTGTCCTGCTCTTGAATCAGGGTGACCCGCAACGGCGGGTCCGCGGCCAGGTCGAAGGGTCGGGCCACCGCCGCCGACACCACGCTCCCGGTCTCGGCGGCCGGGCGGTCCATGACCGCGACTTCGATCGGGGACGGATCGAGTACGTCCTGGAACGGCTGGTCGTCCATGACCGTGACCAGCGTCCGCAGCACCTCGTGCCGCGTCACGACGTCTCCGAGCGCGGCCCGGAGGGCGTCGTGGTCAACGGATCCGCGGAGGCGGACGAGCAGCGGGTAGTTGTACGCCGTCGAGGTGGGGTCCAGTTGCTGGAGCAGCCAGAGCCGTTCCTGGGCCGCCGACAGCGGTGGGCGCCCCTGCCGCGGGCGGGAGGTGAGCTCGGGGGGTGCGGTCCCGGCTCGGTCGGCGAGACGGGCGGCCAGGCGCGCGGGCGTTCGCGTGTCGAACAGGTCACGCAACGACAGTTCGACGCCCAAAGCCGCACGCACCAGCCCGAACAGCTGGATGGCGAGCAGGGAGTGCCCACCCCGGTCGAAGAAGTCGTCCTCAGCGCCGAACCCGCCGAGATCACCGAGGACCTCGCCGAACAGTTCGCACAGCCGCCGTTCCAGCTCACCCGCCGGCGCCCTCGAACTCGACGGCAGCGACCGCGGTGCGGGCAGCGCGGCGGTGTCCAGCTTGCCGTTGATCGTCAACGGCAGCGCCTCCACGACCGCGAAGGCCGACGGCACCATGTACCCGGGCAGCACCGACTTCAGCTCACGATGGACGGCCACGAGCAGCGAGTCCTCGTCACCGGGCTCCTCGGGAACGACATAGGCCACCAACCGCTTGCCACCCGACGGGCCGGGAACCGCGAGCACCGCGCTCTGGTGCACGCCCGGCCGTGCCGTCACGGCGGCCTCGACCTCCGCCGGTTCCACCCGATAACCGCGGATCTTGACCTGATCGTCAGTACGGCCCAGGAAATCGAGGTTCCCGTCGGCACGGGCACGTACCAGGTCGCCCGTACGGTACATCCGCCCGCCACGCCTATGCGGATCCGCCACGAATCGCGAGGCGGTCAGCCCGGCGCGGTCGAGATATCCACGCGCCAGCCCCGCCCCGCTGATGTACAGCTCGCCGGGCACGTCCACGGGCACCGGCCGTAGAGCGGCGTCCAGCACGTAGCCGCGGGTGTTCCAGATGGGCCGGCCGACCGTGGTGCCCGCGCTGTCCTCGGTGCCCGCGCCGAGGGTGTTGATCGTGTACTCGGTCGGACCGTACAGGTTGTAACCCGCCACCCCCTCGGCCTCGCTCAGCGCGTTCCACAACGTCTGCGGCACCGCCTCGCCACCGAGCAGCACCAGAGCCGGACGGTACGAACCGGGCGGCCCCCCATACCGCGCGCCGTCGAGCAGCCCCTGGTCGAGCAGGTGCTGGGCGTAGGTCGGGGTCACGTTGACGACGTCGACGCGGTGCCGGTCGCAGTACGCGACGAGCGCGCGGGCGTCTCGGCGCAGCTTCTCGTCGCAGATGTGCACGTGATGGCCCTCGACCAGCCACAACAGCTCCTCCCACGACATGTCGAACGAGAACGAGACCGTGTGCGCGATCGTGAGGATCCGGTTCCCGGCGGCGGCGACCGTGGGGGCGAAGATGGCCTCGCGGTGGTTGAGCTGCATGTTCGTCAGCCCCCGGTACGGGGTGACCACGCCCTTGGGCCGTCCGGTGGAGCCGGAGGTGTAGATGACGTACGCCGGGTGGTCGAGCCGTCCCGGACTGCCGGGCGCGAAGTCACCCAGCTCGTGGTCCTCAATCGGGTCCGCCGATCCGGTACGCCCGTCAGCGCCGTCCAGGCACAGCACCGGCACGGGGTGGGCGGCGAGCCGGGGCGCCACCTCTTCGGTGGTGACCAGCAGGACCGGCCCGGCATCGGCCAGCATCGCCAGCAGACGGTCGTCGGGATGGTCCAGTTCGAGGGGAAGGTAGGCGGCCCCGGTGCGGAGGACCGCGAACAACGCCGCCACCATGTCGATGGACCGGGGCACGGCCAGCGCGATGATCCGCTCGGGGCCCGCTCCCCGGTCGAGCAGCAGGCGCGCGAGCTGGTTCACCCGCGCGTCGAGCTCGGCGTAGGTCAGCGTCCGCGCGCCTGAGGTGAGCGCGGCGGCGTCCGGTGTCCGCCGGGCCTGGGCTTCCATCAGCTCCGCGATGGTCTCGGCGCCGATGGGATGGGTGACGGCGTCCCATCCGGCCTCCAGCGCCGCACGCTCGTACGGGAGGATGACGGGCACGTCGGCCACGGTCGTGGCGGGATGCTCGGAGAGGTGGAGCAGTACCTGCTCCAGCCGGGACAGCAGGGCCCGCGCCTGCTCGGGCGCGACCACATCGGCGCGGTACTCCAGCCGCACCGCCAGCCGCGCCCCCGGCGTGGCCACCCAGGTGAGCGGGTAGTGCGTGGCGTCCACACTCCGCACGCCGACGATGCCGTGCTCCTGCTCCAGGTCGGTGAAGGTGTCGTCGTCGAGGAAGTTCTGCAGGACGTACAGGCTGTCGAAGAGCTGGTCACGGCCGGCCGCGCGCTGGATGTCGCCCAGGCCGAGGTACTCGTGCGGCATCATCTCCACGCGGTCGGCCTGCACCCGCCGCATGACCTCCAGCGCGGGCTCGCCCGGAGCCAGCCGGACATGGACCGGAACGGTGTTGAGGAAGACCCCGATCACCGAGTCGATGCCGTCCAGCTCGGTCGGCCGTCCGGCGACGGTCGTCCCGAACACGGCCTCCTGGCGGCCGGAGGCATGACTGAGCACCATGGCCAGCGCCGTACTGAGCAGCGCGTTGAGCGTCACCCCGCCCCGGCGCGCCCGGTCGGTGACGCGCCCGGTCTGCTCCCGGGTCAACCGGAACGACAGGCTGGTGGCCGGCACCGGCGCGGTCCCTGCGGCCGCCGGGAACAGGATGGTCGGCTCCTCGACCCCGGCCAGCGCCCGCGCCCACGCCCGCGCGGACGCGTCCGTGTCCTGCCGCCCCAGCCAGGCAAGGTAGTCGATGAACGTCGCCGTCTGTTCGGTTGGCGGCAGGGCGGGGTGGTCGGTGGACATCGCCGTCTCCCCTCCCTGTCGCGGGGCGGGGTAGTCGATGGACGTCGCCGTCTGCTCGGCGGTCTCCGGGGTCGGGCGGTTGTCGCGGGCGAGGGCGTACTGGCCGAACAGCTCGCGCAGCACCAGCTCCCGCGACCATCCATCCCACAGCAGCAGGTGGTACGTGAGCAGCAGCCGGTCGCGCCCGCCGGGCAGCCGGACCACGGTCAGGCGACACAGCGGCGGCCGGGCCAGGTCGAACGGCCGCCGACGATCCTCCTCCATCAGCGCCCGGAGCCGGCCATCGCCGACCGCTCCCGAGCCGTTGTCGACTGCTCCCAAGTCGTCGTGGGCCGCTCCCGAGTCGCCGTAAACGACGTCCGAGTCGCCGTCGGCCACGTCCGGGTCGCCGTCGGCCACGTCCGACAGGTCAACCACGCCGACCGAGCTGTCCAGCCCGGTCCCGACCAGGGCGACGGGCCGGGTCGTGCCTTCGGCGGTGAAGCCGAGCCGCATGGCCGCGTGCCGGTCGAGCACAGTGGCGTAGGCGCGGCGGAGGGCCGCGACGTCGAGCCGCCCGGCGAAGTCGAACGCGTTCTGCGCCACGTACACGTCGGCGTCACCCGCGTAGCCCGCCTGGAAGTACAGGCCCTCTTGGAGCGGCGACAGGGGCCAGATGTCCTGTACGTCGACCGGGGCTGCGGCGACCACCCGATCGATCTCATCGGGGGTGAGGGTGGGGTGGGTGACCAGGGTGGGCCGGGCGGTCCCACCGGGCTCGGACGACCCAGGGCCGGAGGACGCGGAGCCAGGTGGGGCCGAACCGGGGGAGGCGGAACCGGAGGATGCGGCGGCCAGCTCGCGGGCGGCCGTCACCCAGCCGTCGGCGAGCGTGTCCACGTCGGCCGCGGCGAGCCCGCCGTCCGCGTAGGTGAACACGGCATGCAGCTCTGGCCCTGCCGCCGTGTCGTGGCAGGCGACGTTGATCTCCAGCAGGTACGGGGTGCCCAGGTCGGGGTCCGGGTGTACGCGCAGCGCCGTCGCCTCGGGTGCGGAGTCCCAGTCGCCGGATCCCCCGGTGGGGAATCGGCCGAGGTAGTTGAAGAGCAGTTGGGGTGTTCCCAGCCGGGCGAGCGCGGGCGCGGTGCGCGCGTTGCAGTAACGCAACTGCCCGTACCCCAGGCCCCGGTCCGGAGCGGCTCGCAGCGCGTGGCCCACGTCGCCGAGTACGTCTCGGGGGCCACCGGTAACGGCGGGCAGGCGTACAGGGGCGATGGCGGTGAACCACCCCACGGTCCTGGACAGGTCGTCTTCGTCGGAGATCTGCTCACGCCCGTGCCGCTCCAGGTCGATCACCAGCGGCGCCCCGGGCTCGCCGCCACACGTCACACGCCAGCGCGACACGGCGAGATGCAGCGCGGCAACGAGCACAGCGGTCACATCGGCGACGGGGGCGGCCGACGCGGTGGCCAGCAGTGGTGTGGCCACCTCGGCCTCGGGAGCGGACGACATGGTGGCCAGCAGCGGTGCGGTCACCTCGGGGGGCAGGCGCACGACGTGGTCTCGGGTTTGGCCCGCTGTCAGGCCGATGGCCGGGGTTGACGGGTCGAGTTCGCCCCCCGGTGCCAGGGTCGTCGTCCAGTGCTCGAACTCGGCGAGCCGGGCCGCCTGGGTGGCGTTCTCGGTAATGGACCGCGCGAAGGCTCGCAGGGACGTGCCGACCGGTTCGAGCCGGACGCGGCGCCCGGTGCTCACGGCGTCCCAGCCCTGTCGCAGGTCGTCGGTCAGGATCCGCCACGAGACCCCGTCGACCACCAGGTGGTGCGCGACGAGCAGCAGCCTGCCCTGGTGCTCGGGCCCCCGATCGAACCACACCGCCCGCAGTACGTGACCGCCGTCGGGGTCCAGCCGATCGGCGGCGGCGTCGGACTGGGCGGCGACCAGGGCGCGCAGGGCGTCGTCGTCGAGACCCACCGCGTCGACCGAGGTCACGGCCGGGTCGGAGGCATCGGCAGGTTCCGAGGCACCAGTGAGATCGGAGCCACTGGCCGAACCGGAAACACCAACCGGACCGGAGACACCAGCGAGGCCGGAGACACCAGCGGGACCGGGAATGTCGGCGGCGCCGGGGATGTCGGTGGCCGGGCGGACCTCCAGGGACCACAGCAGTGGAGACGGCCGATGCAGCCGCAGCCGGAGCGCGTCGTGGCGCCTGACGAGCGCGTGGATCAGCGCGACGATCTGCTCGTGGGTCGCGCCCGGTGGGGTGAACAGCAGCTCGGACTGGTTCAGCCGGGAGATCCGCCCGCCCAACTCGGCCAGCCGATGCACGATCGGCATCAGCATGACCTCGCCCACCCCATCGGACACGACCTCGTCCGGCTCCCAGCCAGCGCCGGACGCGAGCCCGTCCGGCGCCCGGCCGGGGCCGGTGTCCGCGCCACCGTGGCCGACCGCCCCAGCAAGCGCGCCCCGCATACCATGGCCGACCGCACCACGCTCACCGTGGCCGATCCCCCCGGCAACCACACCCTGAGCACCATGGCCGATCGCCTCAGCGAGCGCGGCCGGAGTGCGGTGGACGAACACGTCACGGGGGGACAGCCGCAATGACCGGCGCCGAGCCAGGTTGACCAGCTGGATGGCGATGATGCTGTCACCCCCGAGCACGAAGAAGTCGTCGTCGGGGCCCACACCGTCCAGCCGCAGAACCTCCGCGTACAGCGCCCGCAACACCGCCACAGGCGACCCCCCAGCGTCGCCAACGACGGCGGCTTGGGCGGGCGAAGGGGCGGGCAGGGCCGTGCGGTCGAGCTTTCCGTTCACCGTGAGTGGCAGCGCGTCGAGTGGGACGAACGCCGACGGGATCATGTAGCCGGGCAACCTCTCAGCCAGGTGGGCGTGGGCCTCGGCGGCACCGAGACGCGCCCCGTTCCGCACGACCAGGTACGCCACCAGCCGCCGCCGTCCCGGCTCGTCCTCCCGCACGGTGACGGCGGCGTTCACGACTCCGTCCAGCGTGCGCAGCGCGGACTCGATCTCGCCGGGTTCGATGCGGTATCCCCGTACCTTGACCTGCTGGTCGGAGCGGCCCACGTAGACCAGATCGCCGTCGGGAGTCCACCGCGCGAGGTCGCCGCTGCGGTAGAGGCGGGTGCCGCCAGTGTGCGCCACGAAGCGCTCGGCGGTCAGGCCGGGGCGATCGAGGTAGCCGCGAGCGAGCTGATCGCCCGCGACATAGATCTCGCCGGTGACCCCCGGCGGGACCGGCTGGAGACGGTCGTCGAGCAGGTGTACGCCGAGACCGGGCAGCGGCCCGCCGACGACGCTGTCACCGCTCGCGTCTTCAGCGTCGGCCGAGGTCAGCGCACGGAACGACACGTGCACACAGGTCTCGGTGATCCCGTACATGTTCACCAGGCGCGGCGCTCCGTCCGGGTGACCCTGATACCAGGGCGCCAGACGCGCGAGGTCCAGCGCCTCGCCGCCGAACACCACGTACCGCAGCGCGAGCTCGCCCGGCCGCTCCCGTTCGGCCTCCATCAGCGGGTAGAACGCGGACGGCGTCTGGTTCAGTACGGTCACGTGCTCGCGTTCCAGCAGCGCCAGGAAGCGGCGCGGGTCGCGGGCCACGTCGCGGTCGACGACGACCAGGCGACCGCCGTGCAGCAGCGCGCCCCAGAGCTCCCACACCGAGAAGTCGAACGCGTACGAGTGGAACATGGTCCACACGTCAGAGGGACCGAAGTCGAACAGCTCCCCAGCCGCCGCGAACAGCGACAGCACGTTGCGATGGGTCACCGCCACACCCTTGGGCAAGCCCGTCGAACCCGAGGTGTAGATGACGTACGCCGCGTTGTCAGCCGCCGCCGACGGGACCAGGGGCGGCGGGGCGGAGGAGTGGTCCGCGAGGAGGCGCGGATCGTCCAGCAGCATGACCGGCACCGTGACGGGGGGCAGCGAGTCCAGCGTCGCGGTGTCGGTCAGCAGGCATACGGGGGCCGAGTCGGCGAGGATGTGGCTCAGTCGTCCGGCCGGGGCGCTGATGTCCAGCGGTACGTAGCAGCCGCCCGCCTTCACGACCGCGAGCAGGGCGACGACGAGGTCCGCCGAGCGGGGCAGCGCGACGGCGACCCGCGACTCCGGCCGTACGCCCCCGGCGGCCAGCGCGCGGGCCAGCCGGTTGGCGGCCGCGTCCAGCTCGGTGTGCGTGAGCATTGTGTCGCCCGAGGTGACGGCTATGGAGCCCGGCCGGACGGGTGCGGCGGCGTACGCGTCGGCGAGCGTCAAGCCGCCCGCCACCAGCACGTCCAGCCGCGAGACCGGCGTGCTCGGCGCGGTGGCCAGCTGATCGAGGACACGTCCCACCTGGTCGAGCAGCCGACGGGCCGCCCGTTCCCCGACCAGCTCGACGTCGTACTTGATCTCCAGCGTCAGCCGCTCCCCGGGGAAGGCCACCAGCGAGACCGGATAGTGCGGCGCATCAGTGCCGGTGAACCCCAGCACGCTCAGCCCATCCCCCGCACCGGCCCGCACGGCGGGGAAGTTCTCCACCACCACCATCGTGTCGAAGAACTCCCGGACCCCCGCCACGGCGGCGAGCTCCCCGAGCCCCACCTGCTGAACGTCCAGCAGATCCGTCTGCTGCTCCTGCAGCCGGGCGAGCACCTGCCGCAGCGTGTCACCGGGACTCCAGGACATCGGCACCGGAACGGTGTTGATCAGGAGGCCGACGATCGACTCGACGCCGGGCAGCTCTCCGCCCCGCCCCGACACCGTGGAGCCGAACACCACCCGCTCCCGCCCGAGCAGCCTGCCGAGCAGCAGACCCCAGGCGCCATGCACGAACGTACTGAGGGTCACCCCCTGCTCGCGGGCGGCCTCGACGAGGGCGCCCGTGCGCTCGGCGGGCAGCGCGACATGGACGCTGTCGTGCCGCGACACCTTCTGTCCCTGGACGGCCTGCCCCTGGACGGCCTCCCCCTGCGCGGCCTCCCCCTGCGCGGCGCCGACCAGGCGGGTGGCGGAGTCGATGCCGGACAGCGCGCGGGCCCACACCTCGCGGGCCCGTACGCGGTCCAGGGCGGCCATCGCCTCGACATGGTCGCGGAACGTCACCGCCGGGGCGGGCAGGTCGTACCCGCTTCCGGACCGGCCGCGCTCGTAGGACTCCAGCAGGTCGCCGAACACCAGCGGGTACGACCAGCCATCGGCGAGGATGTGGTGCATGGTCTCCACGAGCCGATGTTCGGTGGGACCGAGCGAGACCAGCGCGTAGCGGAGCAGGGGCGCGGCCGACAGGTCGAAGGGCTCGGCCAGCTCGGCGGCCGTGACCTCGGCCAGCCGCTCGCTCGCCGCCGCCGCGTCCAGACCGGTCAGGTCCACCTCGCGCCACGGCACCTCCACGGCACCGGCGATCACCTGGACCACCCGGCCGTCGGCCATCTCCTGGAAGCAGGCGCGCAGGGCGTCGTGCCGCTGGACCACCGCTTCCACGGCGCGGCGCAACGCCGCCCGGTCGACCGGGCCGGACAGCTCGGCCACCTGCTGCACGATGTACGTGTCGGTCTGGTCCTCGGCGAAGGACGCGTGGAAGTACATGCCCTCCTGCAACGGCAGCAGCGGCAGAATGTCCCGCACGCCGTCCGGCGCGAGCCGGTCCACGTCGCCCTGGGTCAGCTCGACCAGCGGGAAGTCGGAGGGAGTACGCCCGGCGAGCTCGGCGCACCGGGTCAGGGCGGTCAGCGCGGCCATCCACAGCTCCGCCAGCTCGCCCACCTCAGCGGCCGTCATGACGCCGGACGGCCAGGACAGCGTGGCCGAGAACACCGTGCCCGCCCATCCGTCCTGAGCCAGCGCGTTGATCTCCAGTCCCATCGCGGGATTGCTCGGGTGGACACCTTCGCGCAGCGCGCCGGCCGCCGCCCAGTCCCCGCCCTCGTCGGCGGCGAACCGTCCCAGGTAGTTGAACAGGATCTGCGGTGGCTCGCCCCGAAGGTCCACCTCGCCGTCCAGATAGCGCAGGATCCCGTAGCCCAGGCCCTGCCGGGGTACGGCGCGGAGCTGCTCCTTGACCCGCTTCGCCGCCGCCGCCAGGGCGGGCCCCGCCTCAGTGACCTCCGCCCAGCTCAGCGGTCCCGGGTCGAGGCGTACGGGGTAGATGGCGGTGAACCAGCCGACCGTACGGGACAGGTCCACGCCGTCGAGGGCGTCGCGGCCGTGGCTCTCCAAGCTGAGGACCACGGCGCTCTCACCACCCCGCCACTCGGCGAGTGCGGCGGCGAAGCCGGTCAGCAGGACGTCGTTGACGCCGCCGTGCATCGCGGCGGGCACGGCCGACAGCAGGGCGGCGCTCACCTCGCCGGGCAGCGAGACCGTCAGCGACTCCACGGTGGCGGCCGTGTCGGTCGCGGGGTCGAGCGGGCGCGTACCCAGCCGGGGGTCCTCGGTGGCGAGGACGGCCCGCCAGTGGTCGAGCTCGTCGCGGAACGTACCCCGCGCGCTCGCCTCCTCGACCAGCTTCGACCAGGTACGGAAGGAGGTCGGCACCTCGTCGGGCACGGGCTCGCGGCCCGCCCGTACCTCCGCCCAGGCCCGCGCGAGGTCGTCGGCGAGCACCCGCCAGGAGACACCGTCGATCACCAGGTGATGGATGACCAGCAGCAGGCGACCCGGCTCCGACTCCGGCTCGGAGGCGAACCAGACTGCCCGCAACATGATCCCGCGATCCGGGTCGAGCAGGTCGGCGGCCTGCCGGGTGGCCTCCTCCACGTCCCCGAGGACGGACAGGGTGAGCGCGTCCGCCGCACTGAATGCCTCCGGTGGCGGCACCGACAGCACCCATTCGGCGTCGCCGTGGCGGTCGAGCCGGGCCCGCAGCAGATCGTGGCGTTCGCCGACGGCTTGGAGCACGCGTTCCAGCTGCGCGCGGGTCATCTCCGACGGGGTGCGGAAGACCATCGACTGGTAGAAGTGCTCCAGCGGCGTCTGCGCCCGCATGGTCTCGACGAGCATCGGGGTGAGCGCGACCGTACCTTCGCCGTTGTCCCGTGGCCCGACGCCCGGAGCGGCCTGGGGCGCAACCGCGGCGAGCGCCCGTACGGTGCGGCGGCGGAAGACGTCGCGCGGAGTGAGGTGCACGCCCGCCTTGCGCGCGCGGCCGGTCACGGCGATCGAGGAGATGCTGTCGCCGCCGAGGGCGAAGAAGTCGTCGTCTATGCCGACCTCCGGCAGGCCGAGCACCTCGGCGTAGATGCCGCACAGGGTTCGCTCGCGGTCGTCGCGTGGCCGGTCGCCGCCGCTGACGGGCGCTATGGGCTCGGGCAGGGCGGCGACGTCGAGCTTGCCGTTGACGGTCAGCGGCAGCTCACCGACGACGCCGTACAGCGCGGGGACCATATAGCCGGGCAGCCGCTCGGCCAACGCGGCCCGCAAGTCCGCGACTAAGGCGGCCCCCTCGGACCCCTCCGCCGGCACCACATACGCGACCAGCTTCTTCAGGCCGGTCACCGCCGAGTCGGTACGGGCGATGACCGCGGCCTGCCGGACCTGGGGCAGCGCGGCCAGCGCCGACTCCACCTCGCCGAGCTCGACCCGGTAACCGCGGATCTTCACCTGGTCGTCGACCCGGCCGAGGAAGTCGAGGTTGCCGTCCGGACGCTGCCGTACGAGATCCCCGGTCCGGTACATGCGCCCGCCCGGCACGAACGGATCCGCCACGAACCGCGCGGCGGTCAGACCCGGCGCGTGCAGGTAGCCGTGCGCGAGCCCGGCGCCCGTCACGTAGAGCTCGCCGAGCACCCCGGGGTGGACCGGGCGCAGCCAGGCGTCCAGCACGTACGCGCGGGTGTTCCAGATGGGCCGGCCCACGGTCGGGGTGGCGCTGTCGCGGGTGCCCGCGCCCAGGGTGTTGATCGTGTACTCGGTCGGGCCGTACAGGTTGTAGCCTTCGGCGCCGTCCGGCTCGCTCAACCTGTCCCAGACGGCCTCGCTGACCGCCTCGCCGCCCAGCAGCACCAGGCGGGGCGGGTGCCCGTCCCGGTCGAGCAGCCCCTCCTCGAACAGGTGGTGGGCGTACGTGGGGGTCACGTTGATCACGTCGATGCGGTTCGCGCGGCAGTAGGCGGTCAGCGCGGCGGCGTCCCGGCGCAGCTCTTCGTCGCAGATGTGCACCTCGTGGCCCTCGACGAGCCACAGCAGTTCCTCCCACGACATGTCGAAGGAGAACGACACCGTGTGCGCGATGCGCAGCCGCTCCCGCCCGGCGCTCCGCGCGCGGGCGACGGCCGGGTCGAAGATCTCGGCCCGGTGGTTGAGCTGCATGTTGGTCAGGCCCCGGTACGGAGTGACCACGCCCTTGGGCCGGCCGGTGGAGCCGGAGGTGTAGATGACGTACGCCGGATGCTCCAGCCTGCCCGGAACCGTACCGGCGAACGCCCCCAGTTCGGCGTCGCTCAGCGGGGGTGCGGGCAGTGTGGCCGGTTCGCCATCGAGCACCAGGCAGTCCCCGCCCAGCCGCCGCTGCCGCTCGGCCAGCGGTGTGCTCGCGTCGGCGCACACCAGCAGCACCGGCCGCGCGTCGTCGAGCATCTCGGCGAGCCGGTTCACCGGGTGATCGAGGTCGAGCGGGAGATAGGCGGCGCCCGTACGCAGGACGGCGAACAGCGCGACCACCATCTCGACGCCGCGCGGCAGCCCCAGCGCCACGATCCGGCCCGGTCCGGCGCCCTTGGCCAGCAGCAGCCGGGCGCAGCGGTTGATCCGGCCGTCCAGCTCGGCGTAGGTCAGCGACAGCTCCCCGAACACCAGGGCGACATCATCCGGGCAACTCGCGGCCCGCTCGGCGAGCAGGTCGGCGATGGTCGCCTCGCCGATCGGATGCTCCGTGGCCGCCCACTGCCCGGCCAGCTCGGCGCGCTCCTCGTCGAGCAGCGGGTCCAGCGCGCCCGCCTGGACCGACAGGCCGTCGGCGAGCGACTCCAGCAGCCGCCTGAAGCGCCGGACCAGCCGCCGCGCGTCCGCCTCCGTCACCGCGTCGGGCCGGTATTCGAGCTTGATCCGCAGGTTGGCGCCGGGGGTCAGCACCCAGGTGTAGGGGTAGTGGGTGGTGTCGACGTACTCCACTCCGACGATGCCCTGCTCGCGTTCCAGGTCGGTGAAGGTGGTGTCGGACAGGAAGTTCTGCAGGACGTACAGGGTGTCGAAGAGCTGTTCCTGACCGGCGGCGCGCTGGATGTCGCCGAGCCCGAGGTATTCGTGCGGCGCCAGCCGGATGCGGTCCTCCTGGGCCCGGCGCGCCAGCTCGATCACCGTCAGGTCGGGCGAGGCCGTCACCCGGGCCGGGACGGTGTTGAGGAACAGGCCGATCACGTTCTCGATCCCGGCCAGCCCCGCGGGGCGTCCCGCGACCGTCGTGCCGAACACGACGTCGGTGCGCCCGGTCTCGTACCCGAGGAGGAGGCCGAGCGCGGCGGTCAGCAGCGAGTTGAGCGTGACGCCACCGCGCCGGGCCTGCTCCCCCAGCCGGGTCGTCACCTCGGCCGGGAGCGCGGCCAGGACGCGTTCGGACGGGATCGGCTCCCGGCCGACCGCCTCCGGGACCAGGATGGTCGGCCCGGAGACGTCGGCGAGCGCGGCGGCCCAGGCGGCGGTGGAGGCGTCGCGGTCACGGGCGGCGATCCAGGCGAGGTGGTCGGTGAACGCCGCCTGGGCGGGCGGCAACGCGCCGCGCTCGCCTCGGGACTCGTACAGCGCGAACAGCTCACGCAGCACCAGCTCGCGCGACCAGCCGTCCCAGAGCAGGAAGTGGGCGGTCAGCAGCAACCGGTCGCGGCCGCCGGGAAGGCGGATGACGGTCAGCCGGACCAGGGGCGGCCGACTGAGGTCGAACGGCTCCTCCCGGTCGGACCGCAGCAGCTCGGCGAGGGCGTCCGCCCGGTCCGTCGTGGAGTCGGTCGACGGGCCCGTCCCGGAACCAGGCGGCATGTCCGTCCCGGAGGCGGCAGACGGATCCGTTCTGGAACCGGTCGCCAGGTCCACGACCGCGACCTCGGCTGGGACCTCGGCGCCGATGTACTGCACGACACCGGGCACGCCGTCGCCGGTGAACCCGGCCCGCAGCGTGGGATGGCGCCGCAGCAGCGCCGCGAACGCCGTGGTCATGGCCTCGATGTCGAGCCGGTGGTCGAAGTCGAACACGTTCTGCGCGATGTAGGTGCCGGCGCCCTCGGAGTAGGCCGCCTGGTAGTAGACGCCCTCCTGAAGGGGCGAGACCGCCCAGATGTCGGCCACCGGAACGGGGCTGTTCGCCACGACGTGGTCGATCTCGGCCCGCGTCAGCGACACGGTCGTCAGCTCGGCCGGGTCCAGTTGAGCCCGGACCGGTTGGGCCGCCGGTTCGCCACCTGTCAGGTGCGCCTCAATGGCGGAGGGGGTGCGCAGGCGGAAGACGTCTTCTGCGGTCAGCTCGATCCCGTCGTTGGCGAGCAGGCTGACGACGCGGATGGCGAGGATGCTGTCTCCCCCGGCGGCGAAGAAGTCGTCGTGGACACCGATGCCGTCGAGGCCGAGCACCGTACCGAAGTGCCGGCAGACCAGCGCCTCCCTGGCGGTGCGCGGCAGTCCGCCTCTGGCGATGGGCTCGGGGTCCGGCAGTGCCCGGCGGTCCCGCTTGCCGTTGGGCAGGGTCGGCAGGCGGTCCAGAACGGTCACGGTCGCGGGGACCAGGTAGGCGGGCAGCTCGGCACGCAGGGTCGCGCGAAGGGCGTTGGGGTCGAGCTCCTCGCCCGGGGCGGCCACCACGTACGCGTGCAGGGAACGCGTGCTTACGCCGGTGGTGCGTACGGCGACCACGGCGTCGGCCACGCCTGGGCGGCGCATCAGGGCGGCCTCGAGTTCACCTGGTTCGACCCGATATCCGGTGATCTTCACCTGGTCGTCGGCCCGGCCGAGGAACTCGACCCGGCCGTCAGCCGTCCACCGGCCGAGGTCGCCGGTGCGGTAGAGCCGGGCGCCGTCGGTGTACGGGTCGGCCACGAAGCGGGTGGCCGTCACGCCGCCCTGACCCAGGTACCCGAGAGCGAGCTGAACCCCGCCGACATAGATCTCCCCCACCGCACCGGGCGGAACGAGGTCGAGAGCGGCATCCAGCAGGTAGACCCGCGCCCCGGGCACGGGCCTGCCCAGCGTCACCGGCCCCGCCGGTTCGACCTCGCCCTGAAGTACGTCACCCGCCACCTCCGAAGACCCATAGGAGTTGACGATCCGGGCGTCGGGGGACGCCTGCCGGAGCGCGTTCACGCAGGCCCGATCGAGGGGTTCCCCGCTGCAGATCCAGCGGCTGAGCGCGCTGAGCCGCACCGGTTCGGTGTCCGCCAGCGCACCGGCCAGGCTGGGCACGGCGAGCAGCTGGGTCGCCCCGGACCGCTCGACGAGCCTGGCCAGCGCGGCGCCGTCGGTGGTCTCGGTGGCGTCAGCGATGACCGTCGTGGCCCCGGCGACCAGGCCGCCCAGCAGTTCCGTGGTGCCGTCGATGAAGCTCAGCGAGCTCTTCGCCACCCGGACGCCGGACCCCCACTCCTGAGCGGCCCAAAGCAGCCGGTTGGCGAGCGCCTCCTGCGTCCCGACGACCGCTTTCGGCCGACCCGTCGAGCCGGAGGTGTACACGACAGAAACGGCATCCCCCGGGCCGGCCGCCACGTCGGCGATGGGGTGCACGTCGGCGCTGGCGTCGGCGGCGGCTCGTACGGTGAGCGTCGGCAGGTCGTGCGGCGGCAGCGACCTGGCACTCGCCTCGTCGGTGAGCACGCACACCGGACGCGCGTCCCCGAGCATGAACTCGATCCGGGCCGCCGGATAGCCGGGATCGACCGGAAGGTAGGCGGCCCCGGCGCACATGACGGCAAGAAGAGCCACGGCCATGTCCGCCGAGCGGCTCGTCGCCACCGCGACGACGTCGCCGCGCCGCACCCCCGCCCGGGTCAGCGTCCGGCCGACTCTCCGGGCGCGATCGTCCAGCTCGGCGTAGGTGAGCACGCGCTCCCCGCAGACGATGGCCGTACGCTCCGGGTGCTCGGCCACCTGCCGCGCGAACAGCCCCACCACCGTGCTGCCCACCCGAGCCGGGGCACCGGAGCCAACGGCCGTCAGCCGCTCACGCTCCTCCTCGGTCACCAGGTCCAGTCGCTCGCAGGCCCGCTCGGGGTCGTCGGCGAGGGCGGTCAGCACCATCTCGTACTGGCGGGCCAGCCGGGCCGCGGCATCCGCCCCGACCACCCGCCGGTCGTGGGTCAGGGTGACGGCGATCCGCGCACCCGGCCTGGCCATCAGGGTCACCGGGTAGTGCGGCGCCTCGACGGTGTGCACCGCCGAGATCTGTACCTCGCCCGCCGGGGTGGGCTCGGCCGGGTAGTTCTCGATGACCACCAGCGTGTCGAACAGCTCCGGCACGCCCAGCCGCCGCTGCAGCCGGGCCAGCGAGACGTGCTCGTGCTCCACCACCTCACGCCGGTCGCGGGCGAAGCGCCGTACCACGGTGGCGAGGGAGTCCCCGGGCACCCACCGTACCCGCGCCGGAACGGTGTTGATCAGCAGCCCGACCATGGAGTCGATGCCCGCGACGTCGGCCGCCCCGCGGCCGGACACGGTCGAGCCGAACGTCACGTCGGACCGACCGGCCAACCGCCCGACGAGGATCCCCCAAGCGGCGGCGATGACGGCGCCGACCGTCAGCCCGTGCTCTCGCGCCCAGTCACGCACCCGGTCGCCGACGTCCGCGGGCAACTCCCACTCGACCCGGCCGAACCCCCCGCCACCCTCGTCGGCGAGTCCGGTTTCTTGGGGAGCGCCCAGCACGTCGATGAGCCCTGCGGCTTGAGGCGTGCTCAGCGCGTCGGCGAGCCCTCCGGCTTGAGGGGTGCTCAGCGCGTCGGCGAGTCTGGTCGGCTCCCGCACGTCAGCCAGAACGTCCGCCCATGCCTCGGTCGCCACGTCAGGGTCCTGCGCGGCCAGCATCCGCAGGAATTCCCGGTACTGCGCGGGCGCGGGCAACGCCTCGGACCGTCCCTCGGCCTCGTAGAGCGCCAGCAGGTCGCGCAGGATCAGCGGCACCGACCAGCCGTCGGCCAGGATGTGGTGCACGGTGTGGATCAGCACGTGCCGCCGTTCGCCGAGCCTGAGCAGCGCGTACCTCATGGACGGAGGCCGGCCCAGATCGAACGGCGTGGACCGCTCCGCCTCCGCGATGGCGGCCACCCGCGCTGCGACGTCCTCGGCACCAAGGCCCGCGAAGCCGTCCGCCCCTAAGGCTGCGACATCCGTGCCGGTGAGATCCTCCACCCGCCACGGCACCCGCGGACGGCCCGCGATCACGGACACGACCCGTCCATCCCCGACAGTGCGGAAGGCCACGCCCAGGTTGGGATACCGGTCGATCAGCCGGTCCGCCGCCAGCCGCAACCGGTCGCCGTCGAGCGGGCCGGTCAGCTCGATGGTCTGCTGGACGACGTACGGGTCGGCGGCGCGGGAGAAGGTGGCGTGGAAGTAGAGGCCGAGCTGCAGCGGAGACAGGGGAAGCACTTCCCGCAGTTCCGGTGCCGCGGCCTCGATGGCGGCCACGTCACCGGGTTCCAGGGTGAGGAGGGGAAAGTCCGAGGGGGTGTGCCCGGCGACCGTCTCACTCGTGGCGATGCCGGTGAGCACTTCGCTCCACAGGTCGGCCAGCGCCCGTACCCGTCCGTCGTCGAGCACACCGCCGGGCCAGCTGAACCGCGTCTCCAGCACCGGCCCGTCGGCCGTGTCCACGGCGACCGAGTTGATCTCCAGTACGCGCGGCAGCGGCATGCGCGGGTCGCGCCGCTCGACCACGATCTCGGTGTCACCGACGGCCGTCCACGCCTCGGTGGACCCGGCCGCGAACCGCCCGAGGTAGTGGAACAGCACCTGCGGCGCCACCGCCAGGTCGGGACGGGGATCGTCGCCGAGATAACGCAGAGCGCCGTAACTCAGCCCGCGCCCAGGGACCGCGCGGAGCTGCTCCTTGACCGCCTTCACCGCGTCGCCGTAAGCGGCGTCGGCCGGGCCCGGATCGAGTACGGCCGGGAAGAGCGTGGTGAACCAGCCGAAGGTACGGGAGAGATCGACGTCCCCCACGGCGTCTTCCTCGCGCCCGTGCCCCTCCAGCTCCAGCAGCACCTCGGAACCGGCGTCCGGGCAGTGTCCGGCCCGCCACCGGCCCAGGGCGATCGCCGCCGCCGCGACCAGCACGTCGTGCACGCCACCGTGAACGGCCGCGGGCACCGCGCCGAGCAGCCGGGCGGCCACGGGTGAGGGGACCGTGACCGTCAGCGACTCCTCGGCGGCCACCACGTCACGGCGCGGGTCCAGGGGCCGCTCCCCCAGCGTCGGGTCCGGCGTGGCCGCGGCCCGCAGCCAGTACGCCTCGTCGGCGGCGAACGCGCCCGCGCGGGTACGTTCGCGCAGCAGGGTCGCCCACTGCCTGAATGAGGTGGGTACGCCGGGCAGCGACACCGCCTGCCCGTCACGTACCGCCGCCCAGGCGTGGCCGAGGTCCTCCAGGAGCACGCGGAGCGACACCCCGTCCACGATCACGTGATGGATCACCACCACGAGCCGGCCCTGCGCGTGCGGCCCGGCATCCAGCCACACCAGATCGACCATCCGGCCGCCGACCGGATCCAACCGCCGCGCCGCCGCCGTGATCTCGCTGTCCAAAACGGCCGCCACCTGCGCCGCGTTGCTGTCGGTCACGTCCACGCGGGTGATCAGTTGTCCCGCCCGGGGTGAGCCCACCGGCTGGACCGCCAGGGTCCAGGGGGAGGCGCCGTCGGTCCGTGCCCGCAGCAGGTCGTGGGCCGCGAGTACGGCGTCGACGACGCGTTCGAGCTGTTCGGCCGTCATGCCGGCGGGTGTGCGGACCGTCATCGACTGGATGAACCCGTCCATCGATGGGCCGGTGGCCTGGAGCCACTCGGTGATCGGGGTCGCGGGCACCTCCCCGACGGCACCGGTAGTGGGCCCTGAGGTCGAGGCGACCTCGGTCACCGTGACCGCCAGCGCGGCGGGAGTGGGATGGGCGAACAGGTCGCGCGCCCGCACCACGAGTCCGGCGCGCCGCGCCTGCCGGACGACGCCGATGGCGACGATGCTGTCACCGCCCAGCGCGAAGAAGTCCTCCTCGGCCCCCACCTCCTCGAGGCCGAGGACCCGCGCGAAGATCTCGCAGAGAACACGTTCCCGCTCAATCCGAGACTCGCCCACGTCGCGGCCCTGTCCGCCGGACTCTGGCAGAGCACGGCGACCCACCTCGGGCTCCGGATCCGGCAGAGCTCGGCGATCCACCTTGCCGTTGGCGGTGACCGGGAAGTGGTCCAGGACGACGAAGGCGCTCGGCACCATGTACTCGGGCAGCCGGTCGGCGCACCAGCGCCGTAGTTCCGCCGCCGGAAGGTCGTCGTGGGAGGTCACGTACCCGATGAGATGCCGTACGCCCGCCGCGTTCGTACCCACGGTGACGGCCGCCTGCCGGACCCCCGGGTAGGTGGCGAGCACGGCCTCCACTTCCTCCGGCTCCAGTCGCATGCCGCGGATCTTCACCTGGTTGTCCGCCCGCCCGACGAACTCCAGCGAGCCGTCGGCGTTCCAGCGCGCCAGGTCCCCGGTGCGGTACATCCGGGAACCGCCGTCGCCGAACGGGTTGGCGACGAACCGGGAGCCGGTCAGCGCGGGGGCGTTGATGTAGCCGCGCCCGAGCAGGAACCCCGCCGCGTACAACTCCCCGACCGCACCCACGGGCAGCGGCTCCAGCCGGTCGTCGAGCACGTAGAGCTGCGTGTGCGGGTTGGGGCGGCCGATCGAGGTCGCGATGCGCTCGGCGGTGTCCCGGTAGATGACGTGCGAGACGCCGATGGTCGCCTCGGCCGGACCGTAGCCGTGGTACAGGGTGGTGGACAGCCGGCTCCGGAACCGGTCGAACAGCTCCGGCGTGAGCACCTCGCCGCCGCACCAGACGTGCTTGAGCCCGGACAGCAGCGAGGTCCCGTCGGCCATCTCCAGCAGGGTGTCGAGCATCGACGACACCAGATAGACGAACGTCACCCGCTCCCCCGCGATCAGATCCAGCAGGTATTGGGGGTCGCGTTCGCCGCCGGGCTCGGCGACGACCACATAACCGCCGGAGACGAGCGGCAGCAGGATCTCGTTGACCGAGATGTCGAACGACAGCGGCGCCTTGAACAGCGACGCGTCCCCTGGCCCGAACCCGAGGATCTCCTCGACCTGCCACAGCAGCCGGGTGCTGATCGCCTCGTGCCGGATCATCGCCCCCTTGGGGGTGCCCGTGGAGCCGGAGGTGAACATCACGTACGCGAGCCGTCCCCCGCTGATGGGCGGCAGCGGCGGCGGCTCGACGGGTTCGCCGCCGTAGCGCCAGGTGCCGAGGTCCACCTCTATGACGGAGTCACCGGTCTCCACGCCGGGGGCGGCGATGACCAGGACCGCCCCGGCCTCGGCGCGTACCTTGGCTCGGCGTTCCGCGGGCCAGGACGGCTCGACCGGTACGAAAGCGCCGCCCGCGACCATGACCGCCAGCACGGCGACGACCAGCTCCGCGGAGCGGGGCGTGGACACCGCCACGACGTCCTCCGCCCCCAGGCCGCGACCGCGCAGGTGGTGCGCGAGCTGGAAGACGTGGGCACCCAGCTCGGCGTACGTCAGGCGGGCGCCGGGCGCCACCACCGCGAGGGCGTGGGGAGTGCGGTGTACCTGTGCGGTGAACAGGTCGGCGACCGTGGTGATCGTCTCTGGAGTGGTCGCGTTGTTCCACCTGCGCAGTGCCTCAAGTCGCTCGCCTATGCCGTCCGGACGCCCTGGGTTCACGGTATTCGCCACGCAACTTAGGTTAGCCTAGCCTTACTTGATGAGGAAGTGGGTGTACGCGTCTCCCAGGCCCGCCACAGTTCGGCGTACCGGCCGCCGGCGGCGACCAGTTCGTGGTGCGGGCCCTCCTCGACGACCTTGCCGTGTTCGAGGACGACCACCCGGTCGGCCGACGCCGCCTGGGTGAGACGGTGGGCGACGATCAGGGTGGTACGTCCCCGGGTCGCCGCGGCGGCGGACGCCTCGATGTCGCGGGCGCCCAGGCTGCCCGCCTCCGCCGTGGCCTCGTCCAGGACGGCGATCGCGGGGGCCGCGAGTACCAGCCGCGCCAGAGCGAGTTGCTGGGCCTGGGCCGCCGTCAGCTCGTGCCCGCCCTCACCGACCACCGTGTCCAGGCCCTCCGGAAGGCTCCGCGCCCAGTCCAGCGCGCCTACGGTGTCCAGTGCCGCGGCGGCCTCGTCCGGCGAAACCCCCGGCCGGGCCAGGCGCAGGTCCTCGATCAGCGGCCCGGCGAAGACATGGGTCTCCTGGGTGACGATCGCCACCCGCTCCCGCAGTTCCGCCGGAGCCAGCTCCGCCAGCGGCACGCCGCCGACACGCGCCTCGCCGTGCCCGGCCCGCAGGATCCCGGCCGCGATGGCCGCGAGGGTGGACTTGCCCGCCCCCGTCGACCCCACCAGCGCCACCCGCGCACCCGCCGCGACCCGCACGCTCACGTCGTGGAGCACATCGACCTGGCCGTCATAGCTGAAGCGCACGCCGGACAACTCAAGCGAGCCGTCCGCGGGTAGGCGTGGCGCCCGATCCGAATGTTGGGGCGCCGGAGAGAGTTCGACCACGCCGACGAGCCGGGCCAGGCTCGCGCCCGCCGCCTGTACCTCGTCGAAGGTGAACAGCAGCATCGCGATCGGGTTGAACAGCCGATGGAAGAGGACCGCCGCGGCGGCACTCTCGCCGACCGTCACCGACCCCCCGCGCACCAGCAGGAACCCCGCCACCAGGATCGCGGCCAACCCGAAGAACTCCGCCCGGTTGACCCGACCGACGAAGCGCGTGAACAGCGTGAAGACCGAGACCGAGATGTCGCGGGCCCGCCCGGAGGCGATCCCGATGTCGTGCAGCCGCGCCTGCTCCAGACGGTAGGCGTGCACCGTGCGTACACCCTGCATGTTCTCGACCAGCAGCTGCGACGAGTCCGCCACCGCCTGCCGCTCCCGGGCGTACTGGGGCGCCGCACGCGGCAGGTACCACCGCAGCGCCACCGCGTACAACGGCACCGCCACCGCGCCGGCCAGCCCGAGCCGCCAGTCGATCCCGGCCATCGCGGCGACGCTCAGGACGCCCAGCAGGAACGCCGAGATCATCGTGGGAATCACGTCGGAGGCCGCCTTGCCGATCGCGGCCGCGTCGCTGCCCACCCGCGAGAGCAGATCGCCCTTCCCGGTCCGTTCGAGCGTCGTGGCCGGCAGAGTCAGCGCCCTGGCCACGGTCGCCTCCCGCAGCACCGCGAGAATCTGCCCGCACAACCGGCCGATCAGGTACGTCGCCAGGCCGGTGGCCAGCCCGCCGACCACGGCCGCGACGGTGATCACGATCGTGATGGGCACGATCGCGGAGGCTGGGGCGTGCTCCCGCACCCGGTCCACGAGAGCGCCCAGCGCGTACGCCGGCACCACGGAGGCGACCGCCCCCAGCAGGCCCACCAGCAGCGCGAAGGTGAGACTCGGCCACCTGGCGCGCAGTTCGCGCCACAGCCACGCCCAGGTGAGGCGCGCGCCGGCGACCGGGAGCAGCTCGCGATCTCGTCCGGCGTCCGTCCCGTCGCCGCCTGATCCAGTCACGTCAGCACCGGCCTCGTCTGCTCGGGTCATCTCAATACCGCCCGGTTGTAGTCGCTGTCGGTCGCGGCCAGCTCGGCGTGGCTCCCCTCGGCGACCACCCGGCCGCCGTCGATGACGACGACCCGGTCCGTCGCGGCCAGCATCGCGGGACTGCTCGTGACCACGACGGTGGTGAACGGCCCTGCCTCGCCGCGCGGGTGCCACGGAGCCTGTACGCCCTGTTCGGGGGCCTGCCCTGGGTCCTGCGCGTGCCGCAGCGCTCGTACGCCCTGGGCGATCGCGTGTTCGGTGACGGCGTCCACGGCCGTCGTCGGGTCGTGCAGCACGAGGATCGGCGGGCGGGCCAGCAGCGCCCGGGCGAGCGCGACCCGCTGCCGCTGCCCACCCGACAGACTGGCACCCCGCTCGGTGACCAGGTGCTCCAGACCGTCGGGATGGGCGGAGAGCACCTGCTCGGCAGCCGAGGCAGCCAGGACCTCAGCCAACAGAGCCGGACCGGCCGAGCCCGCCGCCAGTGCGCCGACGGTGAGGTTGTCGCGGATTGTGCCGGTGAACAGGTCCGTCTGATGGGGTTCCACCAGCATCGTCCGGCGGGCGTGCGCCAGCCGTATCCGGGCCAGTTCCCGACCGCCGACCAGGACCCGGCCGTCGTACTCGTCCGGCGCCACCCGCCCCGAGAGGACCTTGACCAGCGCCTCCCCGTCGGCGGAGCGGTGTGCCGCAACACCCACGAACTCGCCGGGACGCACGAGCAGGTCCACCCCGTCGAGGGTGCCGTATCTGAGAGCGCGCACCTCCAGACCGGGCGCTCCGTCGCCAGGCTCTCCGTCGGAGAGTGCCCCTTCCGTGAGTGCCCCGTTACCGAGCGCCCCGTCGACGGACGCCCCGTTGTCGAGTGGCTCGGTGCCGTCGGGTACCAGTGGGGCCGCGTTCAGGATGACGGCCACGCGCTCGGCCGACGCTCGCGCCTCCGCCACCCAGCTCGGGACGATGGCGAGCAGCCCGATCGGTTCCATCAGGAACTGGGCGAGCCCGATCACGGTGATCAGCTCCCCGGCGCTGATCCGCCCGGTCAGCGCGAACCACCCGGCCAGGATCGCGATGCCGCAGGCCAGCAGCGCGCCGCAGGTCGTCGAGGCGGCCACGTACACGCCCTGCGTGCGGGCCGCCCGCACGACGGCTCGCAGGGAACGCCCGCTGACCTCCCGATAGCGCTGGGCGGCCGCGGCCTCGGCGCCGAGGCCGCGCAGCGGACGCAGTCCGCTGACCAGGTCGGTCGCCAGTGATGTGGCCTCCGCCGCGCGTTCCTGCTGCTCGGTCACCCGCTTGGTGATCAGCGGCGTGCCCGCCTGCAGCGCGAGGAGCACCACGGGCGTCCCGACGAGGACGGCCAGCCCGAGCCGCCAGTCGATCACGAGCAGCGCGACGGCGCTCACCACCGTCGCCGTCACCGCGCCGGCGACGCGTGGCACGTAGTCCAGCAGGTACGAGGTGTTGTCGGTGTCGGTGGTCGAGACGGTGAGCAGGTCGCCGGCGCGCCGGTCGGTACGGATGCCACGCGGATGCATGATCTTCTCCGCCACCTCGACCCGGAGGGTGTGGGCCTCCACCGCGATGGCGAGCATGAGCTGCCGGGCGCCGAACCGGTACACCGTCGTCAGCACGACGAACAGCACCGCCAGGGCCGCCACCCAGAGCACGAGGGCGCCACCGTCGCCGGGGCCGATGGCCCGGTCGACGATGACCCCGATGAAAATCGGTACGAGTGACTCGCACACCTGGTGGAGGCTGATGAGAGCGGTTCCCAGGCCCAGCCGCCGCCGGTTGCGGGTCACCGTACGCAGGAGAACGCGCCACCCCGTCCGGGGCCGCGCCGTGGCTGACGCGTTCAGCTGTCGTTCACCTGGGCCGACGCGCGGGCCATGCTCTCACGCAGGCTCTTGGGACGCAGGTCCGTCCAGTTCGCGTCGACGTAGTCGAGGCACGCCTGCCGCTTGCTCTGGCCGCCTTCGCCGAAGACGATTCGCCAGCCGCCGGGCACCTCCTTGAAGGTGGGCCACAGGGAGTGCTGTTCCTCGTCGTTCACCAGCACGTAGAAGGTGCCGTTCTCGTCGTCGAAGGGGTTGTCGGACACTGTGCCTCCTCGGCATCGGGGTGGATGGATGGGAGCGCGGGATGACCAGCGGCGTGTGCGTCTACGGGTCGCCCCGCGCCACGGCGACGATGGCTCTCCTCATCGGCTGCGCGCCTGCCTGGCCAGCAGCCAGGCGAAGTAGACGCCGCCCAGCGACACCGTGACGATGCCGACCGGCAGCTGGGTGGGGGCGAAGGCCCGCTGGGCGAGCCAGTCGCTCGTGGCCAGCAGCAGCGCGCCCGTGACCGCGGACGGCATCAGCGCGATGCCGGCCGTACGCGTCAACAGGCGGGCCAGCTGCGGGACGGCGAGCGCGACGAACGAGATCGGCCCGGCGGCGGCCGTCGCCACCGCCGTCAGCGCGACCCCGATGACGAGGTACGCCAGGCGCGACCGCTCCGTCCGTACGCCGAGTGCCGCGGCGGCGTCGTCCCCCATGGCCAGCAGGGACAGGCGCGGCCCGAGGGCCACCAGGAGCGCGGTCGGCAGCGCGACCGAGACGGCCACGGGCAGGACCTGGTCCCAGGTCAGGGTGTTCAGGCTGCCCTGTCCCCAGATCGCGGCAGCGACGGCGGTCTGGAGGTTCACCTTGATGACGAACCACTGGTTGGCCGCGCCGAGGATCGCGCTGACCGCGATCCCCACGATGATCAGCCGGAACCCTTGGACGCCCTTCCGGTAGGCCAGCAGGTAGACCACGGCGGCGGCGAGCAGGCCACCGACGAGCGCGCCCGCGGCCGTCTGGTAGTAGTCGCGGCCGACGAACATCATCGTGACCAGCACTCCGGTGTAGGCGCCGGTGTTGAAGCCGATCACGTCGGGGCTGCCCAGGGGATTGCGCATCAACGACTGGAACACGGCACCGCTCAGCCCCAGGGCCATCCCGATGAGCAGGGACAGCAGTACTCGTGGCAGCCGCCATTCCATGATCACCAGCCGGGCGGGACCTGGCTCGCCGCCGAGCAGGACGCGGACCACCTCCCCGACGGGCACCTCGAACTCGCCGGTGCCGAGGGCTAACACGCCCACCGCGAGGGCCGCCAGACCCAGCACGCCGCAGATGACCGCCGTCCGCACCCCGAACCGCAGCGACACCGACGCCCCACGCACGACCACGACCCGCCGGCCGACCGCTGGGCCGGTCACTGGCCGCTCACCGTTCTGCGGCGGATCAGCCAGATCAGCACCGGCGCGCCCACGAACGCCGTCACGATCCCCACCTGCAGCTCCGCCGGCCGGATGACCACCCGGCCGACGACGTCGGCGGCGAGCATGAGAACCGGCGCGCACACCATCGTGTACGCGAAGATCCACCGCTGGTCCGGGCCGACGATCCAGCGGACGGCGTGCGGCACCATCAGGCCCACGAACCCGATCGGGCCCACGGCCGCGGTGGCCGCGCCGGCCAGCAGGGTCACCGCGACCATGGACAGCGCCCGCGCCCGCGCGATGTTCGTGCCCAGGGACCGGGCGAGATCGTCCCCGAGCGCGATGGCGTTGAGGGAACGCGCGACGGCCAGTGCCAGGACCAGCCCCGCCGCGACGAACGGCGCCACGGCCCCCGCGATCGACAGCGGCCTGCCCGCCAGCGTGCCTACGTCCCAGAACCGCAGGTAGTCGAACGCCCGCGGCTTCAGCAGCCGGATCCCGCCCGAGACGCCCTCCATGACCGCGCCCAGCGCCACACCGGCGAGCGTCAGCTGGATCGGCGTCGCGCCCCTGCTGCCCGCCGAGCCCAGCGCGTACACCAGGACCATCGCGACGGCGCTGCCGAGGAAGGCGAACCACACGTACGACCAGATCCCGGTGAGCCCCAGCACCCCGATCGCGAAGACCACGAACAGGCCCGCGCCCGCGTTGACGCCGAGGATCTGGGTGTCGGCCAGCGGGTTGCGGGTCACGGCCTGGAGGAGCGCGCCCGCGATGCCCAGCGCCGCGCCGACGAGCAGGCCCAGCGCGGTTCGGGGGACGCGCAGCTCGCGTACGAGCACCTGGTCGTCGGTGTTGGTGAAGTGGGCGAAGGCGTTCCAGACCGTGTCCGGGGCGATGTTCTTGGTGCCGATGACGATGCTCAGGACGCAGGCGACGGCCAGCAGCACCACGCACATCGCCAGCCAGGCGCCGCGGCCCGCGTTCGTCGCGGCGACGCCGCCGGTCGGCTGCCGCTCCGTCTGCTTTGGCGAAGCCGGCGAGTGTGGGCGCAGGGATACCACTAGCTCGTGGCTCGCGCGCGGTTGGCGAGCAGCGAGTCGCGGATCTCCCCGGCGCGTACGGCCGTGGTGGACAGCAGAGTTGAGGTGATGCCGTGCGTGTGCTCGCTGGCCCCCTGTACGTAGATGCCGGCCGACACGTGCCAGGGCACCTCGACGCGGTAGTCGCGGCCGATCCGAACCTCGTCCTCCTCGTCGCGCAGGCAGAGCTTGGCCGTCTCACCGAGCACGGCGCCGATGTCCTGGGGGCGATAGCCGGTGGCGTGCACGAGGATGTCCGTGGCCAGCACCTCCCGCTCGCCGGTGGGCAGGAACTCCACCGTGACGTCCAGGCGGTCGCCGTTGACGCTGACGTCCCTGATGCGGGAGACCTTGAGGATGCGCAGGCGTTCGTTGCCCTGGACCTTCTCGCGGTACATGGTCGCGTACAGGGACTCGATGAGGTCCATGTCGACCACCGAGTAGTTGGTGCCCCGGTGATAGTCGTGGAGCGCCTGCTTGACCGAGGGCGGAGCCTGGAAGAAGGTGTCGACGGCTTCGGGGTCGAAGATCCGGTTCGCGAAGGGGCTGTCGTCGGCCGGGGTGTAGCCGTACTTCGCGAACACCGCGCACACCTCGGCGCCGGTGAAGGTCCGGTGGAGATAGTCGGCCGTCTCCGCCGCGCTCTGCCCGGCTCCGAGCACCATAATCCGGCGCACCTGGACGCCGGCCTCGGTGAGGGCGGCCACGCGCGGGATCAGCTCGCTGTTGTGCCACACGCGGTCGGACAGGGCGGCGTCCGGCGGCAGGTGGGGTTCCAGGCCGGTGGCGACGCAGATGTTGCGGGTCCGGCGGACGATGACGCGGTCCGGGTCGCCGGGGTCGCGGCTGGTCACGTCGAACAGGGGGACCTCGCCGTCCTCCGTGACGACCGGCTCGATGGACAGGACCTCGGCGGAGTACTCGACCATCTCCCGCATCCGGTCCGCGGCCCACTCGAAGTAGCCGTGGAAGTCGATCCGTAACGGGAACAGCGTCTTGTGGTTGAGGAAGTCCACCAGCCTGCCGCGCTCCTTCAGGTAGCACAGGAAGCTGAAGTCGCTCGCCGGGTCCCGCATGGTGACCAGGTCCTTCAGGAACGACACCTGCATGGTGGCGTCGTCGAGCAGCATGCCCCGATGCCAGCCGAAGGCGGCCTGCTTCTCCAGGAACCCGGCGCGCAGCCGGTCCGCTTCCGGGACCCGCGCGTTGTGCTCGTCGACGGCTATGGCCAGCGCCAGGTTGGATGGCCCGAATCCGACTCCCAGGATGTCGTAGATCGTGTCCGGACCACTCGGCAGGGTCTCCACCGCGGCATCGCCTCCCTTATCGGGGCAATAGTAGATAAGGTAAGGCTAACCTTTCAAGAATCATGGCAGAGAGGATCGATCATGCGAGTGGTCATGTTCGGGTACCAGACGTGGGGCCATCGGACCTTACGCGCCCTGCTCGACTCCGGCCACGACGTGGTCCTCGCCGTCACCCATCCCAAGAGCGAGCACGCCTACGAGAAGATCTGGGACGACTCGGTCGCGGAGCTCGCGGAGCGGCATGACGTGCCGGTGCTGCTGCGCAACCGGCCCGACGACGCCGGCCTCCTCCAGGCGCTCCGGGACGCCGCGCCGGACATCATCGTCGCCAACAACTGGCGGACCTGGCTGCCGCCGGAGATCTTCGACCTGCCGCCGCACGGCACGCTCAACATCCATGATTCGCTGCTTCCGGCGTACGCGGGCTTTTCCCCGCTGATCTGGGCCCTGATCAACGGCGAGCGGGAGGTCGGCGTCACCGCGCACCGCATGAACGCCGAACTGGACGCGGGCGACATCCTGCTGCAACGGGCCGTACCCGTGAAGGACGACGACACCACGACCGACCTCTTCCACCGGACGGTGGACCTGATCGAGCCGCTCGTGCGGGAGTCGCTGGACCTGATCGCCTCCGGCCGGGCGCGCTGGGTCCCCCAGGACCGTACCCAGGCCAGCTTCTTCCACAAGCGGTCGGTCGAGGACGGCCGGATCGACTGGTCCTGGCCGGCGGAGGACCTGGAGCGGCTGGTCCGTGCCCAGTCCGATCCGTACCCGAACGCGTTCACCCACCATCGCGGGGAGCGGATCCAGATCGTCTCGGCCGCGGTGTCGCAGGCCCGCTACGGAGGCACCCCCGGACGGATCTTCATCCGGGAGGGGGACGGCGTGGTCATCGTCGCCGGCGCGGACGCGCGGACGGGGCAGCGGCGCGGGCTGGTGGTCAAACGGCTGCGGACACCGGACGGCGCCGAGCACGCGGCCACCGACTACTTCCGCACCATGGGCGGCTACCTCGGATAAAGCAACAGGCGCGGCCACCTCGGACAGCGCCACGACATGCCTGGCTGCCGGAGGGTGTCCGGTTTTCGCGGGGGCGGCTCCTAGAATGGGGTGATCATCTGACTGGCGGTCGCCAGGTTCTTCCCGGCTGATGGTGTCCGGATCGCACTACACCCACCGCCAGTTAGAGGAGCCCTATGCGTACCGTCATGCGCGGGGGTGTCTACCGCGCCCTCACCGTGGTCGCGGCACTCACCCTCGCCCCCGTCGCCGCCCACGCCGACGCCGCCCCCGGCCCTGCCGAGGGGAGGCTGATCGGCTTCGGGGCCCTCACGGCGGTCAAGGAGCACCTGCGGGCGTTGCAGGCCGTCGCCAACATCTACCACGGCACCCGCGCGGCGGGCACCCGCGGCCACGACGCGTCGCGTGA
This sequence comes from Nonomuraea sp. NPDC048901, assembly GCF_040649695.1. Classification (NCBI taxonomy): domain Bacteria; kingdom Bacillati; phylum Actinomycetota; class Actinomycetes; order Streptosporangiales; family Streptosporangiaceae; genus Nonomuraea; species Nonomuraea sp. NPDC048901. Next base: position 45,650 of record NZ_JBEZFW010000011.1, on the reverse strand, counting down.
CTACGTGGCCGCCAAGCTCAGGGCCGCCGGTTACCAGGTGACCGTTCAGCCGTTCGACTTCCCCTTCTACCAGGAGAGATCCACCGCGCTGATGGAGCGGGTCGCCCCGGCGCACAAGGTCTACACTCCGACGCCGCCCGACGGCTCCGGCCTCGGCGACTTCGCCACGATGAGCTACTCCGGGCGCGGCGACGTCATCGCGGCCCTGCAGAACGTCGACCTGGTCCTGCCGCCCGGCCCGACGCCGAGCACCTCCACCTCCGGCTGCGAGGCCGCCGACTTTGCCGGGTTCACGCCGGGCAAGATCGCGCTGTTGCAGCGCGGCACCTGCACCTTCCTGGTCAAGGCGCGGAACGCCCAGGCGGCGGGCGCCGTGGCCGCGATCATCTTCAACGAGGGCCAGCCGGGCCGTACCGCGACTCCGCAGGGCAACCTCGGCGAACCGGTCTCCATCCCGGTCGTCGGCGCCTCCTTCGCGGTCGGCCAGGAGCTCGCCACGGGGGCGACGGTCCACCTCAAGACCGACACGATCAGCGAGGTACGCACCACCTCCAACGTGATCGCCGACTCCCCGTGGGGCGACCCGAACAAGGTGGTCATGTCCGGGGCGCATCTGGACTCCGTCCTGGAGGGGCCGGGCATCAACGACAACGGCTCGGGCAGCGCCGCGCTCCTGGCCGTCGCCGAAGCGCTCGGCAAGATCCCCACCCGGAACAGGCTCCGCTTCGCCTGGTGGAGCGCGGAGGAGCTGGGCCTGCTGGGCTCGAAGTTCTACGTGGAGCACCTGACGCCCGCCCGGCGGAGCCGGATCAAGCTCTACCTCAACTACGACATGATCGCCTCGCCGAACTACGCCCTCAAGATCTACGACGGTGACGACTCCGACGCCACGGGCGAGCCCGCCGGTCCGCCCGGCTCAGCCGAGATCGAGAAGCTGTTCGAGAGCTACTACGACCTGCTGCACCAGGGCCACAACGGGACCGACTTCGACGGCCGCTCCGACTACGGGCCGTTCATCGCGGCCGGCATCGCCTCCGGCGGCCTGTTCACCGGAGGTGAGGGCATCAAGACGGCCCAGGAGGCGGCCCTGTTCGGTGGTACGGCCGGCCAGCCGTACGACGCGTGCTACCACAAGGCCTGCGACACCACGACGAACATCAACGACCGGGCTCTGGCGCTGAACACCGGCGCCATCGCCGCCGCCGCCCTGGTCTACGCCTTCAAGCCCGTCCTGCCCGGCCCGGCCGCCGCCGCGGAACCCGCCGCGGAAACCGCGGCGATCACCGCGATCGCCGACACCGGCGCCGAGCTTCGCGGAAGAATAAAGCGATAAATCCGCCCCTGCGGCCATCGAACCGCCGCAGGTACGCGGACGTACCCGTCCATAGGGGGACGCTTACCCAACGGAGGGACGCTCCCTGACAAAGGAGGACGCTGGTGCTGTCATCCGGGCGTCGGGCGCTGTTATACGCCGGTGTAGCCGTCGCGGTCGGCGTCCTGGCGCTGGTGGGCGCGTTATGGGTCGGCGGAGGCGGAACGCCGCCGCCGATCAAGGGACTGCCGACACCCGATCCGCTGACCGTCTGGGGAGTGCCGCTGGCGCGGCTGGCGCTGGAGGTGTGCTCCGTCGGCACGGTGGGGACCCTGGTCGCCGGGGTTGTCCTGGTCCGGCGCGACGCGCCGGAGGCGAGCGCCTGCGTACGCGCGGCGGGCGGCTGGGCGCTGGGCTGGGCGGTCTGCGCGCTGCTGACCTACCTGCTGACGCTCGCGAACATTCTCAGCCTCCCGGCGAGCCAGGTGTTCGGCGACTTCACCCTGCTGAACTTCGGCACCGCCCTCCCCCAGACGCAGGCCATGCTCGTGGTGACGTGCACGGCCACGGTCGTGGTGCTCGGCTCCTCACGGGTACGGGACGGCCGGCGGCCCCGGTGGGCGGTCGCCCTGCTCGTGGCCGCCGCGTTCGGCCTGCTGCCGCCCGCCTACGTCGGTCACGCCGCCTCGGCCGGAGACCACGACGTCGCGGTCTCCGCGCTGATGACACACCTGCTCGCGGCGGCCGTGTGGGTCGGCGGCCTGGTGGCCGTGCTGATCCACTTTCGCCGTTCGGACCGGCTGGCCGGCGTCGTCGCCAGATTCAGCACGCTGGCCCTGTGCTGTTTCGTCGCGGTGACCGTGTCCGGTGTGGCCGGCGCCTGGGTCCGGCTGGACTCGGTACCACAGTTGTGGACGACGAGGTACGGCACGCTCGTCCTGGCCAAGGTGACGGCGCTGGTGGCCTTGGGCGTCATCGGGTGGATGCACCGCCGCCGTACCGTCGCCGGGATCGCCGAACGCTCCAAGCGCGGCACCTTCGTCCGGCTGGCCACCGGCGAGATCGTGGTGATGGCGGCGGCCATGGGCCTGGCCGTCGGCCTGTCGCGCTCCGCGCCGCCGACCACCGGCAGCCATGACGACCTCCTGGGCTACAACCTGGCGCCCTATTCGATCGGCCACCTGATCACCGAGTTCCGGCCGAACCCGCTGGTCCTGCTCGCCCTGGCGCTTCCGGTCATCGGCTATCTGGCCGGGCTGCGCAGGCTCGCCCGCGCCGGCGTGCCGTGGCCGGTGGGCCGGACGATCTCCTGGTTCGCCGGGGTGGCGGTGCTGGCATTGGTGCTCGCCGGCGGCGTGAGCGCCTACGCGCGGGCGATGCCGTCGGCGCACGCGCTGCAGTACACGGTGCTCAACGTCGTCGGCCCGCTGCTGCTGGCCTTCGGGGCGCCGCTGACGCTGACCGCGCGGGCCATCACATCCCGCTCACAGTACGGCGACGTCACCTCCGCCATCCTGAACAGCCCCCTGACCAGGCAACTCACTCATCCGATGACCCTCCTGGCCAGCTACGTCCTGCCGGTCCTCGTCCTCTACGGCACCGAGTGGCTGGCCTGGTCGGTCACCAACCAGGCGGTCCACCTGCTCACCCAGGGCCTGTTCTTCAGTACCGGGCTGCTGTGCTGCTGGGTGCTGGCCGGGGTCGACCCGCTGCCCCAGACGATCGCGCGGCGCGATCGCACGCGGCTGCTCGCGGCCGTCGTCGCGACGCAGGTGGTGGTCGGCCTGCTCCTCCTGTACGGGCCGGTGCTGGCCCAGGACTGGTTCGCGCAGGTGACCCCGCGCGGCGCGCCGGGCGTGGCGGCCGGGCAATGGCTGGCCGGCCTGATCTACCTGGCGCTCCCCGTGGCCGCCCTCGCCCTCCTGGCCGTACGGCTGACCCGCTCGCGGAAGGCCGCGGGGAGGACAGGCTCAGTCCCACGGCTGCCGGTACGACGGCTGGTAAGCGTGCAGCCGCAGCCGCAGGGTCAGCGTGACGGTGGTGCCGGCCGGTAGCTCCACCGTGAGGTGCGGGCCGCCGACCGTGAGCTCGGTGGCCGACGGTACCGGCTGGTGGTGGATGTACTCGGCGTCGCGGCCGGTCCAGCCGGGCTCGGCCCCGGTCGCGACGGCGGTGGCGATCTCGTGCTCGCCGAACGCCCCCGCCTGCACGATGAGCACCCGGTCCTCGGTGGCCGAGAGGTTGACCAGCGTGACCACGGTGGCCTCCGGCTCGATCGCGCTGACCAGCGCGGCGACCTGCTCGGGCACGCCGGGGCGGCGGCGTTCGGCGTCGAAGTAGCGGACCCTGGCCTGCTGCAGGCCGCCGTTGTAGATGACCTGCGGGCCGCCCCACATCGTCTGGGCCAGCGCCTCGGTCACCACCGGGTTGACGTTCTGCCACAGGTGGATCGCCTCCTCCGGCAGGTCCCGGTCGGCGTTGGCGAGCAGCAGCGCTATGCGGCGCCGGGCCTGGGCGTGCGCGGCGGCGAGGATTTGCTGGGGGTAGTCCGGGTTGTCGCCGCACAGGTAGGCGTACCACGGCTCCTCGTGCCCGGCCTCCTCCTTGTCGCGGAACGGCCGTACGGTCGCCCAGTCATAACCGGCCGCGGCGCGCAGCGCGTCCAGGCGGGCCCGGTCCTCGGCCGCGCCGGTGTGGTGCCAGAGCGCGAACGGGACCGAGGTCTGGATCGGGTTGTAGTCGAACCAGCCTTTGTCGCTGTGCCGGTAGGGCACGAGCAGGGTGGCGGTGTCCACGTCCGAGCCGAGATGAGCGCGCCAGCGGCCCTGGTTGGCCGAGTCGCTCTGGCTGAAGGGCAGCTGGACGCCCAGGCCGATGATCGCGTCCAGGAGCGACCGGAGCAGGTCGAGGTAGCCGTCGTCCCGCGTGGCCAGCGCGGCGCTGAGCGCGCCGACGGCCGTCGCCTGGCCGACGCTGTACATGCCGTGCGGCCAGGTCCAGCCGTAGTGACCGCCGTACCAGCGCCCGTCCAATTGGCTGCCGACCACACCGTCCAGGCCGACGTTGTCCGGGACGATCCCGCCGTTGTCCTTGGCCCGGCGCTGCCAGGCGCCGACGTACTCGCGCAGCCAGCCGGTGTATCGCTCGTCGCCGGAGACCAGGAAGGCGTTGCAGACCAGGCCGGCCACGCTCAGGTTGCCGACCGCGTCGCCCCGGCCCATACGCTCGCGCATCTCCGCGCCCAGCCGCGGGTCGTCGGCGAGCGGCGGCACCGGCGCGTCGGCCGGGACCAGCCAGTCCAGCGGGTAGCCGTACTGCGCGGCCTCGGCCTCGGTCCAGGGATAGGCGGGCGTGTCGGACACCCCGTCGCGGGCTCCCCCGCTGCCGTTGTGGGGAGCCTTGATGATGTGGTGGTCCGGGTCGTAATTGGCCGGACCGAGATAGAGGTCGGCGAACCGGGTCGCCCGCTCCGCCCAGGCCGCCGGGTCGGCGGCGGTGAGGAAGTAGGTGAAGAGCAGGCTCTCGCCCTGGTGGAACCAGTCGTAGCCGATCTCGAACTCCTCGGCGAACATGCCGAGCTCGGTCATCTGGGCCACCACACCCTCCCAGTGGTGGGCGCACGCCGGGAGCAGGTCGTCCGCGCCACCCAGCAGGTAGAGCTGGGGCCAGTTGAAGAACGGTTCGAAGAAGTCGTCCGCGCCGTCGCGGCTGGACAACCGGCCGGAGTAACGCAGCGAGCCGTCAGGGCGGGTGTACCGGGAGGAGAACAGCCGCCACCCGCTGTCCAGCAGGTCGAACAGCGCGCGCTGGGACAGCGCCCAGGCCGGGGGCTCGATGACGGGGACGCTCGCCGTGACAACGGGCGGGCGCCGGGCGGAGCTGTCGGTCATAGGGTGTGTACTCCTCATCCCTTGGTCGCGCCGGCGGTCAGCCCGGCGACCAGGAAGCGCTGAGAGAACAGGAACACCAGCAACACCGGCGCGATGGAGATCAGGGTGGCCAGCACCAGTTCGGGCGGCTGCACCTCGGCGTTGGCGCCGACGACGGGGTTGAAGGTGGGGGTCGCGGCCAGCATCTGCGTCAGGCCGACCTGCATGGGGTAGTTGCCGCTGTTCGGCAGCATCACGTACGGCAGGAAGAAGTTGTTCCAGTTGTTGACGAAGCTGAAGAAGGCGACCAGCGCGACGACCGGTTTGGCCAGCGGGAGCGCCACCCGGAAGAAGGTCGCGGTCTCGCCGCAACCGTCGAGCCGGGCCGCGTCCAGCAGGTCGCCGGGGACGCTGGTGGAGAAGTAGATGTAGGTCAGGTACACGCCGAAGGGGAAGAACGACATCGGCAGCACGACCGAGGCCGTCTTGTTGATCAGCCCGAGGTAGCTGAGCTCCAGGAAGATCGGCAGCACCAGGGCGGTGGCCGGCATCAGCATCACCACCAGGGTGACGATCAGCAGCAGGCGACGTCCGCCGAACCGCATGAGCGCCATCGCGTAGCCGGCCGGGATGCCGACCAGCAGGGTCAGCGCCACCGAGAGCGCCGAGTAGACGACGGAGTTCGTCATCCACGTCAGCACCGCCCCGTCCTGGAAGGACATGAGGTGCTGCCAGTTCGTGACGAGCGAGCCGATCGAGCCCGGTGACAGCGGGTTGGCGTGGATCAGGTCGGCCGGGCTCTTGGTCGAGGCGAGCAGCAGCCACACCATCGGCAGGACGAAGAACAGCGCGAAGGCCAGCAGCAGCGCGGCGATCAGCCCCCGGCCGACCAGCCGGATGACGCCGGGCCGTTGATCAGTCCGCATCGAAGAGACCTCCCCGCGCGACGAACAGCCCGGCGCAGCACAACGCCACGATGAGCAGGTCGATCGCGATCGCCGCCGAGCCGTTGAAGTCGTTCTGGTCGAAGGCGTACAGGTAGGCGAGCTGGTTGAGCGAGTAGTCGGTCCCGACCACCCCGAACCCGGCCTGCGAGACGAGCTGCGGCTCGACGAAGAGCTGCGTGCCCGCGGCGAGGGACAGGATGAGCATGTAGACGATCCACTTGCGCAGCATCGGCAGTTGCACCCGCAGCGCCGTCTTCACCGGCCCCGCGCCGTCCACCCGCGCCGCCTCGATCACCGTGTACGGGATGCTGTTCAACGCGCCGTACATGACCGTGATCCAGCCGCCCGCGCCGGTCCAGAAGGCGATGATCGTGAAGATCCACGGCAGGTGGCCCGGCGCGATCACCTGCACGAACGTGTCACCCCACAGCGAGCGGACGAGGCCGTCGACCGGGCTCACGGAGGGGTCCAGCATGAACAGCCACAGCAGCACGCTCGACGCGCCGGCCAGCGCGCCCGGCACGTAGTAGACGAACCGCAGCGCGGCCCGTGACCAGCGCGAGGCGAGCCGGTGCACCACCAGCGCGAGCAGCAGGACGAGCACGGTCAGGGTGACCAGCCACAGCACGAGGTAGGTCGCCACATGCCCGAGAGCGGCCACGAACCGGTAGTCCTGGGCGGTACGCAGGAAGTTGGAGATGCCGGCGAAGCGCCCCTCGCCATCGGTGAACGCCAGATTGAGCGCGTACACCGTGGGCGCGATGCCGAACGCCACCAGGAGCACCACGTACCCGGAGACGAAGACGTGCCCGGCGGCAGGCCGCCAGGAACGACTCCGCACGTGCGTAACGCTCACTTGGTGACCTGGTATCCGGACACCTGGGCCTGCTGCTCGATCGCCGTCTGCCAGTCCGGCAGCAGCGACTCGATGGTCTTACCGGCGGTCTGGCCGGGGATGACGGTCTTGGCCCAGATCGCCTCCTGGCTGAACTCGGGCGAGCCCCAGCCGGACCAGACCTGTCCGGCCGCGGCGGCGATCGGGGCGGCGATGTCGCCCGCGTAGTAGCCGCTGTCCTGCTGCTTCTTGATCCACTTCGTCGCGGCGGCCGAGAAGGCGGGATAGCCCGGCGAGAGGGCGACCTGGTACTCGTCGGCGGTGGCGACCCAGCTGATGAAGTCCTTGGCCGCCTTCAGGTGCGCGGTGTGCCGCGACAGCCACCAGGTGCCGCCGCCGACGTTGCCGGTCACCGGCTGGGTCTGGTCCGCCCAGTGCAGCGCGTCGCCGACCGCGAGCTCGCCCTTCGGGGTCTTGATCGTCCCCTGGAACACCGCCCCGCCGTACCAGGCCGGGCCGGGCAGCATGAGCACCTTGTCGCCCTGGTTCTTGACGAAGTCGGGGCCGAACAACGGCAACATGGACATCGTCTTGTTCGCCACGAGCTTGTCCAGCATCCGCGCGGTCCGTACGCACTTGGCGTCCGTCGCCTTGACGGTGATCGCCTTGGCGCCGGTGACCTGGTTGGCCGGGCACTCGCCGCCCCACATGTAGATCTCCGGCGCCCACGCGTCACCGGCCGTGCCGATGATGTATCCCGGGTGCTCGGCGGCCACCTTCTCGCCCAGCGCGGTGTATTCCTCCCACGTCTTGGGCAACGTGTAGCCGAACTTGTCGAGCAGCTTCTTGTTGTACCAGAGCACCACCTGGGCCAGGTCGTTGCGCAGGCAGTAGACCGTGCCGTCGATGGCGCACACGTCGAGCGCGCCCTTGGCGAAGCCGCTCAGCGTGGCGTCGTCGAGCAGGCCCTTGTTGAGCGGGGCGACGAAGGCGTCATCACCCTGCGAGGCCCAGGAGGCGGTGTTGTTGTCGGTGGTGAACACGACGTCCGGCCAGCCCTCGCCGGCCCGGTTGAACAGCTGCACCTTGGTCTTGAGGGCGTTGGAGCCGTTGGCGTTGCCGTCGTAGGTGACGATGTCCAGCGGCACGCCGGGGTGCGCCGTCTGGTACGCCTTCGCGGCGTCGAGCCGGGTGGAGTCCACCCAGACCACGAGCTTGCCGTCCTTCTGCTCGGCCGTGCTGAACCCGTACTGGGAGGCGGCGCCGGTCGGCTTCGACGAAGCCGTGGGGTTGGGGGGACCGCAGGCCGCGACGGCGAGAAGAACCGCCGCGGCGGCGGTGGCCGCAGGCACCGCACGGCGGTACGCGGCATGACTGCGTCGTCTCATAGGGCCTCCGTTAACGGCATGTTTCGAGATATGACATCATACGAATGACATCTACACAATGGCCTATACTCAAGGCGCTGTCGTGATCAAGGGAGGGCACGTTGACTCAGCACGCGGAGGGTCCGTGGACGGACGACGCGGTGCGGCCCCAACCGCCCGCGAAACGACCCCGCCGCACCCGGGCCCCCAAGCTGGGCACCACGGTGGTCGAGCAACTGGTCGACGACATCATCCGCGGCACGCTGCGCCCGGGTGCGACGCTGCCGCCCGAGGCCGACCTGTGCGAGGAGTTCGGCGTCAGCCGCACGGTGATCCGCGAATCGGTCAAGGTGATCCAGGAGAAGGGCCTGGTCCGGATCGAGCACGGTCGCGGCACCCAGGTCACCGAGCCGAGGCAGTGGAACCTCCTCGACGACGTCGTGCTCACCTCAGTGATCGCGCACGACGAGACCGCGGCCTTCCTCGACGAGCTGGTCACCGTACGCACCGCGCTCGAAGCCGAGATGGCCGCCGCCGCGGCCCTGGCCCGCACCGCCGACGACGATCAGCGCATCGCCGAGGCGCTGGGCGTCATGCGGTCGAACGTCGCCTCTCCCCCCGATTTCGGCGCGGCCGACGTCCGCTTCCACGACGTGATCATGGCGGCCTCCCGCAACCGGCTCGGCCGCGCCATCGTCAACAGCATCCACGACAAGGCCCGCACCAGCATGCGCTACCACGGCCAGTACAACGAGGAGGTCATGCGCCAGACGCTGGACGAGCACCAGGCGATCAGCGACGCGATCTCGGCCGGCGACCCCGAGGCCGCGGCCGCGGCGATGCGCACGCACATCCTCGACTCCTGGAACCGGCGGCGCCCCACTCCGGCCCAGTGATCATCTGACATGGCGAAGGCCCCGACGACGATTCGTCGGGGCCCTGTTGTTTCTGTTTCCGGCTACCCCCGGCGCATCGCGCGTCGAGGCCGGGACGTTCCGGCTATCCGCAGTGCTCGGACGGGCTGTCGTAGGTGGACGCGCCTGCCTTGCCGCCCCACTTGACGCACTTGTCGGCCGCGTTGGCGCGTACCGGACCCGCGTAGTAGGCGAAGTTACCGCTGTCGGTGATCCGCGTCTGGCCCTCCACCTCCAGGTAGGCGCTGGTGGCCGAGGCCGTACCGAGCTGGGTCTTCTTGATCGTGGCCACGCAGTTGTAGCCGGTGGTCGAGTTGTACGTCAGGTAGACGGTGCCCGCCGTGCCCAGCGCCGCCGAGTCGATCACCTTGAACCCGGTGCCGCAGACCGATTCGGCGGTGTGCGGGTTGGTGGGGCCGCTGCCGCCGGTGACGTAGTTCATGTACGTGGTCCAGTTCCAGTTCGGACCCGGGTCGGTGTGGTCGGCCCCGGGCACCTCGCTGTGGCCGAGGATGTGCGCCCGGTCCTTGGGGATGCCGTACCGGTCGGCGATGTTGCGGGTCAGCGCCGCCGAGGAGCGGTACATCGCGTCGGTGAACCAGGAGGCGTTGTCGACGAATCCCTCGTGCTCGATGCCCACCGAGCGCCGGTTGTAGTCACCGGCGTGGAAGGCCCGGTCCTTCTCCCTGACCATCTGGGTGATGGCGCCGTCCGACGAACGGATGACGTAGTGCGCCGACGTGGGGTTCGGCCGCGGCCCTGTCTGGAACCAGTCGATCGTCCCGGCGTAGGAGCCCTGGGTCACGTGGATGACGATGCGGTCGATCGCGTCGCTGGTCGGGCGGTTGGAGACGGCGTAGTTGGAGCTGTGCGCCGCCGCCCACGTCGCCCCCGGGTAGTCGACCGCCGCCGCGAGCGTGTTGGTCTTGCCCAGCTCCTGCGCCTTGGCGTAGGAACCACGCTCGGGCTCGACGACCCGCGGCGCCGCCGTGACGGCCTCGCCCTCCGGAGTGGTGGCGCGGATCCCCTGGGCCATCAGGTCGTAGACGGTGTCGGCGTACAGGCGGGCGACCTCCGGCGAGGAGGCGCCGCCGTACTTGGCCACCGCCTGGTACCACTTGGCGGCGTCCTTGCGGGCCTTGGCGTCCAGCCCCAGCTCGTCGGCGTAGGCGCGCAGCACGGCGGCGCCGCCCGTGATGTTGGCCGCGGCGTCCGCCTTCAGGGCCGAGACGGGCTGCTTCGTCAGCGTGGCCGCCCGCTCAAGGGTGTGCGTGACGGGGTTGCTGACCAGGTGCATCACGCCGTAACCGCCGGACGCGCTGGGCTGGCCGCGGTGACCGTCCAGGTGGGTTTCGGAGTAGGCGAGGGACACCAGCAGGTCGCGGGGCACCTCGTACGTGGTGGCCGCGCGGGCGAAGGCGTCGGTCATGGGATCGGCGGACGCGGCTCCGGCTGGTTGGCCGGTGAGCAGCGAGAGGGGGATGAGCGCACCGGCTAGCAGCGCGGCCGAACGACGGAGTCGGACCTGCACAGGTTTCTCCTCAAGAACAGTTCCGGGGGGCATCGCAAGGAGTGGAGGCCGCACGCGGCACCCGCTGATGATCAGCCTGCAAGCGCGGCGTACAGAATTCGTACAGGTGCCGGTGCGCCCTCGAATCTCAGCTGCCGGGCTGGTGACTGCTCCAGTACTCGTCGGCGGCGCCCTGGATGTCCTCAAGGACCTTCTGGTAGCTGTCCGGCTTGACGAGGAAGGCGCCGAAGCCGTCCAGCGCGGCCGTGAGCACGGGCGGCGGCGTGGCCTCGAAGTAGCGGTTGACCAGGCGATACTGTCCGCTGCCCGCCGCCTTGCTGACCTCCGCGATCGCCTGGTCGGTGATGGTGACCTTGGGGTTGGCCGAGACGTCTCCCCTGGCGGTCGCCCACTTCTCCTGCGCGGCCGGCGTCACCCACCACTTGAGGTACTTCGTGCTGGCCTCGGGGTCGGGCGCCTTGGCCAGCGAGCAGAGCGGGCCGCTCTCGAAGATCATCGAGGTCTTGGGCAGCGCGGGGTTGACGTTCGGGATCGTGAAGTAGCCGTAGTCGGTACCGGCCTTCAGATCGCGCTGCGTCATGCTCGTGTTGAACCACGTACCGAACGACACCATCGCGGTCTTGCCGGTCTTGAGTACGTCACCCGGGTCGGTCTTGTCGCCGGCGTTGTTGAAGTAGCCGGCGTCGATCATCGACTTCCACCGCTTCATGACCTCGACCACGCCGGGATCGGTGTACTTCGCCTGGCCGGTGGAGAGGCGGTCGTACAGGTCGGGATCGGTGCCGGCGAGCAGCTGCTCGAACCAGACGAAGGAGAACAGCACCGAGGTGTGGTAGAACGCGGGCACACCGTTCTTCTTCAGCGTGTCGGCGATCTTGATCAGCTCGTCCCAGGTGGTGGGGGGCTTGAGACCGTACTTGTCGAAGACCTTCTTGTTGTAGAACATCCCCCAGTAGGCGGCGTTCAGCGGCACGCAGTACTGCTTCCCGCCCACGGTGTAGTACTTCGCCAGGTCCGCCGACAGGTCGCCGTTCTTGATGGCCTCCTGCCAGAGGGCGGTCGTCTCGGCCAGCTGCTTCTGGGCGACGACCTCGGCCAGCCCGCCGCCGGTCGTCCAGGTGAACAGGTCGGGCTTGACGTTGGTGCGGAAGGACGCCTTGATGAACGCCTGGTACGTCGGCTCGTCGGTGTAGCCGACCGGCTTCATCGACAGCCCGATCTGCTGCTTGGACAGGGCACCCATCTGGTCGAAGTACTTACTCCAGGCGCCCTTGTCGTTGTAGAGCTTCAGCTCGGTCTTGCCCGCCTCCTTCGCCGTGTCACCGCTGGAGGAACAGCCCGTGAGGGCGAGCGGGGTGACGACGGCGCAGATGGCGGCCATGCACAGTAAACGCGACCGGATCATGCCCGGCCTCCTGTTCGATCTTGGGGGGTGTCTCGTACGTGGGCGTCGAGTGGGAGGGCGTGCTCGTGTCCGCCGGAGGTGGATCGGGCGGCCGCACCATGCGTCCTTCGCCCAAGTGAAGTCATCTAATCACTTGATGTGTGGGGTGTCCAGGGCCGCCGGAACCACCGCCCGCCGGGTGGCCTCCCGATAGTCGCGGGGCGCCAGGCCGTATTTCTGGTGAAAGAGCCTGCCGAAGTACGACTGGCCGGAGAAACCGCAGCGCTGGGCGATCTGGCCGATGCCCTCGGTCGTCGTGGTGAGCAGCAGCGCGGCGTGCTCCAGGCGGCGCGCGGAGACGAACGCGATCGGCGTGCACCCGTAGTGCGTACGCATGGAACGGGCCAGATGCCCCGGACTGACCGCGGCCATCGCGAGCAGCCTGGGCAGCCCGTCGCGCAGGTTCTCCTCGCGGCTCATCGCCACGCAGGCCGCCACCAGCCAGCCCGGCCGCCGGTCCACGGCCGTGCCGTCGGCCCGTTCCAGCAGCGGCACGACCGCCGTCCACAGCCCGACCAGGTCGAGCACGCGCGGCATGCCGGAATAGGCGGCCAGCACGCGGGCGAACTCCGCCGCGACGGGCCCGTCCAGGTCGGTGCGCGCCGCCAGGGGAAGGTCGCGCCGCTCCCATTCCGCCGTGCCCGCCAGCCCGGCGAGGTCGGCGAAGGCACGCCAGCGCCAACTGGGGAAGGCGATGTTGATGAAGCGCATCCCGTCGGCCGCCGTACCCGCGAATTCGTGCCTGTCATGCGGCCGGACCAGCACCACGTCGCCCGCGCGCAGCGGCATCTCCGCCTCGCCGACGCGCTGCGAGCCGGCTCCCGCGGTCACGAAGACGAACTCATGGAAATCGGCATGACTGTGCGGCTCGGGCCGGTCGCGACGGCCGCCGCTCACTGGCACCAGCGCCGCGTGGTAGGGCAGGCCGTACGCGAACTCCACCCAGCGCAGCACAGTCGGCATGTCAGGAAATTAATAGTTATGGGGCGGCGAGTGCTAGTAAGTCGGGGCGCGGAGGCCGAAGAATCCGGATCGATGTCCATCGCTCCCGCGCACAGGAGAACATCGTGACCCAGGAAGCCGACCGCACTCTTCAGGACTCAACCCGCCTTCAGGACTACGACCGCGACGGCTACACGATCTTCCGGAACGTCATCGACGCCGATCTGATCGCCGAGGCCGGCGACCACGTCGCCTGGCTCCAGGCCAAGCACCCCGAACTGCTCGGCGAGGACCTGGGCACCGAACTGGTGGCCGACGACCCGTTCTGGGTACGGCTGATCTCCGACGATCGGCTGCTGGACATCGCCGAGCTCTTTGTCGGCCCGGACCTCGCGCTGTTCGCCTCGCACTACATCAGCAAGCCGCCCTTCTCCGGCAAGGCGGTCCTCTGGCACCAGGACGGTGCCTACTGGCCGCTGGAGCCGATGCGGGTGATCACGCTCTGGCTGGCCGTCGACGAGTCCACGCCGGAGAACGGCTGCATGCGGGTGATCCCCGGCTCGCACAAGCAGGCCCTGCACGAGCTGCGGCAGCGCGACGACGTCGCCAACGTGCTCGGCTCGGAGAGCGCCGTGACGGTGGACGAGTCCCAGGCCGTGGACCTGGTGCTGTCACCCGGCGACGTGGAGGTGCACCACCCGAACATCCTGCACGCCTCCAGCGCCAACACCTCCCCCAAGCGCCGCTGCGGCCTGACCATCCGCTACATCCCGACCTCGACCCGGATCACCAGCGAGGAGCAGCCGTTCGTCTCGGCGCTGCTGCTGCGCGGCCAGCCGGGCGCGAATGTCTACCAGCCGTTCCCGAAGTACGTGGAAGGCGAGCACATGCCCTTCACCGGAGCCACCCAGCCACGCTGACCCGCCCTCTCTTCTCACCCGCCCGCTCGTCCCCCCGCCCCTGACTTCGTCAACCTCGTCCGCCCCGCCCTCTCCTCCCCCCGCCCCCTGACTTCGTCGACATCCAGGTGATCTATGTTGATGGAGGGATGTTGTCCGTGCTCAGGCCGGACCCCATCGGGAGGAGAGAGCAATATGCAGGCGACGGCGCCGATCGTGGTGGTCACCCGGCCGACATTGCCGGGCACGGGTCTCGAACGGCTCGGCCGCGTCGCCCAGCTACGCCAGTGGTCCGAGGTCACGCCGCCGCCGCCCGAGCGGCTGCGCGACCTCCTCACCGGCGCGGACGCGCTGCTGTGCCAGAACTCCGACCATGTCGACGCCGCGGTGCTCGAGGCGGGCGACCGGCTGCGGGTACTGGCCCTGCCGAGCGCGGGCTACGACGGCACCGACGTCGCCACCGCGCGGGAGCGCGGCATCGTGGTCACCAACACCCCGGGTGTCCTGCACGAGACCACCGCCGACACCGCCTTCGCCCTCATCCTGATGGCGCGGCGGCGGCTGGTCACCGCGGCCGACAGTCTCAGGAACGGCGGGTGGACCGGCAGCCGGCTGGACGCCTACCTCGGACTCGACGTGGCGGGGGCGACCCTGGGTCTCATCGGCTACGGCGAGATCGGGCAGGCCGTCGCCCGCCGGGCGATCGGGTTCGGCATGACCGTCCAGCACACCTTGTCCCGTAAACCCGATGACGAGCTCTCCCAGGCGGTTTCCCTGCCCAAGCTCCTGAGCACCAGCGATGTGGTGTCTCTGCACGTACCGCTCACCGATCAGACCCGCCGTCTCATCGGCGCGGACGAGCTCGCGATGATGAAACCCACCGCGACCCTCGTCAACACCGCCCGCGGCGGAGTCGTCGACGAGGCCGCGCTCCTCGCCGCCCTGCAGGCCGGGCGGCTCCATTCGGCGGGGCTGGACGTGTTCGACCGCGAGCCGCGCAACGGCGTCGGCGACCCGCTGATCCAGCACGAACGCGTGGCGGCCCTCCCGCACATCGGCTCGGCCACCGAGGCGACCCGGGCCCGGATGGTGGACCTCGCCGTGGACAACATCATCGCGGTCCTGAACGGCGAGCCACCCCTGACTCCCATCCCCTGACGCCCATCTTCGGACGCCCATCTCCGGACGCCCATCTCCGGACGCCCATCTCCGGATGCCCGTCCTCTGACGTCCGGCCCTTGACGTCCGTCCTCTGGCCCCGCGCGATGACTCTCTGCGCGACCGACCTCGGCGCTCACAGACGCCGACCGGCTGCGGCGATGTGCGGGATGGCCTCAGCGAGCTGGTCATCCCGCGCATCGCCCCGAAACAGGCAGCCGGACAGGATCGTCAGCCGGCCACACGCAGACGCGAGCCGACCGGGACGGGCTCGGGCGCCGGTTCGAGCCCGCAGTGGTGACCGCAGTTGTGGCGGTCGCGGTGGTGATGATCACGGTGGTGATCGGGTGTGCTCGTCCTGGAGGTGGATGTCGCCGTCGGAGTGGACGTCGCGGTCGCCGTCGGAGTCGACGTCACCTTCGGAGTCGCAACCGTCTGAGGCGTCGCAACCGTCTTGGGCGTCGAAACTACCTTCGGCGGCGTAACCGTCTGAGGCGTCGAAACCACCTTCGGCGGCGTAACCGTCTGAGGCGTCGAAACCACCTTCGGCGGCGTAACCGTGTGGGGAGTCGAAACCGTCGGAGGCGTCGACACCGCCTTCGGAGGTGCGTCCACCTGGGGCGTAGAAACCACCTTCGGCGTCGGGGTCGGCTTCACCGGCTGGGCCGGGGTCGGCCGCTCTATCGGAGTCGGCACCGACCGCACCGGCGGAGTCTCCGCACATGGCGGAAGGGCGGGCGGCGTGACCTGATGCGCCAGAGGGCAGTCGTCCGTGACGGCCGTCTCGGTCCCGGGCCTCCCCCGATCCTCATTGACCTCCTCTTCGACCTCCTCGTCCACCGGTACGGTCACGTCGGGCATGGCGCCGGTCGTCACCGTGTTGCCCACCTCCCAGAAGACGTTGCAGTCCTGAGCGCCGCCGACGAGTTCGACGTCGCTGTCCGGGCCGGTGAAGAACGCGGTGCCGATCTGGAAGATGAAGACGGCGTCGGGATCGCCCTGAGCGTCGAGGGTGACCGTGCCGGTCAGCTCGATCGAGGACGCGGCCGTGTAGACGCCGGGTTCGAGGGTCATGCCTTCGAGATCGCCCGAGATGCTGGTGGCCGGGCTATCGCAGACGTCCTCGTTTTGGTGGCAGGACCGCGGCTGGGCCGCCTTTGCGCCGGATGGCCATGTGGTCAGCAGAGCACCGGCGACGACGAGCACGAAGGCCCCCGCCAGCAGAGAGACCCATCGCGACCGGCGGGAAGCGCGACCAGAGATTACTTCCATGTAGTGAATCTTTTCTATAGGGGAGCGCGCTGGATACAACCGGCTTCCACCCGCGCAGCGAGGTGAAACGGCAAGCAACTCGGCATGATATTCGGGGAGATCAACGACCACGCACAATCGACCGGTAAAGGCGCGACAAAGCCTCTGCCACTTATCAACCAAGACCCGAGATCACCCGATAGAACGACTTATCCCAATTCTCGGCCCAAGACGCTCAAGGCTCCTCCGTAAACTGCCCTTGCTCACCCCGGAAATAGTGGAGGCCGCCTTGCGCGATCGCATGGAACTGGACAGGAACAGCAATGCGCGGCCGATCGCGTGGAGCACGGCATTGGCCGCCATGACCCTGGCCGCGGCCTGCGGAACGACCGCCCCGCCACCGGCCGCCGCGCCCCACGCCGCCCCGATCCAGCAGATCGCGCCGCTGCCGGTGTCGGCCGCGCAACGGGCTCGGCTGACGCGCTCCACGACGTACACGAGATTGCGCGGCGCGCCGAAAGACACTGCTCCTTTCGAGCCGGGGAATGGGCACCTGACGCATCCCACGCGACCACAGGTGGTTTATGCCAGCCCCGGCGGCGCACCGGTGGGGATATTGCCGACCACTTCAGTGGGCGGCCCGGTATGGGTGCCCATAGTGGAAGAGCAGCCGGGATGGGTACGCGTTATGCTGCCGAGCCGCCCGAATCTGTCGACGGGCTGGATTTATACCGCTGGCGGCGGATTGCGGAATGCCTACAGCCCTTATTACGTACGCATCGATTTGGCCGCTCATCAACTCACGGTGTTCAAGTCCGATCGCAGTCTGGGCACGTGGAAAGTCGCCACCGGCTCCCCGTCGACCCCCACGCCAACGGGACGGACGTTCCTGCTCGCCTCGCTGACTCCTGAGGACGCGACGTACAGCCCGCGCATGCTCGCGCTGGGCTCGCATTCCGCCGTCCTCCAGACTTTCGACGGCGGCCCCGGCACGATCGGGCTGCACGGCTGGCCGGACGAGAGCGTGTTCGGGCAGGAGGTCAGTCACGGCTGCGTCCGTGTCCCGGCCGCCGCCCTGCGCGTCCTGGCACATGTCCCGCTGGGCAGCGCGGTCGTCATCAACCCATGAATGCTCGAAACTCAACCTGGGTCGTCCTGCCGGTTCCGGACCACGGCGAGCGGGCACGGGGAGTGGTGCAGCATGGCCTGGCTGACCGAGCCCATGACCATGCCGGCGAACGCGCCGTGCCCGTGCGAGCCGACCACGAGCAGGTCGGCGCCCTCAGCGGCCTGACGCAGCACCTCCACGGGGTGACCGTGCACGGCCTCCTCGATCAATTCGACATCGGGATGGTCCTGAC
Organism: Nonomuraea sp. NPDC048901; assembly: GCF_040649695.1. NCBI lineage: Bacteria > Bacillati > Actinomycetota > Actinomycetes > Streptosporangiales > Streptosporangiaceae > Nonomuraea > Nonomuraea sp. NPDC048901. Next base: position 27,820 of record NZ_JBEZFW010000011.1, on the reverse strand, counting down.
GGTGTCCGGCCAGCGCCTCGCGCAGGATGAGCCGCCCGTCCCGCTCATCCTCCTCGCTCGTGGGCTGGAATCCGCTCCAGGCATGTACGGCCCGCAGGGTCACACCCCGCAACTCCGCCTCGGAGAAGGCGAAGTCCAGCACCCGACGGCGGGTCCGCGGCGAGCCGTCCACCCCGGCCACCAGCTCGCCACGAGGAAGGGACGGCAGCTGCCGCACGACGACCACGTCGCAGGGCGCGTGCCCGGCCACCCCGTACGCCACGGACCCCACCAGCAGCCCGCGCACTCCCCCGAGCCCGTGGCTGCCGATGACCAGCAGCTCGGCCTCCTTCGCGGCCCCGATCAGGGCGGCTCGGGGATCGCCGGGCAGGAGCATCGTCCTGATGTTGATCTTCGGGTGTTCGCCGCGCGCCCGGTCCTCGGCCGCGGCCAGCGCCATCTCGCCCCCGTCGCGCATCCACTTGGCCACGGCGGCATAGTGGCCGGACGCCGTCTCGCAGGCCCATCCCGGCATGGCGTGCACCACGGTCAGTGGCACCTCGCGCAGCGCGGCCTCCCTGGCGGCCCACCCGACGGCCTCGAGCCCCGCCCGCGAGCCGTCCACCCCGACAATGATCATGATCTGCCCCCGTCCGACGTCCCCTTCCCCGACACCCCTACCCGGCGAGCCGAAGTTTCCGCAGGTCAATCCGATGGAGCCCATGGGACCACCGCCCATTACGGCGCGATCGAACCGAGACACCCGCTGGGCCGTATCTGCACATGTGAGCGGTGATCGCGCGTGAGCGCCGATCGGAACGAGCCCGCCGGACGTGTCGTGCGCGCGGCGGTGTTCGCGGTCGTCTGCGTGTACGCCGCGCTGGGCATGCACGTGCTGGCCGGTGGCACCGGCGCCGGGCTGGGGATCGTCGCCACCGCCACCGCCGTGACCGGCGCGGGGGCGTACGTCCTCGCGCGCCGGCGGCGGAGCTTGGGAACGCTGCTCGTCGCCTCCTTCGCCGCGCAGTACGGCATGCACCATCTCTTCGGTCCCGGCCCCGGCCTTCCGCTGACGGGACACCACCTCGGCGGACTGTCCGCCGGGGTCGGGATGCTGCTGGCGCACGTGCTGGTCGCCACGGTGTCCGCCTGGTGGCTGGAGCGTGGTGAGACGGCACTGGCCACACTGCTGTTCCTGCTGGCCTGCTCGCTCCGCGACCTGTGGCGCCCGCTGACCAACCTGCTCGTGCCGACCTCGACGCCGCGCCGCGTGGCGCCGGTCGTGGCGGTCACGCCGGGAATGCCCGCCGCCCAGGTGCTGGCCTGGGAGCTGTGCCGCCGGGGGCCGCCTCAGTAGGCGACGCCTGCTGAAGCCGACCGTTTACCGGCACCGTGTGCCGCCGGGACCGACCGCGTGCATCGCCGTCCTCGTACCCGGAAGCCGCACGTCCGGTCCATCATGACCGCACGACGATCATGGCCTTCGCGGCCCGATCGCGCCGTACGCCCCGATCGCGCATCGAAGCCCCGACCGTGCCTTGCGCCCGATCGTGCATCGAAGCCCCGATCGCGCCTGGAAGCCCCAATCGCGCCTTGAAGACCCGATCGGCCGGTCATGACCGCCCCCGCTGTTCGCGCGCCCCGAGACGGGCGCGTCTCCGGAATGGAGAACCCCATGACCTCTGTCGAGGTACGGCCGCCGACCGTCCAGCCCACCCCGGCCCTGTCGTCCCAGCGCTATCGCATCATCTGGCGCTGGCATTTCTACGCCGGGCTGTTCGTCGCCCCCGTTCTGCTCATCCTCGCCATAACCGGGTCGATCTACCTGTTCAAGGAGCCGTTCGAGGAGTGGCACTACGCCGACGTCCGCACGCTCGCCGCGCCGGTAACTACCGCGAAGCCCCTGTCGGAGCAGATCGCCGCCGCCCGGCAGGCGCGGCCCGGCGCGGCCGTCATGTCGGTCATCCCGCCCACCGCCCCGGACCGGACCACCCGGGTCATCCTCCAGGGCGCCGACACCGGCCCCTTCGCTCAGGGCGTCTCGGTCTACGTCGATCCGGCCACAGCCCGCGTGGTGGGGCAGATCGACGACGGCACCACCTTCATGCGTGTCATACGCACCATTCACGGTGAGCTGATGGCGGGCACCATCGGCGACCGGGTCGTCGAGATCGCCGCGTGCTGGGCGCTGATCCTCATCGCCACCGGCACGTACCTGTGGTGGAGCGGGCGACGTACACATAAGCGGGCCAAGCGGTCGGGCCGCGGCCGGCTGCGCCGCCTGCACACCCTCACCGGAGTCGGCGCCGGGGCGGTGGTCGTCTTCCTCGTCCTGTCCGGCCTGCCCTGGTCGGGCGTGTGGGGCGATGGCCTGCAGCGCATCCAGGACAGTACGGGCTCGACCACCCCCAGCGCGGACTCCTTCCCCAAGACCTCGACGCTGTCCGGAGACCTGTCCACCAACCCCGACGCCAAGGTGCCCTGGTCCGCCGAACGACTCCCCGTACCGCAGTCCGGAGGTCACGCCGCGCACGAAACGGCCGGCGGCGTGCTGCAACCGGGTGCGGTGCCCATCGAGCGGGCCCTGGCCGCCGCCCGTCCGGTCCTGCGCGACTGCCAGCCAGCCGAATGCGACGTCAAGGTCCTCCTCCCCAAGGACGCGAAGGGCGTGTACACCGTCGTGACCGACAACCGCCGTGACCCGGCCGCCGCGCAGACGCTCCACGTCGACCAGTACAGCGGCCGGGTGCTCGTCTCCTACGGCTGGGCCGAGTACGGCATCATGGCCAAAGCCGTCGAACAGGGCATCGCCCTGCACGAGGGCCGCCGCTACGGCACCGTCAACCTGCTCGTCATGCTCGCCGCCTGCCTGTCCCTGATCACGCTCGTGGTCACCGGCGCGTGGATGTGGTGGAAGCGCCGCCCGCGCGGGCGAGCCGGTGCGCCCGCCCGCGCCACCAACAGGCGCAGCGCGTACGGAGTGATCGCCGTCATGGCGGTGCTCGGCCTGCTGTTCCCGCTGGCGGGGGTCACTATGGCGGTCGTGCTGCTGCTCGACTGGCTGGTGCTCCGGCGGATACCGGGGGTGGCGCGGGTGATCGGCTGACACTCCGGCACGCCCGGCCGCCGCTGCGGCCGGGCCGGCGAGACGTGCCCGTCACGGCTCCCGATAGTCGGCGGCGACCCCGATCAGCGAGATGAGGCCGGAGGCGAACTCCATCGCCTCCGCGTGCCCCTCGCTGAACGGCGGCTGGAACCCCACTCCCTCCCATCTCTGTGTCGTGGGGTTCCACAGGTCGCTGCCGACCTCGAAGTCCCATCCGAAGACGCCGTGGTCGTACCAGAGCTCGTCCGCGGAGTTGCCCGCCGCCGAATAGAGCACGTCGGTCACCGGCCCGGTCTGCTGGGGCCAGGTGACCGTGCCGCGTTCGGCGGCGATGGCCTGCTCGATGGTGCGGGCCGAACGCAGGAAGTACGCCTCCTGCCGGGGTGTGGGCCGGGTCAGGGTGACGCGGCCGTCGAGTTTGTAGGCGCCCGGCGGCCACATGAAATAGCCGCCGTAGCTGTGGACGTTCATCGCGAACTTGATGTTGCGATACCGCTGCGCCAGCCAGATGAGGTTGCGGCTCTCGGGCTCGGAGTGCTCGGCGGGCCCGGCGTACGTACCGCTCTGGCAGCCGGCCGAGGCGCCGAAGTATCCGTCCGACAGCGAGCCCACGGCGTAGTTGCGGTTGACGTCCACTCCCCAGGTGTTGCGGAGCGCCGGGTCGGACTGCTGGGCGGGGCAGTGGTTGGTCATGTTCTTACGCTGGGAGTTGAAGTCGTAGAAGCTGTAGTTCGCGCCGTCGGGGTTGACCGTGGGCACGATGAAGATGTCGGTGCGCTTCAGCAGCTCCCGCGTCGCCGCGTCGCGCGCGTAGTTGCGCAGCAGCCGCTCGGCCGCCTCGATGGTGACCAGCGGCCCCACCCATTCCCTGGCGTGTTCCTGCGCGTAGGCGAGCACTCCGGTGCGCGAGCCGTCCCTGTGCACGCCGACGCGCAGGGCCAGCACTCGCCACGGCGCGCGGGGGACGTCGGCCGGGGCCTTGAGGAAGTCGCTCAGCTGGGTGAGCGGGGCGGGCGCCATGACGCCGAGTCCCGCGTCGGTGCGGTAGGTCGTGGCCTTGACGGCGATGCCCGGCGTCGCGTTGATCGCCGCGACCACCTGGGCGGCGGTGCTGGTGGACGTGCCGGAGCCGTCGGTGGCCAGACTTACGGTGATCTGCTTGCCGTTCACCGTCACCTGCAACTGCCGGTCGGGGGCGCCGGGGGTGACGAGCTCGATGGCCAGGTCGTTGCCGCCCTCGGAGCCGTAGGCGTTCGAGGTGACCACGACGGCGGCGCCGGGCGGGGTGCCGATCAGGGCCTGGGCGTTGCGCCGGTAGCCGTTGGTCGGGTTCGGCAGCGTGATGATGTCGGTGAGCTTGGGGAAGCGCCGGTGCAGCGCCTTGACCCGCTCGTTGAGCTGGGTCGGCGGCATGTACTGGCTGACGAAGTCCTTCTCGTAGCCGGGACCCTGGCGGTCGGGCCGCTCCCCGTCGGGCCACTCCTGGACCCGCGCGTCCGCCCTGCCACCGGCCGCCGACGTGACTGTGACCCACTGCGGCCGGTTCTCCGCCGGCACGGGGGTGCTGAGCTGGTGGCCCAGGTACGCTCCCGCGTCGACGTACGGCACCATCGGCACCTGACCGCCCGAACCGCCCTTGCCCGTCCAGCTCACGCTGAGCGTGGCCGCCGCCCCCGCGCTGCTGGACGCCTCGACCGACAGGAAGTACCCGTCGCGGCTCTTGAACCACACCGCCCGCTCAATGACCAGCTGATCCGGCGCCGCGGTGCCCTTCGGCGTCGCCCGGGAGCTGGGCGGCGTGCCGGGCGCCAGGGTCGCGCCGAGCGCGGCGAGCGCCGTCAGCCGGCTCGGCGTGACGACCGCGTCGACCTGGACGCTGCCGTCCGCCTGTGGGCGTACCCGCTCGGTGAGGTCCGCCCCCGAGGCCCTCAGCCGCTCCATCGTGGCCTGGTCCGGCACGGAGAGCGTGACCAGCGAGGCCGGCTCCGGGTCGGACGGCCCGGCGACCGCCGGGACGGATTGCCCCGAGGTCAGGAACGTCGTGAGAAGAACGATCGCCAGAACGACTGCGGACGCCCGTAAGCCACGCATCGGCTCCTCCTGGATCACCGGTATGGAGATCAGTGAAAGCCGACATGACAAAACTGGCAAGACCCACTCGAAAGCCGCAATACGCCAGGCGACCTACCGCAGGAGTTGTACGCGGCCCCGGCCCACAAGGCGAAGGTTGACCACTTTCTCCACCCGGCGGTTGACGCGGAAATCGGCACCGCTTTGTACCTTGATGCCCGGTTTCTCACTTGGAGGAGGAAGCGATGCGAAGTTCCCCACGGTGGTTATCGCGCGCATTGACCGGACTGCTGATGATCGCCGGAGCGGTTGTGGTCCCGGCCGGCGTGGCGCGGGCGCAGACCTGCTCGACGACCCTGCCCCACCCCGACGACTACGGCATCACCTGCGTGAGCGTGGACCGGCATCTCCAGGACAACGGGTCCGAGCTGCGGGACATCACCATGACCTCCACGGCGATCTTCCAGGCGTCCGGCGGCACTCCGGCGATCGACCCGCTGGCCCGTCCGATCACCGTACGGATCTACCTGCCCAAGGACTACGACCCGGCCAGGAGCACCCGCTACCGCTCGCTCTACCTGCTCAACGGCGGCGGGGACAACTACGACGAATGGACGACGAAGACCGATCTGGTCTCCCTGGTGGACCAGGCGGGGGCCTATGACGGCATCGTGGTGATGCCGACCGGGGGGATGACCGGCTGGTACAGCGACTGGGTCGGCCGCACTGACGGATATTTCGCGCCCAAGTGGGAGACGTACCACATCTCCCAGCTCATCCCCTGGATCGACGCCAACTTCAACACCATCGCCAACCGATCCGGGCGCGGGCTGGCCGGGATCTCGATGGGCGGCTTCGGCACGCTCAAGTACGCCGCCGCGCACCCCGACGTGTTCTCCGTCATCGGCGCCTTCTCCCCGGGCATCGACCTGCGGGGCATGCCCGCCCAGCGGACGATCTCCGACTCCATGTGGGCGTCCGGCGCGGCGATCATGCCACTGACGGACTGGGGGGCGTTCAGGGTCAACAAATACGAGAACGGCGTCCTGGTGCTCGACCAGGACAAGCAGCGGCGCTACCGGCTGGAGAGCCTGTTCGGGCCGTACACGAGCACCGTCTTCAACGGCAAGACGGTCGACGACTGGCCGTCCGTCAACCCGGCCGAGCTGGTGACACAGGGCAAGTACGCGCCCTACAGCGGCCGGTTCGGCCTGTACGCGGGCGGCTGCAAGGAGTTGCCGGGCGCTCCCGGCAATCCCCAGTACGCCGACGGCAACCATCCAGCGCCGAAGACGTGCGCCTACGACAGCAAGGCCCATGATGACGCCTTGTCGGTCGACGAGACCATCCTCGGCTCGTACGCGAGCGACTTCGACAAGACGCTGACCAGTCTGGGAGTGAACCACCGCTACTGCTACGGCACCGGCGGCCACGACTGGAACTCCTGGCCTGACGACCTGGTCGACTTCCTCCAGTACGCCTACGGCACGGCCCCGGCCTACTGCCCCAACGCATGACCGAGCGGCCTCGCACGGTGCGCCGGTGCCTGAGCGGCGCTCAGCTGCCCGTTGCCTCGGCGAGGCCGCCGTGCGTGCCCCCATCGAGGAGATGTGCCCCGGCATCGTGCAAGGTGATGCCGAAGCGCGCGCTGCCGGCGGGCATCCGGTCGTTGTCCGCTTTGTCGGCGCTGGTCGCTTTGAAGCGGGTCTCGCGGGTCGGGCCATCACCGACGAGGTGGCCGCGCAGGTGGCCGGCGCGGTTGTACACGGCCCAGCGGCCCGCGGCCACCTGCGGCATCGAAGCCGGGTTGTCCTTGAGCCACTGGGCGTTGGCCGCGTGCTCGGCCCGCTCGTCGGCCTCGGTGGTCGGGGCGGACTCCATCGTGGTCAAGTCTTCGGTTGTGCGAGGACTACGCATCTTGCGTCCCGCTCTCAGGATTGTGGCTGACGTCCCCCGATACATCGGGGGAACACTCGGTGCCTGGGCCCATGCTACCGGTGTACAGGACCTGTCGCCGACCTGGGACTTCAGGGGCTCCCGTATTCCACCCCCGATCCGGCAGTTCGGCGACGCGGTCACCTTCTCCAGCGACACGGGCGGAACCACCGTCCGGTTACCGGGCTGACGCCTCGCCGGGTGTCACGGCGTCGGGTCAGCGTCCTCGGCTGAGGGGGCGGGAGGGAAGGGCATGAGGCCGGGGTCGGCGGCACGGGCGACCACCTCACGCGCGAGTTCGGTCAGGTGGCGGCTGTGGTCGCGAGCGTGTCGGCGCAGCACGGCGAAGGACTGCTCCATCGGCAGCGTGTAACGCTCGCTGAGCATACCCTTGGCCTGTTCGATTACCACCCGGCTGTCGAGCGCGTGCTGCAACTGCTCGGACAGGACCTGACCTTCCCGGATGGCGCGCTCCTGGAGCAGCCCGATGGTGGCGATGTCGGCCAGGGCCTGGGCGAGCGCGACGGTGGGGGCCGGCATTTCGCCGGGCTCGTGGCGAAACAGGTTCATCGCGCCGATCACCTGGTTGCGCAGCCGCATGGGCAGCGCGTCGACCGCGCGAAACCCGTTGACGCCGGCCTGCTCGGCGAAGCGGGGCCAGCGCCGCATGGGCTCCGCCGTAGCCAGGTCGGCGCAGTGCACGGACCGACCGGTGGCGAAACAGTCCAGACAGGGACCCTGGTCGGTCTGGAGCTGGAACAGCTCCAGCAGCCGGCTCTGCTCACTGGAGGCGCCCACCAACCGCAACTTCTCACCGGGGGCGGCGAACAGCAGCCCGGCGGCATCGACGCCGAGAAGTCGCACGCACTGCTCGGACAGGCCGTGCATGAAGTCGATGACGTCGAACCCGGTTACCAGCGTGTCGGCCAGGGTGATGAACGCCTGGGCGACCTGCAACGTCGGGCCGTGAGACGGGGGGAGGTCCACGTCCAGCAGCCTACGCCCCCGCCGCCCCGGCGCTCGGGTTGGAACTACCGGCTACGGGATCGGCGGACCGGCCGCTTGGTCGGCGATGTGCCCACCCTCGTTCTCCCAGCCGTCCGAGGCTTCCTGGCCCGCCCGCCGGGCACTGCGGGTGGCGGGCAGGCGGGCGATGGTGAGGAGGTCGACCGGCCACAATCCGCTCGTGTCCTGAGCGCCGAGCTTGAGCGCGGCCTCAGCGGGCCCGCTCGCGGTGTCCGGTGGGATGACCAGCAGAACGATCGGCTCGGCACCCGCGAGGATCAACGTGACCACCTGAGGGTCGGTGTTGTGGAACCAGCCGACCTTGATCTGGCGCCCGGGTGCCGGGATACGACGCGGGATGTGGTCCCACGCCTCCTTGCGCACGCCGACCCGCAACGTGGTCCGGTCGAGCCGCTGATCGACGGCGGCGATGAGCCCTGGCAGCTCTGCGGCCGCGTCACGGGAGTGGGGCCACCACGCCCCGTCCACCACGGATCGCCGGCTCAGAACGGGATTCAGGCTGAGCCGCACTTCGGAGCCGATGGCAGGAGCCGCGGAAGCGACAGCGCTCAGCGGCTTGAGATGAGTAAGAACTGACGCCTTCATGGTCGCCTGACCTGTCCGGCCCAACATGAGGAGGCCGACAATCGCGGATCGCCGTGGGCGACGCCGACCTGAGTGTCAACGCACGAAATGTCCTCGGTACCTGAATTCTACCTCACCGGTAAAGAGCGTCCGAACGACAGAAGGTTGATCCGATCAAGAGGGTTAGAGTAGAGCCCGCTGATGTTAATCGTTTAACATCAGCACACATGAGACCCACAGCACGACAGGTGGCCGAGCTGGCGCAGGTGTCGGTGGCGACCGTGTCCTATGTGCTCAGCGGCCGGGACCGGCCCGTCGCCGCCGAGACGAGACAGCGGGTGCTCGACGCGGCCAGGCAGCTCGGCTACACGCCCGACCAGGCGGCCAGGAGCCTGCGCAAGCGCCGGACCCAGCGGGTCTGCCTGGTTCAGGGCTCGCTCGGCGGGGTGCCCACCGACGAGCGGCTGGCCAGGGACCTCCACGAGATGGCCGACGTACACGGCTACTCCGTGATCACGCTCGCCGTCTACTCCGAGGCTCGCGCGCGGGCCGCGGCCGACGTGCTGCGGAGCGGGATCGCCGACGGCGCGCTGGTCAATCTGGCCGGCGAGCACCTCACCCACGACCTGCTGGCCGAGATCGCCGCCGGCGGTCTGCCGATGGTCGTGGTCCGCAACGAGAGCGTGCCGGACGGCTGCGACGTCGTACGGACACCGGAGACCGAGGTCAGCGCCGAGGCGATCGAGCATCTGCTGGCCGAGGGCCGCACGCGCATCGCCTTCATGGCGCACCGCCACGAGCTCTACCGCGACCACCCGACCGGCAGGCTGCTGGGCTACACGACGGCCCTCGACCGGCATGGCGTCGAGCGGCGGATCATCGTCTCCGGCGCGGACGACCGCGTGGCGGCCTACCACTCAGCCACCAAGCTCCTGCGCTCCCCCGACCGGCCCGACGCGATCTTCGCGGCGTCGGACCGGGCCGCGATCAGCGTGCTCTCCGCCGCCAGGGACATCGGGCTGAGCGTGCCGGGCGACGTCGCGGTGATCGGGGTCGGCAACATCGACGAGGGGCTCATCAGCAACCCGCAGTTGAGCACCGTCGGCCCACTCAGACACGACTACACCGACGTCGTACGCCTGCTCTTCGACCGCCTCCAGGCCGACGGGCCCCTGCCCGCCCGCGAAGTGGTCCGCCCGTGGACATTCCTGCGACGCGGCTCTTCCTGACAGCCCTTCCCAACAGCCTCTCCCAACGGCCCTTCGACAGGAGCTCTTCCTTGCGCCCGAACGTGATCGTCGTCTTCACCGACCAGCAGCGGTGGGACACCGTGGGTCCCTTCACCCCGAACCTCGACCGGATGGCCCGGCACGGCACGCAGGCCACGGTCGCGCTGACCCCGCAACCGGTGTGCGCGCCCGCCCGCGCGGCCCTGCAGACGGGCCGCTACCCGACCACGACCGGGGTCTACCGCAACGGCCGCGCCCTGCCCGCCGAGGAGCGCACCCTGGCGCACCACTTCGGCGCCGCCGGATACGCCACCGGCTACATCGGCAAGTGGCACCTGGCCGCCACCGAGCCGGTGCCCGAGGAACTACGCGGCGGCTACGGGTCGTGGCTGGCGGCCAACGCGCTGGAGCACACCTCCGACGCCTACCGCACGATCGTGTACGACGAGGCGAACGACCCCGTCTTCCTGCCCGGTTACCGCTCCGACGCGCTGGTCGACGCGGCCGTCCGGTTCGTCGCCGACCACCACGACGAGCCCTTCTTCCTCTTCCTGTCCTTCCTGGAGCCGCACCACCAGAACGAGGTGGACAACTACCCGGCCCCCGACGGCTACGAGGAGCGCTACCAGGGCCGCTGGACGCCGCCGGACCTGACCGCGCTGGGCGGCACGGCCGCCCGGCACCTGGGCGGCTACCTGGGCCAGGTCAAGCGCCTGGACGAGGGGCTGGGCCGGCTGCTCGACGCGCTGCGGAGCATGGACCTGCTCGACGACACGATCGTCGCCTACACCTCCGACCACGGCAACCACTTCAAGACCCGCAACGGCGAGTACAAACGGTCCTGCCACGACGCGTCGCTGCGGGTGCCACTGGCCGTGCGCGGGCCGGGGTTCGACGGGGGCGGCGCGATCTCCCGGCCGGTCAGCGTCATCGACCTGCCGCCCACGCTGCTGGACGCGGCCGGGCTGCCCGTGCCGGAGAACATGCAGGGCCGCTCGTTCCTGCCGCTGCTCAGCGACGCCCGCGCCCCCTGGCCGGACGAGGTGTTCTTCCAGGTGAGCGAATCGGAAGTGGGGCGCGGCATCCGTACCTCGCGGTGGAAGTACTACGCCGTCGCCGAGGACGCCGACCCGGTGGCCAGCCCCGCCTCCGCCCACTACCGCGAGCAGGCCCTGTACGACCTGGACAGCGACCCGCACGAGCTGGTCAACCTGGCGGGGCATCGGTCCCATCTGGAGGTGGCGGCCGGGCTGCGCGCGCGGCTGCTGTGGCGGATCGTGGCGGCGGGCGAGGCCGAGCCGGTCATCGAGCCGGCCGTCGAGGTCGAGGCCCGGGACCAGGCGCTGACCGACCCGGCCGTGCGGCTGCGCGGCCCGAAACCGGTCAGGTTCGGCCACCAGCCGGCGGTCTCATAGCCCCACGGTCAGCTTTCCGGCGGCCTCATGGCGCCACGGTCCGGAACCCGGCGTTGGCCATCGAGGAATCGGGCGTGTTCGAGGACCGCGCCGCGTTGCGGTAGCGGTTGCAGTAGGAGTCGTGGCACAGGAAGGAGCCGCCGCGCAGCACCCGCGTCGTGCCACGGAGCGGGCCGCGCGGGTCGGCCGACGGGGAGTAGGCGTAGTAGTCGGGGGCGTACCAGTCCGAACACCACTCCCAGACGTTGCCGACCGTCTGCCAGAGCCCGTACGCGTTGGGCTCGAACGTGCGGACCGGAGCCGTGGTCAGGTAGCCGTCGGCCAGCGTGTTCCGGGTGGGGAAGACGCCCTGCCAGATGTTCACCCGCCACTCGTCCTCGGGCAGGTCGTCGCCCCACGGGTAGCGTGCGCCCTCGAGGCCGCCACGGGAGGCGTACTCCCATTCGGCCTCGGTCGGCAGGCGCCGGCCGGCCCACGAGCAGTAGGCGAGGGCGTCGTTCCAGCTCACATGGACCACGGGGTGGTCGGCCTCCGCCGATGACAGGGCGCCGCCGGGGTGCCGCCAGTCGGCGCCGTGGACGCCGACCCACCAGGGGGTGCCGGGGACGGGGTTCATCACGTCTTCCGGGCGGGCCTGCAGCGCCAGGTGGAAGACGGCGGAGAAGCCGTACTCCTCGGCCTCCGTCCGGTAGCCGGTCGCCTCCGCGAAGGCGGCGAAGTCGGCCGTCGTCACGCAGGTCGCGTCGATCGAGAACGGCGCCAGGACCACCGGGTGGACGGGCGTCTCACCGTCGCCCCGGTTGCCGTCGCCGGTGGCGTCGCCCATCCGGAACTCGCCGCCGGGCAGGTCCACCTGCTCGATCGCGTGCGTGCCCTGTGCCGCGAACCGGGTCGGCTCCAGGGGTGTGGCCGGCGTCGCGGGTGTGCAGCAGCTGCCCGACATGTCACACCCCGCCGGGGTGCGGCTGACCGGGGAGCGACTGGCTCGGGCGCGGCCGGCCGGGGAGCAACTGGCTGGGGACCGGTTGGCTGGGGTGCGGCTCGTCGCCGAGTGCCGCCTGCGCCTGCCACATGCGGGCCTTCATCTCCTCGCGGACCGCGAGATAGTCCGGCTCGAAGTAGACGTTGCGCAGCTCCGCGGGGTCGGCCTCCAGGTCGTACAGCTCCCATTCCCCGCTGTAGGTGAACGCGCCCGTACCGGGCAGTCCCATGCCGTCGTTGTAGAAGTAGATGATCTTGTAGCGGGACGTCCGGTAACCGTAGTGCGCCGGCGCCTTGTGGAAGACGTCGTCGTGCTCCCAGTAGCGGTAGTACATCCCCTCGGCGGGAGCCGGGCCGGGCTCGCCGGTCAGGTCCGCCAGGAAGCTGCGCCCCTGCATACGGGGATGGTGCGCCACCCCGGCCACGTCCAACACGGTCTGCGCGAAATCCACGTTCGTCACGATACCGGGGTGTACCTGACCAGCCGGTACACGCCTCGGGTAGCTCAGGACCAGCGGCATCCGCAGCGACTCCTCGTACATGAAGCGCTTGTCGAACCAGCCGTGATCCCCCAGGAAGAAGCCCTGGTCGGAGCAGTACATCAGGAGCGTGTCCGCGAAGTCGCCACGGGCCCGGAGCCAGTCGACGACCCGGCCCACGTTGTCGTCGACCGAGGCGACGACGGCCAGGTAGTCCTCCATGTAGCGCTGATATTTCCACAGCGCCAGCTCCTCGTAGGACAGCCCCTCGGGCGGATCCTGCTTGAGGTCCTCGGCGTTCAGGTGCTCGGCGATCCGCATCGCCGCCCGCCGCGCCGAGGACGAGCGCGTCGCGTGGTCATCGGTGAACGTCGCCGGCACCGGGATGGGCTCGGCGTACATCCCGGCGTGCTTCTCGTCGGGCTCCCACGGGCGGTGCGGCGCCTTGTGGTAGATCAGCAGGCACCACGGGTCGTCGCCGTCGAGCCCGTCGGCCCACGACAGCGCCAGGTCGGTGATGAGGTCGGTGGCGTAGCCGGGGACGGTCCGCAGGCCCTCCTTCGAGAGGAATCGCGGATCGAAGTACTCCCCCTGCTCGATCAGCACGTCCCAGTAGTCGAACCCCTGCGGATCATGACCGGGGCCGTCCCCCATGTGCCATTTGCCGACGATGGCGGTCCGGTACCCGGCGTCCCGCAGCAGGCTCACGAACGTCGGCTGGGCGGCGTCGATGGGCGTGACGAGCGTCGAGACGCCGTTGACGTGCGAGTACGTGCCGGTCAGGATGCTGGCCCGGCTCGGCGAGCAGAGCGCGTTGGTCGCGAAGCAGTTGTCGAACCGGGCCCCGGACGCCGCGATCTCGTCGATGCGCGGCGTCCGGTTGACTACCGACCCGTACGCGCCGACGGCGTGCGAGGCGTGGTCGTCGGTGAGGATCATGACGATGTTGGGCCGTCTCACCGGTAGGTCGCCTCGTCCAGCCCGCTCATCGTCGGGTCGTAGGAGACGTCGCCGACGTCGTACATCGACGTCATCCAGTGGTAGAAGTTGTCACCCCGATCCCGCACCACCTGGTACAGCCGCCGCATCAGCCGGCCGCGCACCGCCTCCATCTCGGGGTGCGCGTAGACATTGAGCAGTTCGTCCGGGTCGGTGAACAGGTCGTACAGCTCGTTCGTCGAGTCCGGGTTGACGACCAGCTTGTAGCGGTCGGTCCGGATCATCCGCTGCGGATACGGGAAGTGGTGCCCGTGGAACTCGCAGACGATGTCCTGCTCCCACGCCACCTCGTCGGCGGACGCGAGCGGCACGAGGCTGCGCGAGTCGACGGCGGGAGCGGGGTCGATCCCGGCCAGTTCGAGGATGGTCGCCGTGCAGTCCAGCAGGCTGACGAACTCCGACCGGACGACTCCGGGCTCCTGCCCCGGAACGCGGAGCAGGCCGGGCGTGCGGTAGATGTCCTCGTACATCGCCGGGCCCTTGTCATGCAGCCGGTGCGCGCCGGTGAACTCGCCGTGATCGCAGGTGAAGAACACGGCCGTGTCGTCGACCAGCCCGAGGCGCCGCATGGCGTCCATGACCCGGCCGATCTGGGCGTCGATGAGCGCGACGTACCCCCAGTAGACGGCGATGAGCTTGCGCGTCACCTCCAGCGGCATGGTGTCGAACGTCCAGTGCGCGCTGTAGTTGGCCTGCACCGCGGGCTTGCCGGCGAAGGTCTCGGCGATCGACTTGGGCAGCTCGACCAACTCGGGGTCGAACATGTCGAAGTACTCGTCCGGCACGATGTACGGCAGGTGCGGCCCGAAGAAGTTGAGCTGCAGGAAGAAGGGCCGCTCGTCGGCCGCGTACCGCTCCAGCATCTCGATCGTCCGCGTCGCCAGGTAGTGCTCGAACGTCGCCTCCACCGGCTGACGCAGCCGCGCGGCGAGCAGGTTGCCCGGCCCGCCGTTGGGCAGCGTCCCGCGAATGTGGTCGTGGATCTCGTACGGCGGCAGCCCGTTGGCCGCCAGGTAGTCCAGATAGTCGGGGTGGTCCACGGGGTTGTGCCACCCCGGCAGGTCCGGCCCGTCGAAGCCGAAGTCGGCCGCCCGCCGGTGGTGCCCGACGTGCCACTTGCCGATGAGCCCGCAGTTGTACCCGGCCTCGCGCAGCGCCTCGGAGAAGGAGTACTGCCCGTCGGGCAGGTCCTCCATGTAGCCGACGTTGCGCTCGTGGTTGGCCAGCAGCTTGTGCCGGAACGGCGCCTGCCCGGTGAGCAGGCTCGCCCGCGCGGGCGTGCAGATCGCGGTGGGGGTGTACCAGCGGTCGAACCGGGTTCCGGTCCTGGCCAGCTCGTCGAGGACGGGGGTGGCGGCCAGGCGGTTGCCGTACGCGCCGAGGGTGTCGACGCGGTGCTGGTCGGTCATCAGGAACAGGATGTTCACTTGGCGGCGCCCGTGAACAGGTCGGCCGTGTAGTAGGTCTTGGGGGCGACGGCTCCGGTGAGCTTGCCCGCGCCGACGAAGTAGTCGTTCATGCCGGTCAGCCACTTGTCGATGGTGCCGTCCTTGGTGTAGCCGTCCAGTTCGGACAGCGACAGCACCTTGGAGTTGGCCGCGTCGGCCTTCACCTGCTCGGCCGGCTGGTTGAGCATCTTGGCGGTCGCGGCGATGGTCTCGTCGAGGTGCTCGCTGCGGTACTGGATCGCGTCGCGGAGCACGGCGATGACCTTCTGGGTCTTGCCCTGGTCCTTGGCGACGACGTCGTTGCCGGCCACGAACGCGGTCGGGAAGGACACCGTGTCGGCGAAGTCCTCGTTCTTGGCCAGCTCGACCAGGTCCGGAACGGCCTTCTTGATCGTGGCGATGGCCGGATACCAGAAGCCGGCCGCGTCGATCTGCTTGGAGGTGAACGCCGAGACGATCGTCGCCGCGTCCATCGGGACGATCTTGACGTCGGTCTTCGCCAGCCCGGCCTTCTTCAGGGCGAGCGTGAGGATCATGTCGCCGGAGGTGCCCTCGGGCACACCGATCGTCTTGCCCTTCAGGTCGGCCATCGAGCCCGTACCGGCCTGCGCGATGACGCGGTCGGCGTTGCCGAGCGTGTTCATCGCGACGACCTTGGCCTTGCCGGTGGCCGGCAGCCACATGGCGCCCGGCCCGATGTAGCCGAAGTCGAGGTCGCCGGTGCCCAGCGCCTGGATCTGCAGCGGGCCGTTGGTGAAGACGCTGGTCTTCGCGTCGATACCGTGCTTCTTCCACAGGCCCTGCTGGTCGGCGACGGCGAGCAGGCTGGCGCCGTTGAAGTCGCCGATGTAGCCGAAGTTGACCTGGGTGCCGGCGTCGCCCGACGAGCAGGCGGCCGTGCCGAGCGCCAGCATGACGGCGGCAGCGGCGATGGATGTCTTTCTCATTGCGCGGGCTCCTTGACTTGCCGCTGGTGGTACACCGAATGCCAGACGCGGTTGCGCAGGTTCCCGAACTCGGGACTCAGGCGCATGTCCTCGTCGCGCGGATAGGGGAGGTCGACGTCGATGACATCGGCGATGCGGCCGGGCCGCGCGGCCATCACGACCACCCGGTTGGCGAGGAACACCGCCTCGTCCACGTCATGGGTGATGAACATGACCGTCCGCCGCTCCTGGCTCCACGTCTCCAGGAGCTGCTCCTGCAGCCGCACCCGGGTCAGCGCGTCCAGCGCGCCGAAGGGCTCGTCCATGAGCAGGATCGACGGGTTGACCGCGTACGCGCGGGCGATGGCGCAGCGCTGCTTCATGCCGCCGGACAGCGTCTTGGGCAGCGCGTCCGCGAACCGCTCCAAGCCGACCAGGCCGATGAAGTGCTCGGCCCGCCGGCGCCGCTCGTCCTTGGGCACCTTGGCGGTACGCAGGCCGAACTCGACGTTCTCGCGGACGGTCAGCCACGGGAACAGCGCGTACTGCTGGAAGATCACCCCGCGCTCGGGGCCAGGACCCGAGACCGGCTTGCCGTCGACGAGTGCGGTGCCGCCGGTGGGCTGCTCCAGCCCGGCGAGGATGTTGAGCAGCGTGCTCTTGCCGCAGCCGGAGGGCCCGACGACGGTCACGAACTCGTTGTCGGCGATGTCGAGCGAGACACCGCCGAGGGCGACGAAGTCCTCCTTGCCGACGGGGTAGACCTTCTCGATGTCACGTACGGAGATCTTGGGCGTGGTCGTGGGCATGGTCATCGGCTCTCCTGCCAGGCCGTCAGCTTGTTGCCGGCCAGCATGAGCAGCCGGTCCATGATCAGGCCGAGGATCCCGATCGTGATGATGCCGACGAAGATCGTCGGCAGGTCGTAGTAGAGCTGCGCGTTCTGCATCCGGTGCCCGAGCCCCGCCTGCGCGGCCAGCAGCTCGGCGGCCACCAGCGTGCCCCAGGCCGAGCCGAGCCCGACCCGCATCCCGACGAGGATGAACGGCGTCGAAGCCGGCACCACGACCCGCGCGAAGATCGTCCCGTCCCCCGCGCCGAGGACCCGCGCGGCGTTGACGAGGGTCCGGTCCACGTTCACCACGCCCTGGTAGGTCGAGATGACGCAGGCCAGGAACGCCGCCAGGAAGATGACGAAGATCTTCGGGCTCTCGCCGATGCCCATCAGGACCAGCACCAGCGGCAGCATCGCCAGCGGCGGGACGGTCCTGAAGAACTGGATCCACGGCTCGAACAGGCCGCGCGCGATCGTGTACCACCCCATGAGGAAGCCGATCAGGACCGCCGCGACCGAGCCGAGCGCGAACCCGGCCAGCACCCGCCCGAGCGAGGCGCCGACGTCGGTGACGAGCGTGCCGTCCAGGAGCATCCGCCAGGCGGCCGCGACGACCTCGCCCGGGGTGGGGAACTGCAGCCCGGCCAGGGACAGCCCCCACCAGATCGCCAGCCCGGCCACCACCGAGCCGATGTTGAGCATCAGCAGGGTACGGCTCTTGCGGGGGCGGACCTTCGTGGCCGCCGCCGCTTCCGTAGTGATCACGGCCACCTTTGGCCTCCGTCCGTTGTGACGTTCGCTTCGTATCCGGCCAGCAGCGGGGACTCGTGGAACAGGGCCGCGATGGCGCCGAGCGCGCCGCCGTCGTCCGCCAGCAGGGCGGCGCGGATCACCGGCGCCGCGTCGGTCAGCCACGACAGTTCGTACGTGACCGTGGCCGCGACCTGCTGCACCAGCGTGGGCGCGATCATGACGATCTCGCCGGCCAGCACGATCTCGCTGGGGTTGAGCGTCATCGCGGCGGTGCCGAGCACCCGGCCGACCGCCGCGCCGGCCGCGCGCAGCACCTGGTCGACGACCGGGTGCGCGATCTCCACGGCGGCCCGCAGGTCGTCGAGCGTCTCCATCGGCAGGCCGAGCTCGCGGCAGCGCCCGAGGATCGCCGGGACCGACGCGACGGTCTCCACGCAGCCGCGCTTGCCGCACCGGCACTGCGCGCCGCCGGGCACGACGGTCACATGGCCGAGCTCTCCGGCGTAGCCCTTGAAGCCTCGTACGAGCTGGCCGCCCACCACGAGCCCGCCGCCGACGCCGTCGGACAGGCGCAGGTAGATGAGGTCGCGTACGGAGTCCGACTGGGCGTGCAGCGCCTCGGCCAGCCCCGCGAAGCGCACGTTGTTGTCGACGATCACGGCGGTGTGGAAGCGCTCGGCGAACAGCTCCGCCACCCCGTCGGCGCGCGAGCGGTCACCCCAGCCCGGCACGCCGATCCCGATGGCCTGGAGGGCGCCGTAGTGGACACCGGTGTCGGCGCTGATCCGCTCGATCAGCGCCAGCCCGGCCTCGACCCGCTCGGGCCACTGCGCCGACTCCTCGTAGCGCGAGGTGCCGGACGCGATGATGTCGTGCGCCGCGTCGGCCACCAGGACGTTCACCCGCCGGTGGCCGAAGTCGACGCCCATGTACTGCCCCGAACCGGGGTCCAGCGCGAGCCGCTCGGCCGGCCGGCCGCTGCCGACGCGCTCGACGGCGTCGGTGTCGACGACCTGGATCGCGCCGCGCCCGATCAGGTCACTGGTGATCTCGGAGACCGTGGTGCGCGACAGGCCGACCCGCGTCGCGATCTCGCTGCGGCTCTGCGCGCCGTGCTGGCGTAGCAGGCGCAGCACTCTCTCCTCATGGGAGCGACGGACGAGCGCGTGGGCTCCATTGGGCGTTGACACGCTGGAAACCTATGGTTTGCCCATTTTTTACGTCAACCTTCCGGCAGAAAGAATCCGGAAATCTGTCGCAGGGCCGACGAAAACGTCTGACCAGCGCTTACGGGTCGGGCTACTGGCAACGGGGAGCTGTCGGCGCCTCGATGGAGGAACCCCGCGCCCGTCCATGGTTTCTGCGGCGCTCGCCGTAGGACCCCTGCCGGCCGCAGCCCGCGACCCCACGCCTATGTCCCGCTATCTCACGACTATGTATCGCCTCTCCCGTCCACCGGACCCGTCAAGATCGGCCCTCCAGCGTGCGGCGCGGGACGTCGATCAACTTTCCCATCATGACGAGAAACGCGAGGTCCGGGGGGTCCGAGCGCCGGAAGGAAGCGCGTACCCGGATCTGGCTGCGGTTTTCCACAGCTCACCCGCCGTGGTGTCGCGACGTGAATCGTGCGTCACGGGCTGACAGCGAAATTCGGCGCCATAGCCATCCCAAGGTTCGGGCTGATCCCGGTGAACCCCGGCTGTCTTGTATCCCGTGTCAGTGATCAAGGAAAGAAGTCTTGTCATCCACAGAGCACGCCACCCCCGCACCGGGCCGATGTGGGGACTACAAGATCACTATCCGCAACTCCGTCCATAGGTGAGGGACGTATGAACAGACTTGTCTCGGCAATGCTGCGATATGCCAGGGGTTCGACCTTCGCGACCACCGGTGTGGCCGCCCCGGCACAGATCGGCTTTCCTGGCTCTTCCCGGCTGGCGGCCGGTTTCGCGCTCATTCCCGTCGTGACCATGCTCCTTACCGCGCAAGCCAGGGCGTGCACCCCGGACGAGCCGGTGGGGCTCGGCAGCGCCGCGAACTTCGCGGTTCTGGGTGCCAGCACCGTCACCAACACCGGCGAGACCGTCATCACCGGCGACCTCGGGCTGAGCCCGGGCACGTCGGTCACCGGTTTCCCGCCCGGCACCGTGGTCGGCGGTGCCATCCACGTGGCCGACACCGCCGCCGCCCACGCCCAGGTCGACCTGACCGCCGCCTACAACGACGCCGCCTCTCGTACTCCCGCCACCACCATCGGGACAGAGCTCGGCGGGACCACCGTGAAACCAGGGGTCTACAACTCCGCCGCGGGCACCTTCGGGATCACCGGAAACCTGACCCTCGACGCGCAGGGAGACCCGGACGCGGTCTTCATCTTCCAGGCGGCCTCCACCCTTATCACCGCCTCCTCCAGCGCGGTGATCCTCACCGGCGGCGCCAAGGCCGCCAACGTCATCTGGCAGGTCGGCAGCTCGGCCACGCTGGGTACCGGCTCCAGCCTGGCCGGGAACGTCCTCGCGCTGACCTCGATCACCGTGACCACCGGCGTGAACGTGAACGGTCGCGTCCTGGCCCGCAACGGCGCCGTCACCCTGGACACCAACGCCATCAGCCGGTCCACCGGCGCACTGTCCATCAACGTGCCCGGCAGCGCGGACCCGGGTTCCGCAGCAGCCGGCGCCGCCAACGTGTCGGGCCCGCTCGGCGAGATCACCGTGACCGACACCCGCGGTGACCCGAACGCCGCCTGGACCGCGACCGTCGACTCCACGGACTTCACCACTGGCGGCGCCACCGCCCCCGAGACCATCGCGAAGAGATCCGTCAACTACTCCCCGGGCCCGGCCATCAACACGACCGGTAGCGCGACATTCACTCCCGGAACGGCCGGCGGCCTCGGCTCCGCGCGTATCGCCTTCTCCGCCGCCGACGGCGCGGGGAACAACTCCGCCACCTGGAACCCGACGATCACCGTGGCCTTGCCGGCCGATGTCGTCGCCGGGACCTACACCGGCGCCATCACCCACTCGGCCGCCTAGTGCCTTCGTCACAGCTTGATGGGGTGGGCGGCGAGCCGTGCGCCCAGGTGGGCATGCGTGCCGAGTAGCCACGCCGCGCTGACGGACACTTCCGGTGAGGGTGGTCGAGTCCGCCGCCGATGAGGAGCATGCGTAGATGATCGGACCGCCTCGTGCTCGGCGGTGTCGAGGTCATCGACAGTGAGGTCGAGGTGGATCTGCTGTGAGCGATCATTGGACTGCCAGGTCGGTGGCTGGTCGTCCTCGACACGGACTGCACCGAGGTGGAGCGTCCCGACCTTGACCGCGCAGAATCCCGGTGTCTCGACCGTTATCTCGCCGCTGAGCATGTGTGCCCAGAAGCGGGCCAGGGAGATCGGGTCAGGGCATTCGAGGTTGATGACGGCGATGCCGGCGAGGGGCAAAGGCAGTCCAGACGAGACCGAAAGTGAGGCAGGGGTCAACGGGCATGAGGCGGGATCAGCCGTGGCGGGCGGTTGGGCCGGTGTTTCAGATCACCGGGATGAGCGGGTCGTCGAAGAGACTCCGGTCCCCGTCGACGCCGTGGGCTAGCGCGCCGGCCACGTCTTCGTGGGGGGCACCGAACCTGATCGCGCTGACCTCATCCAACAGCTGGTAGTGGTGTGGGTCGAGCTCGACATCCAGCGCGTCGAGGTATCCTGCCAAGTGGGCCGGGGTGCGAGGCCCAACGATGGGGATCATCGAGGTCTGGGCCCGCGCAGCGCGCTGACGCAGCCAGGCCAGTGCGACATGGACTGGGCCGGTACCAATCTCAGCGGCCACGGCAAGGACCGCGTCGAGCACAGCGGTGCGCTGCTCACCGCCCTCGCCGACAGTACCGTCGACCGCGGCCCGTGCGCTGAGTCGCCCCTGCTCGCCGTAGCGGTATTTCCCGGTCAGCAGACCGCCTGCCAGCGGGGAATAGAGAACGACGCCCAGCCCATGTGCTTGGGCCATCGGGATGAGTTCCCGCTCCCAGAGCGCTCAGCCAGGCTGTACTCGGTCTGGATGCCGACCAGCGACCTGTCTCCGTTCAGCTCCGACCTGACAGCGGCGCCGGCGACCCGCCAGGCCGGGAAGTTCGGCAGGCCACCGTAGCGGATCTTGCCCGCTCGAATCAGGTCCTCGAAGCCGCCCAGGATCTCCGAGATCGGGATAACGCCGTCGGGGAAGTGCGGCATGAAGACGTCAACGTAGTCGGTCTTCAACCGTCGCAGGGTCTCCTCCAGGGACCGGATCATGGTCTTGCGGCTGTTGCCTGTGGTGCCGGGGCGGACCTGGACGCTCCTGCTCCCGCTGTATTTGGCGATCACAACGTAGTCGTCGCGCTCGCGACCCAACAGGTCGCCCAGAACGGTCTCTGCCTCACCGTCTTGGTAGATGTTCGAGACGTCGAAGGTGGTCCCGCCGGCCGACACGAACGACTCGAAGATCGCCCTGGCCCCCTCCAGGCCCGCTCCCAAGCCAGGCGGTCGGCCCCCACAATGCGATGGCGCAGCGGTCGGCTCGCGCACATCACCCACTCCATCGCAAGGAGGAAGGTTCAGCCGGTGACCCGGGCCAGGAACTGGCCCTTGGCGTGCTCGTCGGTCTCCCGGGTGCCGTAGCCGGTGGCCCACAGGCCGCCGCCCGGCACAGCGCCGAGCTGCTTGATCCGGTAGTCGTCGAGCAGCGGCGGCTTCGGCGCCTGCTGCCAGGCGGTGCCGTTCCAGCGCAGCAGCACACCGACGCTGCGCGCGGTGGCGTCGTCCTGCCCGCTGCCTCCGGCCCACACCTCGGTGCCGTTCCAGGCCAGCGAGGTGATGGAGGATCCGTACCAGCCGGTGATCGCCGGGGTCGGCGTCACCGTCCACGCGCTACCGTTCCAACGCATGGCGAACGCCTCGCGCTTCTTGACCGAAATGCCGTTGGCCTCGTAGGTGGTCCGCTGACCGGCCGCCCACACCTCGCCGGACCGCGCGGCCACCGCGTCCAGAGCGGTCTCGACCAGCGCTTCCTTCGGCGGATCCGGCAGCCGGGACCAGGTGTGGCCGTCCCAGTGCAGCACCAGGGTGTGCGCATCGGTGCTCGGCCCGTAGCGGTTGGTGGTGCCGACCGCCCAGACGTCGTCCGGTGCCAGAGCATGCACCGCACTCAGGTCGGTGTTGCCCGCGAGCGGCGGGAGGCTCATCTTCTGCCAGGCGGTGCCGCTCCAGCGGATCACACCCGCCGTGGAAACCTCACTGCTTGACTGGTAGGACCTGCCGACCGCGAAGGCGGTGCCGCCCACCGCGGCGACATCATCAAGGTAGAAAGGGTTGTTCTGTTCGGTCGGGTACGGAGTGAGGGTCCAGGCCGTACCGTTCCAGTGGTAGGCGATGGTCGAACCGGTGGCCCACACGTCGTTCGCCGCGGCGGCCGACACCGAGGTCAGCGCGCCCCGGCAGTTGATATCCGGCCGGTCGTCCACCCAGTTCTGACCGTTCCAGCGGAACAGATCGGGGCAGACCGCACCCGCCGGCGGGTTCGGCCAGCCCTCCATCCGCACCTGCCCCACAGCCCAAGCTTGGGTGCCGCTCAGCGCGGCGACATCGTTGAGTTCCTTGAGTTGCTTCTCGGATTCGACGTACCCGTAGGGAAAGGACAGCTGGTCCCAGACCGGCGCGAGTGTCGCGCCCGCCGGGGCCGCGGTCGCCAGGCTCGCGGTCGTCAGGCTCGCGGTGAGCGCGACCGCACCGAGAATTCTGCTGGATGTCAGGGATAATATTTTTCGCTTGGTCACGAACGATTTCGTACCATCGCCGGTCAGCGGCGCCCATGGCCTAGGGAATGCATAGGGGATCCTGGAGAAACCATAGGGGCCCTAGGGGTGCTCCACTGGCGCGTCCATTATCGATAGGCAGCGGAACTTCATGTCCGTCCACAGGTCACCGGGCATTTCATGCCTGATACCTACTCCCTTTGGTGTAGCTCATACAGCGAACGGTGCAAGGTCAAATGACGATCAACGGACGACGCACTCCCGCTGCGGTCCGCCCTACCGTTTCTCGTCGAGATAGCCGGATGAGAACTGGAGGAATCGCCATGAGCAAGAAAGTGATCACTGCGATCGCCGGGCTGAGCTTGACGGCCGGTTTGCTGGGATTGGTCGGCGTGCCGGCTGGTGCCCAGGCTGGCACGGCCAGTCAGGCCACCGCTGCGATGGCCGCGCCGAAGCCGCCGAAGGGCGCCAGGGCGGTGCTTCAGGTCAGCCCCAATCCGACCACCAAGCGAGGCCAGGAGGTGACGATCACCGGCAACTGCGGCGGCGGCAAAGAGCTCAAGGCGGTGCTCGCCGGGATCAACAGAGAGCGCCCGCTGCTGCAGAACATCCGCATCATTGACGACAACCCGCAGGGATTCGTGGTGAAGGCGACCCTCGCCCCCACCATCGGTAATGGCGTCGGTCCCGTTTTCGTCGACTGTGGCGACGAGGCAGGCGTGACCCTCCTGGTCACCCACGTCTGATCCGGCTGGTAAACAGATCAAGAGCTTCCGCGGCCCTTGAGTCCGCCGTCCGCGCGACTCCGGAAGCCGAACATGCCGACGGCGTCACCTAGGCGGTCACCTGGGCGACGCCGTCCTGGTTCGCCCCGGCCCGGCGTTACACCCCTCGCCCCTCGAGAAAGGGCCTTCGCATGGCCGAACCGCCCCCACTACGCGAACCCGCTCCTGTCCGGCACCTCGCCCGGATCACCGACATTGCGCTCGCTACCCTCACGCTGGTCTTCTTCATCGCCGTAGCCCTCGCCGCCGGGGTGCACACCCCCCGGCAGGGCACGTACCCCCTCGCTCTGCTTCTTGGAGCGCTCCTGCTGGTCAGACACCGCTGGCCGATGACCGTGCTGCTGCTGTCGATCGGCGGGATCTTCGCCTATCACCTCACCGGACATTGGTCTCCCGCCGGTTGGATCTGGCCGGCCGCGGTCGCCTACTTCACCGTCGCCACCACGCCACGCGTGCGCTGGGTCGCCGCCATCGGCCTGGCCCAGCTGGTCTACTCTGCGGTCGACTTCCGCTGGGCGCTGGACACGAACCCGACCCGCTACGTCTTACACGTCGCGGGGGAAGGCCTGCTCCTGGCGATCCTCATCGCTGCGGGCCTCGCCTACGCTGCCGCGATGCGCTGGCGCGAGCGGCTGCGCGAAACCGACAGCCGTGCTCGTGCCGCCGAGGAACGGCTGCGCGTCTCGCACGAGGTACACGACATCATCGCGCACACGCTGGCCGTCGTCGGCGTTCAGCTCAATGTCGCCGCCGACACTCTCCAGGAGGATCCGACCGCGGCCGCCGCCGCGCTACGCCTGGCGAAGGACGTCAGGAACCGGGCGATGACCGACCTCCGCTCCCTCGTCGCGGTCCTGCGCGACAACCCCGCTGACACCGCGCCGCAGGCGGATCTGGCCTCCTTGGACACTCTCATCGCCGACGCCCGCGCCGCCGGGCTCGAGGTGACCCTCGACGAGCACGGCGACCGCGCGGCCATCCCTGCCGTTCTCGCCATCGCCCTTTACCGCGTCGTCCAGGAGTCCCTGGCCAACGCGCTCAAGCACGCGGGAGCGAGCAAGGCCGAGGTGACGATCGGCTACCAGCCCCGCTCGATCACCGTCGAGATCAC
Organism: Nonomuraea sp. NPDC048901; assembly: GCF_040649695.1. Taxonomy (NCBI): domain Bacteria; kingdom Bacillati; phylum Actinomycetota; class Actinomycetes; order Streptosporangiales; family Streptosporangiaceae; genus Nonomuraea; species Nonomuraea sp. NPDC048901. Next base: position 2,401 of record NZ_JBEZFW010000011.1, on the reverse strand, counting down.
CGACGACGGCCGCAGCGCCCCAGGCGGCGCCGAGGCCACCGAAGGCCATGGCCTGGCCGGTATGCGCGAGCGAGTGAGCGCACTCGGGGGCGCGCTCACCGCAGGACCGATCGCCGGCGGCGGCTTCGCCGTGCGGGCCGACATCCCTGTGGCAGGCTCGACGGCATGACGATCAAGGTGCTCCTCGCCGACGACCAGGCACTCGTACGGGCCGGCTTCCGCAGCCTGCTGGCCCGCTCCCGGGACATCACGGTCGTCGGCGAAGCCCAGGACGGCGACGAAGCCGTACGGCTGGCCGCGAGCACCCGCCCCGACGTGATCCTCATGGACATCCGCATGCCCGGCACCGATGGGATCACCGCCACGCGCCGCATCATCACCGGCTCGACCACTCTGAGCTGTCGCGTCATCATCCTCACGACGTTCGACACCGACGAACACGTCTTCGCCGCCCTGCGCGCCGGCGCCAGCGGCTTCCTCACCAAAGAGGTCGAACCCGCCGAACTGCGCCGGGCGGTCGCCGCCGTCGCCGACGGAGACGCGCTCCTGTCTCCGGGCGTGACCCGCCGCGTCATCGAGCAGTTCGCCCACCGGCAGGACCTCACGCCCAGCGCGGGGCAGCGATTGGCCGCCCTTACCGTCCGGGAACTGGAGACGGTCAAGCTCGTGGCGCTCGGCCTTTCCAACAACGAGATCGCCGAGCGGCTCGTCATCAGTCCACTCACCGCCAAGACCCACATCACCAGGGCCATCGCCAAGCTGAACGTACGCGACAGAGTCCAGCTGGTCATCCTGGCCTACGAGAGCGGCCTGATACGGCCCGGCGCGTGACACCGGGCGATGCCGACGCTGCCGACAAGAGCGCCAGAAAATGCGGCCCACAGACTGTTTGGCTCCGAAACGATTCGGCAGGAGCGCCGCCCTTGAACCCCAGAACCAGGCTCTACATTCAGTCGTGATCTACCGCCACAGACCGGTCAGCTCTATCGCGTGTTCAGGGCTGTCGGCGTAATGGACACCCTCCCTGGAAGGTTTGTTGGTCAGTCAACTGGTGGTAGGTCAATCCCGAGGACTGGCAGGCAGTCGCCGACGGCGACGAGTTCGATGTCGTCGCGCCGCCGCTTGATCCACTGCTCCCGGGTCAGCCGCCACCGCTTGATCTCTGCCGGCTCGCCGCGCCGGGTGTCCCAGTCGACGCCGTTCGGCACGTAACCCAGTGCCTGCGAAACGCGGTTCGAGGCGTGGTTGTCGACGAAGGCATCGCTGCCCGCCTCACTGGCCCCGAGCCCGTCGAAAGCCAGCTGCAGCACCGCCTGCCGCATCTCCTTGCCCAGGCCGCCGCCCCGAACGTCCGGGCTGAGCCAGGAGAATGTGGTGACCGTACCGAACGCGGCGAAGTCGCGGCCGATCAGATCCTGCATGCCCACCGGTTCGCCGTCGACGACTACGACGAAGTACAGACGCCACAAGCTCTCGCTGACCTGGCCCCGGCCCCGCCACACCGCCCGCAGCCAGCCCCACTCGCGCTCCGGGCTGTCCGCATAGAGGGACATCGGATCGTCGAAGGGCCACGGGGGCTTGACGGCCACGCCCTTGCGCACCGTCGGGACCAGGCGTTCTAGGAGCTCATCTGTCGCCCCGAGCAAGGACAGCCGAGGTGTGTGCACCTGCACGTTCAGCGGGGGATACGCGGACAGAGGCGAGCCAGTCGTCGGCATGGGCGCAACCGTACGGGCCGACCGGCACGGCGCGCATCACATATTCGGCCTGGCCCTGAGCACGTCGTTCGCCTCGTGCACTGTTACAGGCCATCGACAGTCGAGACCCCCACGCCGGCCCCCACCCGCCTGGTCTACCAGCGGCAGACTTAGGGCCAGGTCTTGGCCTCGGACTCGAACACCGCGCGGTCGCTCTCCACGGGAAGCACGCACATGAGATGACCGCCGGGGACGCGCAGGGTGCGGCACTCCTGCCACCGCGCCACCTCACTCGCGCCCAGGGCGATCAGTCGCCGGGTCTCCGCCTCGACGTCGTCGGTCTCGATGTCCACATGGAAACGGGGAGCGTCGTCGACCGCCTGCACGGCCACGAGCGGGCCAGGCTCGGGCAAGGCGCCGTGCAGCGAGATGAACTGCTCCTCGGAAGGCAGCGGGCGAGCCGTGGCCCCCAGCGCCGCGGCCCAGAAGGCGGCCGCTGCCTCAGCCTCCGGCGTGGGGGTGTCTATCAGGAGGGCGTAGACACGACTGCGATGCATGGTGATCATGCTAAGACCGACCGGCAAATGGATCACTTCAGGCGTCGGGTGGTGGGGCGGTGGTCCCAGCGATAGCGGGTCGTCGAGCGTCGGATGAGCATGCGGAGCGTGACGAAGGCGGCGGCGAGGTATAGGTAGAAGTCCACG